>NZ_SZXE01000015.1:0-937523 GCF_005281255.1 Citrobacter sp. wls708
GCCAGCTTCCAGTCCATTGCCATTTTGTAAACCGGAGACTGTTGTGCAGCATCGATGACGCTCAGTGGAATACCATCTTTTAGCGCCTGTTCAATGACAGCCGGATCGTTCGGATCGAGGAACACGTCCAGTTGACGCTGGTACAGATCTTTTTCGTGCTCAGTGCTGGCCGCGCTTTCGATCGCATCTGCGTCATACAGCAGTACGCCGAGATAACGGATACGGCCAACACAGGTTTCGGAGCAAACGGTCGGTTGACCCGCTTCGATACGCGGGTAGCAGAAAATGCACTTCTCGGACTTCCCGCTCTTCCAGTTGAAGTAAATCTTCTTGTACGGGCAGCCGGTGATGCACATACGCCAGCCGCGGCACTTGTCCTGGTCGATCAGCACGATGCCATCTTCTTCACGCTTGTAGATAGCACCACTCGGGCAGGTCGCCACACACGCCGGGTTAAGGCAGTGCTCGCACAGGCGCGGCAGGTACATCATGAAGGTGTTTTCGAACTGGCCGTACATCGCCTTCTGCATGTTTTCGAAGTTCTGGTCTTTGGCGCGTTTTTCGAATTCGCCGCCCAGAATTTCTTCCCAGTTCGGACCGCTGGTGATTTTGTCCATCCGCTGACCGGTAATCAACGAGCGCGGACGGGCAATCGGCTGCGCTTTGCTGCCTTCCGGCGCGGTGTGCAGATTCTGATAGTCGAAATCAAACGGCTCGTAGTAGTCATCCATACCCGGTAGATGCGGGTTAGCAAAGATTTTACCCAGCAGCAGCGCACGGTTACCCATGCGCGGTTGCAGTTTACCGTTGATTTTACGGATCCAGCCGCCCTTCCATTTTTCCTGATTTTCCCAGTCATTGGGGAAACCGACGCCAGGCTTACTTTCCACGTTATTGAACCAGGCGTACTCCATACCTTCACGGCTGGTCCAGACGTTTTTACAGGTCACTGAACAGGTGTGGCAGCCGATGCACTTATCAAGATTCAGCACCATGCCGACTTGTGAACGAATTTTCATTTTACGCTCTCCTGTACCTGGTCATTGCCTTCGCCATCCAACCAGTTAATGTTCTTCATCTTACGTACAACGACGAACTCATCGCGGTTTGAACCGACGGTGCCGTAGTAGTTAAAGCCGTAGGCCAACTGTGCATAGCCGCCGATCATATGGGTCGGTTTCGGCGTAATACGGGTCACCGAGTTGTGGATCCCGCCGCGCTGCTGGGTGATTTCTGAACCCGGCAGGTTAACAATACGTTCCTGCGCGTGGTACATCATGGTCATCCCGGCCGGCACACGCTGGCTGACAACAGCGCGGGCAGTTAATGCACCGTTGCTGTTGAAGACCTCGATCCAGTCGTTATCTTCGATACCCAGGTCTTTCGCATCCGTTTCACTCATCCAGACGATCGGACCACCGCGTGACAACGTCAGCATCAGCAGGTTGTCGCTGTAGGTGGAGTGGATACCCCATTTCTGGTGCGGCGTCAGGAAGTTGAGCGCTTTTTCCGGGTTACCGTTAGACTTCTCGCCGATCACCGCTTTCACTGAACGGGTATCGATTGGCGGACGGTAAACCAGCAGGCTTTCACCGAAATCACGCATCCACTGGTGATCCTGATACAACTGCTGGCGACCAGACAGCGTACGCCATGGGATCAGCTCATGAACGTTGGTATAACCGGCGTTATAAGACACATGTTCATCTTCCAGGCCTGACCATGTCGGGCTGGAGATAATTTTGCGCGGCTGCGCCTGTATATCGCGGAAACGAATTTTTTCGTCTTCTTTATTCAGCGCCAGATGCGTATGGTCACGACCGGTAAATTCACTCAGCGCAGCCCAGGCTTTAACGGCTACCTGACCGTTAGTTTCCGGCGCCAGGGTGAGGATCATCTCGGCGGCATCAATGGCGGTATTAAGCCAGGGCTGGCCTTTCGCCGGGCCTTCAGCCTTGGTGTAGTTGAGCTTACGCAGCAGATCCATTTCGCTCTGGGTATTCCAAGCAATCCCTTTCCCGCCGTTACCGATTTTTTCCATCAGCGGGCCGATGGAGGTAAAGCGTTCATAGGTTGCCGGATAATCACGCTCTACGGTCATGATGTGCGGCGCGGTAACGCCAGGAATCAGGTCGCACTCACCTTTTTTCCAGTCCTTCACGTCCAGCGGCTGCGCCAGCTCAGCGGCGGAGTCGTGCTGAATCGGCAGCGTAACAACGTCGGTTTCTTTACCGAGGTGGCCCACGCACACTTCAGAGAATTTCTTCGCGATGGCTTTATAGATTTCCCAGTCGCTCTTCGATTCCCAGGCCGGGTCAACGGCGGCAGACAACGGATGAATAAACGGATGCATATCCGAGGTATTCATGTCGTCTTTTTCATACCAGGTTGCGGTCGGCAGCACGATATCGGAATACAGACAGGTACTCGACAGACGGAAGTCCAGCGTCACCACCAGATCCAGCTTGCCGTCCAGTCCGTTGTCCTGCCATTCCACTTCTTCTGGCTTCACGCCGCTCTGCTGGCCGAGATCTTTCCCCTGAATACCGTGTTCAGTACCCAGCAGGTACTTCAGCATGTACTCGTGGCCCTTACCGGAAGATCCGAGCAGGTTGGAACGCCAGATAAACAGGTTACGCGGATGGTTTTTGCCGTTTTCCGGCTGTTCCGCCGCAAAGCGAAGAGAACCGTCTTTCAGGGCGTTAACGGTGTAATCCACCGGCGTCATGCCGGTTTTCTGCGCTTCTTCAGCGATACGCAGCGGGTTAGTCCCTAACTGCGGTGCAGACGGTAACCACCCCATTCGTTCAGCGCGAACGTTGAAGTCAATCAAATGACCGCTATAACGGGATTTGTCTGCCATCGGGGACAGCAATTCCTGTGCGGTAACCGTCTCATAGCGCCATTGGCTGGAGTGGTTATAGAAGTAAGAGGTGCTGTTCATATGACGAGGCGGACGCTGCCAGTCCAGCGCAAACGCCAGCGGCTGCCAGCCGGTTTGCGGGCGCAGTTTTTCCTGCCCGACATAGTGGGCCCAACCACCGCCGCTCTGGCCGATACAGCCGCAGAACACCAGCATATTGATCAGGCCGCGATAGTTCATATCGAGGTGGTACCAGTGGTTCAGACCTGCACCGACGATAATCATCGAACGACCGTGCGTTTTATCGGCGTTATCCGCAAATTCGCGGGCGATGCGCACGATTTGAGCGCGCGATACACCGGTAATTTTCTCTGCCCATGCCGGCGTATACGCTTTCAGGTCATCGTAGCTGGTTGCACAGTTTTCATCGTTCAGACCGCGTTCCAGACCGTAGTTGGCCATGGTCAGATCGTAAACGGTCGTCACCAGCGCGGTAGAACCGTCGGCCAGTTGCAGACGTTTAACCGGCAATTTGTGCAGCAGAATGTTTTCCAGTTCAACTTTATTGAAGTGTTCGGTACCTTCGCCGCCAAAATAGGGGAAGCCGACTTCAGCGATGTCATCCTGGCTACCGAGCAGACTGAGTTGCAGTTCGGTTTCATCGCCCGATGTACCGTCGCGCTGCTCGAGGTTCCATTTACCCTTTTCGCCCCAACGGAAACCAATTGAACCGTTTGGCGCAACCATTTCACCGTTGCTGTTGATAGCGACGGTTTTCCATTCCGGGTTATTTTCCTGGCCCAGAGAGTCAACCAGATCCGCTGCACGCAGCATACGACCAGCAGCATAATAGCCGTCGCGCTCTTCGAGCATCACCAGCATTGGCATGTCAGTATAACGACGAACGTAGTCGGTGAAGTACTGGCTCGGGTTATCGAGGTGGAACTCGCGCAACATGACGTGACCCATCGCCATTGCCATCGCCGCATCGGTCCCCTGCTTCGGCGCCAGCCACAGGTCGCACAGTTTGGCGATTTCCGCGTAGTCCGGCGTAATCGCTACCGTTTTGGTGCCTTTATAGCGAACTTCAGTAAAGAAGTGCGCATCCGGAGTACGGGTCTGCGGGACGTTAGAACCCCATGCAAGAATGTAGCTGGAGTTGTACCAGTCAGCGGATTCAGGGACGTCGGTCTGTTCGCCCCAGGTTTGCGGAGAAGCCGGCGGCAGGTCGCAGTACCAGTCATAGAAGCTCAGGCAGGTACCGCCAATCAGCGACATATAGCGTGCGCCGGATGCGTAAGAAACCATCGACATCGCCGGGATCGGCGAGAAGCCTGCGACGCGGTCAGGACCATAGGTTTTGATGGTGTACACGTTAGAAGCGGCAATCAGTTCATTGACTTCCTGCCAGGAGGAGCGAACGAAGCCGCCACGACCACGCGCTTGTTTGAAGCTTTTTGCTTTGTCGGCGTCTTCGATAATGGATGCCCAGGCATCTACCGGATCGCTGTGCAGTTTTTTGGCTTCACGCCACATCTTCATCAGACGTTTGCGCATCAGCGGGTATTTCAGACGGTTAGCGCTGTAGAGATACCAGGAATAGCTCGCACCACGCGGGCAGCCGCGAGGCTCGTGGTTTGGCATATCTGGACGGGTGCGTGGGTAGTCAGTTTGCTGGGTTTCCCAGGTCACCAGACCATTTTTCACATAGATTTTCCAGCTGCATGAACCGGTGCAGTTTACGCCGTGGGTTGAACGCACGACTTTGTCATGCTGCCAACGCTGGCGATATCCGTCCTCCCAGTCCCTGTTGGTATTGAGAAGCTGGCCGTGCCCATCGGCAAAGGTTTCGCCCTTCTGCTTGAAGTAGCGAAACCGGTCCAGGAATTTACTCATCGGTTTTCTCCTGTAGGAGCCTGACGGCTCTCTGATAAATCGACATTGCTTATTTGCCAGCGAAGGTAACGCTCTGAAAGGGCGTGAGAATTGATAACGATCAAGGCAGACAGGGATGAAAAATGAGGGGTGTTTTTCACATACCCCCTAAGTGGGATATCACTGAATTAATTAAAGCATTGAATTTAAATAACTTTTTAAAATCCACTTATCATGTAAATGTTAAATTCTTTATAAGTGGGTATTAAGGGGTATCCCCCCTGCCAGGCATATTGCGAGCACCGTTCTCACAGGATGTTGTCATGTCACAACACAAGAGTATGTTGTAACTAATAGCAGGCAAAAAAAAGCGCGGTCTAACGCCGCGCAATGGATAATCAACCTACACTTCATCCTTCAAACTGCCTCTGCGTTGGCTGCGCTCGTTCTCCCCAGTCACTTACTACAGTAAGCTCCTGGGGATTTCTCACTTGCCGCCTTGACGCAATTCGAATGATTTTGTGTATACCACTTTTTTACTTTTTAGAATGACGTCCGTACACCGCCCAAGTGATAACCACGCAGGCGACATAGAAGATCACAAAGACTTTCATCGCATCAACAGGTGAGCCCGTTAACGCCAGGGAAGTACCAAATGCTTTGGGGATAAAGAAGCCGCCAATCGCGCCAATGGCAGAGATAAAACCGAGCGCAGCCGCAGTGTCGGTTGCCGCTTCACGCATCGCCTTCTCTTCTGACCCGCCTTCCGCTATCACTCTGTCCATCGTCAGCTTGCGGAAGATAACGGAGATCATCTGGAAGGTTGAACCACTGCCCAGACCGGCCGTCAGGAACAGTGCCAGGAACACCGCGAAGAAAGCGGTAAAGTTGCCCCCTACGCCATTGGTTGGCAGCGTCAGGAACAGCAAGGCACTGAAGAGAGCCATCAGCACGAAGTTCACCAGCGTCACGCGAGTTCCGCCCAGGCGGTCAGAAATTGCACCGCCAGCTGAGCGCGCCAGCGCGCCAATCAGCGGGCCAAAGAAGGCGTAATGCAGGATCTGTACCTCAGGAAACTGCGTTTTTGACAGCATCGCGAAACCGGCTGAGAAGCCGATAAATGACCCGAAGGTTGCCAGATACAACAGGCTCATGATCCACAGGTGCCCGCGCTTTAGCACCGGCAATTGCGCTTTCAGAGACGCTTTTGAGGTTGCCAGTTCGTTCATACCAAACCATGCAGCCAGCGTCAGCACAGCGAGGAACGGAACCCAAATCCATGCGGCGTTTGCCAGATACAACTGCGTGCCATCCGGTTGCTCAACGCCCTGGCTACCAAATGCAGCGAAGATTGACAGTGAGACCACCAGCGGAGCAACCAACTGCATTACGCTGACCCCCATGTTGCCCAGACCACCGTTCAGACCCAGCGCACCGCCCTGCTTTTGTTTTGGAAAGAAGAAGCTGATATTCGCCATGCTTGATGCAAAGTTCGCACCAGCAAAACCGCACAGTAAGGAGATAATAATAAAGGTACTAAATGGCGTGGTGGTATCCTGCACCGCAAAACCTAACCATACGCATGGGACGATCAGGATACCGGTGCTGAATGCCGTCCAGCGGCGTCCACCAAACAGGGGAACCATAAAGGAGTACGGCACACGCAGCAGCGCGCCGGAAACCGACGGCAACGCCGTCAACATGAACAATTGCTCCGTGGTGAAATTAAAGCCGACTTTCGGTAAGTTCACCGCCACGGCGCTAAATAACATCCACACGCAAAACGCCAGCAGCAAGCAAGGGACGGAAATCCACAGGTTACGGCTGGCGATTCGTTGACCACGCTGTTGCCAGAAGACAGGATCTTCCGGCCGCCATTCTGTAATTACAGCTCCAGATGCCCTTTCCGGGGCAGATGAGTGACTCATAGACACCTCTGATACTTGTTTCGATGCCTGCAACCTTAGGGTTTACAGCTGGAGGTAAGTTGATATAAATCAAAGGAAAAGGTGTCATTATTCATGCCTAAAATTTATCATCACCCTAAATGAGTACATTACTTCGGTAAAAAAGATGTGGTTTTTCACGCTTCTGTCGTCTTCTACTCCCCCCGACCCATGACCCCCCCCTTGACTGGCAATTAAGAGGTAGCCCGTTTGAGGTATGGGTATACTCCAGTGTATCGCCGAGAATAACGCCACTGCCTGCAGCAGAACCGTTATTCAAAAGGGTTTCTGTTCTACGAAGACCCGAAGGAACAAGTCACTATGTTTAAACGTTGTCTCTCCCCGCTTACGCTGGTCAACCAGGTGGCGCTGATTGTTTTATTGTCTACTGCCATCGGCGTGGCAGGCATGGCTGTCTCCGGTTGGCTGGTTCAGGGCGTTCAGGGTAGCGCCCATGCAATTAACAAAGCCGGCTCGCTGCGTATGCAGAGTTATCGTCTGCTGGCGGCGGTACCCCTGGAAGCCGACGATCAACCGCTACTGGATGAAATGGAGAAAACGGCGTTTAGTCCAGAGTTAACGCGGGCCGCACAGCGCGATGGACAACAGGCGCAGTTAAAAGCATTACAGGATTACTGGCACACTGAGCTGGCGCCAGGGCTTGCCCACGCGCAAACGCCTGATGCGGTAGCGCAAGATGTAACGCGCTTTGTTGTTGGATTGGATAAGCTGGTTACCGCCTTCGACCATACCACCGAATTACGCATTGAACGCGTCGTCCTGCTACATCGCCTGATGGCGGCATTTATGGCCTTACTGCTGGTCTTCACCATTATCTGGCTACGCGTACGTCTGCTGGAACCATGGAAACAGCTATTGGCGATGGCGCGAGCCGTCAGCCAACGTGATTTTACCCAACGTGCGCATATCAGCGGGCGTAATGAGATGGCGGCTCTGGGCTCGGCGCTGAATAATATGTCGGAAGAGCTGGCTGAAAGTTATGCGGTACTGGAACAGCGGGTGCAAGAGAAAACGGCCGGGCTGGAGCATAAAAATCAGATCCTCTCTTTTCTGTGGCAAGCCAACCGCCGCCTGCATTCTCAGGTGCCGTTGTGCGAACGCCTCTCTCCGGTGCTGAACGGCCTGCAGAATTTGACCCTGCTACATGATATTGAGCTGCGGGTTTATGATCTGGAGGATGAAGATAATCATCAGGAATTTACCTGTCAGTCCAATGTCAGTTGCGATGAGAAAGGATGTCATCTGTGCCCACGCGGTACGTTGCCCGCGATAGACGGTGGTATCACGCTGAAATGGCGGCTGACCGACGCACATACCCAGTATGGTATCCTGCTCGCTACGTTGCCGAACGGACGCCATCTCAGCCACGATCAGCAACAACTGGTCGATACCCTGGTTGAGCAACTGACCGCGACGCTGGCGCTCGACAGACATCAGGAGCGCCAGCAGCAGTTGATCGTGATGGAAGAGCGTGCCACCATTGCGCGCGAACTCCATGATTCTATTGCACAATCGCTTTCATGTATGAAGATGCAGGTTAGCTGTTTGCAGATGCAGGGCGATGCGCTGCCCGAGAATAGCCGCGAACTGCTTAGCCAGATTCGTAATGAACTGAACGCCTCGTGGGCGCAACTGCGTGAGCTGTTAACGACCTTCCGTTTACAGCTCACTGAACCCGGATTGCGACCCGCGCTGGAAGCCAGTTGTCAGGAATACAGCGCCCGCTTTGGTTTTACGGTTAAGCTGGACTATCAGTTGCCGCCACGCCTGGTCCCTTCGCATCAGGCGATTCACTTATTACAAATTGCTCGTGAAGCCCTGAGCAACGCCCTGAAGCACTCCCATGCTGATGAAGTCGTCGTGACGGTGGTGCAAAATGGCAAACAGATCAAACTCACAGTACAAGATAACGGCTGCGGCGTACCGGAAAACGCCGAACGCAGTAACCACTACGGCATGATAATAATGCGCGACCGTGCGCAGAGCTTGCGCGGCGATTGCCGAGTACGCCGTCGTGAGACAGGCGGTACTGAAGTTACTGTCACTTTTATTCCCGAAACAAACTTCACAGAAGTCCAAGGAGATACCCATGAGTAATCTGGAACCGGCAACCATCCTGTTGATCGACGATCATCCGATGCTGCGAACCGGTGTAAAACAGCTTGTCAGCATGGCGCAGGATATCACCGTTGTCGGTGAAGCCAGCAATGGCGAACAGGGTATCGAGCTGGCTGAATCTCTTGATCCCGATCTGATCCTGCTTGATCTCAACATGCCCGGCATGAACGGTCTGGAAACCCTCGACAAGCTGCGTGAAAAGTCCCTGTCTGGCCGCATCGTGGTGTTTAGCGTGTCCAATCATGAAGAAGATGTCGTTACCGCACTGAAACGCGGCGCGGATGGTTACCTGCTGAAAGATATGGAGCCGGAAGATTTACTGAAAGCATTACAACAGGCCGCCGCCGGTGAAATGGTACTGAGCGAAGCCTTAACGCCGGTTCTGGCCGCCAGCCTGCGCGCCAACCGCGCAACGTCCGACCGTGATGTCACCCAGTTGACGCCGCGCGAGCGCGATATTCTCAAGCTTATCGCCCAGGGCCTGCCCAACAAGATGATTGCCCGCCGTCTTGACATCACCGAAAGCACGGTTAAAGTTCATGTGAAGCATATGCTGAAGAAAATGAAGCTCAAATCACGCGTAGAAGCCGCGGTTTGGGTGCATCAGGAACGCATTTTCTGATAACGAAGTCGTGCATCATGGTTAACGAGGATCATTTGCCGAAACGCTGATAAACGGTTCGGTCAGTGATAGCGTGATCTCATTGGAAGAGACACGCTGGCCCAGTTCATCTTCTACCACTACCGACAGCCGCCAGCGGTTTGTCGCCCCTTCTCTACTGTCCCACTTCGGCATAATAATCGTCCAGCCCTGTGCGCTGCGGGTACTGCTGCCAGCGGTTAAGCTCAGCGCCTGAGTATCGCCCTGCCATGCAAGGTGGCGAATCCCATGCAGGCTGCGCACTTGTACCTTCAGCGCCACCGTTTCTCCCGGCTTGAGATCCCAGGGCGGCGTGGCCAAAAATACCGACAGGGTTTTATGCTGCCGATACTCCAGCGTCGGCAAACTATTCCGCTGCGGATCGTCATAACGACTGCCGCGCAGCGAGCGGCTGTTTGCCACTTCGCTGACCATCAGCTGTTTTTTTAACGGAACGCCGAAACGATAATTCAGCGTTAATCCGAGGTTATTCTGACTGACGCCATTTTCACCCTGCTTATGCTGCGCAGTCATCGTAATCAGCGGCACCGGCGTATAGCTCAGCCCGAGGTTCACCGCTACCGGATTGTGATACCCGGTTCCTGAATGAAACAGATCCACCCGGTCGCCAAAATACTGTTCAACGCTGACGCTGGTATTGAGATGTTGATAGAACGGCATCCGCATTTGCGCGGTAAGGTCGTAGCCGCGGGCCATCCGTTGTTCCTGTGTGGTGGAACGATTCTGCCAGGAGGAAAACGGCTGGTAGTAGTTAGCGGATAAACGTAAATACTCGCCCCACGCTTCTGCACCTAAGCCGCCCCGGGGCAGATTTTCATCCAACAGATTGTCATAAAACGTGTTGTAACCCAGTAGCCATCCGTCATGTACCCAGCGCTGCCCAATTCCCGCATTGCTGACTAAGCCCTCATCCTGTTGCGTTAAGCCTAACTGGCTCCAGGTAAGATAGCGCTGATTGTCCTGCCACGGAATAAACCAACTTCCCCGGCTGCCGGTAAAGCTGCCCTCTTTATCAACCTGCAACCCGACGCTGGCATTTCCCCAGGGAGAGAGCCAGGATTCCAGTTGTTGATTCACCTGTTCGCTGACCGTGTCACGTACCTGACCAAACGCGAACTGCTTCGCCTGCTCGCCGGTATCAAGGCCGTTATCGGTCATACTGGCTTCACCGAATGCTTTCACCATTTCGGCGAAATGCTTTTCGCCTGCCCGCGATTCCGGCGCCATACCGAGCTCGGGCAAGCCATCGCTATTGTTATCGAATGGGTTTTCAGCCTGGTGAATAAAAGAGGATTGTGCGCTGGCAGTACCCCCTGCCAGTGGCAAGAGTGCAAATACGGCGAGAGGGAAATAAATAATACGGCTCAAATCGTTAGTTATTTCTTACATCAATTAATCAGGCACACTTAACCTAAACCATAACGTCTTCAGCAATTAATTGCAGCCTTTATCCCCGTTTTCGGGATTTTCTGACCCGAATAATCAGGGGTAGCCACATGCTTTCTTTTCGATATCTGGTACAGGGAGTACCATACACGCCAGGAATTATCCCTCCCATCCGACAACAGGAGTCAAAATGCAAAAGATAGTGATCGTCGCGAACGGTGCGGCCTATGGAAGCGAATCGTTATTTAACAGCCTGCGTCTGGCCATCGCCTTGCGTGAACAAGAAGCCTGTCTCGATCTGCGTCTGTTTTTAATGTCGGATGCGGTTACGGCGGGATTACGCGGTCAGAAACCGGCGGAAGGATACAATATTCAGCAAATGCTGGAGATCCTGACAGCGCAAAACGTTCCGGTAAAACTGTGCAAAACCTGCACTGATGGCCGTGGGATCACCGACCTGCCTTTAATTGATGGCGTCGCCGTGGGCACGATGCCAGAACTGGCGCAATGGACGCTGGATGCAGATAAAGTATTGACCTTCTGACAGCGCCTTACAGGCACGCGCACTGAAAGTGCCGGAAATTTCCGGATTTTATCTTAGATGGGCGCGGTTTCGTTGAACGTTAGCACGCCCTTTCAACCGTCTTGAGGAATTTTGTCACTTTTGTTTAATCGTTATGCCATTTTTTGATCAAAATCAGCATCCTGTTGCTCCCCCTTTGGTGTTATGCAATGAGTGAAATGTGAACAACATCACGCAGCACTTTCGACAGAAAGTACGTTGTTTTCAAGAACGGGGTGAAAAATGGCATTAGTGAAGGCGAGTTTAAAGTTATTTGGTGGCGATACGGTGGTTGTGCGCTGTTCCGAGCGCTGTCACATCCATCTGATGAGCGAGAAAAATCACGTCAAAGACACGCAGTCCGACATCTTAAGCGTGCAGGACCGTGATAACGCATGGTTGACCGTACCTTATACCGGCGTCTGGAACGTGCTGATCGACAGCCACAGTCAGTCGCTTGAGCATTCGATAAGTTTTATTGCAGCGTAATCGTGAAATGCCCGATAAGCACCTGGCTGTCGGGCACACAACACTCCGCCGACGCTATGCAAAACCTGGTCGTATAATCCCTTCCGGCAGGTTCTCTCCCAACAATCGTTTGACCGTAATCACCAGATCGTTAAGACAATCATCCTGCATTCCCAGCTTCACCAGTTCTTGTTCCAGCGAGAACAGATACTGGGCATTAGTGCCTAAAGGTCCGCTGGCCGCAGCGATAAGCGGCGCTATCACCTGCGCGCGTGTATCCGACTCAAACAGCGGATGGCGCGGATCCATAATAAAGACCAGCGCGTTTACCGTCCGTCCGTCATCCAGCGCCAACTGACACCAGGTCGGCAGGTAGCAACCGGTGATCATTTCACGCTTCCACAGCAGAGAAAGCTCTTGCTCCAGCGATGCGTCTGGTAAGCGATAAGCCACACCGGTAGTGCGTCCACCCTCTTTCAGGGCCAGCATCCGTCCCGGCTGACAGGCCGTTCCTCGCCCCGCCGTCAGACGCAGGCAAAATGCACGGTGCCAACCGACCAATGTTCCGGTACAGGACTCTTCAAATTCTAAGGCCGGGTTCCACATCAACGATCCATAACCGAAGATCCACACCGGTCCATCATCTGGTCGGCAAGCAAGCGTGGCGGCCAGTGAGGCTGCCCGTTGTTCCGCTGACCAGAGTAGTGATTCTTCAATAGCGCCAAACGCCGTCTTACAGTCGGCATTCAATAAAAAATCACGCGTTAACACCTTACACCTCCGCCACTGCAGCTTCCCTGCGACAACTTTTTTGACGCCTTCCGGGCATTTTTACTGCTCATTTTGAAACCAATAGCTGGACAATAGGCAATTCACCGCTCGCTTGCAAGCCAGTAACGGCGCGGCGTAGCACGATTCGCTAACGGATGACTCAGGCTAGTTTATAAAGGCATTATAATTGATACCGTTACGTCTTTTTATGCCATTTATCATCATCACCTTTTTGATAATCATTTTTCACCGCCGCCCACGCCACCTTGTGCGCTGTCTCTTCGCGAGTGGCATCATCGCGACGGTCAGATTTATCTTTATACTGTTCCCAGGCGCTGTTAAAGGCTTCTTTATAGATGTCCTGAGCATGGGATGGCAGAACATGCTGTACGCTGTCAGGCAGATCGCTTTTAGATTTATAGGGCATTGTGAACTCCTCTTTTTGGGCTAAACCTTAAGTGTGGTTAACAATGCTGCGATGCGCCAATAATGAACATTTTTAAATTACTTCTTCATCTAACTTTCTGTTAATTAAATACTCTATAAACAAGACATTTGTTTTTGGCCACTTAGAGATGGAAAATAAGCGATGCGGTAAAATTTCGTAAAATGTCACCTACAAAACCGCTTTTTCTGTTATTTTTTACATTCTTTAATACTTTTATAATTATAAATACCTGCAGAGATGGAGAATTAACTTAATGACACAACTACATGAGGCGGTAAAAACCCGCCACAAGGAGACCTCTCTCGTCTTCCCGATTTTGGCACTGGTAGTACTGTTCTTATGGGGGAGCAGTCAGTCACTACCAGTGGTCATCGGTATTAATGCGCTGGCCCTTGTTGGTATATTAAGCAGCGCATTCAGCGTTGTCCGTCATGCGGACGTATTAGCACATCGACTTGGCGAACCCTACGGCTCGCTGATTCTCAGTCTGTCAGTTGTTATTCTTGAAGTCAGTTTAATTTCCGCATTAATGGCGACCGGCGATGCCGCGCCTACGCTAATGCGCGACACGCTGTATTCGATCATTATGATCGTCACCGGCGGTTTAGTCGGTTTTTCATTACTGCTGGGCGGCCGCAAATTTGCCACTCAGTATATGAACCTGTTTGGTATTAAGCAGTATTTAATCGCCCTGTTTCCACTGGCCATTATTGTGCTGGTGTTTCCAATGGCGTTACCGGGAGCCAATTTTACTACTGCGCAGGCGCTACTGGTGGCGCTCATTTCTGCGGCAATGTACGGCGTCTTCTTGTTGATTCAAACAAAAACGCACCAGAGCCTGTTCATTTACGAGCATGAAGATGAGGGTGACGACGACGATCCGCATCACGGTAAGCCGTCAGCGCACAGCAATATATGGCACGCCGCCTGGCTCATCATTCACCTGATCGCTGTTATCGCCGTCACCAAGATGAACGCCAGTCCACTGGAAACCTTGCTGACTGAACTCAATGCGCCCGTGGCATTTACCGGTTTCCTGGTGGCGCTGTTGATCCTCTCGCCTGAAGGGCTGGGGGCGCTGAAAGCGGTGCTGAACAATCAGGTACAGCGGGCGATGAATTTGTTCTTCGGTTCAGTATTAGCCACTATTTCACTCACCGTACCGGTAGTGACGCTGATAGCGTGGGCAACAGGAAATGATTTGGTGTTTGCTTTGGGCGCGCCAGAGATGATTGTCATGGTCTCGTCGCTGGTACTGTGCCACATCTCTTTCTCCACCGGACGAACCAATGTGCTTAACGGCGCCGCGCATCTGGCGCTATTTGTCGCCTATCTGATGACGATATTTGCCTGATAACTAGTTTGGCGGGATCCACGGCCCTTTGCAGGGCCGTTTTCTTTTAGCGCGTTTATTGCTCCGGATAAACCTGTTGGCCATCGACAAACGTTAATAACGATTCCGTTTGATGCAGCTTGTCTGGCGCAATAGCCATAATATCTTGATTCAGCACCGCAAAATCGGCGAACTTACCTGCTTGCAAACTTCCTCTTTGCTGCTCAGCAAAAGCCAGCCAGGCGGCATTTCGGGTATACATTTTTAACGCATCTTCCCGACTTAACTGGCGGGTGTCATGGCGTACTGAGCCGTCGAGCGCTTTACCTGTGACATGATATTCAATGGCATGCCACACTCCCGCAACGCCAATCCGCGTCGCATCTGTACCGCCGGCAACGATTACCCCCTGCTCTAACGCGGGTTGCACTGGCGATGATAGCGCCGCCACCGTTTTACCATTTGCGCGTTCAATGGCGGGAGATTCAAAATATGGCCCCATCTGGACAGAGTAGGCTAAACCGAGTTTCTTCATGCGGGCAATCGTTTCGGGCGTACCGGTATTAAGATGCGCAATAGACCAGCGCAACGGCGCAATATCATGCGATTTAGCCACCTCGCTAATGACATCTAAAATCGCATCCGCACTGTCATCGGTATAAGCATGTATTTCAACGGCAACACCTTCTTTGGCGGCAAGCTGAAGCACCTTTAATTGTTCTTGTTGGGACTCTGCTGGGGATGTGAACCCAGATGACATCCGCACGCCATCATTCATTGCCATCACCAGGCTTTCACCGAAGCCCAGAAAGGCTATTCTGCCGTCATCATGCATTGCCGGGCGAAACGCCAGGCGTTGTTTAAACCATTCCGTTTCATTACCAGGCGGTGCGGATAAACGATATCCAACGCGTATCCTGAGAGGTTGCTGCTGCTGAAGTTTAAAGAAATCACGATAAGCTTGCTCATGCCCGGCAGAAGGATCGATAAACCCGACCACGCCGCGTTTATTTAAATAACGTACAAAGGCGTTAAGGTTCTTTTCCACATCGCCAGTCTGGCTAATCTGGGCGAAAAGCTGGTTAAAACTGCCAATGGTCCCGCGCAATTTCCCCGTTGCCAGCCCTTTATCATCGCGTTCTATCACGATCCCTGCCGGAACATCCGGCTGTGGACTATTAAGTTTTAGGGTCTCGATAGCCTTTTGATTTAACAGCGCATAGTCATAAAGGCTTTGTATATATGCAGGATGATGAGGCAGCGCCTGATTCAGTTCCTGAACCGTCGGATCCCGCTTTTCAGCAAATTGTTCCGGTATCCATGAACCCGCCACCGCTACCCATTGCTCAGCGTCTTTCTTTGCCGCAGATTGCGACAGTTTATTTAACGCATCGGGTAAATTTTTAGTATCAAACCAGTAGGTTTCAAATAAAAATGTCCTTCCCCCCCGAATGCCATGCAGATGCGCATCAATTAACCCCGGAATAACAGTTTGCCCCGTAAGATTAATTTCCTTCGTGTTCGGTCCGGACCATTTTTTCACCGTTTCATTATTACCCACCGCAATAATATGCCGCCCTTTTACCGCCAGCGCCTGCGCATTGGGTTGTTGTTCATCCATGGTAATCAACTTGCCGTTATACAAAATAACGTCGGCCTTGTCCTGAGAATGCGCCAGAAATGAAATTCCTATCAGAATTGCGGCCAACGCTACGTTGCGCATAGCCGGAGGGGGAGTATTAAAGCAAAGTCCCAGTTTACCCATCATATTTATCTACCTTTTCATGTGATGAAAATCAGGAAAGCTGATGCAACACCGCCTGGCTGGCGATGTGTGCGCTGGATAGCAAACGTTCGAGCGTATGCCCACAACGGGCTTTTCCCGACAGACCAAGCATCGTGGTACTGATGTAATCGGTCAGGCTATCAGCCACTTCGGGATGGCGCTGTGCAATAAAGTCATGAATTTTATGTTCTGCAACCGAGTAGAAAGCCCGGGCCACCTGCCGTGCCTGCGGATCGTTGCTATGCGTGCCCTCCAGAACCAAACAACCAGGCGCATGCGGATCAGCGGCATAGCGTCGCGCCGCCTCTTCAAGCAACGCAGCAAGGCTTTCGGCAACCGGTCTGTCAGAACGCAAAATGTCATCAAACGGGATCGCATCAGTTTGTACATAGCGACCAAGCACGCGTTCATAAAGACCGATTTTGTTCCCAAAAGCGGCATAAAAACTGGGGGGCTTGATGTTCAGGGCCTGCGTAACATCCGCTACGCTCACAGCGTCGTATCCATGCGCGTGAAATAAGGGCTGTACTTTGGCAACAGCCAGTTCCGGATCAAAATTACGTGGTCGGCCTGGGGCGCGCGAACATTTTGTAGTGCTCATTACAAATCCATTGACAGAAAACCATGCACCCATTATATATCGATCACTACATAATTGTTCAAGGAGTATCTCATGTCCCCATTTAACGGCAAATCAGTTCTGGTTCTTGGCGGCAGTCGGGGGATTGGCGCGGCTATTGTGCGCCGTTTCGCCGCAGATGGCGCAGCGGTTACCTTTACCTATTCAGGCTCCGCAGACGCTGCAAAAGCGCTTGCGGATGAAACAGGTTCCCACATGACGCAAACCGATAGCGCCGATCGCGATGCCGTCATTAACCGGGTACGGGAAAGCGGCCCGCTGGATGTGTTAGTGGTGAATGCAGGAATTGTGCTGTTCGGCGACCCGCTGGAGCAGGATCCCGATGACGTTGAGCGCCTGTTCCGCATTAATATCCACGCGCCCTGGTACGCGGCAGTAGAGGCGGCACGACAAATGCCTGACGGCGGGCGGATTATCATTATTGGTTCAGTGAACGGCGATCGTATACCAATTGCCGGTATGGCTTCCTACGCGTTAAGCAAGTCTGCTCTGCAAGGCCTGGCAAGAGGGCTGGCCCGTGATTTCGGCGCGCGTGGCATTACAGTCAACGTAGTGCAACCGGGTCCCATTGATACTGACGCTAATCCAGCAGAAGGACCATTGAAAGAGCTGATGCACAGCTTTATGGCACTAAAACGCCACGGTCGACCAGAAGAAGTGGCCGGAATGGTTGCCTGGCTGGCTGGTCCGGAGGCCGGGTTTGTGACGGGAGCTATGCATACAATTGATGGGGCGTTTGGCGCCTGACAGTAATAACAGGCCGGAGACAAGTGCCCCGGCCTGTTCAGTTGTCTTAGTTCTCAGTATCGAGCTCGTCGAAGCTTTTCACCAGGTCATCAATCGCTTTGATCTGCGTGAGGAACTGTTCCAGTTTCGCCAGCGGCAGTGCGGATGGGCCATCGCATTTCGCATTGGCTGGATCCGGATGCGCTTCAATAAACAGACCTGCCAGACCTACCGCCATGCCCGCGCGCGCCAGTTCAGTCACCTGACCACGACGGCCGCCGCTTGCGGCACCAAACGGGTCGCGGCACTGCAGCGCATGGGTGACGTCGAAAATCACCGGCGAATTGCCAGAGACCTTTTTCATCACGCTAAAGCCCAGCATATCCACAACCAGGTTGTCATAACCGAAGTTCGCGCCACGGTCACACAGGATAACCTTATCGTTACCGCCTTCATGGAATTTATCCACGATATTACCCATCTGACCCGGACTTACGAACTGCGGTTTTTTCACGTTGATAACGGCACCGGTTTTCGCCATCGCTTCCACCAGATCGGTCTGGCGAGCGAGGAATGCCGGCAGTTGAATCACATCCACCACGTCAGCAACAGGCTGTGCCTGGCTGGCTTCGTGAACGTCGGTGATCACTTTTACGCCAAAAGTTTGCTTCAGCTCCTGGAAGATTTTCATCCCTTCTTCAAGGCCCGGCCCACGGTAAGAGTGGATGGAAGAACGGTTGGCTTTATCAAAGGAGGCTTTGAACACGTAAGGGATACCCAGTTTTTGAGTAACGGTTACGTAGTGCTCACAAATGCGCATCGCCAGATCGCGGGATTCCAGCACGTTCATTCCGCCAAACAGCACGAACGGCAGGTCATTTGCCACGTTGATGTCGCCAATGCTAACCACTTTTTGTTTCATAGGATCGCCTTAAACGGTAGGTAAAGTGTCATTAATCAATGCAATACAATTTGTTTGTGCGAAATGGTATTAATCTGCGCACGAATCATTTCGCTGATCGGGTCTTCCGGACACTGCTCAACGAAATAACTTAAATCTGTCAGCGCAACATGTTCACACTCCAGTTGCGCATATATCAATCCCCGATCGCGTATTTCATACGGGTCTTCAGGATTAAACTGTAATAATGCTTCACTGGCTCGCAGCGCCAGTTCCATTTGCCGCTCTTCCATCAGCGATGATTTCAATGTGTCGAGCAGTTTGCGGATCACTTCTGCGTTATCCGCTTCATCCAGATCTTCATTGAACAGTTCCGCGACCGGGCTGATGTTCCCCTTCAGCCACACTTCCAGCGTGTGTTCATTTAACGTTTCGCCATTGAACGGATTGATTAGCCACATTTCGCCATCAAGCGATTCAATGCGCAGGATGAGTTGTGTCGGGAAAATCACCGGTACCAGCGGCAGATCAAGTCGGTTGGCAATCCATAATAAGATCGCGCCCAACGACACCGCACTGCCCTGACGATTTTTCAGAACCTGGTCGAGCCATAGTGCATCAGAAAGACGATAGACGCCGTGGGTATCCGTAAACCCCCATTCGCCGTAAAAAAGTGCCAGCAGTTTTTCCAGTTGCTCATCCTGAGACAGGAGCTGGCTAATTTCTTCTTGCGCCAGACTGACCAGACGTTCCAGTTCGTCATAGACAGTTTGTGTTGGAAAATCCAGACGGATAGACTCCGACGCCAGGATCATCCCATCACACAATGGCGCTTTATTAAATTCGAAATCAGCTAACGACCTCATGACTTACCCCAGTAACGGTATTTTTGTGGTGGCGAGTTTAATGATGATGTACAGCACCACCAACGCCAGCGGAAATGCGACTAATCGCGCCTGCTGGCTGCGCGCCCGACGGTAATCGAGCGCAATAAAACCCAAAACGATGTAAATGATAACCCCAAACAGCTTTTCAGTCAGCCATGTCCCTTGTTCGGTGAATGGCAGGATGTGCGTTTTAATCATTAACGCCACGCCGCTGACTAATAAAACGGTATCCACCACCGGCGGCACAATGCGCGTCCAGCGGGCACGGGCTAGACGCGCGTCGGTGTAACGCCACCAAAAACGCAGCGTCAGCAGACTAACGGAAAACGCAATGCTGATGAGATGAACGTTGAGTAACACACTGATGGTACTCATGATGGGATGCGTCCAAGCGTAATTCGCTCGTTGCCGCCATAATCACGGCAGGTTTCAACCGCCAGATAACCCGCGCGCGTAAAGGCATCGCGCACGGCCTCACCCTGCTGCCAGCCATGTTCCAGCAACAGATAGCCGCCGGGCGTTAACACGTGCTGAGACCGATCGATAATATGTACGATATCCGCCAGCCCCCGATCGCCCGCCACCAGCGCCGACAGCGGCTCAAAGCGCACATCGCCCTGCGCCAGATGCGGATCCTGTTCGTCGATGTACGGAGGATTGCTGACAATCATGTCAAACTGCTGCCCCTGCAAAGCGCTAAACCAGTCGCTTTGCAGCACGCGAACATTGCCGATAGCCAGGTGCTGCGTATTACGCATAGCCAGCGCCACGGCATCCGGCATCCGATCAACCGCCGTCACCGCGCAATCCGGACGCTCGGTTGCCAGCGCCAGGGCAATCGCGCCCGTACCGGTCCCCAGATCGAGAATGCGACATGCACAGGCTGGCAGGCGAGCCAGCGCCTGCTCCACCAGACACTCGGTATCCGGACGCGGAATCAGCGTGGCTGGCGATACAAACAGCGGCAGCGACCAAAACTCGCGAACGCCGGTTAAGTGCGCCACGGGTTCGCCCCGCTGACGCCGCTCCAGTAATGTGTCGAGCTGCTGACGCTGCGCCTCGGTTAACAGCGTTTCGCCAAAAGCCAGAATAAAGGTGCGCCCCTTACCGGTAACGAACTCGAGTAAAATCTCGGCGTCACGGCGCGGGCTTTCGCTTGCCGGTAATTGGCTTATCGCTTCACGCAGCCAGTGCTGATAGTCCATCAATCCTGCTCGGACAATGCCGCCAGTTGGTCGGCCTGGTATTCCTGGACAATTGGCTCAATGAGCATATCCAGTTTGCCTTCCATCGCTTCATCCAGACGGTAGAGCGTCAGGTTAATGCGGTGATCGGTCACGCGCCCCTGCGGGAAGTTATAGGTGCGGTTGCGATCGCTGCGATCGCCGCTGCCCAGCAGGTTGCGACGTTCAGAGGCTTCCGCCTGTTGACGCCTTGCCACTTCGGCCGCACGAATGCGCGCCCCCAGCACCGACATCGCTTTCGCTTTGTTTTTATGCTGTGAACGTTCGTCCTGACATTCCACCACGATGCCGGTTGGCAAGTGGGTAATACGGATTGCGGAGTCGGTGGTGTTAACGTGCTGGCCCCCTGCGCCTGATGAGCGGAAGGTATCAATACGCAGATCGGCCGGGTTGATGTCCGGCAGTTCAGCATCCGGCAGTTCCGGCATGACCGCGACCGTACAGGCAGAGGTGTGAATTCGTCCCTGTGATTCCGTCGCCGGTACGCGCTGCACGCGATGACCGCCGGACTCAAATTTCAGTCGGCCATAAACGCCTTCGCCGCTAATCTTGGCAATGACTTCTTTAAATCCGCCATGCTCGCCTTCGCTGGCGCTCATGATCTCAACCCGCCAGCGACGCGCTTCAGCGTAACGGCTGTACATGCGGAACAGATCGCCGGCAAACAGCGCCGCTTCATCACCACCGGTTCCCGCGCGCACTTCAAGGAAGGCGTTACGTTCGTCATCAGGATCTTTCGGTAACAGCAGAACCTGCAGGTGTTGTTCCAGCTGTTCACATTTCTCTTTTGCTTCGCGCAGTTCATCCTGCGCCATTTCACGCATTTCAGGATCGTCGAGCATCATCTGAGCCGTCTCGATATCTTCCTGAACCTGTTGCCAGTCCGTAAAACAGCGCGATACATCGCTTAATTGGGCATATTCGCGCGACAGTGCACGAAAACGTTCCTGGTCTGCGATAGTACCCGCATCGCCGAGCAGCGCCTGAACTTCTTCATGGCGTTCATGCAGGGCTTCCAGTTTGGCAACGATAGAAGGCTTCATAGGCGTAAATGCACCCTGTAAAAATAAGATTGGTGTGCTGCTACTCCAGCCCGAGGCTGTCGCGCAGAATATTCAGGCGTTCACTATCCCCGTCACGGGCGGCCTGTTGAAGTGATTTGGTTGGTGCATGGATTAGGCGGTTAGTCAGTTTCCAGGCCAGATCCTGCATAATGGCTTGCGCATCACCGCCCTGTTGAAGAGCGGCCAACGCTTTGGCGGTCAGTTCATCACGGATCTGTTCTGACTGACTGCGATACTCGCGGATAGTGTCGCTTGCGCCCTGGGCACGCAGCCAGGCCATAAACTCACTGGTTTCCTGCGCTACAATCGTTTCGGCTTCCACAGCAGCCGCTTTGCGCTGCGCCAGGTTATGCGAAATGATGCTTTGCAGATCGTCAACGCTGTACAAGTAGGCGTTGGACAATTTGCCCACTTCCGGCTCGACATCGCGCGGTACGGCGATATCCACCAGCAGCATAGGCTGGTTGCGACGGTTTTTAAGCGCACGCTCTACCATTCCTTTACCGATAATCGGCAGCGGACTGGCGGTTGAACTGATAATAATATCGGCATCCTGCAAGCGGGCGTCGATATCGCTCAATGAAATCACTTCGGCGCCGACTTCATCCGCCAGCACCTGCGCGCGTTCACGCGTACGGTTGGCGATGATCATATTCTTCACTTTGTGTTCGCGCAAATGACGCGCGACCAGCTCGATGGTCTCGCCTGCGCCGACTAACAGCACGGTTACCGTGGAGAGCGATTCAAAGATCTGCCGCGCCAGCGTACAGGCGGCAAAAGCCACGGAAACAGCGCTGGCGCCGATATCGGTTTCGGTACGGACACGTTTAGCGACAGAGAACGATTTCTGGAACATGCGCTCCAGCGCACTGGCGTTCTGGTGGCCTTTCTGCGAATCCGCAAAGGCTTTTTTCACCTGTCCCAAAATCTGCGGCTCGCCGAGCACCAGCGAATCCAGACCACTGGCAACGCGCATCAGATGGCTGACGGCGTCATTGTCCTGGTGCCAGTACAGGCTATTGCGCAGATCTTCTTCATTAAGATTATGGTATTCGCACAACCAGCGAATCAGCGCTTCTTGCAGGTTATCCTGCTCTTCCACGCTGAGGTAAATCTCTGTGCGGTTACATGTCGACAGCACTACCCCGCCCTGCACCATTGGCAGCGCTTGCAGGCTGTCCAGCGCCTGATCGAGCGTATCCGGCGAAAACGTTACGCGTTCTCGCAGCGATACAGGTGCCGTTTTATGGTTAATACCAAGCGCTAAAAGGGTCATGTGAGCGGGAATAGTACCAGCGTTGATAAGGTTAGACTGGGTGCATCATACAGGATGCGTGCGGTCAATAAAAGAGACAGCCCCCTTTTGGAGTAATAGCTTAGCGCACAAATTTAAGCGATTTAAGATAACTTGAACGTAGACGATGTCAGATGGTGGCGCTAGCATTGAGAGTTATAACTGCAACGTATCTCAAGGATTTGTCATCATTATGACCCTGCCTGATTTTCGCCTGATTCGCCTGCTGCCCCTTGCAGCCCTGGTTCTTAGTGCCTGTACCCTCAACGCGCCGAAAGGTCCCGGCAAAAGCCCCGATTCCCCGCAGTGGCGCCAGCACCAGCAGGAAGTACGCGCCCTGAACCAATATCAGACGCGCGGTGCGTTCGCTTATATCTCCGATCAACAGAAAGTGTATGCCCGCTTTTTCTGGCAGCAAACCGGACAGGATCGCTATCGTCTGCTGCTGACCAACCCGTTGGGAAGCACGGAACTGGAACTCAACGCGCAGCCGGGCAACGTTGAACTTGTCGATAACAAAGGTAAGCACTACACCGCCGACGACGCCGAAGAGATGATTGGTAAACTGACCGGCATGCCTATTCCGTTGAATAGCCTGCGCCAGTGGATCCTTGGTCTGCCGGGTGACGCTACCGATTACAAGCTCGACGACCAATATCGTCTGAGTGAAGTGAACTACAGCAAAGACGGTAAAAGCTGGAAAGTGGTCTATAGCGCCTACGACAGCAAAACGCAGCCTGCGATGCCGGCCAATATGGAGCTGTCCGACGGCTCCCAGCGTATTAAGCTGAAAATGGATAACTGGATTGTGAAATGATGAGCCATTGGCCCTCTCCGGCGAAACTGAATCTGTTTTTATACATTACCGGGCAGCGTGCGGACGGTTACCACACGCTGCAGACGTTATTCCAGTTTCTCGATTATGGCGACGAGATTGGCATCAATATGCGCCACGATGGTGAAATTCATCTCTTAACCCCGGTGGAAGGCGTTGCGCATGAAGATAACCTGATCGTGCGCGCGGCGCGTTTGCTGATGAAGACGGCGTCTGCGAGCGATCGCCTGCCCGCAGGAAGCGGCGCGGACATCAGTATCGAAAAACGCCTGCCGATGGGTGGCGGCCTGGGCGGTGGTTCGTCAAATGCGGCCACCGTTCTGGTGGCGCTGAATCATCTCTGGCAGTGCGGGCTTTCGGTTGATGAACTGGCGGCAATCGGCTTGACGCTGGGGGCGGATGTTCCCGTGTTCGTGCGCGGCCACGCGGCCTTTGCCGAAGGCGTGGGAGAAATCCTGACGCCGGTCGAGCCAGAGGAAAAATGGTATCTGGTCGCTCATCCGGGCGTCAGCATTCCAACGCCGGTCATTTTTAACGATCCTGACCTCCCGCGTAACACGCCAAAAAGGTCAATAAAAACGTTACTAAAATGTGAATTCGGCAATGATTGCGAGGTTATCGCAAGAAAACGTTTTCGCGAGGTTGATGCGGCGCTTTCCTGGCTGTTAGAATACGCGCCGTCGCGCCTGACTGGTACAGGGGCCTGTGTCTTTGCTGAATTTGATACAGAGTCTCGTGCTCGCCAGGTGCTTGAGCAAGCCCCGGAATGGCTCAAAGGCTTTGTGGCGAAAGGCGTCAACCTCTCCCCTTTGCATAGAGCGTTACTCTAAATCATTCGGGTTTCAGGAAAATGGCGAGATGACGGAGCGCCTGGCGCATACAACAGTATGTGCTGGTGTGAGGAATTAACGCCAACGCACATGAAACGCGAAGGATGAAGGGTAAACCGGGCAAGCTGAGTTGCGGTGACAACGTCACCCTGTTCCAGACGTTGCATCGCGCTCTTTAATACACCGCATGGAGAGGATACTGCCTGGCCCGCACAGTTTTCGGCAGATTCTTTCCACCAATGGACGCATGCCTGAGGTTCTTCTCGTGCCTGATATGAAGCTTTTTGCTGGTAACGCCACCCCGGAACTAGCACAACGTATTGCCAACCGCCTGTACACTTCACTCGGCGACGCCGCTGTAGGTCGCTTTAGCGACGGCGAAGTCAGCGTACAAATTAATGAAAATGTACGCGGTGGTGATATTTTCATCATCCAGTCCACTTGTGCCCCTACTAACGACAACCTGATGGAATTGGTCGTTATGGTTGATGCGCTGCGCCGTGCTTCCGCAGGCCGTATCACCGCCGTTATTCCTTACTTCGGCTATGCACGTCAGGATCGTCGCGTACGTTCCGCTCGTGTACCGATTACCGCTAAAGTCGTCGCTGATTTCCTGTCCAGCGTTGGCGTTGACCGCGTCCTCACCGTTGACCTGCATGCTGAACAGATCCAGGGCTTCTTTGACGTACCGGTTGATAACGTATTCGGTAGCCCGATCCTGTTAGAAGACATGCTGCAACTGAACCTGGACAACCCGATCGTGGTTTCTCCGGACATCGGTGGCGTCGTGCGTGCCCGTGCTATTGCTAAACTGCTGAACGATACCGATATGGCTATCATCGACAAACGTCGTCCGCGTGCGAACGTTTCTCAGGTGATGCACATCATTGGTGACGTTGCAGGTCGTGACTGCGTACTGGTTGATGACATGATCGATACCGGCGGTACGCTGTGTAAAGCAGCAGAAGCACTGAAAGAACGTGGTGCAAAACGCGTATTTGCTTACGCAACCCACCCGATCTTCTCCGGTAATGCGGCAAACAACCTGCGCAACTCAGTGATTGATGAAGTCGTTGTCTGTGACACTATTCCACTGACTGACGAAATCAAAGCACTGCCAAACGTGCGTACATTGACCCTGTCGGGTATGCTGGCCGAAGCGATTCGTCGTATCAGCAACGAAGAATCCATCTCTGCCATGTTCGAGCATTAATCGAGCCCGGCTCAAAAACCCGCTGCGGCGGGTTTTTTTATCTGTAATACTTATTTGTATGACTTTTGCCTCCTTCACCTGCCATTTAGTTGACAGATGATGCGCTCATGGATGAAACATTATTGTGAACAGATTATTTTCCTCACATGTGATGCCTTTCCGCGCCCTCATCGACGCTTGTTGGAAAGAAAAATATACCGCTTCTCGCTTTACCCGTGACCTGATCGCCGGGATAACCGTGGGGATCATTGCCATTCCTCTGGCAATGGCCCTGGCAATAGGCAGTGGCGTTGCGCCGCAGTACGGTCTGTATACCTCCGCCGTCGCTGGGATTGTTATCGCTCTCACCGGGGGGTCGCGTTTTAGCGTCTCTGGCCCAACCGCCGCCTTCGTGGTGATCCTGTATCCGGTGTCGCAACAGTTTGGGCTGGCAGGCCTGCTGGTTGCCACGCTCATGTCCGGGATATTTCTGATCCTTTTCGGCCTCGCCCGCTTTGGTCGCCTGATCGAATATATTCCCGTGTCGGTTACGTTAGGCTTTACGTCGGGTATTGGTATCACCATCGGTACCATGCAGATTAAAGATTTTCTTGGCCTGCAAATGGCCCATGTACCGGAGCACTACCTGCAAAAAGTTGGTGCGCTGTTTATGGCCTTGCCGACCATCAACTTCGGCGATGCCGCCATTGGCGTTGTAACGCTGGGGATCCTGATTTTCTGGCCTCGTTTGGGGATCCGACTACCGGGCCACCTTCCTGCACTGCTGGCAGGCTGTGCGGTAATGGGAATTGTGAACCTGACCGGTGGTCACGTTGCGACCATCGGTTCCCAGTTCCACTACATTCTGGCTGACGGCTCACAGGGTAACGGTATCCCGCAGTTGCTGCCGCAACTGGTATTACCGTGGAATATGCCGGAGTCAAACTTTACCCTGAGCTGGAGTTCGTTACAGGCGCTGTTACCGGCAGCCTTCTCGATGGCGATGCTGGGGGCGATTGAATCTCTGCTGTGCGCCGTCGTCCTCGACGGGATGACCGGCACCAAGCATAAAGCCAACAGCGAGCTGATTGGTCAGGGGCTGGGTAACATCGTCGCGCCGTTCTTTGGCGGTATCACCGCCACGGCGGCAATTGCCCGTTCTGCGGCCAACGTCCGCGCCGGGGCAACCTCACCCATTTCTGCGGTCATCCACGCGATTCTGGTGATCCTGGCGCTATTGGTTTTAGCGCCGCTGCTTTCCTGGCTACCGCTTTCCGCCATGGCCGCACTGCTGCTGATGGTGGCATGGAACATGAGTGAAGCCCACAAAGTGGTGGATCTGCTGCGCCATGCGCCAAAAGACGACATCATCGTCATGCTGATGTGTATGTCGCTGACGGTGCTGTTCGACATGGTTATCGCCATCAGCGTCGGGATCGTTCTCGCCTCTCTGCTGTTTATGCGCCGTATTGCGCGTATGACGCGTCTGGCGCCGGTCAACGTTGATGTACCAGGCGATGTTCTGGTGCTACGCGTCATCGGCCCGCTGTTCTTTGCCGCAGCGGAGGGATTATTTACCGATCTCGAGTCGCGTATTGCGGGTAAACGCATTGTGGTATTGAAGTGGGACGCAGTCCCGGTGCTGGATGCCGGTGGTCTGGACGCCTTCCAGCGTTTTGTTAAACGTCTGCCGGAAGGTTGCGAATTACGTATCAGTAACCTGGAGTTCCAGCCGCTACGTACTATGGCGCGCGCGGGTATTCAGCCTATACCAGGACGTCTGACGTTCTTCCCGAATAAAGACGCTGCACTCGCAGACATCATCTAACCCGTCGCGGGTCGTCGAAGCGCTACAGATAAAAAAAATGGCTCCCGCGGGAGCCATTTTTATACCAAGCTTAATGCTTACGCTTTCAGCAGTTGCTCAGCCGTCGCCTTCACGCTCGCCAGCAGGACTTTCACATCCTCCAGGCACACGGTCGGGTTCAGCAGCGTCAGCTTCAGGCAGGTGATGCCATCGGCTTCGGTGACGCCGACGTTGGCGCTACCGGAAGCCAGCAGCACGTCGCCGATACGCTGGTTGAGCAGCGCAACAAACGCCAAATCGTCGCTTGCCGGACGGAAGCGGAACAGCACGCTTGCCAGTTGCGGCTCCATCACCAGCTCCAGATGCGGCTGGGTTTTCACAAACTCAGCCACATCGCGGGCCAGCGTGACGCCGTTATCGATAATTTCGGCATACTGCTTTTTACCCAGCGCTTCGAGACCCATCCACAGCTTCAGCGCGTCGAAACGGCGCGTGGTCTGCAGCGACTTCGACACCAGGTTCGGCACGCCGTGCTCTTCATCGAAATCAGAGTTCAGGTACGCCGCCTGGTAGCGCATCAGCTCGTAGTGACGCGCGTCTTTTAACAGGAACGCGCCACAGCTGATGGTCTGGAAGAACTGTTTGTGGAAGTCCAGCGTCACGGAATCTGCCAGTTCAAGACCGTTCAGGAAGTGACGATACTGCTCAGACAGCAGTAACGCCCCGCCCCACGCCGCATCGACGTGCATCCAGATCTGATGCTCTGCCGCCAGCGCCGCGATATCGGCTAACGGATCGATTGCGCCCGCATCGGTCGTCCCGGCCGTGGCGACAATCGCCATCACCTGCTCGCCGTTGGCTTGCGCCTGGGCCAGCTTGTCTTTTAGGTCAGCGAGATCCATACGTGAGAACGCATCGGTCTTCACCTGAGTGACGGAACGGTAGCCCAGCCCCATCAACGCCATGTTTTTCTGCACGGAGAAGTGCGCGGTTTCAGAGCAAAACACTTTGATTTTGCTCAGGTCGCCGGTCAGACCATTCTGCTGAATGGAGTGCCCCTGACGGGCAAAGAACGCGTCGCGCGCCAGCATCAGGCCCATCAGGTTACTCTGGGTGCCGCCGCTGGTGAACACGCCCGCATCACCTGCCGCATAGCCCACCTGCTCACGCAGCCATTCGATCAGTTTGATCTCAATGATCGTGGCCGACGGGCTTTGGTCCCAGGAGTCCATGCTCTGGTTAGTGGCGTTGATCAGCACTTCCGCCGCCTGGCTAATCACCAGGCTTGGGCAGTGCAGGTGCGCCACGCACTGCGCATGGTGAACCAACAGGCTGTCTTTGAGAAAGTATTCAACCGCACGCTCAATAGCGGCCTGGTTGCCCAGGCCCTGAGACGTAAAATTCAGGTTGATACGTTCGCGCAGCTGTTCAACGGTTTTGCCCTGATACATCTCAGGCTGCTTCAACCATTCAACGACCGCTTGCGTACTCTGCTCGATAGCGTCCTGGTAGGCAGCAATGCTCTGCGCCGAGCCGGACAGAATCGGGTTTACGTCTGACATTCGATCCAACTCCGTTTAAACCGGCTTTACGCCAGCGCCCAGCAGGGCGTTTTCGAATTTATCGAGGAACACTTCCAGCTCAGCGTTAGTGATCAGCAGAGATGGCAGCAGGCGCAGTACGCAACCGTTACGGCCGCCACGCTCCAGAATCAGCCCGTTTTCGAAGCATTTTTTCTGCAGCAGCGCAGACAGCTCGCCATCGGCCGGGTAGCAGCCCATGTGATCCTGCGCTTCGTTCGGCTTAACGATTTCCAGACCGATCATCAGACCCAGACCGCGCACCTGGCCAATCACCGGATAGCGTTTCTGCAGGTCAGCCAGTTTGCCTTTCAGCCACTCGCCCTGGGCGGCAACTTTGTCGGCAATCTTGTCGTCTTTAAGGATCTTCAGCGTTGTCAGGCCAGTCGCCATCGCAAGCTGGTTGCCGCGGAAGGTACCGGTATGGTGGCCCGGAGCCCACGCATCGAACTGCTTCTTAATTCCCAGAACCGCCAGTGGCAGACCGCCGCCCACCGCTTTGGACATGACGATGATGTCTGGCTCGATACCCGCATGTTCGAAGGCGAACAGCTTACCGGTACGCGCGAAGCCTGCCTGGACTTCATCGATGATCAGCAGAATGCCGTGTTCCTGAGTGACTTTACGGATGCGCTGTAACCACTCGACCGGCGCCGGGTTCACGCCGCCTTCGCCCTGCACGGCTTCAAGGATCACCGCAGCCGGTTTACGCACGCCGCTTTCAACGTCGTTGATCAGGTTTTCGAAGTAGTAAGTTAATGCTTTCACGCCAGCCTCACCGCCGATACCCAGCGGGCAGCGGTACTGATGTGGATACGGCATAAACTGCACTTCCGCCATCATGTTGCTGACGGCTTCTTTCGGCGACAGGTTGCCGGTTACGGACAGCGCGCCGTGGGTCATCCCGTGGTAGCCGCCGGAGAAGCTGATAATGCTGGAACGACCGGTTACTTTCTTCGCCAGCTTCAGCGCCGCTTCAACGGCATCGGCACCGGACGGCCCGGTGAACTGCAGGCAATACTCTTTGCCCTGGCCCGGTAATAAAGACAGTAAATAAGATGAAAATTCATCTTTTAACGGCGTGGTAAGATCAAGCGTATGTAACGGTAAGCCGCTTGTGATGACACTTTGAATGCTCTGCAGCACTTCAGGATGATTGTGACCGAGCGCCAGGGTACCGGCACCTGCAAGACAATCAAGATATTGATTATTTTCTACGTCAGTAATCCAGACGCCTTGCGCTTTCGCAATCGCTAATGGCAGTTTACGTGGATAGCTGCGGACATTAGATTCAAACTCAGCCTGTCTTGCTAAAAAGGTATCATTGCTCTGCGGTAATGAATTAGCACTTAAAGTATCAATACGGACTTTATCCGTCATCATATCACTCCTACAACCAGGTGTAGATTAACGCCTGATTGAATAAATGGTTATAAGGATTACCTGTAAAAAAGCGCGGCTAATATATGTTGTTTTAGCACAGGACTCAATCATTTATTTTCCAACGTCTTAAATGAGCATTTTTACCTTAAAATTCAAAGCATAAAGCACATCCAACATTAGGAAAACATAAACAAATATAGCTATTTATTTTACAAAATTGTTGCCAGTCGCAACGTATACGATGTTATAAAAACCATGAGGTTTTCATGTTTTTATTATTTTTTACATGTTTTTACCATTAATAATGTACGCGTTTATTCACTACGACATGATTTTTCACTTATTTTTCGATAAATCGAATAAAAAAGTCGATCCCTAAATATAAATCACTTAGTATGGCGCGCTTATTTACAGGCTCTGTAAATAAAGAACTAATGCGCAGCACCCGGTAACGCGTACAGGCGACACGCGTTATCGACAACAGGTATTCCCTGGGTTGTCAGCAGAAATGTTCGCGGGCGGACATTTCGTAAGGAGAACGTGCGTTCCCTTATGCCGAGAATGAAAATTTTCTAGCCATACTTTTATGGCGCCCTGATATGAGATTGTTATGACTCGCATTTATCCACCATCCGTCGTTGCCAAATTTGGCGGCACCAGCGTCGCTGATTTTGATGCGATGAACCGCAGCGCCAGCATTGTTCTTGCTGATCAAGATGTCCGTTTAGTCGTTTTGTCTGCTTCCGCAGGCGTAACAAACTTACTGGTCGAGCTTTCTGAAGGTCTGGAAACACATCAACAATTAGATAAGCTTGAGACGTTACGCGCCATCCAATACAACATTATTTCCCGCCTGAAGCAGCCGTCCGTTATCAGCACGGAAATCGATAATCTTCTCAACAACATACGCCGCCTTGCAGAAGCGGCGACGGTTTCACCGTCCGATGCGCTAAGCGATGAGTTAGTCAGCCACGGCGAACTGATGTCCTCTTTGCTGTTTACTGAAGTATTACGTGAACGGCACGCCGAAGCCGGGTGGTTTGACGCCCGCAGCGTAATGCGTACCAACTCGAACTACGGCTGCGCTGAACCGGATCTCAGCACCCTGCACTACCAGGTGGAGACTCATCTGCGCCCGCGTCTTGAACAGGCTATTATGGTTACCCAGGGATTTATTGGTCGCGACGCAGGCGGGCATACCACAACGCTGGGACGCGGCGGGAGTGATTACACCGCCACGCTACTTGGTGAGGCGCTGCACGCCGCACGTGTGGACATCTGGACTGACGTTGCCGGGATCTACACCACCGATCCGCGCATTGCACCACGGGCCAAACGGATCGACCATATCTCATTTTCCGAGGCCAGCGATATGGCCGCCTACGGTGCGAAGGTTCTTCACCCGGCGACGCTGCTGCCTGCCATGCGGAAAAACATTCCGGTCTTTGTTGGCTCAAGTAAAGATACTTCTGCCGGTGGTACGCTGGTGCACAACACCACCGATAATCCACCGCGTTATCGGGCACTCGCCGTGCGCCGTAAACAGACGCTATTACGATTACACAGTTTGCAGACACAACCGCCCTGTGCTTTTCTGGCGCAGGTATTTGCCATTTTATCCCACCACGCGGTGGCAGTGGATTTGGTCACAACATCAGAAAATTGTATTGCGCTGGCGCTGGACGCCACTCATGCGACATCGGGTGAGGACCATATACTGAGCACGGCATTGTTTACCGCATTGTCCTCCCACTGTCGGGTGGAAGTGGAAACCGGACTGGCATTAGTCACTTTGGTGGGCAATAAACTGACCCAGGCTGCGGGGGTTTGCAAAGACGTTTTTGCCTGGCTCGAAGAGCATACGGTACGCATGATTTGCCACGGCGCATCAAACGATAACCTGTGCATTTTGTTACCGGCCGATGCGGCGGATAGCGCGGTTAAGACGTTACATTATCGATTATTCGAATAACATCTCTGCAAATGCGCAGCGAAGATAAGCGCATTTATCCAGGACAACATGAACAAGCAGAGGACTGGTTTTCAACCAGGACTCTGCCCGCAAACAGTGGCTCTCGCAGCGGAGAGGCTATTTAGTTGTGACGATGATTGGTATCACCGCGACGGCAGCGTTTGTCATAATGACGTACCCACCAGTAACGGTCACTGATTTGTTCGTGCCCGCCGACTCTGGCCCCCGCTAACCAGAGAACTCCACCGACAAAAATACTGAGCACGGCACCATGTGCGAAAAACTGTGGCAGATTAAATTGCGGCAATTGGTTTAAAATAGAGTAACCAACGCCACCCACCATCACCACCAACCCTAAAGCCATGAGCACGTTACCGAGTAACGAAGCGTTTTTGCGTTTCATGTGTCACCTCCGGAACTTTGGGTTGTTACAGGGAATACCCCTAATCCTTATGTGTAAAGTATAGACAACACTGCCGTTCGCAAGTGCGGGAGCGATCACAATTACAAACACCCGCGCAACAAAACTTTACAAATAAGCTACTGAACACACTCAATTTCTAATAGTCCAGTTTCGCAATTATTCAGTTTTCTGAGGATAAGCACGCAGTTTTTTGTCAAGCGCAGCGCCAGACAGTAAACTACACGTCGTTTATAGATACATTCAGGACAAAACACGTGTCGATTAAATTGATTGTCGGTCTGGCAAACCCCGGCGCAGAATATGCGGCAACGCGGCATAACGCCGGTGCTTGGTATGTTGATCTACTGGCAGAGAGACTACGCGCTCCCCTGCGCGATGAGCCGAAATTCTTCGGCTACACCTCCAGGGTTACGCTCGAAGGCGAAGATGTCCGCCTGCTGGTGCCGACCACATTTATGAATCTGAGCGGCAAGGCGGTCGGCGCGATGGCCAGTTTTTATCGCATCAACCCTGATGAAATTTTGGTTGCGCATGACGAACTAGACCTGCCGCCAGGGGTGGCGAAATTTAAGCTTGGCGGTGGTCATGGCGGACATAATGGCCTGAAGGACATCATCAGCAAGTTAGGCAATAACCCTAACTTTCATCGTTTACGCGTTGGAATTGGCCATCCGGGCGATAAAAACAAAGTTGTCGGATTTGTTTTAGGCAAACCGCCTGTTTCTGAACAGAAGTTAATTGATGAAGCGATTGACGAAGCGGTCCGTTGTACCGAGATTTTGTTCAAAGATGGCCTGACTAAAGCAACGAGCCGGTTACATACCTTTAAAGCGCAATAAGCAGCGATGTGCGGCATTTTGCTCGCGTGCTGTGTATAATAGGCAAAGTTATTTACTTTTCTACAATCTGTTTTCCATAACAGATTGAATATCAAAAGATTAAGGTGATTTAAACATGGGATTCAAATGCGGTATCGTCGGTTTGCCAAACGTAGGCAAATCCACCCTGTTCAACGCGCTCACAAAAGCGGGTATTGAAGCGGCAAACTTCCCGTTCTGTACTATCGAGCCGAACACGGGTGTTGTCCCGATGCCCGATCCGCGTCTGGATCAGCTGGCCGAAATCGTCAAACCGCAGCGCATCCTGCCAACCACGATGGAATTCGTTGATATCGCGGGCCTTGTAAAAGGCGCCTCTAAAGGTGAAGGTCTGGGTAACCAGTTCCTGACTAACATCCGCGAAACCGAAGCTATCGGCCACGTGGTGCGCTGCTTTGAGAACGACAACATCATCCACGTTAATAACAAAGTGGATCCGGCTGACGATATTGATGTTATCAATACCGAACTGGCGCTGTCCGATCTGGATACCTGTGAACGCGCTATTCATCGCGTACAGAAAAAAGCCAAAGGCGGCGACAAAGACGCCAAAGCTGAACTGGCTGCCCTGGAAAAATGCCTGCCGCAGTTGGAAAACGCTGGCATGCTGCGCGCGCTGAAAAATCTGACTGACGAAGATAAAGCGGCCATCAAATACCTGAGCTTCCTGACGCTGAAGCCGACCATGTATATCGCCAACGTCAACGAAGACGGTTTTGAAAACAACCCGTACCTCGACAAGGTACGCGAAATCGCCGCTGCTGAAGGTTCCGTGGTGGTAGCTGTTTGCGCCGCCGTTGAAGCCGACATCGCAGAGCTGGACGATGCCGACCGTGAAGAGTTTATGGCCGAGATGGGTCTGGAAGAACCGGGACTGAACCGCGTGATCCGCGCAGGCTATGAGCTGCTGAATCTGCAGACCTATTTCACCGCGGGCGTGAAAGAAGTACGTGCATGGACCATCCCTGTCGGCGCTACCGCTCCGCAGGCGGCCGGTAAAATTCACACCGACTTCGAGAAAGGATTCATCCGTGCACAGACTATCGCGTTTGAAGACTTCATCACCTACAAAGGTGAGCAAGGCGCGAAAGAAGCCGGTAAGATGCGTGCAGAAGGGAAAGATTACATCGTGAAAGATGGCGATGTGATGAACTTCCTGTTCAACGTCTAATTCGTTTCTGTTGTCTCATGCGATCTCAGTGAATCGCATGAAAAATGGAAAACCCCATAAAATCCACGCAATTGCGTGGATTTTTCATTTCAGAGAGTCTCAACTTTTACATTAAAATCTATCAATAACAGTATGACGTGCCCATAGACGCCCCTTGCGGGATGATTTATCTATGGGCCAGAGACACTTAGCTATAGGAAAGAAAATTACAGGGACGGGGCTTTGAAATACCCTATACCAATCGTCTTACGGAAACGCCAGTTCTGCCATTGCGGCCATAATACCTGGGCGATCATCGCAATCGCTATCCAGCGGAACCAGGTCGCAAAAGTATTACTGTAGCCCTGCGGCTCTTTGTAACCCTTCACCCATCCATCGTAACCGCGCTCACCAAGCAGGGTGTCCGGGAACCCTCCATCTGCATTCTGGAAATCCAGTAATGCCACCAACATACGACGCAGCCAGTGTTCAATTTCATCACGACGATGCGGACAGCGCGTATGGCCGTGCGCCAGAATATCGATAATATCGACATCAATACAGCTGCTGCGGATGGCTAAGGGCTGCTCCAGGCAGCGGCTCATTGACTGGTTAAAATTGGGAATATCTTCCTCAAGGGCATAGAACACGTGCAAATTATGCGTTGCACCGCAGAGCGCAAATAGAAGTGCCTCCTGGCTGAACTGCTGCCCGGGTCCCCAGAAACCGGAATAGGGTTCACTCTGCTGGTTATGCCAGAAAATCATATCCTGTAATCGCTGCGCCGCGGGTCCCTGCGGATCGCGTTGCTTTTCAAGCAGCAGGAAGCTGCCAATATTGACGATGTTGTTACCTTCAAGCCACGGATCGCGCATGTCACGTTGAGCCAGCCATGCCCAAAAATACTGAGGATCGAGATACGGTTTTATAAAAGGCAGTTCCAGCCTGTTGAGCTGATCAAGCACTTCCAGCGCCCCCATACAGTAATTCGTCGCGTGAAAACGCATGTACTGGCGCGTTTTATTGGCATCCGGGCCTTTCCATGTTTCGCTCCAGTTTAAGCCCGGCAGTTCGAAATATCCGTCCTCCCGTTGATGGCGCAATATCCAGTCCGCCAGCGCTTTTTTCTCCGGGATGTTATCTCCTAATAACGCGCGCGCCATCGTACCATCATAAGTTCCTGGCAGAAGCATTTGCGGCCATTGTTCAGCCTGGTGTCGTTCGCTCACACGCAATACGCCCGGGGTTGCGTTCTGAAGTTGCATGCTTTTTAACCAAAGCAGACTTTTATCTTTAGCCGCAAGAATACGTTCCTGTAATAAATTATCGGTTAATGACATTTTTTGTACCTGTGAGATCAATATTATTTAAATTTAGCAACCGACATGGTTGGAATTAATACGTGCATAATCAGGAAACCCAGCAGATAGGCAAATCCGCCCATCAGGAAAATAGACCAGTAGCTGCCCGTAGCCTGCAAAATATGTCCTGTCGCTTGGGTAAAGAGAATGGAACCAAGCGAGCCTACCAGGCAGCCGATACCTACCACGGCACCCACCGCTTGTTTAGGAAACATATCCGATACGCTGGTATAAAGATTGACGGACCAACCCTGATGCGCCGCGACGGCAATACCAATTAACGTTACCGCCACCCACAGATTAGAAACGTTGGAGACCAATAAAATCGGGAGCACGCAGATTGCGCATAATAATAAGGTGAACTTACGCGCCTTATTTACTGCTATTCCACGGTTAACCATCCATGCCGGGAGATAGCCTCCTGCAAGACCGCCAAGTGTTGCCAGCACATTGATGAGCACCAACGGCATCGCCATATGGGCCATATCAATATCGCGAGCGTCGTGTAGCCACTTCGGGATCCAGAAGAGGAAGAACCAAAAAATAGGGTCGGTAAGGAATTTACAGACGGCGAATGCCCAGGTTTGCTTATATTTCAGCAGCCCTAACCAGCTTATTTTTTGCGTGGTTTGCGCTGCCGTCTCAGCATCATCATCCTGATGGATCCAGGCCAATTCTTCTTTGTTTACTTTCTTAACTTTCTCCGGTTTTCCATACAGCAGTAGCCAGAAAGCAATCCAGATAAGCCCTACCGCGCCCGTCACGATAAAGGCTTCACGCCAGCCCCACTGTAAGGCTATCCAGGGAATAATGACCGGCGCAAACACATTCCCGACATTAGAGCCAGCGTTAAATATGCCCGTTGCGAATGCGCGCTCTCGTTTGGGAAACCACTCTGCGGTTACCTTCACGGCTGAAGGGAAGTTGGCGCTTTCACCCAGTCCAAGAAAGATGCGTGCGTAAATAAACCCAACAACCGTACCGACCATGCCGTGCGCCATCGCCGCGATACTCCAGAGTGCGAGTGCAATGGGCAAGACCAGGCGGGCGCCATAAACATCAACAATACGTCCGCACAGAAATAAGCCTACCGCATAGGCCGCCTGAAATGCGGTAACAATATTTCCGTACTCAATCTCATTCCAGCCAATATCCTTCTGGAGCATTGGCGCGAGCAAACCTAAAATAGATCTGTCGAGATTATTAATGGTGACGGAAAAAAAGAGTAATGCGCAAATTGTCCATCGATATCGACTGGTTGTCGATCCTGCCTTTACTGCCTCATTACTGACACCGCTTTGCAACTGCCCCATCGTATTTCCTCCGTCACGATAAGATAATGTATCCAAACAGACCCAATACAAATAACTGTTAACTTTTCGCCATTGTAAGTGACCGGGTCAGAGTCCGTGACGGGTTAGAAATGGAATTGAGATCCCCGAAGTTCCCCTCTGAATTTATGTGAGTAATATCGCTCCCCGTAAATGCTAATGTGATAAAGATCACGCTGATAAAATTTATAATGAGATGTCGATCACGTGAAAACACGCTCCATTTTCGACATCCATCACATTTACAGTTTTTTCCCACTTTCGATTCCGTCAGTGATTGAGGAAGCAGCCCTGAGTATGAATTTGAACCGTTATCCTTCAGAAACACCTCATTTAGGAAGGATATCTCATGCTGGAAAAATCGGACCTGGCTGAAAATGCCGTAGAGTGCTTACACAACGAGCAATATGACATTCCGTACAATACGCAGAATTTTAATCACACCAATCTGTTGTTCACCGGGGGGCGTGACAGTGAAAGCCTGAGTGGCGAGTGGCGCTTTACGCTGGATCTCCATGACACCGGGCTAAGACAAAAGTGGCATCTTCTGGAAAAACGCGATCCTGAAACGCGCCGCGATCCTTACGACTACGATCCTTTTGCTGGCAATTCCGTACTGGTTCCGGGATGCTGGCAGATGATGAACGAAAAGTGGTTCTACTTTGAGGGGAGCGCCTGGTATACCCGCGAAATCGATTATATCGAACGGGATGCGGACGAACGTGTTTTCTTGCGCATTGGCGCGGCTAACTACGATTGCAAAGTATTCCTCAACCACCAATTTATTGGCAACCATTATGGTGGCTCCACTCCATTTTGCGCAGAGTTAACCTCCGAAATTCAGCAGGGAAATAATGTGCTGATGATCTGCGTAAATAATACGCGTACCACTGATCGTTTACCCTTACGAAATAACGACTGGTTTAACTATGGCGGGATATACCGTGAAATTGAACTGTATCGCACCCCGCCATCCTATATCCGGGATCTGTTTGTCTATTTAGTGCCTGATGGGAAATATAACCGGATCGCGGTAAAAATTGCCGTGGAAGGAGAAGCGAAGGAGGTTAACTTAACGATCTCAGAGCTGGGTATTGCCGTCATGCTTCCAGTGATTAACGGCGTGGCGAACGCAGAGCTGTCTGCCATGCCGCAGATCTGGTCCCCTGACCGTCCCAAATTATATCGCGTGATAGCATCGCTGGGACGTGACTACGTGAGCGATCGTGTCGGCTTCAGGCAAATAGAGGTCGTGGGGACGGATATTCGTCTGAACGGCCAGTCACTCTATCTTCGCGGCGTTAACTGTCACGAAGACGATCTTCTGTCCGGAAAAATGACCAGTGAAGCAGATATCCGCCGCCGGTTTCACCATGCAAAAGAGCTTAACTGCAACTACCTGAGGCTGGCACATTATCCACATCATGAGATGGCGGCTCGCATAGCGGATGAAGTCGGCTTGTTGCTCTGGGAAGAGATCCCAAACTACTGGGCGATAGATTTTAAAAATCCGGCTACCCAGCGCGATGCACATAATCAGCTGATGGAGCTGATTTATCGCGACCGTAACCGTGCCAGCGTGATTATCTGGTCGGTCGGCAATGAAAACGCGGATACCGATGAACGGCTGGACTTTATGACCATGCTGGTTGACGCCGCTCGTCAGGCCGATCCAAGCCGTTTAATTTCTGCCGCCTGCCTTGTTAACCATGCCAAAATGAAGATTGAAGATCGCCTGGCGGATCATCTCGATATTATCGGCCTTAACGAGTATTACGGCTGGTATGAAGAGAATTTCGACGATCTGATTATGCTGGGAGAAAATTCATCACCCTCTAAACCCGTCGTTATTACCGAAACCGGGGCTGAAGGGGTTATCGGTGATAATGCGCCGACGTCAGGGCCGTTCTCGGAAAACTATATGGCGGAGGTATATCGCAAGCAGACCGAATATTTGCCAAAACTTAATTACGTTCGGGGTTTTACCCCGTGGTTATTGTATGACTACCGGACAGAACGCCGTCAGAATCCCTATCAGAAGGGATTCAATTGCAAGGGCCTTATTACCGCTGACAAGGTAACGCGTAAAAAAGCATTTTATATCCTGCGTGATTTTTACCAACAGCTTAAAAACACTGACGCGTAAGCTATTCATTTTCAGTCAGACTGTCTGCCAGGCTAATCAGCCTGGCAGGATCAAATAGCATCGCCAGATAATGGGGCTGCTGCTGTTCTTCCTTATCCATCCATTCTGAAAGTCGTGTTGCCAGCAGGCGCAGTTCATTAATTTCTTTCGTTAATTCAAATAAAGAAATACCGCTCTGATGACCATAATTGTCTACCATCATTTTCATGGCAACGCTGCGTGAGACGCGGTTAAACATTTCGGTGTACCAAGGGACGCGTTCCCAGACTCGCTTAAACAGCTCCCTCTTCTCGTCGGACATCGCAACAGAATGGATGATTTGATAGAGCCGGTTACGCGAATCCTGGGCAAGGAAAAGAGCGCGCTCTTTTTCAAGTACCAACTGCTGGAATTGCTCACGTCCTCTATCGGGATCGTTTACCGGAAACAGGGTCGACAGGGCATAATCATCTGATTTGCGCACGTGCAGCTGAAGCTGCTTCACGGCCTGGGCATAGCTCTCCGGCACCTGGCTGTAATGATGCAGAACATGCCCCAGAATGTAGGGGGTCTTTCTCATCCATTCGTAGCTGCAGGTGTACAGCTGGTGGAAAAGGTTCACCTCAGCCGTCCCCACTTTATGCTCAAGCATATCCGTCAGCCAGCAGTGAAACGCCTGTTTTTCGGTCATAAAAATTTCGCGGCCAAACATCGCCAGGCCGTGCAAGTTGACAGAATTGACAGAGTTGATCAGCGAACTGTTCGAAATCCATTCCCAGTTAAGCCGCCCCGTTATAGCCTCCAGCTCTTCGCCCGCCATACTTTCTACCCAGCTTAATCGGCCCTGGATTTCTTCCAGCAAATAGCACGGAAGAAGCGTCCAGCCATATTCCAGCCCCCACATGTCAAATTCGATCCACTTTATTCGCCCATCAAGCTGAGTCAGGAGCGGATTATTAACAAACCCAGGGCGATATCCCTGCGCAACCGCCTTTATGGACACCCGCACATCTGGCGGCAGCACCTGCAAGGCATTAACCAATTGCCACGAGGCGGCTTCATCATCCATATAGTCACGTAACACCATTTTTTTTCCGAGGGTACGCAGCGTTTTATAGAGATATGGGAGTATTGAAACCCAGTTGGCTTTATAAGGCTGATGTCGAGGAAGATTAACAATTGCCCCATCAATATCCGGCAATTTTTCCAGAGCCTCATAAAGATCGTGCTGATAAAAATTCTTCCAGAAAATCTCATCCGCATTGCTGTTATCAATTAGCGGATATTCGGGGTATTTTTCCTGGATTTTAGCGCCACGGGGAAGCGCTTCGCCTTGCAGCCAAACCCGAATGCCGGAAGTACGACAATACCGACATAAACGCTGCAAATAAAGTAAATGCTCCTGATGTTCACGAAGCAGATTTTCACGACCATGCTGACAATATTTTGAAGGAGAGACTAACAAAGAAAATAAGTTCTGTTGGTTAATGACCAGTCCGTTAAATTGATCCCGTATCATCACTGCAATAACACTTTGCAAATACGGCCAGTGCCAAATCAGTGACGAGTTTACTTCCAGTAAACGCAACGGAACGGAAGCTTGCATTTAAAAAATTCTCATTATTTATGCCAAGGTGAATGGACATTTTATAGAGAATCCCCTGGTTGCGCTACTCCAGAATCTTTAAAATGCGCCATATGGTGCCGGTTTACTGATGTGGATTTTCTGGGAATCCCTCCGCCCATAGGAGTGTACAGAGTCCAGGCTCTAAGAACCTTCCTGTCATACTTCTTTTAGTAACAGAAATAGCACTTGCTTGTAACCCGTCCCTGGCGGCTCAACTGAAGGCGCAATGAATATGACAAACAGCAGCAGATACTTTGGCTACCGAAACGGGATCGCATACACCGCGTCATTTTGAGAATGCCAAATGCCAAAAATCCACACCTGTAATTTACTCAGGCATGTTCCAGCCAGTGCCTGAATATTGGGGTTTGCAGTATTCCTTGAAAATCAATCAACCCCGAACAACCAAGTTTCTTGATCAGATTTTGCCTGCTCAGGTAAATCGTTTTTAAGTGCAGGTTCAGCAAGCCAGAAATTTCAGAAATAGACCGCCCTTCCCCTAATTGCGTTAAGATGTATTTATCCCGTTCAGTCAGGACGACATTTATTTCAGCTTGCTGGTCGTGTTCAGTATCAATGCTGATAATTTCAGCGATAAATTTTTTGATTGAGGCTACGCCACTGTCTACAGGAAGCCTGTAGAATGAAAGTTCATTGAGGTACTGATACAGATGACCATCAATCAGAAGCACCAGCCGATGCGTCCTGAGATCATAGTTTTGTTTTTTTACAGTGTTGAAGTAGTTGATCGTAAAGAAAACAAGACGCACATTCTTATCTTTATACTCTATATCAGCGAGAATATTCTCCAGACCTTGCCTGATAAAAACATCATCAATCCATAAGTGTGCTTGTCTGGCGTGTTCCTGAACTGTATTCATCATTTATGACCTCTAAAAAATCACAATTAACCTGACGGGGTTCAGAACGAATAGCTGGTTGAAAGTGACTCATAATCTGCTTATAAAGATCGGTTAATATAGCATTCTTCTCATTCTTCAGCTGTGCACTGAGCGCCTGAACAAGAACATCATCACTGACATAACCCATTTTTAACATCACATTACGCTCTAAATTCTTGTATAAAGCGCACTGGAAAATATAATTTTCCGGAATTGAATTAATCATATCAAGCCCATAATAATGTAGTCTAATAATGAGAAGATGCTATGTGTAGTCTTAATTCAAAGTATACAAATACTCAGCACATACTATGGATGCTGGAGCTTCATGATTATATAATAATTTTATTAGACGTCGTCAGCTGTATAGCGCAACACTATTTCCAGTGTTTTTCTGATGATATCAGCCTGAACAACATCTGTTGTCGATTCCAGTGAAGCGATTAGGCTTAAAATGATGTTTTTATTATTAACATTATCGCCAGCTAAAATCACATTTGTTACTGCCTGCCCCAATACAACGGATTCATCTGCTAATAGCTCACCGGCATTACGGAAGTAACTCGACAAAGCCTTATCTGCAATTGCTCTGTGAACATTCATTTCCTGAAGCATAGTCACCTCGCTTGTATAGTATGGAAAATGGTCTCTAATGTAATTTAGGCTTTTTACTGCCACTGAATACACTCTCATCAACAGTTCTTTCCGGTTTGGGGTTCATCCTTGCCGGATTAGAATCTGTGAAATCATGAATTATGCTGTCAATAAGATGTCTACGCCCGGCATCCACTTCACTCGCCTTCATAAGACGTAATTGCTTAATCAATGCGGGTAATGATATTACCGTGTTTATGCGCAAAATCTGTATAACAGCTAAACCTGTAATTTCGTGTTTCAAGCGTTCATGGTCAGTTTTCTTCATAACTACTTCACTACTTTCCCCATTTATATGTTTTAGGGTGTCCCTTTATTCGAAGAGCAGGCCGATTAGGGCATTGTAATGCTTCTGTTCGTCCTCACCAGATGCTTTTTCAAGACGGTTCAAAAGCTTGGCACAGAGTGACTTTCGGCTCAGGTTGCGTCCATCTTTTAGTATCTCAGTGACGATTTCTCCCAATGTTTCCTGCTGTGTAGGAAGATGCGCTTTTGCAAAGTAACGAGAAATTGCGTTTGCGGAATCAGTGAGAACTCTGTGCTGCTGCATATGTTGCTCCTGTAACAAAATGCTGATGAGTATTAAGTTTTATAACAGTAGCAAAGTTGTACCAAAAATGTGTACACGAAGATAAAGCAAATTTTAACATAAAGTGCTATATGATATTTTTCAATGAATTAGAGTGAAAATAAAAAGTACAACACCTCCAGGTACTGTACAGCCTTTGTTTCCCGGGAGCGGTTACGGCGTCTGTACAGCCTTACACGTGTAAATTTATGGTTAAAATAATGTATTGAAAATCAGGACATAACCGCGTTTGTCTGATACTGTCCTTACCTCACCTCATCCCTTAATCCCGGACTGTCCATGCTCACGACCATTATTTACCGTAGCCATCTACGTGATGACGCCCCCCTCTGTGCGATTGAGGATATGGTGATGGCCGCAAATCTGAAAAACAGGCGCTCTGATGTTACAGGGATCTTGCTCTTTAACGGTCAGCATTTTTTCCAGCTGCTCGAAGGCCCAGAGGAGCAAGTGAAGGAGATTTATCGTTGTATCTGTAACGACTCACGGCACTACAATATTGTCGAGCTGATGTGCGATTATGCCCCTGCGCGCCGGTTCGGGAAGGTCGGGATGGAGTTATTTGATTTGCAAAAACATGAACGGGCTGAGGTCTTACAAGCTGTACTGAATCAGGGGACGTCAAAATTCCAGCTCACCTATGATGACCGGGCATTGCAGTTTTTCCGGACATTCGTACTGGCAACAGAAAAATCGACTTATTTTGAAATCCCTGCTGCCGATTTCTGGGATTTTATTACCGATAAAAGTTGTACAACCCTTAATGAAGCAGAGCTCACGTCAAATACCGACTACACCTTTGCCTTTCAACCAATTATCGACCCTATGTCACAACGCGTTATCGCTCTGGAAGCGCTTATTCGTGGTAAAGATGGGGAAACTCCGGCAGCGTACTTTGACAAATTAAGCACGGAAGAGATGTACACCGCGGATCTGGAAAGTAAAAAGACGGCATTTGCCATGGCCAGCGCTCTGAATCTTGGTGAAAAAATGTTGTCAGTCAATCTGTTACCCATGACGCTGGTGAACAGACCCGACGCTGTTAACTTTCTGATTCATGAAATAGCCGCAAATGGACTGGTCCCTGAACAAATCATCGTGGAATTTACCGAGAGCGAAGTCATCTCCCGCTTTGATGCTTTTGCACAGGCGGTAAAATCACTTAAAGCGGCAGGGATTTGTGTGGCAGTTGATCATTTTGGCGCGGGTTATGCTGGGCTTTTACTTCTGTCTCGTTTCCAGCCGGACAGAATAAAGATAAGCCGTGAACTCATTGCTGATGTCCATAAAAGTGGCCCAAGACAGGCCATCATTCAGGCGATCATTAAATGCTGTACTTCACTTGAGATTCAGCTTTCAGCCGTTGGCATTGAAAAACCCGAAGAATGGATGTGGCTTGAATCCGCTGGGATCGAGCTTTTCCAGGGTAACTTATTTGCAGCAGCCTTGCTGAACGGTACCCCTTCTGTGGCATGGCCTGAGAGAAAATAAATCGCCACACAATAAATCATTAATATTCAATGGATTATGAAAGTCATTTGTTACCTCCCCCTTTTCTGAGGTTAAAGCCAGCAATATTCTCACGCGTGATAGTAAAGTAAATCTTAATTTTGCTAGAATGCTCTGTATGTTTTGTACAATTTGATGCATGTTGTACAAAGTGACAGGAACCGCATATCGGTGACGGAGAATCAGGAGTGTTTGGGGGAACTATGGCTTATTACAGCATCGGCGACGTCGCAGAACGTTGCGGGATAAATCCTGTAACCCTTCGGGCATGGCAACGACGCTACGGTTTACTCAAACCTCAACGAAGCGAAGGCGGACACCGACTCTTTGATGAAGAGGATATTCAACGTATTGAAGAAATCAAACGTTGGATTAGCAATGGTACGCCTGTCGGGAAAGTGAAAGCATTACTGGAAACCAGTACCCGCGAAACTGATGATGACTGGAATCAATTGCAGGAAGAGATGATGAGCATTCTGCGGATGGCCAATCCGCCGAAGCTGCGGGCCAAAATGCTCTCTCTTGGCCGCGCGTATCCGGTCGATGCGTTGATTGACCGAGTCTATCTTCCTGTACGCCAGCGACTCATACTTGATCATAATACCTCTCGCATAATGAACAGCATGCTTGACGGCGCGCTGATCGAATATGTTGCGGTACTTCTGTCAGAAACGCGTCGCAAGTCAGGGAAAGATGCCATTCTGATGGCCTGGGATGTTGAAGACAGAACCCGTTTATGGCTTGAGGCCTGGCGCTTATCGCAATCCGGGTGGCATATCGCCATTCTTGCAGAGCCTATTGAAACACCACGTCCTGAGCTATTCCCCGGGCAAACGCTTTTCGTCTGGACCGGTACGGCGCCAACCAGACGACAAAATGAACTGCTGCAACACTGGAATGAGCAGGGATACAAAGTTATTTTCCACGGGCCTTAAGCCGACAGATGCCCAGCTTAATGCAATAAAGCAAACACATTTTATTATCATATTGTTTACTTTTAGAGGTGCGTCATAAATCTGACAAAATGTGTTTTTTGCAAAATGCGCATATTAAATCACTCCAGCCTCGCAAAAAGTCATAAAGACAGCACAAAACAAGCATAGTTATTCATCTTTCAACTAAAGCCCATACTATCCATGCCGATAAGCTGCGTTGGCTGGGGGGGCTACTCCATGAAAAAAATGTTAAATTTAGGTGTATATGGTGAGATTCACTGTATACCACGGCCAAATTAAGAACATATTACTTTTATAACTAAGGTTTATCATGGATAAGTTATCTTACGCTTCAGATAGCAGCACATCTGCCTGGAATACCTACCTGCAACAAATCGAGCGTGTGGCCCCTTACCTGGGCGAACTTTCCCATTGGGTGGATACCCTGCGTCACCCAAAACGCGCGTTGATTGTTGATATCCCGGTACAAATGGATGACGGGACTATCCGTCATTTTGAAGGGTATCGCGTGCAACATAACCTTTCCCGTGGTCCGGGCAAAGGCGGTGTGCGTTTTCATCCTGATGTTGATCTTAATGAAGTGATGGCCCTGTCCGCATGGATGACCATCAAATGCGCAGCATTGAATCTGCCGTACGGCGGTGCCAAAGGTGGTGTGCGCGTCGATCCGTTCTCACTGTCTGAAGGCGAACTGGAGCGTTTGACCCGTCGCTATACCAGCGAAATCGGCATTATTATTGGACCACAGAAAGACATCCCTGCGCCGGATGTGGGTACAAACGGTAAAGTGATGGCCTGGATGATGGATACCTATTCCATGAACCACGGCACCACCGTGACCAGCGTGGTCACCGGTAAACCTATTCACCTCGGGGGCTCGTTAGGCCGTGATAAAGCCACCGGTCGCGGCGTTTTTGTCAGCGGTCTGGAAGTGGCTCGTCGTGCCAATATCGACGTTGAAGGCGCTCGCGTCGCGGTGCAAGGTTTTGGTAACGTCGGCAGTGAAGCCGCCCGTCTTTTCGCGGCAGCTGGCGCACGCGTAGTCGCTATTCAGGATCACACCGCGACGCTGTTTAACGCTACCGGCATCGACATGTCCGCGCTGTCAGCCTGGCAACTGGAGCACAAACAGATTGCTGGTTTCCCGGGGGCTGAAACCATCGCCAGCGAGGCCTTCTGGAGCCTGGAGATGGACATTCTGATCCCTGCCGCGCTCGAAGGTCAGATCACCCGTCACCGCGCTGAAACGCTGACCTGTAAACTGATACTCGAAGGCGCCAACGGTCCAACCTATCCGGATGCCGACGACGTTCTGGCAAGCCGCGGTATTGTGGTTGTTCCTGACGTAGTTTGTAACGCCGGCGGCGTTACCGTCAGCTACTTCGAATGGGTTCAGGACATGGCAAGCTTCTTCTGGAGCGAAGAAGAGATCAACCAACGCATGGATAAAATCATGACCGATGCGATGGTGCACGTGTGGGAAAAAGCCGCCGAGAAATCCTGCTCTCTGCGTACCGCCGCCTATATTGTCGCCTGTGAGCGTATTTTGCTGGCACGTAAAGATCGCGGAATTTATCCGGGCTAAGATTGGATCTTTTCCTGTTCATAAACCACCTGCCTGGCAGGTGGTTTTTTTTCAGCAAAACCCAGCGCGTAATCGCTTTCCCGCCTGATACTGCCCAATCTCACATTTCCGCTGTTTTTTGCGGCCATACGTTTCAATATGGAACATATTGAGATAGCAATGTTCCTTATTGAAACACCACCAACAGCAATTTTCTTTTGCATACCCGTGTGCAAAATTACTTTATCGGCAGCGAGCGGTCGCCGTAGCGTTGTACAAACCGATACCCTACATCAGATGACTGCAGAATTTTGGCAGCATCCAGGACTGTCTGCGGAGCATAAATAATGAAAAAATTGATCAACCGTGTTGAAGACGTACTGAATGAACAACTCGCCGGACTGGCGAAGGCTTACCCCTCCCTGGCGCTGCATCAGGACCCGGTGTACGTCACTCGCGCAGATGCGCCGGTGATGGGCAAAGTGGCGCTCCTTTCCGGCGGCGGCAGCGGACATGAGCCAATGCACTGCGGTTATATTGGGCAGGGCATGCTCGCCGGGGCCTGCCCGGGTGAGATTTTTACCTCACCTACGCCGGATAAAATGTTCGAATGCGCCATGCAAATTGACGGCGGTGAAGGCGTCCTGCTGATCATCAAGAATTACACCGGCGACATTCTTAACTTCGAAACCGCCGCCGAGTTGCTGCACGAAAGCGGTATTAAAGTCACGACCATGGTGGTGGATGACGACGTCGCGGTGAAAGATAGTCTGTATACCGCCGGTCGTCGTGGCGTGGCGAATACCGTATTGATAGAAAAACTGGTCGGCGCGGCAGCCGAACGCGGTGACTCGCTGGAAGCCTGCGCGGCACTCGGGCGTCAACTGAATAACCAGGGACACTCCATTGGGATCGCCATTGGCGCCTGTACCGTTCCGGCCGCCGGGCAACCGTCGTTCACGCTGCAGGATAACGAAATGGAGTTTGGCGTGGGTATCCACGGGGAGCCGGGCATTGACCGCAGAGCCTTCACCTCTCTCGACCAAACCGTAGATGAAATGTTCGACACGCTGCTGGAAAACGGCAACTACAGCCGCACGCTGCGTCATTGGGACAACGTCCAGGGCGCGTGGCAGGAAGGCAAAGAAAGCAAGCGGGCGTTGCAAAGCGGCGATCGCGTCATTGCGCTGGTCAATAATCTCGGTGCGACGCCGTTGTCAGAACTCTTCGGCGTGTATAACCGCCTCGAAAGCCGTTGCCAGGATGCGGGGATCGTCATTGAGCGCAACCTGATCGGCTCTTACTGTACCTCTCTGGATATGACCGGTTTTTCAATCACCCTGTTACAGGTGGATGACGAAACGCTGAATTTATGGGATGCACCGGTTCACACCCCTGCTCTCAACTGGGGTAAATAAGGAGATTCATGATGTCCCTCACCAGAACGCAAATTGTTAACTGGCTCTATCGCTGCGGCGAAATATTCACTACCGAAAGTGATTTTCTCACCGGGCTGGACCGGGAAATCGGCGATGCAGACCACGGTCTGAACATGCATCGTGGCTTTAGTAAAGTGGTCGAAAAACTGCCGTCTATCGCCGATAAAGACATCGGCTTTATTTTAAAAAATACCGGCATGGTATTGCTCTCCAGCGTTGGCGGAGCCAGCGGCCCGCTGTTCGGTACCTTTTTCATCCGCGCCGCCCAGGTCACGCAAGCCCACCAGAGCCTGACGCTGGACGAGTTGTATCAAATGATTCGCGATGGCGCAGAAGGCGTCATTAGCCGTGGTAAAGCTGAGCCTGGCGACAAAACCATGTGCGACGTTTGGTTGCCGGTGGTGGAATCTTTACGTCAGTCCTGCGAGCAAAAGCTAAGCGTACAGGCGGCGCTGGAAGCCGCAAGCCAACAAGCGGAAGCCGCGGCACAAAGCACCATCACCATGCAGGCACGCAAAGGCCGCGCCAGCTACCTTGGTGAACGCAGCATTGGCCATCAGGATCCTGGCGCAACGTCCGTCATGTTTATGATGCAAATGCTGGCTCAGGCGTCCAGAGAGTAAGGATAAAGCGATGGTAAACCTGGTTATTGTGTCTCACAGCGCCCAACTGGGCGAAGGCGTCGGCGCGTTAGCCCGACAAATGTTAATGGGCGATGGCTGTAAACTCGCTATTGCCGCAGGCATTGACGATCCTGAGAATCCCATTGGCACCGATCCGATTAAGGTGATGGAAGCCATCGAGTCCGTGGCCGATACGGATCACGTGTTAGTGATGATGGATATCGGCAGCGCGTTACTGAGTGCGGAAACCGCCCTTGAGCTGCTCGCCCCTGACATCGCCGCGAAAGTCCGTCTGTGCGCCGCCCCGCTGGTTGAAGGCACGCTGGCCGCGACGGTTAGCGCTGCTGCGGGTGCTGATATCGAGCAGGTCATCCGTGATGCCATGCACGCCCTCGACGCCAAATGTGAGCAACTGGGTTTACCTTCGCCCTCGGCAGCAAAGTCCGCTTCTGCCGAACTATCCCCCGACACAGATGCCCGTTCGATTGCCATTGTGGTGAAAAACCCCAACGGTATCCACGTTCGCCCGGCCTCACGGCTGGTATCTACGCTGTCTGGCTTTAACGCCGACATGTGGCTGGAAAAAAACGGCAAGTGCGTCGTTCCTGATAGTCTCAATCAGATAGCCTTGCTGCAAGTGCGTTGTAACGACACGCTGCGCCTGATTGCCAAAGGCGAACAGGCAGAAGATGCCCTGGCCGCATTCAAACAGTTGGCGGCAGAGAATTTTGGCGAATCGCTCGCACCAACGCAGGCGAAAAACGTGGCGACTCAGGTCCCGTCACGGGTAACGGGGACGGTATTTTGTTACACGCCATTCTCACGCGAGATAAGCCCGCAGCCCGCAGCGTCATTGCAGGCTGAGCAGCAGCGATTACAGGCCGCCATCCAGAGCACGCTGAACGATTTAAGCGAGCTAACCGCGCTTGCTGAAGAGAAGTATTCCGCCGATATCGCCGCGATCTTCTCCGGTCACCACACGCTGTTGGACGATCCCGAGCTGTTCGATATGGCGTGCGACGTAATGCGTGAAAAGCAGTGTAGCGCCGCCTGCGCCTGGCAGCAGGTGCTGAGCGAACTCAGCCAGCAGTATTTACAGCTCGACGATCCCTACTTACAGGCGCGATATATCGACATTGAAGATTTACTGTCTCGTTCGCTGCAGCATTTAACAGGAGCGACGCCGCAAATCCCGACGTTCAGTTGTCCGACAATCCTGGTCGCGGACGTCATTTATCCGTCTACGGTGTTGCAACTCGATCCGCTGATCATCAAAGGGATCTGTCTGCGTGCCGGGAGTGAGGCTTCTCACCCCGCGATTATCGCCCGTGAAATGGGACTTTGTTGGATGTGTCAGCTTGGGGAGACCCTCGATAGTATAAAGACGGGAGATACGGTCACTCTTGACTGCGTGGCGCATCGGATAACCCATACAGGTTAATGGCATCAGCACATCCTTTCTCAACAGGGTGTGCATCTTCCTGGCGCGTCGGGAAATGTCTGTTTATTCGCAAAATGGGGAGTCGATCACGCGCAACGGTCGATCCTGAACTAAGGTTTTCTCATGGTAAATGCCGCTGCTTCGGCACACCGCTAAGGAGATTAACCGATGATAACACCAGCAATTCGCCCTTCCGGGCTGCTTTCTGTTGCGATAAAACTGACGTTTGCCAGTACCCTTTTTGCCTGTACCTCTTTTACCGTCAATGCGGAGGACGCGCCAGCAGCGACACCGCAACCACCTGATATTCTGCTCGGCCCTCTGTTTAACGATGTACAGACAGCCAAATTGTTCCCTGACCAGAAAACCTTTGCTGACGCGGTTCCCAATAGCGATCCGTTAATGATCCTCGCCGATTACCGAATGCAAAAGAATCAATCTGGATTCGATTTACGTCATTTTGTCGGAGTGAACTTTACCTTACCAAAAGAGGGTGAAAAATACGTCCCCCCTGCCGGGCAATCGCTGCGCGAGCATATTGATGGTCTGTGGCCGGTGCTAACCCGCTCAACAACAGACGTTGAAAAATGGGACTCGCTGCTGCCGCTCCCGGAGCCATATGTGGTGCCAGGCGGGCGTTTTCGCGAAATATATTATTGGGACAGCTATTTCACCATGCTGGGGCTTGCCGAAAGTAATCACTGGGACAAGGTCTCCGACATGGTGGCAAATTTCGCTTACGAGATTGATGCCTGGGGACACATTCCTAACGGCAACCGTACCTATTATCTGAGCCGTTCTCAACCGCCGTTCTTTGCCTTTATGGTTGAACTGCTGGCGCAGCACGAAGGGGATGATGCGCTGAAAAAATACCTCCCGCAGATGCTCAAAGAGTACACCTACTGGATGGAGGGCGTCGAAACGCTCCAGCCCGGTCAGCAAAATAAGCGCGTGGTCAAGCTGGATGACGGCACCATTTTGAACCGCTACTGGGATGACCGCGATACACCGCGGCCAGAGTCATGGGTGGAGGATATCGCCACCGCTAAAAGTAACCCGAACCGCCCGGCCACCGAAATCTACCGCGACCTGCGCTCCGCCGCCGCGTCCGGCTGGGACTTTAGTTCCCGCTGGATGGATAACCCCAACCAGCTAGGTACCCTGCGTACCACCAGCATTGTGCCGGTCGATCTCAATTCGCTGATGTACAAAATGGAAAAAATGATCGCCCTCGCCAGTAAAGCCGCTGGTGATGATGCCAAAGCTGCTCAATATGACGGTTTTGCCAATGCCCGACAAAAAGGGATCGAAAAGCACCTGTGGAACGACAAAGAAGGTTGGTATGCCGACTACGATCTAAAGAGCCACAAAGTACGTAACCAACTCACTGCCGCCGCCCTGTTCCCACTGTATGTTAATGCAGCGGCAAAAGATCGCGCCAGTAAGGTCGCCGCGGCAACCCAGGCGCATTTGCTGCAGCCCGGCGGTCTAGCTACCACCTCGGTGAAAAGCGGCCAGCAATGGGATGCGCCAAACGGCTGGGCCCCTCTCCAGTGGGTCGCGGCAGCCGGGTTACAGAATTACGGTCAGGATAACGTCGCCATGGACGTAACCTGGCGATTCCTCACCAACGTGCAGCACACTTACGATCGCGAGAAAAAGCTGGTTGAAAAGTATGACGTGAGTACCACTGGCACCGGCGGCGGTGGCGGTGAATATCCGTTGCAGGATGGGTTCGGCTGGACTAACGGCGTAACGCTAAAAATGCTCGACCTGATTTGCGCCAAAGAAAAACCGTGTGACAGCGTCCCCGCATCGCGTCCAGCCCCGGCTGGGACGGCATCAACTGAGCCTCAAAAGCAGACGCAACCAACGCCATAACGAACTTTCTATTCCAAAGAAACGGCCCCCAGAGGGGGCCGCTCACTCAATCTCGTCGCACAAGCCGGAAAACACCCAGCACAACAATCGCGCCGACTACGGCCACCAGGAAGCTGTGGAGATTAAATCCGCTGACATCACCGCCGATACCAAACATTGTTGCCAGCCATCCGCCGACTACAGCGCCGACAATACCGAGAATACAGGTCAGGATAAATCCACCGCCATCGCGCCCCGGCATAATCAGTTTGGCGATAATACCTGCAATCAGACCAAAAACAATCCAGGCAATAATTCCCATTTTCAGGCCCTCTTTCCAGTGAATGTGCGCTCGTTATTCCCGCGCCAGTGCATTAAGTATAGGCAAGCTGTTGGATGACGTTTTTCCACACAGACTTAATTCATTGGCTTTGGCAAAAAATTTCATTCATTTGTCTTAAGTTCCGTCGTTTGATGCCGATAATCCAACGATAAACCAGGCATCCAGGAGTCATTAGGTGTGAGCAACTACAATGAGCAGTTCCTGAAGCAAAATCCGTTAGCGGTGTTAGGCGTTCTCAGGGACTTAAATTCGCAGCAGGTTCCACTGCGTATCTCCTGGTCAGGTGGCCAGTTCATTAGCAAAATACTGGCGGTCACCCCGGACGAACTGATCATGGACTTTGGCAGTCAGGAATATGAAAACCAGGCCGTGCAGCGGGCCAGCCAGATCTCAATTATCGCCGAAACGCAGGGCGCCAAAGTGGAATTCACGCTGCCGCAGCTTAAAAAAGGCGAGTATCAGCGACTACCGGCATTTATCTCAACGCTGCCGCCTTCCCTGTGGTTCATACAGCGTCGGGAGTATTTCCGTATCGGCGCGCCGCTGCATCCTCCCTATCGCTGCGCGGCAAAGATGCCGGACAACAGCATTCTGCATTTTCGCCTGTTCGATTTGTCTCTCGGCGGCATGGGTGGGCTGTTAGAAACGGCAAAACCAGAGGGACTGGTAGAAGGCATGCGCTTCTCACAAGTTGAACTGAATATGGCGCAATGGGGTGTGTATCACGTTGACGCCCAGCTGATTTCCATCAGCGAGCGCGTGGTTATCGACAGCAAAAACGAAACCATTACCACTCCCCGCCTGAGCTTTCGTTTTCTCAACGTCGGCCCGGCGGTGGAGCGGAACTTACAGCGGATTATTTTTTCCCTTGAGCGCGAAGCCCGGGAAAAAGCAAATAAGGTGCGCGGGTAGCATTACATGAACTACATGACATCCAGCGCTTGCTGGAGCTTCCAGATATAGCGCGGAGCCTGCGGCGCCGGATGATTATCAGCCACATGTTCAATAAATTCATCCGGGCTGAGATCGTTGATCTTATTAATGGCTTTTTTTCTGTCGGAGGAGAATGTTCGCAGCAGTGCGCCCGCCCCGTTAGCGTACGACACCACCAGCGCATATTGCATCACCTGAGGATCTTCAATTCCGGCCAGAGGCCCGGTCTCAAGAATACTCAGGTAGGCGGCTCCCATTGAAATATTACGCTCAGGATTTTTCAGCTCGCTGGTCGACGGCTCTCCGCTCCATCCCATACGACGGTAAACATCGCGTCCTGACGTGGACGCTTTTAACTGCATCAGACCAATCGCATTCGATTTACTGACCGCATTCGGGTTTCCGCCAGATTCAATGGCGATGATAGCGGTAATCAATTGTGGGCTGACACCCCAGGCCGCACCGGCTTTTTCACTGATCGGCATCCATTGCATTGCGCGTTTGACCGGAACTTCAGCATTCCATGGCGGATTTTTGTAATCCTGTTTTGAACTACAGCCCGCAAGTAATACAACCAAAAAAGCAAACCATCTCAATTTCACGTCATCTATCCTTATAGCCGGAACCTGTCGCTGAGGTGACAACGACATACCTACGCGGCATGATATACATTTGGTTTTAGTTGTAGCAAGGAAATGCCATGTCCCGGTTTCACTTAATTGCCCCTTCGGGCTACTGTATCAACCAGCAGGCTGCATTACGTGGGCTTGCGCGGCTTACTGAGGCCGGTCACCAGGTCGATAATTCAGCGGTCATTGCGCGCCGCTGCCAGCGTTTTGCGGGCACAGAAGCAGAACGTCTGGCAGATGTGAACTCGCTCGTTAATCTGCACACGCCTGATACTATTGTGATGGCGGTACGCGGCGGCTATGGTGCGAGCCGTTTACTGGAAGGGATCGACTGGCAGGGACTGGCTGCTCGTCAGCAACAAAACCCGCTACTGCTGTGCGGGCACAGCGATTTTACGGCGATTCAGTGCGGTTTGCTGGCGCAGGGCAATGTGATTACCTTCAGCGGCCCAATGCTGGCAGCTAACTTCGGCGCCGAGGAGATGAACGCGTTTACCGAGCACCATTTCTGGCAGGCTTTGCGTCATCCCCAATTTACCCTTGAATGGCAGAGTAACGGCCCGGCGTGTGCGACCGAAGGTACGCTATGGGGCGGAAATCTGGCGATGATCATTTCGCTGATGGGCACACCGTGGATGCCCGCTATCGAAAATGGTGTGTTGGTGCTGGAAGACATTAATGAGCACCCATTCCGTATTGAACGCATGCTGCTGCAGCTATACCATGCGGGAATACTGGCCCGGCAGAACGCCATTATTCTTGGCAGTTTTAGCGGCAGTGCGCCCAATGACTATGACGCCGGTTACAGCCTTGATTCGGTTTGCGCCTTTCTACGCGACAGATTGTCAGTTCCGTTAATCAGCGGTCTTGATTTTGGTCATGAACAACGTACCGTCACCCTGCCTTTGGGTGCCAATGCGGTGCTGAAAAACGATAAAAATGGCGCTCAGCTCACCATAAATGGTCATCCGGTACTTAAATCGTAAAAAAAGCTGCCAACAGGGCTAAGTAAAACGCTGTTTCTGTCGTTATTATGTTAGGGTTTGTTAATACGAAACAGCGTAATTCAGGAGTAAACGAACGTTGGATGCCGCAGCAGTTATTAGCCTTTTTATTTTGGGTTCCGTTCTCGTCACCTGCAGTATCTTACTCAGTTCATTCTCATCACGTCTTGGCATCCCTATTCTGGTGATATTTCTCGCTATCGGGATGTTAGCGGGTGTGGATGGTGTAGGCGGTATTCCTTTTGACAACTACCCATTTGCCTACATGGTGAGCAACCTGGCGCTGGCGGTTATCCTGCTCGACGGCGGCATGCGCACCCAGGCCAGCTCTTTTCGCGTCGCGCTGGGTCCGGCGCTATCGCTGGCGACCGTCGGGGTACTGATTACCTCCGGACTTACCGGCATGATGGCCGCATGGTTGTTTAATCTGGATCTCATTGAGGGACTATTGATTGGCGCGATAGTCGGTTCCACCGATGCGGCGGCGGTCTTTTCCTTACTTGGTGGTAAGGGGCTTAACGAACGTGTCGGCTCCACGCTGGAAATTGAATCCGGGAGTAATGACCCGATGGCGGTATTTTTGACTATCACGCTTATCGCCATGATCCAAAACCACGAGACCGGTTTAAGCTGGATGTTCGCGGTGCATATACTCCAGCAGTTTGGTTTAGGGATTGTGCTGGGTCTGGGCGGCGGCTATCTGCTGCAGCAAATGATTAACCGCATTTCGTTGCCTGCCGGGCTGTATCCGTTACTGGCTTTAAGCGGCGGGATCCTCATTTTTGCCCTGACTACCGCACTGGAAGGCAGCGGTATTCTGGCGGTTTATCTGTGCGGTTTCCTGCTGGGTAATCGCCCGATTCGCAACCGATTTGGTATTCTGCAAAACTTCGATGGTCTGGCCTGGCTGGCGCAAATCGCCATGTTCCTGGTGCTGGGGCTACTGGTCACGCCTTCCGACCTGCTGCCTATCGCGATTCCAGCGCTGATTTTGTCCGCATGGATGATTTTCGTGGCTCGTCCGCTGTCGGTCTTCGCCGGACTGCTGCCGTTCCGTGGCTTCAATCTGCGCGAGCGTATTTTTATCAGTTGGGTGGGCTTGCGCGGCGCGGTGCCGATCATCCTTGCCGTCTTCCCGATGATGGCCGGCCTGGAAAATGCGCGTCTGTTCTTTAATGTGGCGTTCTTCGTGGTTCTGATCTCCCTGCTGTTTCAGGGAACGTCACTTTCCTGGGCGGCTAAAAAGGCCAAAGTGGTGGTTCCCCCGGTCGGCTGGCCCGTTTCGCGTATTGGTCTGGATATTCACCCGGATAACCCCTGGGAGCAGTTTGTTTATCAGCTCAGCGCGGATAAGTGGTGTGTGGGAGCCGCATTGCGCGACCTGCATATGCCGGAAGAAACGCGAATTGCCGCCCTGTTTCGTGACAATGTATTGTTTCATCCGTCGGGCAGCACGCGCCTGCGTGAAGGTGACGTGTTGTGCGTCATTGGTCGCGAGCGCGATCTCCCCGCTCTCGGCAAGCTATTCAGCCAGTCGCCGCCGGTATCGTTAGACCAGCGCTTCTTTGGGGATTTTATTCTCGAAGCCAGCGCAAAATATGCCGACGTGGCGCTGATATATGGCCTCGACGATGGCACAGAGTATCGCGATAAACAGCAAACGCTGGGTGAAATCGTTCAGCACCTGTTAGGCGCCGCGCCGGTCGTCGGTGACCAGGTTGAATTTGCTGGCATGATCTGGACGGTGGCCGAGAAAGAAGATAATGCGGTGCTGAAGGTTGGTGTTCGCGTTGCTGAAGATGAGGATGAGTGACGTAGCTGTTTTTGCCGGGTGGGAGCTGCGCCTACCCGGCATACAAAAGTTACACCGTCACAACCGGTACGCGCAGCGCCAGCGAACACATCAGTTCGTAGCCCACCGTACCCGCAGCAGCGGCCACATCGTCAATTTTAATCTCTTTGCCCCACAGCTCTACCGGCGTGCCGATCCCCGCCTGAGGACATGGCGTCAGGTCAACCGCCAACATATCCATTGAGACCGTTCCGACCGTTTTGGTGCGTACACCATCTACCAGCACTGGCGTGCCGCTCGGCGCATGGCGCGGATAACCATCTGCATACCCGGTCGCCACAATGCCGATGCGTTGCTCCCCGCTGGCGGTGTAACGCCCGCCGTAACCGACCCGATCGCCGGCTTTCAGCGTTTGTATGCCGATAATTTCGCTGCTTAACGTCATCACAGGTTTCAGGCCCGTATTGGCGATGTCTCGCCACTGTCCAGACGGCGATGCTCCGTACAAAATGATGCCCGGACGAACCCAGTCATAATGCGCTTCTGGATGCCACAGCGTCGCAGCCGAATTGGACAGTGACCGTCTGCACTCCAGCCCTTCTGTCGCCTGCGTAATACGTGTCATCGCTTCCTGAATGCCATCCGGGTGTTCTGCATCAGCGAAGTGCGACATCAGCGTCATTTCACCGACATTGGGCATGGCCCGCAGCTGTTGCCAGACCGTGGAAACTCTGTCTGGTAAGAAACCCAGCCGGTTCATGCCGCTGTTCACCTTCAGATAAACATCGAGCGGTGCGTTCAGGCGCGCATTCTGCAATGCTTTTAGCTGCCAGTTACTGTGCACACACGTTGTCAGACGATATTTGTCATATATCGTCAGGTCGTCGGCGTGGAAAAACCCCTCCAGCATTAATATCGGGCCTTTCCATCCCCGCTCGCGCAGGGTTATCGCCTCTTCAAGATTGAGCATGGCAAAACCGTCGGTTGTGCCCAGCGCATTCCATACTCGTTCAATGCCATGTCCGTAAGCATTGGCTTTCACTACCGACCAGACGCGGGCGTCCGGTGCGGCCTGGCGAGTAATGGCCAGATTTTGTTTCAACGCCTGCAGGTCAATGCTGGCCAGTATCGGGCGGGTCATCTCTCATCCTTATCAGTTATGTGCGCCGTGTAAATGCCGTGGCCGAGAGGGGGTAAACCCCGGGCTGTAACGCGCCACGCTCAAATCGTCGTAAGGAATGGCTGGGGTACGACCAGATAAAATATCGCTCAGCAGCTGGCCGGATCCACAGGCCATGGTCCAGCCCAGTGTGCCATGACCCGTATTAAGCAGCAGATTTTTAAAGCGGGTTCGTCCCACGACCGGCGTACCGTCCGGGGTCATCGGACGCAGTCCGGTCCAGAATGTAGCCTGCTCCACATGACCGCCGCGCGGGAAAAGATCGCGTACAACCATCTCCAGCGTTTCGCGGCGAGGCTGCAGCAATTCGGTATTGAAGCCAACAATCTCCGCCATGCCGCCAACGCGAATACGGTTATCAAAGCGGGTTATGGCGATCTTGTAGGTTTCATCAAGGATAGTAGAAACCGGGGCCCCATCATCCTGCGCCACCGGAATGGTCAAGGAATAACCTTTAAGCGGATAGACCGGAATATCAACAATACCTTTGAGCATCGCCGTGGAGTAAGAGCCAAACGCCATCACATAAGCATCGGCTTTAATAATTTCATCCCCACACTGGACGCCATATATTTGCTCCCCCTCGCTGAGTAGCTTATCGACCGGGGTGTTAAAGCGGAACGTGACGCCCGCTTGCTCGGCCATCTGCGCCAGGCGCTGGGTAAACAGCTGGCAATCACCGGTTTCGTCATTTGGTAAACGCAAGCCGCCGGTCAGCTTATGCGCCACTTCCGCCAACGCCGGTTCAACTTCCGCCAGGCGGTTTGCTTCCAGCAACTGATATGGCACGCCCGCATCTTCGAGCACGGCGATATCGCGGGTGGCGTTCTCATACTGTTGAGCAGTACGGAACAGCTGTAACGTTCCGCCCTGACGTCCTTCATACTCAATGCCGGTAGAGGCGCGCAGCGCTTTCAGGCAATCACGGCTGTATTCCGCCAGCCGTACCATGCGTCCTTTGTTTTCCATGTAGTGACTGGTGTCGCAGTTACGCAGCATTTGCCACATCCATTTTAACTGGAACTGAGTCCCGTCGAGACGGACGGCCAACGGGGCATGGCGCTGAAACATCCATTTAATTGCTTTAAGCGGTACGCCGGGCGCCGCCCATGGTGCTGCATACCCTGGAGAGATTTGTCCGGCGTTTGCCGCACTGGTTTCCAGTGCCGGACCGGGCTCACGATCAATGACGGTGACATCATGTCCAGCCTGACTTAAGTACCAGGCGCTGGTCACGCCAACGACACCACTTCCCAGTATGACAACTCGCATAGCCACTCCGTTAACAGTAAAAGAACAATCATCTAATTACATCTTGATAACTCAGTTGAAAATATTATTCAACATATGGCTTTTTTATGGTGACTTATCTCACATATAGCAGTGATTGCTGGGAACTCCCGGCTTTGGAATCTCATGCTGTGCGTTATTTTTATCCAGCATAAAATTTTGCGGACATGTCTTTTTTCTACGCTTCGCTAACGTGAAATCGCAAAGAAAAAATTTCTGCCGCAACACGTTTTTTAACACCATGATCTATGCTTGAAATGAGGTACTCCACACAGAGAGTGCCGCCAACAATGAGGGTGCGCGAATGGCTACGATTGATTCCATGAACAAGGACAGCACACGGTTAAGCGATGGACCCGACTGGACGTTTGATCTGCTGGATGTCTATCTGGCGGAAATAGACCGCGTGGCGAAACTCTACAGACTGGATACCTACCCGCACCAAATCGAGGTGATCACCTCCGAACAGATGATGGATGCCTACTCCAGCGTCGGGATGCCAATCAACTATCCGCACTGGTCGTTTGGTAAGAAGTTTATTGAAACCGAGCGCTTGTATAAGCATGGTCAGCAGGGGCTGGCCTATGAAATCGTCATTAACTCCAATCCGTGTATCGCATATCTGATGGAAGAGAACACCATCACCATGCAGGCGCTGGTGATGGCGCATGCCTGCTACGGACATAACTCTTTCTTCAAAAATAACTACCTGTTCCGTAGCTGGACGGATGCCAGCTCCATTGTCGACTATCTGATCTTCGCGCGAAACTACATTACCCAGTGTGAAGAGCGTTACGGTGTGGATGAAGTCGAAAAGCTCCTCGACTCCTGCCATGCGCTGATGAACTACGGCGTGGACCGTTACAAACGACCGCAAAAAATCTCGCTGCAGGAAGAGAAAGCCCGGCAGAAAAGCCGTGAAGAGTATCTACAAAGCCAGGTGAATATGCTGTGGCGCACGCTGCCGAAGAAAGAGGAAGAGAAAACCATTTCCGAAGCGCGGCGATATCCTTCCGAGCCACAAGAAAACCTGCTCTATTTTATGGAAAAAAACGCGCCGCTACTGGAGTCCTGGCAGCGTGAGGTCTTACGCATCGTGCGCAAGGTCAGCCAGTATTTTTATCCGCAGAAACAGACGCAGGTGATGAATGAAGGCTGGGCCACCTTCTGGCATTACACCATCCTTAACCACCTTTATGATGAAGGTAAAGTTACCGAGCGTTTTATGCTGGAGTTTCTGCATAGCCATACCAACGTGGTTTTCCAGCCGCCGTACAATAGTCCGTGGTATAGCGGGATAAACCCTTACGCGCTGGGCTTTGCGATGTTCCAGGATATCAAGCGTATCTGTCAGTCCCCCACCGAGGAAGACAGGTACTGGTTCCCGGATATTGCCGGTTCCGACTGGTTGGAAACGCTGCATTTTGCGATGCGCGATTTTAAAGATGAGAGTTTTATCAGTCAGTTCCTGTCACCAAAAGTGATGCGCGATTTCCGCCTGTTCACCGTGCTGGATGACGATCGCCACAATTACCTGGAGATTTCCGCTATCCATAATGAGGAAGGATATCGTGAAATTCGTAGCCGACTGTCGTCGCAATATAACCTCAGCAACCTGGAGCCGAATATTCAAGTCTGGAATGTCGATCTGCGCGGCGACCGTTCGCTCACCTTGCGTTATATTCCGCATAACCGTGCCCCGCTGGATAAGGGACGCAAAGAGGTACTGAAACATGTGCACCGGTTATGGGGTTTTGACGTGATGCTGGAGCAGCAGAATGAAGATGGCAGCGTGGAGCTGCTGGAGCGTTGCCCGCCGAGGATGAACGGTCTGTAAATCTTATTGCCGGAGGCGGTGTAAACACCTTATCCGGCCTGCGCATTCGAGGCCGGATAACACGCTTTAGCGTCGCCATCCGGCATTGCGTAATTAGCGTCCCTGAATAGCTAAATCGCCCGGCAGGTTTTTCTGCATACGATGCCAAATCTCGCCGCTGTCGTGACCATAGCGGCGCACCGTTTCATAAACCTGCTCATGAGCGCCCTGCTCACACAGTTCTGACAGCTTACGATAGAAGCTCAGCGCCAGACCACGCGCTTCTGGATTAGCAAAATAATGACGACCAATACGGGTATATAACCCTTTCATTCCGTTGAGGATCAGACCGTATATGGGGTTACCGGACGCAAATGCCAGACCGCGAAAAATGTTGTAGTCCAGCTCGGCGAACGCATCAGCGTGGTCTGCTACCTGATTTGCTGTCGCCAACACCTCCTGCGCTTTGTCAGGATGCTGGCGAAACGCGGTGCGGATAAAGATGGTTGAAATGTTGGTGCGCACAGACAGCAGATTATCGATCAACTGCGGTACGCTCTCGTGATCGAGGCGCGCCAGCGTTTCAAGAATATTCAACCCGGAGGTTTCCCAGAAGTTATTCACCTTCGTCGGTTTGCCGTGTTGAATGGTCAACCAGCCGTCCCGCGCCAGACGCTGTAATACTTCGCGCAACGTAGTACGTGTCACTCCGATCAGTTCAGAGAGTTCACGTTCAGCGGGCAAAATAGTGCCAGGTGGGAAGCGGTTATTCCAGATACTCTCAATGATGTACTCTTCCGCGAACCCCGCCGGGCTTTGCGCCTTAATGACCATAGTAATAATTCCATTACACAGCAAAACATAGTTACAGTTATCATACCAGACGGGTTTCATAGCTGATAGCTGACGAAATGAAGAAAAAGTGGATCAAGGCTTCATTTTCCAGATAACGCTGATACTCACTCCCCCCTTGCCATTCACGTGAAGAGCTTGCCTGCGCACCCTCCTCCCGCTAAGCTTTGCGGTCAAACATAAAAACATCATTTCATTTTTAAAGGTAGGGAAATCACCATGGAGCTATCATGGAGCCGCGCGATGTGGCGGAATTTTTTAGGTCAGTCGCCAGACTGGTATAAACTTGCACTGCTCATCTTCTTAGTCGCTAACCCGATTATTTTTTTCATCAATCCCTTTATTGCAGGCTGGTTGTTGGTGGCCGAGTTCATTTTTACGCTGGCAATGGCGCTAAAATGTTATCCGCTGCTGCCGGGCGGGCTGTTGGCAATCGAAGCTGTCATCATTGGCATGACCAGCGCCGCGCATGTGCGTGAAGAAGTTGCCGCCAACCTTGAGGTGTTACTGCTGCTGATGTTTATGGTGGCAGGCATCTACTTTATGAAGCAACTGCTGTTGTTTATTTTCACCCGTCTTCTGCTCAGCATTCGTTCCAAGTCACTGCTGTCGCTCTCCTTTTGCATTGCTGCCGCCTTCCTGTCCGCGTTTCTTGACGCGTTGACCGTCGTTGCCGTGGTAATAAGCGTAGCGGTCGGTTTTTATGGCATCTACCATCGCGTGGCCTCTTCCCGTGGGGAAGATAACAATATGCTCGATGACAGCCATATCGATCAGCACAACAAGGTCGTTCTGGAGCAGTTCCGTGGTTTTCTGCGTAGCCTGATGATGCACGCAGGCGTCGGTACGGCGTTAGGCGGCGTAATGACCATGGTTGGTGAACCGCAAAACCTGATTATCGCCAAAGCAGCTGGCTGGCACTTTGGCGACTTCTTCCTGCGCATGTCACCGGTCACCGTTCCGGTGCTGATTTGCGGTCTGCTAACCTGCGTGGTGGTCGAGAAATTACGTTGGTTTGGCTATGGCGAAACGCTGCCGGAGACCGTCCGCGATGTCCTGCAAAAATTTGACGATCAGAGCCGTCAGCAGCGAACCCGCCAGGACAAGATCAAACTGATTATCCAGGCGATTATCGGCGTCTGGCTGGTGGTCGCCCTGGCACTGCATCTGGCGGAAGTGGGATTAATTGGTCTGTCAGTGATTATTCTGGCAACGTCGTTAACCGGCGTTACCGACGAACATGCTATAGGCAAAGCCTTTACCGAGTCGCTGCCCTTCACCGCCCTGCTGACCGTGTTCTTCTCTGTTGTTGCGGTGATCATCGATCAGCAGCTCTTTTCGCCGATTATTCAGTTCGTTTTACAAGCCTCTGAACACGCGCAATTAACGCTGTTCTATCTGTTTAATGGTCTGCTGTCGTCTATTTCTGATAACGTCTTTGTCGGCACTATCTACATCAACGAAGCCAAAGCGGCCCTGGAACAGGGGACTATCAGCCTTAATCAGTATGAACTGTTAGCGGTGGCGATTAACACCGGGACCAACTTGCCTTCCGTGGCCACACCAAACGGGCAGGCGGCGTTCCTGTTTCTGCTGACTTCCGCCCTGGCACCATTGATTCGCCTCTCTTATGGTCGCATGGTATGGATGGCTCTGCCTTATACCCTTGTCCTGACGCTCGTCGGGTTGCTTTGCGTGGAGTTCACACTTGTTCCAATGACCGAATGGATGACCCAGTCGGGCTGGTTAGCTACACTTTCATAACAATTAGCCGGGCAAATCACTGCCCGGTTTGACTTTTTGCATGATAATTATCCGATTACGCAAATTTTCAATTCCCGCTAGTGGCGCATAAAGTGAATTGGTTTAAACTGCGGTCTCTACGCATGTTGCAGGGAAATTATTATGTTGCGATTTTTAAACCAGTGTTCCCGTGGTCGTGGAGCGTGGTTATTGTTGGCGTTTACCGCCTTTGCGCTGGAACTCGTTGCGTTGTGGTTCCAGCACGTCATGCTGCTAAAACCTTGCGTGTTGTGTATTTATGAACGTAGCGCATTATTTGGCGTGATGGGTGCGGGACTGGTGGGGGCTATCGCGCCAAAAACACCGCTGCGCTATGTGGCAATGGTTATCTGGATTTACAGTGCCTGGCGCGGTCTTCAGTTAGCATATGAACACACCATGATTCAGCTTCACCCGTCACCATTTATGACCTGTGATTTTGCCGCGCGCTTTCCGAGCTGGTTACCGCTGGATAAATGGCTGCCGCAGGTGTTTGTGGCATCGGGCGACTGCGCTGAGCGTCAGTGGTCGTTTTTAACCCTCGAAATGCCGCAGTGGCTGCTCGGGATCTTCGCCGCATATCTTGTTGTGGCGATACTGGTCGTCATAGCACAACCGTTTAAACCGAAAAAACGTGACCTTTTCGGTCGCTAACAGAGACGCTCCTTCGGGAGCGTTTTTTTTTGGCTTAAATTCATTGCCTGCTGGCATCCATAAGATGTATATTAAATACATCTTATGGATGCCACACGAAGGAGATGTCTTATGTCCCATTTACGCATCCCGGCAAACTGGAAAGTTAAACGCTCTACTCCCTTCTTTACGAAAGACAATGTTCCTGCGGCACTGCTCTCCCACCACAACACCGCTGCGGGGGTATTTGGACAGCTCTGCGTGATGGAAGGCACAGTAACGTATTATGGCTTTGCCAATGAAGACGCAAAAGAACCCGAAGTGAAAGTAGTGATTAATGCCGGCCAGTTCGCAACCAGCCCACCACAATACTGGCATCGCGTTGAATTAAGTGACGATGCGCAATTCAACATCAATTTCTGGGTTGAAGATGACAACCATGGAGATGAGATGTATCAGGCGAAAAAATCTTAACCCTTAACGCCTGCTAATCGATGGGCGGCTCAGTCCGCCCATGAAGGTTTGTTCAGGATATGATCCTGCCAGTCGCGCACTTCTGATTCTTTTACCGCAATATGACGTACCGAAATACGTTCGCCATGCATTGCCGCTTTCGACCCGGTCAGCAACGGATGCCATTCTGGCAACCCTTTTCCTTCCGCCAGCAGACGATAGGCGCAGGTCATCGGCAACCATTCAAAGGTAGGCAGATTATCACGCGTGAGTTTGATGCAGTCCGGCTCGTATTCGAATCGACGTTCGTAGTTACGGCACTGGCAGGTTTTAATATTGAGCTGCTTACAGGCGACGTTGGTAAAATAGATTTCGTCAGTGTCTTCATCCATCAGCTTATGCAGGCAGCATTGACCACACCCATCACATAATGACTCCCACTCGGCATCGGTCATTTCATCAAGGGTTTTACTTTGCCAGAAAGGTATGTCGCTCATCAGGGTATCCGCTATTGTAATAAAGCTGCACCTTATAACCAGTCTGGCACGCTGATGCAAGTTTTGCCGCCCGAAAAGGCGGCAAGCAGAGACTACAGCACGCGGGTGGTCAGTGTTTGTCCATGGAAACTGATAGCCAGTTCATCACCACTACTTAACGGTCCAACCCCTGCTGGCGTACCCGTCAGCACCACATCGCCCGCTTTGAGCGTAAAGAAACGGCTCATGTAGGCAATCAAAGGAACAATGGGATGGATCATATCTGCCGTCGAGCCGTGCTGACGCGTTTCGCCGTTTACCGTCAAGCCGAGCATTGTATCCTGCGGATCACCATCAAATTCCGCCACCGGGATAAATCCTGACAGCGGGCATGAGTTATCAAAGCCCTTGGCTTTTTCCCACGGCTGACCGGCTTTCTTCATTTTGCCCTGAATATCGCGCAGGGTTAGATCCAGCGCTACGCCATAGCCAGCGATGGCTTTACGCACATGTTCTTCTGTCGCCTGGCGTAAGGTTGCGCCAATCAGTACCGCCAGCTCAACCTCATGGTGAACCGACCCCATATCGGATGGGATCGCCAGCGGCTGGCGCAAATCACACAGCGCAGTTTCCGGTTTGATAAACAGTACCGGCTCTTCCGGGGTGGTTCCCCCCATCTCTTTTATATGGTTGGCATAGTTACTGCCTACGCAAACCACCTTACTCACCGGATAATCCAGCAGAGCACCATGCCAGTTGTGATGTTGATACATTACTTTCCCCTAACGTAGTCATAGATTTCAGGTACTGCATCGATGGAACGTGCTGCTGCCGGATGCAGTTTAACGTTTAGCGTCTGATGTATTTTGTTTGGCCGCTGCCAGATGCTGTTTGAGCAAATCTTCTGGCGGTGGCGGTATTTGTAAATAATAGCCCTGCTCGATTAGCGCCTGTTTTACTTTTTCAAGATCGGCATTAACCAGTTTTTTTCGACCATCAAGCGGCAACATCATTGCCAGCGTTGGCTGACCAAATCCTTTCATCAGTTCTTCAGGGACTCGCGAGAAATCGTCTTTTTTTTCGACATATAAATAAGTCTGGTCACGTTTGCTGCTTCGGTAGATCACACAAAACATATCTTTTACTCTGAATTCACGGAATGGTGGCTTGCCTCAATATAATACTGACTATAACATGCCTTATAGTCTTCGGAATATCACCCCGCGCTGGGGATGATAAATAGCAAATTGAGTAAGGCCAGGATGTCAAACACGCCAATCGAGCTTAAAGGCAGTAGCTTCACCTTATCAGTGGTTCATTTACATGAAGCAGAACCCGAGGTTATTCGTCAGGCGTTGGAAGACAAAATCGCGCAGGCCCCTGCATTTTTAAAACATGCGCCCGTAGTGGTTAACGTGAGTGGTCTTGAAAGCCCGGTAAACTGGTCGGCGCTGCAGGAAGTTGTCGCGTCTACCGGCTTGCGCATTATCGGCGTTAGCGGATGCAAAGACGCTCGATTAAAGGCTGAAATTGACGAAATGGGACTTCCTTTACTGACTGAAGGTAAAGAAAAAGCGCTTCGTCCCGCGCCTGTTGAGGCTCCAGTTCCCGTCCCGCCGCCGCAAAACGTTACTCCCATCACAAAAACACGATTAATAAATGTACCGGTTCGTTCCGGTCAGCGCATTTATGCTCCACAATGTGATCTGATTGTTACAAGCCACGTCAGTGCGGGCGCAGAGCTTATCGCTGATGGCAATATTCATGTTTATGGGATGATGAGAGGTCGAGCGCTGGCAGGCGCAAGCGGTGACCGGGAAGCGCAAATTTTTTGTACCCATCTGACGGCAGAACTGGTGTCTATCGCAGGTGTTTATTGGCTGAGTGATAAAATCCCAGCAGAATTTTATGGCAAAGCGGCACGCCTGCAATTAGCAGAGAACGCTTTGACAGTTCAACCGTTGAATTGATCCCTTTTTAACAAGGAATTTCTATGGCACGCATTATTGTTGTTACTTCGGGTAAAGGGGGCGTTGGCAAAACCACCTCCAGCGCGGCCATCGCTACAGGTTTGGCCCAGAAGGGAAAGAAAACTGTCGTTATTGATTTTGATATCGGCCTGCGTAATCTTGATCTGATTATGGGTTGTGAACGCCGCGTCGTTTACGACTTCGTCAACGTTATTCAGGGCGATGCGTCGTTAAATCAGGCGTTAATCAAAGATAAGCGTACCGAGAATCTCTTTATTCTTCCGGCCTCACAGACCCGCGATAAAGACGCGCTGACGCGTGAAGGCGTCGCAAAAGTTCTGGACGATCTGAAAGCAATGGACTTTGACTTCATCGTCTGCGATTCCCCGGCGGGTATCGAAACCGGCGCGCTGATGGCCCTGTATTTTGCTGATGAAGCCATTATCACCACAAACCCGGAAGTCTCTTCTGTACGCGACTCAGACCGTATTCTGGGTATTCTGGCGTCGAAATCCCGCCGCGCAGAAAACGGTGAAGAGCCGATTAAAGAGCATCTGTTGCTTACGCGCTACAACCCTGGCCGCGTAAATAAAGGTGACATGCTGAGCATGGAAGACGTACTGGAAATTCTGCGAATCAAGCTGGTTGGCGTGATTCCTGAAGATCAGTCAGTCCTGCGCGCGTCTAACCAGGGTGAGCCGGTTATTCTCGACATCAATGCTGATGCCGGTAAAGCCTATGCTGATACCGTAGACCGTCTGTTGGGAGAAGAACGTCCTTTCCGCTTCATTGAAGAAGAGAAGAAAGGTTTCCTCAAACGCCTGTTCGGAGGATAAGTTATGGCATTACTGGATTTTTTTCTCTCGCGGAAAAAGAGCACAGCGAACATCGCTAAAGAGCGACTGCAGATTATTGTTGCGGAACGTCGTCGTAGTGACGCCGAGCCACATTATTTACCGCAGCTAAGGAAGGATATTCTCGACGTTATCTGTAAGTATGTACAAATTGATCCAGAAATGGTCACCGTACAGCTTGAACAAAAAGACGGCGATATTTCGATCCTCGAGCTGAACGTAACATTACCTGAAGCAGAAGAGTCTAAATAACCTTTTGTGTAAATGCGTCATGGTTGCAAAAAAGGCAGATTATTCTGCCTTTTTTAATTTTCGTCCTTTGCCAATCTGCAACACCTTTATTCCAACGTAAACTTCGGGTAGTTTTCGGCAAAATAGCGGCGCAAATACTCAACGGTAATACGGATTTTTGCCGACGTCGCCAGGCGTGAAACATAAACCGCCCAAATATTTGCTGGTTGATAATACTCAGGCAATATGTGTATCAGATGTCCGCTGGCAATGTTGCCACAGACATCCCACCACGAACGCAGAGCAATTCCCTGGCCGTCAAGACACCATTGATGCACCACTTCGCCATGATTAGATGACAAAGGCCCGGTCACTTTAATTGAGTGAGTCCCCTCTTTATTGCGCATTTGCCAGATACCAAACGGATGGTCACGCTCTTTAATGACCAGACAGGGAAAAGTAGAGAGATCGTTCAGTTGCTTCGGCATTCCATGCTGCGCCACAAACTCCGGCGAGGCGCAAAGAATGCGATAGTTAGTCGCCAGTTTACGGGCAATCAGATTAGGTGCGATATCATCCCCGATACGAATATCGAGATCGACGCCCTCATTCACCAGGTCCACCAGACGGTCTTCAACATCGAATCTCAGCTCCAGCTGTGGGTACTCTTTCGCCAGCGCAGACAACGCAGGAGCCACCACCCGGCGGCCAAAACCAAAACTGCTGATAATACGTAACATCCCTTGCGGGATCTGCCTGACATCGGACAGCTCGTCCATCATCTGATCGACATCATGCAGGATCCGCTGCGCCCATTCGTATATCCGCTCCCCCTCTTCCGTTATGGTCACCCGCCGTGTTGTCCGGTGTAATAGCACCACGTTCAGCGTCTGCTCCAGGAGGGCTACACGCTTACTGATATAAGCCGGTGATACGCCCAACTCTTCGGCAACGGCGGCAAAACCCGCGCGGCGCGCAACCAGCATAAAGACGCGCAAATCATTTAACAGCGGCAGATTATTCATGATCTGTGTTTTATGTTTCACCAGTTAGGGGGATTAACTATCGTTCAGTCAATTATAGGATGAGGGGAAAGTCAATTTTGATGGCGTACAAGTGAGAGCTGCTATGAAGAAAACCTATCGTATTGCCGCTATCCCCGGAGATGGCATTGGTAAAGAAGTCCTGCCTGAAGGCATTCATGTGTTACAGGCAGCCGCCGAACGCTGGGGCCTGTCGCTTAGCTTTGAACAAATAGAGTGGGCCAGTTGCGAATACTACGCCCAACACGGCAAGATGATGCCGGATGACTGGCGTGAACAGCTGCAATCCTTCGATGCGATCTATTTTGGTGCCGTGGGCTGGCCGGACACCGTCCCGGACCACATTTCACTATGGGGTTCGCTGCTTAAGTTTCGCCGCGAATTCGATCAGTACGTTAACCTGCGCCCGGTGCGGCTGTTTCCCGGCGTCCCTTGTCCGCTGGCGGGCAAACAGCCGGGAGACATTGATTTCTACGTCGTGCGTGAGAACACCGAGGGGGAGTACTCTTCCCTCGGCGGACGTGTGAGCGAAGGTACCGAACACGAGATGGTGATCCAGGAGTCGGTTTTCACCCGTCGTGGTGTCGACCGTATATTGCGTTACGCCTTTGAACTGGCGCAAAGCCGCCCGCGCAAAACGCTAACCTCAGCGACTAAATCAAACGGTCTTGCCATCAGTATGCCCTACTGGGACGAGCGCGTCGAAGCGATGGCGGCCAACTATCCAGAGATCCGCTGGGATAAACAGCATATTGATATTCTCTGCGCCCGCTTTGTGATGCAGCCGGAACGTTTTGACGTCGTGGTCGCTTCCAATCTGTTTGGCGATATTCTCTCCGATCTCGGTCCGGCCTGTACCGGTACAATTGGCATTGCGCCATCTGCCAACCTAAACCCGGAACGCACCTTCCCGTCCCTGTTCGAGCCGGTACACGGTTCAGCCCCCGATATCTACGGTAAAAATATCGCTAACCCAATCGCGACAATCTGGGCTGGCGCGATGATGCTCGACTTCCTTGGTCACGGTGATGCCAACTATAAGGCCGCCCACGACGGCATTCTGGCGGCAATTGAGCAAGTTATTGCCAGCGGCCCGAAAACGCCAGATATGAAAGGTAACGCCACCACACAGCAGGTTGGTGAGGCCATTAGTCGGGCATTGCGCCTTTAAGCTTCGTGCCATTAAAAACGGGAGCACCCGGCTCTAATACCGATCAGTTAAGCATGTATGGAGAACATGTGATTCTTACTCAGGATTCCGTTCACCTCAGCGCTGTCATTTCTTGAAACGCAGTTACCCGTGAACGGGCAAGGGAGGCTCACCGCCTCCTCCCTTGCAACCCAGGCTCCCGGCGGGATTGTAAAGGGCGTGGCGGAGAACGCCCTTTATACGCTCACAGGAATCAGTGTCTCAGAGAAACGATGAACATGAGGTGAACGGATTCCGTTCACCTCAGCGCTGTCATTTCTTGAAACGCAGTTACCCGTGAACGGGCAAGGGAGGCTCACCGCCTCCTCCCTTGCAACCCAGGCTCCCGGCGGGATTGTAAAGGGCGTGGCGGAGAACGCCCTTTATACGCTCACAGGAATCAGTGTCTCAGAGAAACGATGAACATGAGGTGAACGGAACCCTTTCTCTGATATTGCATGTTCATTACTTCCGCTAATACTGGTTGATGCTTTCTGATACTGAGACGCTAACTGACTAGCATTAAAGCACCCGGCTCCCTTTTTAGCTTGCTTACTGCGGATACTCCAACAGCAGCGCGTTAAGACGCTCAGCCATCAGTTCGCCACGCCAGCCGGAAATCAGCTCAGGCAGGGATTGCTGCGGCTTTAATTTCCAGTGCCAGTTGAGCAATTGGTTGATCTGGCGGCGTGAAGCCAGCAGCTCGACGCTGAGATTTTGCTCCGCACTGACTTCGGCAACCAGCGCCTTAATGGCTTTGAACGCCTTGCGGTAGCCTGGCATATCCATCAAATTCAGTAGCGGTTGCGGCAGCGACGCCTCCGGTAAAGCCTGCGCTTTCTCGACAAGGGAAATCAGCGTCTTGCCGTGGAAGCGAATTTCGCTGCCGGAAAGCCCCAGGCTGTCCAGTTCGCCCAGACTACCCGGCATATAACGCGCCACCGCCCATAAGTGTTCCTCACGCACCACGAAGTTTACCGCCAGATCGCGCTCGCGCGCTTTACGCAGTCGCCAGTCGGCAAGCAGTTGCAGACAGGCCAACTGACGGGTACGCAGTTGCCAGGCATTGGTGATCTCGCGCCAGGCATCCTCGGGCGCCAGAATCTCCTGGCGACGCTGCTGCATTAAGCGACATTCGTCCAGCGCGGCGGGCAGCCAGCCGCTGGCTTCGGTTTCAGCCATCAGCGTTGTGGTGATCGGTAACAAATACCAGACGTCAGCCGCCGCGTATTCACACTGACGCTCGGTCAGCGGCCTGGCCAGCCAGTCGGTACGGGATTCGCTTTTGTCCAGGGCTATGCCAGTAAACTCTTCCACCATCGCGGCAAACCCCCACGACAGCGGGCGACCGCAAAAAGCGGCCAGGATTTGTGTGTCAATCAACGGCTGAGGGAGTTCACCAAAGGCATTGAGAAACACCTCCAGATCTTCACTACCGGCATGCAGAAACTTGGTTATCGCCGTATCACGTAAAATATCGCGTAGTGGCGACCAGTCAGTGATCCCCTGTGGGTCAATCAGAGCAACGTGTTTGCCATCAAACAGCTGGATCAACCCCAACTGCGGATAATAGGTACGCGTGCGAACAAATTCGGTATCCAGGGCTATCGCCGGAAATTCACGGACGGCTTCGCACAGCGTGGCCAACGCGTCGTCCGTAGTGATCATTTGATAATTCAAATCGTGCTCTCTTAGGTTTACGCCAAAAAAAACGCCGGATTACCCGGCGTTTTCTGCTGGCTGACTTAACGCTCAGCCTTTATTGTCCACTTTGGCACGTGCTTCGTCACGTAATTCTCGTCGCAAAATCTTTCCAACGTTAGATTTTGGCAACTCATCACGAAACTCCACCAGCTTCGGTACTTTATAGCCCGTCAGATGGCGACGACAAAAAGTGACCAGCGCCTCTTCGGTTAACGAGGCATCTTTCTTCACCACGAAGATTTTCACCGCCTCACCGCTGCTGCCCGATGGAACGCCAACCGCAGCGACTTCCTGTACGCCAGAATGTTGCATCACCACGTCTTCAATTTCATTCGGATAAACGTTAAAGCCGGACACCAGGATCATATCTTTCTTACGATCGACAATCCGCAGGAAGCCTTCATCATCCATCACCGCAATATCGCCAGTGTGCAACCAGCCGTCTTTGACGATTTCATCAGTCGCATCCGGTCGCTGCCAGTAACCCAGCATCACCTGCGGACCTTTCACGCACAGTTCGCCCGGCTCTCCCGGCGGCACTTCGTTATCGTCGTCATCCACCAGCTTGACCTCGGTGGAAGGAACCGGTAAACCGATACTGCCGCTGTGGTAGTCGATATCGTGAGGGTTAACACTCACCAGCGGAGCGCACTCCGTCAGGCCATAGCCTTCCAGCAGATACTGACCCGTCAGCTTCACCCAACGCTCGGCCACAGCCTGTTGAACCGGCATGCCGCCGCCTGCCGAAAGATGTAGCGAGGAAAAATCCAGTTGCTGGAACTCTTTGTTATTCAGCAGCGCGTTAAACAGCGTGTTGACGCCAGTCATTGCGGTGAAGGGGTATTTCGCCAGCTCTTTGACCAGTCCCGGAATATCGCGCGGATTAGTAATCAGCAGGTTTTGACCGCCCAGCTCAATAAACAGCAGGCAGTTCATTGTCAGCGCGAAAATGTGATACAGCGGTAAGGCCGTTACCACCAGCTCTTTACCCGGATGCAGCAACGGTCCGTAGGTGGCGTTAACCTGCTCAAGGTTAGCCAGCATGTTGCGGTGCGTGAGCATCGCGCCTTTCGCCACACCGGTTGTCCCACCGGTATATTGCAGAAACGCCAAATCTTCCGACACCACTTCAGGCTTCACATACTGCATGCGATAACCGTTTTGCAGCGCACTGCGAAACGAGATGGCATCCGGCAGGTGATATTTTGGCACCAGGCGCTTAATGTACTTCACGACAAAGTTAACCAGCGTCCCTTTGGCGGTAGAAAGTTGATCGCCCATACGCGTCAGGATCACGTGTTGCACCGACGTTTTATCGACCACCTTCTCCAGCGTGTGAGCAAAGTTAGACACGATGACAATCGCCGACGCGCCGCTGTCATTGAGCTGGTGTTCCAGCTCGCGAGGCGTGTACAGGGGGTTCACGTTCACGACGATCATGCCAGCACGTAAAATCCCAAACAGGGCGACCGGATATTGCAGCAGGTTCGGCATCATCAGCGCGACGCGATCGCCCTTTTTCAGCCCGAGCCCTTGTTGCAAATAGGCCGCAAACGCCCGGCTGCGCTCTTCAAGCTTGCGGAAGGTCATCACCTCCCCCATGTTTACAAACGCGGGCTGATCGGCATAGCGCCTTACTGAGTGTTCAAAGAGTTCCACCAGGGATTGATAACGGTCAGGATTGATCTCCGCAGGGACACCAGCGGGATAACGGTTAAGCCAAACCTTTTTCAATACATCACCTCTAAAATGCATATTCGTCGTCATCACAACCCCAGGCAACAAACAAACTGTTAACATAATATTAACTCAGCGTACCAGTTTGTTTATTACACAACGACAAGGTTGCGAAGCACGTCACTATTTATTTTTCTTATATCCACATTAATGCAGAAACAGCGGACGAGCCGCTGTTTCTTTTACTAATAAAACAAAGAGTTACTCAGTTACTATGGTCTGAACCTGTGCCGGACCGGGATTGTACCATCCCCATCCGCCGTAGCCACCGTAAGGCCAGCCACGCGCGCCGTAGAACCAGGGGTCGATCGGCTGAGGCGGCATAACAATCTGCTGAGTAATATGCCAGCGTTTATAACCGGTTACCTGCATCAGCATGAATTTATACGGCGTACTGCCAATTTTTCCGTCCACTGTTCCGCTAATCGGACCGACGACGGTAACCAGTTGACCACGAAAATCCACCGGGTCGAGAAAGCCGTTTACATCGGCAAAAATTCGTCCGCGAGAGGCTTCGCCCAGCACGGGGCGCGCCCCGCTATCGAGAGGAACCGTGGCAATTTCCAGACGGGATTTCCCCTGCTGGTTCTGAATATCCACCACTTTGCCGCCGAAACGCGCTTCCTGTCCGACATAAAGCTGCGGCGCATTCATCACCCGCACCAGATCCTGCTGTGGCGTAGGGCTTGAGCCTTTAATCGCATCCGGGATGGTAACGCAGCCGCTTAGCATTAACGCCAATACGCCCGCCAACACACCTTTCACTACCTGCTTTTGCACCGCCATATTGCGACTCCCTCTTCTTAGCGCCTGCCCCGGAAAATTCACCGATGCGGGTCACTGACGACTGCGCGAATTAACCGGGGATGTACTACTAAGATTCATTCTTTACCGGGAAGTTTCTTCCACGCCACGGTGTTACGTAAATAAACCGGTTCAGCATGTTCAACGGCCACAGTCTTACCGGCAGCCAGCAATTGCGTGGCGACAGGCAGCATGTCTTCAGCCGCCGGCAGCAGAACACCGCCATCGCTCAGCGTCAGGCCGCTGTCTTTACCCAGTTCAGGCCAGGCAGGCCAGCCAGTTCCGACAGTGACCCATTCGCCAGACAGTTGCAGCAAGCGTTCATGTACTTGTTCAGGCGTTAACACGGCTTCGGTTTCTTCACCGCGCCAGATGCCATTTTCATCACGCTGGTATTCGGCCCAGTAAACCTCGCCCATTCGCGCATCAATCGCCGCCAGCACGCGGGTGGCGCCAGACTTACGCCAGGCCCCCTGTGCCATGGTCGCCAGGGTAGAGACGCCGATCATCGGCAAATTCGCACCTAACGCCAACCCCTGAGCAATGCCAATCCCGATACGTACGCCGGTGAAACTGCCTGGGCCGCGACCAAACGCCAGGGCGTCGATATCGGATAAGGCTAATTCGCCAGCGGCCAGGATCTCCTGGACCATCGGTAAAATTCGTTGGGTATGTTCTCGTGGGCAAAGCTCGAAATGAGCTTTGATAGTACCGTCATTCCACAGGGCAACAGAGCACGCCTCTGTGGCGGTATCGATAGCCAGAATTCGCATGGGTGTTTGTGATCAGATCAATAAATTTGGCGCGCATCTTACCACACTCCGTAACAAATTACTCAGTCGATGGTATGGCAAGAAAACGGACAGCACGCGCAATGTCACGCGTGCGCGGCGCAGGCGGAAGACTCGCCAGGAAGGTAGCGCCGTAGGGTCGCATCACCAGGCGGTTGTCGCAAATGACCAGCACGCCGCGATCGTCTGCGTCACGAATCAGTCGTCCTACCCCCTGTTTCAGGGTGATTACCGCATCCGGGAGTTGAACCTCGTCGAAGGGATCGCCGCCGCGCAGGCGACAGTCTTCCATCCGGGCTTTTAACAGCGGGTCATCCGGCGAAGTGAACGGCAGTTTATCGATAATGACCAGCGACAGCGTATCGCCACGCACGTCTACCCCTTCCCAGAAGCTGCTGGTAGCAACCAGTAACGCATTACCTGCGCTGACAAACTGCTGTAACAGTTGTCCTTTACTGGTTTCGCCCTGCAACAGGACCGGCAGCGTCATGGTGGCGCGGAATTGTTCTGCCAGATCGCGCATCATCGCGTGTGAGGTACACAGCATAAAGCAGCGACCGTTGTTTGCTTCAATAATGGGACGCAGCATTGACGCTAACTGGCGCGCGGCTCCCGGCTGGTTGGTTTGCGGGAGATTACGCGGCACGCAGAGCAGCGCCTGACGCGTGTAATCAAAAGGACTCGGCAATAGCATCGACTCGGCGTCATCTATGCCCAGCCGGGCGGTGAAATGATGAAGATCATCATTTACCGACAGCGTCGCGGAGGTAAAAATCCAACAGCCCGGCTTTTGTTCCATCACTTCTTTGAATTTATCCGCCACGGTAAGCGGCGTCAGCGCAAGAGTGAAATGGCGGGAGGTGCATTCATACCAATAGCTGAAGCCTGGCTGGTTAATCTCTTTCAGGCGCTTCAAACGGGCGCGATAAAGCGTGGCGCGCTCAAACGCAGCATCCAACAACGCCGAACGTCCAAGAGACAGTTTCGCCACGTCGTAACACAGCTCCAGCGTGTCATCGAGCAACAAAAACGCGCGCTGTACACGCTGGTCAGCCAGCAGTTCGCGCAGATTGCCGCGATAGCCCGGCTCGCCAAGTTGCAGGCGGAAGTCCTGCGCGCTTTGCGCCAGGCGATCGGCGCACTTCTGCAACTGCTGAGTGTCTTTCAGCTCGGTGCGATAGGCAATGGTGATGTCTTTCGCCAGGTCTAACAACTGACGACTGGAGAGCGATTGACCAAAGTACTGGCTGGCGATATCCGGTAACTGATGCGCTTCATCGAAGATCATCACTTCAGCTTCGGGGATCAGTTCGCCAAACCCGCTCTCTTTCACCACCATATCAGCGAGAAACAGATGGTGGTTGACCACAACCACATCTGCCTCCATCGCTTTTTTACGCGCTTTAACGACAAAACACTCTTTGTACAGCGGGCAGTCGCTGCCCAGACAATTGTCGTTGGTGCTGGTGACCAGCGGCCAGGCCTGAGAATCTTCCGCCACGCTGACGCAGGTACTGATGTCGCCATCAAGGGTTTGATTTGACCAGGAGCGCAGCAGAATGACGTCGCTTAAGGTTTGTACCGGCAGGGCGCAAGGCGTTCCAGACACAGATAGTTGGAGCGCCCTTTCAGCAGCGCCAGTTTGCCGGTGAATTCCAGCGCCTTTGCGACGGTCGGGAGATCGCGGCTATAAAGCTGATCCTGCAACGCTTTCGAACCGGTAGAGACGATGACTTTTTTACCCGCACGCAACGCAGGTGCCAGATAAGCGTAGGTTTTACCCGTTCCGGTTCCGGCTTCTACAACAAGCGGCTGTGATTTTTCAATGGCATGGCTAACGGCGAAGGCCATCTGCCGCTGTGGTTCACGCGGTTTAAAACCCGGTATCGCTTTAGCCAACTGACCGTCTGCTGCAAAATCGTCCGTCACACTGCCCCCTGTTCATTTGAACAGGGATTATGTCAGGCCAGCGGGTCTTTCGCCAGTTGAAGAGGTGACGTAGGCACAACATTATGGCAGTCTTGGCGCAACCTGAAGCCATTATGAAAAACGTAAATGAGGAATGATTTATGACAATTGTGCGCATTGATGCCGAAGCGCGTTGGTCCGACGTGGTTATCCATAACAACACGTTGTATTACACTGGTGTACCGGAAAACCTGGATGCAGACGCCTTTGAACAAACGGCGAATACGCTGGCGCAAATTGACGCAGTTCTGGAAAAACAGGGCAGCAACAAGTCACGTATTCTTGATGCCACCCTTTTTCTGGCAGATAAAAGTGACTTTGCCGCGATGAACAAAGCCTGGGACGCGTGGGTCGTTGCCGGTCACGCGCCGGTACGTTGTACGGTCCAGGCCGGGTTGATGAACCCGAAATACAAAGTAGAGATCAAGATTATCGCTGCGGTGTAAGCGACGTTACTCGTCTTCATCTTCGAAACGCGCCACGATCCGCTCGCCGGTATGGCTGGCGCGTAACTCTTCAGCAACCAGAGCAATCGCTTGTCCGCTGCTCATCCCTTGCGACATCAGTTCCTGAATACGCTCGACCGCTTTTTGCTGCTGCTCATGACTGAGTGAAGGTAAACCTGCAAACATTGTTAACTCCTGCTAAATTGTCTGCGCTAATTATTTCATGCTACCGGGCGGTTAGCCAGTAGAGTAGCAACGAGTCAGGACAGATGAAGACGTTATCTCCCGCAGTAATCACATTACCCTGGCGTCAGGACGCCGCTGAACGCTATTTTTCGACCTTAAGCCATCTCCCCTGGGCGATGCTGTTGCATTCGGGTCATGCTGACCATCCACATAACCGTTTTGATATTCTGGTGGCGGATCCCGTCGCCACGCTGGTTACGCGCGCGGAAGAAACCGTTGTCTATGACGGACACGCAACTGTACGCACGCTTGATGACCCAATGACGGTATTACATTCAGCGCTCAGCGCACGGGGGATTCACCCGAGCTATCACCCCAATCTGCCGTTTCAGGGCGGCGCGTTAGGTCTGTTTGGCTACGATCTTGGCAGAAGATTTGAATCGCTGCCCACGATTGCCACGCGCGATATTGCCCTGCCGGATATGGCCGTCGGCATTTACGACTGGGCGCTGATTGTCGATCATCAGCTGCAGACCGTATCCCTGCTCAGCCATACCGATGTCGAAGCGCGGCTGCAATGGATCAACGCGCAACAATCCTCAAAACGTGAGCCATTTATATTAACCTCGGCGTGGCAGTCCAATATGAGCCGTGCCCAGTACGGCGAAAAATTTCGCCAGGTCCAGAGTTATCTGCACAGCGGCGACTGTTATCAGGTCAATCTTGCTCAACGTTTTCAGGCGCATTATCAGGGCGATGAGTGGCAGGCATTTGTACGACTCAATCACGCTAATCGTGCGCCGTTTAGCGCGTTCATTCGTCTTGAGGAAGGCGCAATCCTCAGCCTTTCACCCGAACGGTTTATTCTGTTGGAAAACCAGCACATCCAGACGCGTCCTATTAAAGGGACGTTGCCAAGACGTGAAGAGGCTGATGCCGATCGTGAGCAGGCCCAACTGCTGGCGAACTCACCGAAGGATCGTGCGGAAAACCTGATGATCGTCGATTTAATGCGCAATGACATCGGTCGCGTTGCCGTGCCGGGTTCGGTACAGGTTCCGGAGCTGTTTGTAGTCGAGCCGTTCCCTGCCGTTCATCATTTAGTCAGCACCATTACCGCACGTTTGCCGGAATCTCTGCACGCTACCGACCTGCTGCGCGCCGCCTTCCCCGGCGGTTCCATTACCGGCGCGCCGAAAGTGCGGGCGATGGAAATTATAGATGAGCTGGAGCCGCACCGACGTAATGCCTGGTGTGGCAGCATTGGTTACCTGAGCTTTTGCGGCAATATGGACACCAGCATCACCATTCGCACACTGACGGCCACAAACGGACACATTTATTGTTCCGCCGGCGGCGGCATTGTGGCGGACAGTCAGGAAGACGCGGAGTATCAGGAAACATTTGATAAAGTGAATCGTATTTTGCACCAACTGGAGAACTGACACGTGGAATACAGCAGCCTGACGCTTGATGATTTTTTATCGCGCTTCCAACTCCTGCGCCCGCAGGTCAACCATGCCGCGTTAAACCAGCGCCAGGCAGCCGTGCTGATCCCCGTCGTCCGCCGACCACAGCCGGGGCTGCTGCTAACCCAGCGATCCGTTCATCTACGCAAACATGCCGGCCAGGTCGCCTTTCCCGGCGGCGCGGTGGACAGCACCGATGCCTCGTTGATCGCCGCAGCCCTTCGCGAGGCGCATGAAGAAGTGGCCATTCCGCCGTCATGCGTTGAAGTGATCGGGGTCCTGCCGCCGGTCGACAGCGTCACCGGTTTTCAGGTTACCCCGGTCGTCGGCATTATCCCGCCTAATCTGCCGTATCGCGCCAGTGAAGATGAGGTTTCCGCGGTGTTTGAAATGCCGCTGGCGCAGGCGTTACATTTGGGACGTTACCATCCGCTCGATATTTATCGTCGCGGTGATTCTCATCGCGTGTGGCTTTCGTGGTATGAGCAATATTTCGTCTGGGGAATGACCGCCGGGATAATTCGTGAGCTGGCTCTGCAAATTGGCGTCAAGCCCTGACTATACTTATCTTTACGCACGCCATAGACAACTTGAAACTCAGGTCACAACATTAGTAAAACCGCGGTTATCTATTAGTTTAATTCATGTGAATAGTTAAGCCGATCGCCGCGTTCCCTCTTACACTATGCGCAGTTATAACATCGTTACTGGAAAGCCCAGTCGCCCTGTAGGAGTATTATCGTGATTAGTCTATTCGACATGTTTAAGGTGGGGATTGGTCCCTCATCTTCCCATACCGTAGGGCCTATGAAGGCGGGTAAACAGTTCGTCGATGACCTGGTCGAAAAAGGATTACTGGACAGCGTTACTCGTGTTGCCGTCGACGTGTATGGTTCACTGTCGCTCACGGGTAAAGGTCACCACACCGATATCGCCATTATTATGGGTCTGGCGGGCAACGAGCCTGCTACCGTAAACATTGACAGCATTCCCGGATTTATCCGCGATGTAGAAGCGCGTGGACGCCTGCTGCTTGCACAGGGTCAGCACGAAGTGGATTTCCCGCAGAATGATGGAATGCGTTTTCATAACGGCAACCTGCCGCTGCATGAAAACGGCATGCAGATCCATGCGTATAATGGCGAAACCGTCATTTACAGCAAAACGTACTACTCAATCGGCGGTGGGTTCATCGTTGATGAAGAACATTTTGGTCAGGATACCGCCAATGAGGTCAGCGTACCTTATCCGTTCAAATCCGCCACTGAAATGCTGGAATACTGCAACAGCACCGGCCTGTCCCTCTCTGGCATGGTGATGCAGAACGAACTTGCTCTGCACAGCAAAAAAGAGATTGAAGAGTACTTTGGCAACGTCTGGCAAACCATGCAGGCCTGTATCGATCGTGGGATGAACACCGAAGGCGTCCTGCCTGGGCCGCTGCGCGTTCCGCGTCGCGCCTCTGCCCTGCGTCGTATGTTGGTCTCCAGCGACAAGCTCTCCAACGATCCGATGAACGTGATCGACTGGGTGAACATGTTTGCGCTGGCCGTTAACGAAGAAAACGCCGCGGGTGGTCGCGTTGTCACAGCGCCAACTAACGGTGCCTGCGGTATCGTGCCTGCGGTCCTGGCCTATTACGATCATTTCATTGAGTCCGTCAGCCCGGATATCTACACCCGTTATTTCCTGGCGGCCGGCGCGATTGGCGCGCTGTACAAAATGAACGCATCTATCTCCGGTGCTGAAGTCGGCTGTCAGGGTGAAGTTGGCGTGGCTTGTTCTATGGCGGCTGCCGGTCTGGCTGAGCTACTGGGTGCAAGTCCTGAACAGGTGTGTGTTGCGGCAGAAATCGGTATGGAGCATAACCTCGGTTTAACCTGTGACCCGGTTGCCGGTCAGGTACAGGTTCCGTGCATCGAACGTAACGCCATTGCTTCCGTAAAAGCTATCAATGCCGCACGCATGGCAATGCGCCGAACCAGTGCGCCACGCGTTTCACTGGATAAAGTCATTGAGACCATGTACGAAACGGGTAAAGACATGAACGCCAAATACCGCGAAACGTCCCGTGGTGGTCTGGCAATCAAAGTTCAGTGTGACTAATACTTAATTTTCGCCCATCTGCGACGGATGGGCGAATTTATCTCCCCTTCCTCGTCTACTGTAATTTTCCCCACTACACTTGCTCTGTTGCTTTTGGCTTTTGTGACCAACGGCTTATCGGGCGGCCCGCATGCATACAGCACAACGGATCATTAAAAACTATCGCCGGAATCGCTTATTTGTTTGCACCCTATGTGCCCTGGTAACGCTTATCCTCACGTTAACGGTCCGATTTATTTCGGAGCGTAATTTAAATCATCGAAATACCGTAACCTTTGCCAACCACGCGGTTGAAGAGTTGGATCACGTGCTTTTGCCCCTTCAGGCCGGACGAGATGTGCTGTTGCCGTTGATTGGTCTCCCCTGTTCAGTCGCGCGTTTACCGTTGAGCAAGCATGCTGCCAGGCTGCAAACGGTACGCTCTGTCAACCTGGTTAAAGATGGGATTCTGTATTGCTCCAGCATTTTTGGTTATCGCAATGAGCCTGTTCGTCAACTGGAGCCTGAATTACCAAGCCAGGAGTCGCTACTGCTGTTATCAACCGACCATTCGATAATTAAAGGCAGTCCGATTCTGACACAATGGTATCCATCCTCTGCCGATGGTGAAGATGGCGTGCTGGAAATCGTCAACATTGAGTTATTATCATCCATGTTGCTTGAGCCACAACTGCCGCAGATCACCCATGCCAGCTTAAGCGTCGGCAATCGCCATCTGCTCTACGGACAAGGTGTTGTCGATACGCTACCTGAACTAAAGAATGAAAAACGCTACCAGCTCTCATCACAGCATTTCCCGTTTACTATCAGCGTTACCGGTCCGGGTGCCAGTGAACTGGCGATTAAACATCTGCCAACACAACTGCCGCTGGCGGTGATCCTCAGTCTGTTAGTGGGGTACCTGGCGTGGCTGGCAACCGCCAACAGAATGAGTTTCTCCTGGGAGATAAATCTGGCCCTTGCCGCCCGGGAATTCGAGCTGTTCTGCCAGCCACTGCTCAATGCGCAAACGCAGCAATGCATGGGGGTGGAAATCCTGTTACGCTGGAATAATCCGCGTCAGGGTTGGATCTCTCCCGAAGTGTTTATTCCCATCGCCGAGGAGCACAACCTGATCGTGCCCCTGACGCGTCATGTCATCGCAGAAACCATTCAGCAACGACACGTCTTCCCCATGAGCAGTCAGTTTCATATCGGGATCAATGTCGCCGCCAGCCATTTTCGCCACGGCACGCTGTTAAAAGATCTCAACCAGTATTGGTTTAGCCAGCATCCCATTCAGCAGTTAGTCATCGAACTTACCGAACGTGATGCGTTACTGGATGTGGATTATCGGGTTGTACGCGAGCTAAATCGCCTTGGCGTAAAACTGGCGATTGACGATTTTGGCACTGGCAACAGCTCGCTCTCCTGGCTGGAAAAACTCCGCCCGGATGTACTAAAAATTGATAAATCATTTACTTCTGCGATCGGTACCGATGCCGTGAACTCAACCGTTACAGACATCATCATCGCGCTGGGAAAAAGACTGAATATCGAACTGGTGGCGGAAGGGGTTGAAACGCAAGCGCAGGCACAGCATTTGCGCCGGCACGGTGTACATTTATTGCAAGGTTTTCTGTATGCGAAGCCAATGCCGCTACGCGATTTTCCAAAATGGCTGGCGGGCAGCACGCCGCCGCCCACCCGGCATAACGGGCGACATAGTATGCCCGTTATGCCATTTCGCTAAACCCGATTACTCGTCTTCGTCGTGAGCAGGTTGTTCTTTAACAATGCGAACTAAATCCACACGATAGTCATTCGCTTCGACAATCGTAATACTCAGCGGCGCAACCTCGATAACATCGCCGACGCGTGGAATATGACCGTTAGCCGCGATGACTAAACCTGCCACCGTCGCGATATCTTCGTCTTCATCCACCAGCGTATCCACGTCCAGCGCCTGCTGCAATGCATGCAGGTCGGTTCCGCCTTTCACCAACCAGCCGCCTGCATCAGCAATAATTTCAGGCGTTTCATCGGCATCGGGGAACTCACCGGCGATAGCTTCTAATACGTCCAGCGGTGTAACCAGCCCCTGCACGACACCAAATTCGTTAGTAACGATCACGAAACTGCCGCGGGCACGACGCAGAACGCCCAACAGATTGATCGGGTCCAGCGTTTCCGGGACCACAATAGCCGGAGAGGCTGAGGCAATCGCCGCCACATCCACACCCTCTTCCAGCGCCACCAGCAGTTCTTTGGCACGGACGATACCGATAATTTCGTCCAGCTCACCGCGACATACCGGGAACAGGCTGTGCGGTGACGAAAGCAATTGCTCGCGAATTTCCGCTACGCTCAGGTCCGCATCAACCCAGCTAATCTCGCCACGAGGCGTCATAATGCCACGTAATGAACGCGAGGCCAGGGAGAGTACGCCGTTGATCATATAGCGTTCTTCTTCCACAAATGCGCCTTCCGGAACGGGCACAGGTACCGGATTGTCGGATTCCATCTGCGCGCTGGCCTGACGTTTACCGCCCATCAGACGCAGGATTGCATCCGCAGTCCGCGCACGCAGCGGCAGGGTCGACTGGTGGCGAATAAAGTTACGACGGGCAATCTGGTTAAACAACTCGATAATGATCGAGAAGCCAATCGCCGCATACAGATAACCTTTCGGAATGTGGAAGCCAAACCCTTCGGCAACCAGACTCAGACCAATCATCAACAGGAAGCTCAGACACAGCACCACCACCGTCGGATGTTGGTTCACAAATCGCGTCAACGGCTTGGAAGCCAGCAGCATCACGGCCATAGCTATCACGACCGCCGCCATCATGACCGGCAGATGGTTGACCATACCGACCGCAGTAATCACCGCATCCAGCGAGAACACCGCATCAAGGATGACAATTTGCGTCACCACAACCCAAAAGCTCGCATAGCCTTTCGTCTGCCCGGTATCATGTTCACGGTTTTCCAGTCGCTCATGCAGCTCTGTTGTTGCCTTGAACAAGAGGAAGATACCGCCCAGCAGCATAATCAGATCGCGCCCCGAGAACGCATAGTCCATTACCGTAAACAGCGGCTTTGTCAGCGTCACCATCCACGAAATCACGGACAACAAGCCCAGACGCATAATCAGTGCCAGTGATAAACCGATTAAACGCGCTTTATCTCGCTGTTTCGGCGGCAGCTTATCAGCCAGGATCGCAATGAAGACCAGGTTATCAATACCCAGAACAATTTCGAGAACGACAAGCGTGAGCAAACCCACCCAAATCTGCGGGTCCATTAATAATTCCATGACAAGCTCCTGCTTAAGGAATGACCAAACTGCGCGCTGAGGATCTCAGGCGTTAAAGCATTATGCAGAGAAAATTTGTGGCAAAAAGTGCCAATCTGACAGGCGCAAAGCGGCCTGAGGGTGAAATGACGTCGGTGACGATCCATATGGTGGGCTACTGCCCTATACTCCTGAGTAATTAAACAGATACTAAACATAACAGAGACAACTGGTTTTTAGCAAAGATTTACCTTCCTTTGCAATAAGTTGTTTCGGAGATATTTTACCCTTCGAAATTTCTTTTCATCGGAAGTTAAATTACGGATCTTCATCACATAAAATATTTTTTTCGATATCTAAAATAATTCACGAAAATCATAGGTTTTTCTTTGTAACCCTTATCTGAATCGATTCGATTGCGGACGACGATTCAAATACATCTTTACGTTGATGTGTTAACGATAATAAAGGAGGTAGCAAGTGACCATTGCTATTGTAATAGGCACACATGGTTGGGCTGCAGAGCAGTTACTTAAGACAGCAGAGATGCTGTTAGGCGAGCAGGAAAACGTCGGCTGGATCGATTTCGTTCCAGGCGAAAATGCCGAAACGCTGATCGAAAAGTACAACGCTCAGTTGGCAAAACTCGATACCAGTAAAGGCGTGCTGTTTCTCGTTGACACATGGGGAGGCAGCCCGTTTAACGCTGCGAGCCGCATTGTCGTCGATAAAGAGCATTACGAAGTTATCGCCGGTGTGAACATTCCCATGCTGGTTGAAACCTTCATGGCGCGTGATGACAACCCGAGCTTTGATGAATTAGTGGCACTGGCCGTTGAAACCGGTAGCGAAGGCGTGAAAGCGTTGAAAGCGAAACCGGTGGAAAAAGCCGCTCCTGCCCCCGTTGCGGCACCAAAAGCAGCAGCACCGGCGAAACCGATGGGCCCGAACGATTATATGCAGATCGGTCTGGCGCGTATCGATGACCGTTTAATTCATGGTCAGGTAGCCACTCGCTGGACCAAAGAAACCAACGTAACGCGCATTATTGTCGTCAGCGATGAAGTTGCCGCCGATACCGTGCGTAAAACGCTGCTGACTCAGGTAGCACCTCCGGGTGTGACGGCGCATGTGGTTGATGTCGCGAAAATGATCCGCGTCTACAACAACCCGAAATATGCAGGCGAGCGTGTGATGCTGTTGTTCACCAACCCGACCGATGTGGAACGTATCGTTGAAGGTGGTGTGAAAATTACCTCTGTAAACATTGGCGGTATGGCTTTCCGTCAGGGTAAAACACAGGTAAACAACGCAATTTCTGTTGATGAAAAAGACATCGAAGCCTTCAAAAAACTCAACGAACGCGGTATTGAGCTCGAAGCGCGTAAAGTTTCGACCGATCAGAAACTGAAAATGATGGATTTGATTGCCAAGGCGAAATAATTCCCTGGCATTTACTTAGTTTTCACACTTAAGTCTGTATAGCAATAGGAGAAGTACAATGGAGATTACCACTCTTCAGATTGTGCTGGTGTTCATCGTCGCATGTATCGCGGGTATGGAGTCGGTACTCGATGAATTTCAGTTCCACCGTCCGTTGGTGGCCTGTACGCTTATTGGCGCCGTTCTCGGGGATATGAAAACCGGTATTATCATCGGTGGTACCCTGGAAATGATCGCCCTGGGCTGGATGAACATCGGTGCTGCGGTTGCACCAGATGCCGCACTGGCGTCAATTATCTCTACCGTTCTGGTTATCGCGGGTCACCAAAGTATTGGTGCCGGTATCGCGCTGGCTATCCCGCTGGCAGCAGCAGGCCAGGTTCTGACCATCATCGTTCGTACTATCACCGTAGCATTCCAGCACGCAGCAGATAAGGCGGCCGAAAACGGCAACCTGACGGCGCTCTCCTGGCTGCACGTGTCCTCACTGTTCCTGCAGGCTATGCGTATCGCTATCCCGGCGGTAATCGTGGCGATTTCTGTAGGTACCAGTGAAGTTCAGAGCATGCTCAACGCCATTCCGGAAGTCGTCACCGGCGGCCTGAACATCGCAGGCGGTATGATCGTAGTGGTTGGTTATGCGATGGTCATCAATATGATGCGCGCGGGCTACCTGATGCCGTTCTTCTACCTCGGCTTCGTCACCGCGGCATTTACTAACTTCAACCTGGTTGCTCTGGGTGTGATTGGCGCAGTGATGGCAATCCTCTACATTCAGCTGAGCCCGAAATATAACCGCGTCGCCGGTGCGCCAGTTCAGGCAGCTGGTAACAACGATCTTGATAACGAACTGGACTAGCAGGTGAGCGAAATGGTTGATATGACTAAAACTACCACCGAGAAAAAACTCACTCCGAGTGACATTCGTGGCGTGTTCATTCGTTCTAACCTGTTTCAGGGTTCATGGAACTTCGAACGTATGCAGGCGCTGGGTTTTTGTTTCTCCATGGTACCGGCTATCCGCCGTTTGTACCCGGAAAACAACGATGCACGTAAGCAGGCTATTAAGCGTCACCTGGAATTCTTTAACACCCATCCGTACGTAGCCGCACCTGTGCTGGGCGTTACGCTGGCGATGGAAGAGCAGCGTGCCAACGGCGCAGAGATTGACGATGGTGCTATCAACGGTATCAAAGTTGGTCTGATGGGACCGCTGGCAGGCGTCGGCGACCCAATCTTCTGGGGTACGGTACGTCCGGTATTTGCTGCGCTTGGCGCTGGAATCGCGATGAGCGGCAGCCTGCTTGGACCACTGTTGTTCTTCATCCTGTTTAACCTGGTGCGTCTGGCAACCCGTTACTACGGTGTGGCATACGGCTACCGTAAAGGGGTCGATATCGTTAAAGATATGGGCGGCGGCTTCCTGCAGAAACTGACTGAGGGGGCGTCAATCCTCGGCCTGTTTGTCATGGGGGCATTGGTTAACAAGTGGACGCACGTGAATATCCCGTTGGTGGTCTCCACTATCACCGGTCAGGATGGTCAGACTCGCGTCACCACCGTGCAGACTATCCTTGACCAGCTGATGCCGGGCCTGGTTCCTCTGCTGCTGACTTTCGCTTGTATGTGGCTGCTGCGTAAGAAAGTGAACCCGCTGTGGATTATCGTTGGCTTCTTCATCATCGGTATCGCGGGCTACGCTGTCGGCCTGCTTGGCCTGTAAGACTGTTGTACACCACCGGGGGCTTGCCCCCGGTTTTTCTATTCAGAGGATTGAGGATTCATGACTATCACGGACCTGGTGCTGGTTCTTTTTATCTTTTCGCTGCTGGCGTATGCCATTTACGATCAGTTCATCATGCCCCGCCGTAATGGCCTTACTCTGCTGACGGTCGCCCTGCTTCCTCGCAGCCGTGTTGACAGTGTTATCTTCATTGGCCTGGTAGCTATTCTTATTTACAACAACGTCACCAGCCACGGGGCGCAATTCACCACGTGGTTATTATGCGCACTGATATTGATGGGGTTGTATCTGTTCTGGATCCGTACGCCGAAAATCATCTTCAAGCAAAAAGGGTTTTTCTTTGCCAACGTCTGGATTGAATATAACCGCATTAAAGAGATGAATTTATCAGAGGACGGCGTGCTGGTGATGCAATTAGAACAGCGGAGATTGCTGGTTCGCGTACGAAATATAGACGATCTTGAAAAAATATATAAACTTCTCATTTCAAATCAGTAAATTAGAAAGATAGCCTGAACTATGTTTTTTATATATTTTTGAAAACAAAACATAGCTAAGGCTATATTACAACGTCCGTAATGTTATTTATTTTAACGTTCTGTTTATAAATAAATCTAAATGAAAATCGTTTTCAATTAGAAGTCAAATATTATTTCCCTGTTTCTTGTTTTATATTCTCAATATATGTTAAGGTTGCGCCCGTCGTTGGGGAGTAGCCGATTTCCAGACTCCGGAAATGTACGTGTCAACATACTCGTTGAAAAACGTGGCGCGTACGGACTGAACATACAGCTTCAGTCAGGCGAGACCATAGGCACATCAACTGCAATGCATACCTGAATGGCACGATATATTTCGTGATTTTAATCTGTGTGCATGGTTACTGGGGGCAGTGATGTGTTTTATGGATACCCCGGTCAGGACGCTGTTATGAATCTCACCGCTACTGTACTTCTCGCTTTCGGCATGTCGATGGATGCTTTCGCTGCATCAATTGGCAAAGGCGCCACCCTGCATAAACCCAAATTTTCTGAAGCTCTGCGCACCGGTCTCATTTTCGGCGCAGTTGAAACCCTGACGCCGCTGATTGGCTGGGGTATGGGCATGCTGGCAAGCAAATTCGTGCTGGAGTGGAACCACTGGATCGCTTTCATTCTGCTGATTTTCTTAGGTGGGCGAATGATAATCGAAGGTTTTCGCGACAACGGTGATGAAGATGAAGAACCGCCGCGCCGCCACGGATTCTGGCTGCTGGTCACCACCGCTATCGCCACCAGTCTCGACGCGATGGCCGTCGGGGTGGGTCTGGCGTTCCTGCAGGTTAACATCATTGCGACTGCGCTGGCCATCGGCTGCGCCACGTTGATGATGTCCACGCTCGGCATGATGATCGGTCGTTTTATTGGTCCGATGCTGGGCAAACGAGCTGAAATCCTGGGCGGGGTGGTACTGATTGGTATCGGCGCCCAGATCCTCTGGGCGCACTTCCACGGTTAATTCTGGCGCTGCCAGATGTGAATACTAAAATCTGTCTGGCAGTCAAACATCGTTTTTCCTGCCAGCGTTTCCCACACTTCCGGTTTTGCCCGCCAGGCGAACGGCGTCATTTGCAGTAATGCAACGGCCTCGCTGCCCTGGAGCTGCATCTGATAGCCCAGCGCAATACTTTGCTGCAGAACAAAACCTTCCAGTTGTTCGGTATGTGGCGCATGCAAACGCACCTCATCATAAATCAGCCCTTTCAGCTCCATTAAATGACGCGGCCCAGGCGTGGCGGTGATTACCCATCCTCCCGGTTTCACCACGCGAGCCAGCTCTTGCGCTTTACAGGGCGCGTAGATCCTGATGATGGCATCCATGGACGCATCGGCAAACGGCAGACGATGGCTGGAAGCCACGCAAAAGGTGACCTGCGGATAACGACGGGCTGCGGCCTTAATCGCCACTTTAGAAACGTCGAGGCCAACGGTCTTGCCGCCAGTCAGCGTATCGGCAAAGGCATGGGTGTAATACCCTTCTCCACAGCCGATATCCAGAATCGCCGCGTTCTCTGAACTCAGCGTCTGCGCAAGCACATTCACAATCGCGTCACGCAGCGGTTGATAGTGTCCGGCATCAAGAAACGCCCGGCGCGCCTGTATCATCTCAGCGCTGTCACCCGGATCGCGCGACCGCTTATGCTGAACCGGCAGTAAGTTGACATACCCTTCTTTCGCCACATCAAACTGGTGCCGCTCAGGGCAAATAAAACTGTTTTTCGTTTGAGTAAGAGGCTGGTGGCAAAGAGGACAGGAAAACGACATGACAACTCCGGCAGGTGATTTGAGGGCGCAAGTGTAACGCGAATTGCGCCCCGGGAAAATAACTTACAGCGTCGGCGAGGATACGCTGTCGCCATGCATCACCAGCAGGTGATCGGAGTCGGCAGGCATGCCGTCTGGTTTAACATTTTCCAGGCGTAAGACATCGCCCATTATCTGGCTGAATACCGGCGCGGAGACGGCGCCCCCATAGTAAGCACCGTTTTGTGGATTATTAATAACCACGACTAAGGCGAATTTCGGGTCGCTCGCTGGCGCAACGCCTGCCGTATAGGCCACGTATTTATCAACATATTTACCATCATCGCCAATTTTTTTCGCCGTCCCGGTCTTCACCGCAACCCGATAATCCCTGACCGCGGCCTTAGTTCCCCCACCGCCGGGTAACGCGACGCTTTCCATCATATGTTCAACCTGATGAACCAGCGCCTCCGGCATCACCCGCGTCCCTATTACCGGCGGATCAATACGCGTGATAGAAAGGGGGCGATAGATGCCAAAGCTACCGATGGTGGCATAGACATGCGCCAACTGGAGTGGCGTCACCATGAGTCCATAACCGAATGCAAAGGTCGCGCGATCCAAATCGCTCCAGTAGCGGCGCTGAGGCATTAAACCACTGCTTTCGCCGGTTAATCCCAATCCGGTTGGATCGCCAAAGCCAAAACGCTTATAGGTATCCAGCAATTTCTGCACCGGCATAGCTAACGACAGGTGTGATACGCCCGTATCGCTTGATTTCTGCAAAATGCCGGTCAGCGACAGCTCCGGGTAAAATCCGACGTCACGAATACGATGTCCGTCGACATTAAAAGGATGGGTATCAATTACGCTGTCCGGTTGCACAATCCCCTGCTGGAGCGCGGTCATAATCACCAGTGGCTTAACGGTCGAGCCGGGTTCAAAGGTGTCGCTAATGGCACGGTTACGAAAATCATCCAGTACCGCGCCGTCTCGATTATTGGGGTTAAAGTCGGGGAAGCTTGCCATGGAGAGAATTTCGCCGGTGTCAATATTAACCAGTACCGCGGCCCCGGATTCCGCTTTATTCCATGTAACGGCATTGTCCAGCGCGTCTTCGGTGACCGTCTGCAAACGCTCATCAATACTGAGTTGTAACTCATGTGCAGGCACCGGCATCACTTCGGTGATATTTTCGATGACATGGCCAAATTTGTCTTTACGGACCAGGCGGGAGCCGGGTTTGCCCATCAACTGGCTATTGAAGCTTTTCTCCAGGCCTTCAATACCCTGGCCATCGATATTGGTGAAACCAATGAGATTAGCCGCAACATGTCCGGCGGGATAAAAGCGGCGTGATTCTTCACGCAGATTGATCCCCGGAAGATTAAGGTTATCGATCCATTCAGCCTGCTGAGGAGAGATCTGGCGGGCCAGATAAATAAAGCGTCCCGCAGGATTACTGTTAACACGCTCAGCCAGAGAACTGAGCGAAATGTTCAGAGTCTTTGCTAACGCCTGCCAACGTTCGTTGTAGCCCACGCCTCCCTTGCTGATAATGGTTTTAGGGTCTGCCCAGACGGCATTCACCGGGACACTTACCGCCAGCGGTCGCCCTTCTCTGTCGGTAATCATTCCGCGTGGCGAGGCAATGGTAACCTCGCGTAACGAACGCATATCTTCCTGTTTTACCAAAGTTGTCGGCGTGACAATTTGTAGCCACGCCACACGACCCAGCAGCAATCCCAGGCTTAATAATATCGCCACACAAAGCAGGGCAAAACGTACGGGAGTAAAATTGCGCGCATCTATGTCGTTTTTCTTTTTCACCTGGACTCCCGCATGATAGTTTTTCAGGTGTCTGATTTAACGAGAAATGCCGCGAGAATGCGGGGAAAACTATGCTACGAACATCACGCCTTTGCAACAAAGCGCTAATGGATGGGCTTTCAGAAATATTTTGACGTAATTTGAATTAAAAAGCCCCGCATAAGCGAGGCTTTATATCTGAGATGGTTGCGCAAGAGCGCATCAAATCAGTGGTGTCGATCAGATAGCTGTTACGTTTACAGCAGCCGGACCTTTCTGGCCGTCCTGAATTTCGAACTCAACGTTCTGGCCTTCAGCCAGAGTTTTGAAGCCGTTACCCTGGATAGCGGAGAAGTGTACGAACACGTCTTTGCTGCCATCAGCCGGAGTAATGAAGCCAAAACCTTTAGACTCGTTGAACCACTTAACTTGACCTTTAATCTTTGCCATTTGCAAAATTCCTTAGAGTATTTTCTTCGCCCGCGGGCATAACATAGATAAAACTGAGACATTACTGCTTGAGGCACTAATATAAGGTTCGGCAGAGAAGCGGTATTCAACGTCAACGTGTTTACTCAGGACTTCTTTACTGAAAATGCCACACATAAACAGAACTGTACCTCGTTTAACCCAAAACGTGTTATCACATACAACGTAAATAATGGCAAGCCATTTTTAAACGTGTCTCGATCGGTCGCACAAATCCTGTTGTTCATCAAACAACCACTGCACAGTTATGCGCCAGACCGAGCAGAGTTATATTCTCACTTCTCTCCCCTTGCCCCGTCAGGCTTGCACCGTCACAGGGACATTTCAACCATAGCTCAATAGCTTCGGTTGTTCCAGGTTATCTGTCACAGGGGCTGGTGGATATCATTTTTTATGCTTAGTAATGCATAAAATGTCACAAGCGTAAAAATGAGATCCGCCTTCTGGTTTTGCACTAAAATAATGAAAGAATGATGACAATGCACAAAAAAAGTAAGAGAAACGTTTCGCTGTAAATAAGACGATCGCTATCACAAAAATGACATAATCATATTTTTAACGTATGGGAAAATATATTTAGATCAGACCGTACGTAAGATATTAATTGGTTAGAGTATCTGAAAATACTCAGGTGACAGGCGACGCCGAACGCTAATTACGCGGCGAGAGCAGAAGAAAATGATCTGACATGTTGACGACAGGATGAGGTATCTGCGAACCGCATCAGCAGACCTTCACCCTGCCATACTGTTTTTAGCGCTCAGCTACCAGGCGGATGATGTCGTCATCTTCATCCTTCGCAGCAACCGCTGCAGGTTCTGCCGTTTTTTCGGGTTCGTTAGCTTCACAAAGGCGACGGAGCAATGCGTTCTGTCTTTTTTGCTGGTCTAACAATGCTTCAAGCAGTTCTATCTGCTCGTTAGTACGCGAACTTGCCCGATTGACGAAAAACCACAACACAAGCCCAACAACCAAAACCACCACCGATACCGCTAAAGACGCAAAACTCAACGCGCCAGAATTCAAAACTTCGTTCATTTCACCACCTCAATGTAGACAGCGTAGTTTACCACTGCCGCACAAGAAGGTAATCAACTGTTGTAAAAATGCGCTTACCAGGGAATAAATTTATTGATGGCACAAATACCGCTGAAAAATTGTACGTCCTGATCGCACATGATGTTAAACACCTGCGCCCACATCAATATGCATACCAGCACGATAACAATCAGTACCACCCAGCGTATTTTTTTCACTCCAGCTCCACTCTTCAACTCTACATCTTATGACTATAAATTATCATGCGTTACCTAAACCCAGCGTTAACTGTAACGGCATTCCATCTTTTTAGGAATGATTGACTTGTTTCATCCCGTGTACAGGCTAATCTACTAATAACGAGAAAAGATAAGAGGTTGTAATGCGTCTGATTATCCGCGCTATTGTGTTGTTAGCTCTGGTTTGGATCGGTTTATTACTCAGCGGCTATGGCATTTTGATTGGAAGTAAAGAGAATGCGGCCGGTCTGGGTCTGCAATGCCAATATCTGACCGCTCGCGGGACCAGCACTGCACAATATGTCCACTCAAACAGCGGCCTTATTGGCCTTTCAGATTGCCCTGTATTGCGGAAAAGTACTGTCGTTATCGATAACGGTTAAGATAGCGGCAATACATTCTCAATGCTATTTGCGCAAAACAGCGTTAATTTTATTCATTAAAAAACCCCAGGTACGCAATACCTGGGGTTTTACACTTAGCGCTATTGCTGCGGATTAGAACGGATAGTCGTTATAGCCCATTTGTTCAGAAATCTTACGCGCTGCCGTATGCAGCATCGCCACATATTCGTGTAAACGCTCTTCGGAAAAGCGCAGCGTCGGGAATGAGATACTCAAACCCGCAATCACCACACCAAAACGGTCAAACACTGGAACACCGATGCAGCGCAGGCCTTCTTCCTGCTCTTCGTTATCTTCGCCGTATCCCTGTTCACGTACTTTATCTAACAATACCAGCAATTCATCAGTATTTGTGATAGTACGGTCGGTGCTGCGTTTATACTCGATGCCGTCAAGAATTTCCTTCACTTCATCGCGGTCACGCCATGCCAGAAGAACTTTACCGATAGCCGTGCTGTACAATGGGTTACGACGACCGACGCGGGAATACATACGCAGATTGTACATGGAGTCGATTTTATGAATGTAGACGATGCTGTCTTCATCCAGCGCACCAAGGTGTACGGTCTCTTTGGTCAAACGTGAAAGTTCACGCATCTGGATGTCAGCACTACGGATCAGATCAACGTTTTGTAACGCGCGCGCACCCAGTTCGAATAATTTCAGGGTCAGGGAGTATTTCTCTGACTCCCCTTCTTGTGCCACATAACCCAGCGTTTTCATGGTCTGCAAAAAGCGATAAACGGTGCTTTTCGACATCATGACGCGTTGCGACAGCTCGGTAATACCAATTTCGCGCTCTTCACCCAGCGCCTGCAGGATGCCAAAAACTTTCAGCACGGAAGATACAGAATCAGGTTGTTTATCCAGATCTGCGATTGCCATTTATCACCTCATTACGAGTGTTTTATAAAAATCAGAACCGGTTTTTATTATAATTTCACGGACCTGCCCTCGCAATCGCTCTTTGCTTACTTAGTTACAAATCTGCGACCTAACGCCTGTATATCAATGCTAAGATTATTATTCTCATCATAATTCCCGATAAAATGACCCCTTATGGAAAAAATTCAGGCTGATGGCCTGCCATTGCCCCAGCGATATGGTGCAATTTTAACCATTGTTATTGGCATCTCTATGGCAGTACTCGACGGCGCAATAGCTAACGTGGCACTTCCGACGATTGCTACCGACCTTCAGGCGTCACCCGCCAGTTCAATCTGGATCGTTAACGCCTATCAAATCGCCATTGTCGTTTCACTGCTGTCACTCTCATTTTTGGGTGATATGTTTGGCTATCGACGCATTTATAAATGTGGTCTCGTCGTATTCCTGCTTGCCTCGCTGTTCTGTGCTTTATCAGACTCGCTACAAATGTTAACTCTGGCCCGCGTGGCTCAGGGGTTTGGCGGCGCGGCGCTGATGAGTGTAAATACAGCATTAATTAGACTTATTTATCCCCAGCGTCAGCTTGGTCGGGGGATGGGAATTAACTCCTTCATCGTGGCGGTATCCTCAGCGGCAGGCCCCACCATTGCCGCGGCGATCCTCTCTGTCTCGTCATGGAAATGGCTGTTTCTGATTAACGTCCCGCTGGGAATAATTGCCCTGCTGCTGGCTATGCGCTTTTTGCCACCTAATTCGTCCCGCAGCAATAAACCACGCTTTGACCTGCCAAGTGCGGTAATGAATGCCTTAACGTTTGGCTTGTTAATTACCGCGCTCAGTGGATTTGCGCAAGGGCAGTCGCTAAAATTGATTGGCACCGAGCTTGTGGCGCTTATCGTGGTCGGTTTTTTCTTTATCCGCCGCCAGTTGGCGTTGCCGGTACCGTTATTACCGGTTGACCTGCTGCGTATTCCGCTGTTTTCACTCTCGATTTGCACGTCAATCTGTTCATTTAGCGCGCAAATGCTGGCGATGGTTTCTCTGCCCTTCTTTCTTCAAACCGTGCTCGGTCGTAGCGAAGTCGAAACGGGCCTGCTATTGACCCCATGGCCGCTGGCAACCATGGTGATGGCGCCGCTGGCCGGATATCTTATCGAACGCGTCCACGCGGGCCTGTTAGGTGCACTGGGTATGGCCGTGATGGCAAGCGGATTATTTGCCCTGGTGTTACTTCCCTCTGCGCCCTCCGATATTAATATCATCTGGCCGATGATATTGTGCGGCGCGGGTTTTGGTCTATTTCAGTCACCGAATAACCACACCATCATCACCTCCGCACCGCGTGAACGCAGCGGCGGGGCGAGCGGGATGCTGGGGACTGCGCGCTTGTTAGGGCAAAGTACCGGCGCGGCACTGGTGGCGTTAATGCTCAATCAGTTTGGTGACAACGGAACACATATGTCGCTGATAACTGCGGGTGTACTGGCAACGGCTGCCGCCATAGTGAGCGGCTTACGTATCACGCAGCCGCGCGTTCAGGCATAAAAAAAGCGCGTCTGACGACGCGCTTTTTCTTCCAGACTTCTTCGGGTTACTTCAGGTATTCCCCACTACGCAGCGCTTCAATACGCTTATCCAACGGCGGGTGAGTCATAAACAGCTCACTCAACGATTTGGATTTACCGTTGATACAGAACGCCATCATGCTGGTGGCTTCCTGCGGTTCATAGCTTGTTTTCAGACGCTGCAACGCGGCGATCATCTTCTCACGGCCGACCAGTTTGGCAGAACCGGCATCCGCATGGAATTCACGGTGGCGTGAGAACCACATGGTAATAATGCTGGCCAGAATACCAAACACCAGTTCCAGCACCGTCGCCACCGCAAAGTAGATTAATGGGTTACCGTTGCTGCCCTCGCCCTCATCGCGGTTACCGCCCATAAATCCGGCGGCAATTTGCGCCAGAATACGGGAGATAAAGATAACGAAGGTGTTGACCACCCCCTGAATGAGGGTCATGGTCACCATATCGCCATTAGCAATGTGGCTGATCTCGTGCGCGATAACTGCTTCGGCTTCGTCCGGGCTCATGTTTTGCAACAGGCCAGTACTCACAGCCACCAGCGAAGCATCCCGGCGAGCACCGGTAGCAAACGCGTTAATATCTGGCGCATGGTAGATTGCAACCTGCGGCATAGCGATACCCGCCTGACGGGCCTGATTCGCTACCGTATTCATCAGCCAGCGTTCTCTTTCATTACGGGGCTGTTCGATCACTTCCCCGCCAACGGACTTTAACGCCATCCATTTGGACATCAGCAGCGAAATGAAGGAACCACCAAAACCAAACAGCAGTGCCATGATCAACAAGCCTTGAACGCTGCTTGACTGAATCCCTGTCAGGCTCAATACCAGCCCGAAAACGACCATCACAGCCAGGTTCGTCAGCAGGAAGAGCGCGATTCGCATCATAATTTTCTTTTAACCTCAATTTAACAAAACGCACTATGCGATTACCCATATCGTATGGGTCTTATGGCTATTTTCAAGCATCCATAGGTGCTAAGTCACCAGAAAGACACAACTTTACATTTTATCGTATCAGACTGACGTCTTCATGCGGTTGTTAAAAAAACAGGCACAATTTCTTGTGCCTGTTGGAGGTTATTGACTGGTTGCGGGCTGTTCCGCTGGCTTCTCTTTTTCAAGATGCGCCAGGTCGAGCGCGATTTTTACCGTTTCATCCAGATACGGATCCGGCTCCTGGTAATCTTTCGGCAGATCGTCCAGTTTCTTCAACAACGGTTTGCCTTCACGCTTAAACCGGTCGTTGATGCGCGCCAGACGCAGTGCATCATCTTCGTTATTCTCTTTCTCACGCTGAGCGTAATTCAGAGAAGCAATGCTGCGCTTATCCTTCATCGCATTAAATCGCGCAATGTCCTTCATGATGTACTGGAACTCAGGATCGTTCGCAATACGTGCATTGTGCTCTTTTAGCAATTCAGGTCCAAATGGCGTCAGGTTATCAGACTTTGTATAGGTTGCCGCATCAATGCTATCCCACGGCAGTGCGTTATCTTCAAACTTTTCACCGGTTTCAGTTTCTTCATTACCTGTCGGCATGATGATATCCGGCGTAACACCCTTACGCTGCGTACTGCCACCATTTACACGGTAGAATTTCTGGATCGTGTACTGAACGGAACCCAGCGCTGGCCATTCCGGACGCAGCATCTGATCATAAATACGGTTCAGAGAACGATACTGCTGTACGGTGCCCTTCCCAAAGGTCGGTTCACCGACGATCAGCGCACGCCCATAATCCTGCATTGCCGCGGCAAAAATTTCCGATGCCGAGGCACTGAAGCGATCGACTAACACCACCAGCGGACCTTTGTAATACACAACACCGTCGGTATCGCTGTCTTCACGCACTTTGCCGTTATTGTCACGAACCTGAACCACCGGGCCGGAAGGAATGAACAGACCAGAAAGCGAGACCGCTTCGGTCAGTGCGCCACCACCGTTAGTACGCAGATCGATAATCACGCTGCTGACATTCTGTTTTTCCAGTTTCTGCAGCTGAACTTTTACGTCATCCGTCAGGCCAACATAGAAACCAGGAATATCCAGTACGCCGACCTTTTCTTTGCCAACGGTTTTCACAGACATTTTAACCGCGCGGTCTTCGAGACGAATGCGTTCACGCGTTAGCGTGACAATGCGCGTCTTGGTGCCTTTACCAGCAGGCAGGATTTCGAGGCGAACTTTGCTGCCTTTAGGTCCTTTGATCAGCGCCACAACATCATCCAGACGCCAGCCAATCACATCGACCATGCCTTTTCCGGTCTGGCCCACGCCGACAATACGGTCGCCAACGCTTATCGCTTTGCTCTTGGCTGCCGGGCCGCCTGCCACCATGGAGTTAATGACGGTGTAGTCATCATCCATTTGCAGAACTGCGCCAATACCTTCCAGAGACAAGCTCATTTCAGTATTAAACTGTTCTGTGTTGCGCGGAGAAAGATAGTTAGTATGCGGGTCTATTTCACGAGCAAAAGCCGTCATCGCCAGTGAGAACACATCTTCACTGTTCGTCTGCGCCAGGCGGCGAATGGCAAATTTATAGCGACGTGTCAGCGTTTCGCGAATTTCCGCATCGGTTTTACCGGTCAGCTTCAGACTGAGTTCGTCAAATTTTACTTTGCCGTCCCACAGCGCATTGAGCTCTGCTTCGCTCTTCGGCCACGGAGCTTTGCTCCGGTCGAGGTTAAAGGTGTCAGTCCCGGTAAAATCCATTGGACGCGCCAGCACGCTTAGCGCGTACTGATATCGTTCAAATCGGCGTTTTTGCGCCAGATTATAAAGATCGTAAAAGACATCCAGCTTGCCCGTGCGCAGTTCATCGCCGAGGACAGTTTTCTTTTTTGCATACTGTTCGATATCGCTCGCCAACAGCACGTTATGGCTGTAGTCGAGCAGATTCAGATAGCGGTCAAAAATTTTTGCCGAAAACGCCTGATCCAGATCGAACTGGCGATAGTGTGAACGTGTAAAACGTGAAGTTACACGTTCACTCACCGTCGCATGCTGGGTTTCTTCCTTTAAAACGGGGATTTGATCGGCACGCGTGATGTCTTCTACAGCAAGTGCCTGGCCTGCTAATGCAAGCAGACCAGCTAACGCAGTAAGCCTAAAAAAAGTGTTCATGCCAGGCCTGGCCTCCGTTTCAGAACACCAGGTGTTCTGCGCGTACAATCAAAGACATACCCGAATTCAGCTGTACACGGACGCCATCTTTGGTGATTTCTAATACGGTGGCATCCATCGCATTATTACCTGCTTTCACCTTCAAGGACTGCCCTACCGTCAGCACTGAAATATCAGATACCGGGATATGCTGTTCTTCACGAGGAGCACGCGGTGCTTTTGCTGCTGGTTTTTCAGCGCGAGGTTTACGTTCAGCCCCTTCTTTACGACGCGGAGCAGGACGCGGCTTACGCTCGCGACGCGGTGCGTCTTCTTTTTCGCCGGCAGCAGCGGCCGCTTCGCGTTTTTTCGCCTGTTGCTCTGCACGTTGCGCCTGAACGCGAGCTTTAGCTTCTTCCAGCTGTTTGCGAGCATGTTCAACATGTTGCTCATCCAACTCACCACATGGGTTGCCGTCGAGATCAACACGCGTTGCGCCCAATTTAACGCCATACAGATAGCGCCAGCTTGAAGTATAGAGACGTAAGGCAGAACGGAGCTGTGTCTTGCTGAGGTTCATTTCGCCCTCAACACGCTCTACCAAATCCTGAAAAATGCCAATTTTCAGTGGGCGCGCTTCGCCTTCAGCACTAAAACACTGCGGGAAGCGTTCGGCCAGAAACGCGATGACTTCTTTACTGCTATTCAACTTAGGTTGATTTTCCATGAAATTTCCTGATTACAACGGACGTAGCCAACAAGCGCAGGCATGAACAGGCGACATTATAATGACGTCATCAGTAATTGCTACGTTATCCGTTGATTATCCTGCGACGCTCGCAAAGAATTTTTTGTAATCCGTCGTTGCAAGCACGGTTTCAAGCTGTGCCACAAGCGTACGCAGCCCCTGTTCGTCTTCTTCAGTGAAGCGACCAAACGCAGTGCTATCAATATCCAGCACGCCGATTATCTGATTTTCAACGGTGACAGGCAGAACGATTTCCGCGTTGCTGGCGGCATCGCATGCGATGTGCCCGTCAAACGCGTGCACGTCTTCGATACGCTGCACCTGATTGCGCGCCACCGCGGTACCGCATACACCACGCCCTACCGGGATCCGCACACAGGCAATTTTGCCCTGGAAAGGGCCAAGTACCAGAGTCTCGCCCTCAAGCAGGTAAAAACCGGCCCAGTTTACTTGTGCAAGACGCTCGTACAACAATGCGCTGGTATTTGCCAGCGTTGCCAGAAAACTGGTTTCACCTGCCATTAATGCCTGAAAATCACGGTTCAGATCCGTGTATAGCTCTGATTTGTTCATTATGTAATCACTTAGTTGTCTTACTTAAAACTGCAGCCTACTAAAATAAACATTAAATGCGTTAATGCTCAAGATCATTCCCGTCATGAGTTAAGATAACATTACTTCAACATTTTGATACGCGATACATGGCCCTTACGACATCACGCATCACGCCAACTAAAAAAATAGCCATCAGGTCTATCGGCGAGGCACTACCGCGTGCACATTATCATCGTTGTCCTGAATGCGACCTGATATTTAGCTTGCCTAAAATGCGCTCGCACCAAAGCGCATTCTGCCCACGCTGTCAGGCAAAAATCCGTGACGGACGCGACTGGTCCTTAACGCGGCTGGCAGCAATGGCAGTCACCATGTTGCTGCTGATGCCCTTCGCCTGGGGAGAGCCGCTGTTACATATTTTTTTGCTCGGTGTACGCATTGACGCCAATGTGATGCAGGGTATCTGGCAAATGACCCGCCAGGGTGACCCACTCACCGCATCTTTCGTGCTATTTTGCGTTGCGGGCGCGCCGATTATTCTCGTTACCTCAATCGCTTATCTGTGGTTTGGTAATATTCTCGGGATGAACCTGCGTCCGGTGCTACTGATGCTGGAAAGGCTCAAAGAGTGGGTGATGCTCGATATCTATCTTGTGGGTATCGGCGTCGCGTCAATTAAAGTTCAGGACTATGCTTATTTGCAACCTGGGGTGGGACTGTTTGCTTTTATTGCGCTGGTGATCCTCAGTATTTTGACGTTATCGCACCTCAACGTAGAACAGCTTTGGGACCGTTTTTACCCACAAAGGCCTGCTCGTCGGCCCGATGAAAAGCTTCGCGTTTGCCTTGGTTGCCACTTTACAGGGTATCCGGACGCCCGCGGCCGCTGCCCTCGTTGCCACATACCGTTGCGCTGGCGCAGAAATCAAAGTATTCAAAAATGTTGGGCTGCTCTGCTGGCCTCGATTGTCCTGCTGCTGCCTGCGAACCTCCTGCCTATCTCGATTATTTATGTCAATGGCTCCCGGCAGGAAGACACGATCATGTCAGGCATACTGTCTCTGGCGAACAGTAATATCGGCGTGGCGGCGATCGTGTTTATTGCCAGTATTCTGGTGCCATTCACCAAAGTGATTGTGATGTTTACGTTGCTCATCAGCATTCATTTTAAATGTGAGCAAGGATTGCGTACCCGCATCAAACTACTGCGCATAGTGACCTGGATTGGTCGCTGGTCAATGCTGGATCTTTTTGTTATCGCTTTAACCATGTCGCTGATTAATCGCGATCAGATACTTGCTTTTACTATGGGACCGGCTGCGTTTTATTTCGGCGCAGCGGTAATATTGACTATTCTTGCAGTGGAATGGCTGGACAGCCGCTTACTTTGGGATGCACATGAGTCAGGAAACGCCCGCTTCGCAGACTGAAGCGCAGATTAAAACAAAACGTCGTATCTCCCCGTTCTGGCTGCTGCCGTTCATCGCATTGATGATTGCAGGATGGCTTATCTGGGGAAGCTATGAAGATCGCGGTAATACCGTAACCATTGACTTTATGTCGGCGGACGGCATTGTGCCTGGCCGTACCCCTGTTCGCTATCAGGGCGTCGAAGTGGGCACGGTGCAGGACATCAACCTCAGCAAAGACCTGCGTAAAATTGAAGTCCGCGTCAGCATCAAATCAAATATGAAAGATGCACTGCGCAAAGATACCCAGTTCTGGCTGGTCACGCCGAAAGCGTCACTGGCGGGGGTTTCCGGCCTGGATGCGTTAGTTGGCGGCAACTATATCGGCATGATGCCCGGAACCGGCGAGCCAGAGGATCATTTCGTCGCGCTTGATACGCAGCCGAAATACCGTCTGAACAATGGCGATTTGATGCTGCACCTGCGGGCCCCCGACCTCGGTTCGCTTAATAGCGGCTCGCTGGTTTATTTCCGCAAAATCCCGGTAGGTCGGGTCTATGACTACACCATTAATCCAAATAATCAGGGCGTAACCATCGACGTGCTGATTGAACGTCGCTTTACCAATCTGGTGAAAAAAGGCAGTCGTTTCTGGAACGTATCAGGGGTAGACGCGGATGTCAGCCTCAGCGGCGCCAAAGTGAAACTGGAGAGTCTGGCTGCGCTGGTAAATGGCGCCATTGCCTTTGACTCACCGGAAGATTCGCAACCCGCCGTTGCCGACGACACGTTTGGTTTGTATCAGGATCTCGCACACAGCCAGCGCGGCGTGATCGTTAAGCTCGACTTACCCAGCGGCGACGGACTGAAAGCAGGCTCAACTTCGCTGATGTATCAAGGATTAGAAGTCGGTCAACTGACCAAACTGGATTTAAATCCGGGCGGGAAAGTCACCGGCGAGATGACGGTCGATCCCAGCGTCGTCACGCTATTGCGCGACAACACGCGTATTGAATTACACAGCCCTAAATTATCATTAAGCGATGCGAATCTCAGTTCGCTGCTGACGGGCAAAACATTCGAACTGATACCTGGCGAGGGCGAGCCGCGTAACCAGTTTGCGGTGATTCCTGCAGAGCAATCATTGCTACACGATCCGGGCGTCATGACGCTGACGCTGACCGCGCCGGAAAGTTACGGTATTGATGCCGGCCAACCGCTGATTCTTCACGGCGTACAGGTCGGTCAGGTGATTGAGCGCACGCTCTCCAGCAAAGGCGTTTCGTTTACCGTCGCCATCGAACCGCAGCATCGCGAGCTGGTGCAAGGCGACAGTAAGTTTGTGGTCAACAGTCGGGTCGATGTCAAAGTTGGGCTTGATGGCGTGGAGTTTCTTGGCGCCAGCGCCAGTGAGTGGATCAGCGGCGGCATTCGTATTTTGCCTGGTACAAAAGGTGAAATGAAAAAAAGCTACCCGCTGTATGCCAACCTGGAAAAGGCGATTGAGAACAGCCTGAGCGATCTGCCAACCACCACGGTCAGCCTGAGTGCCGAGACGCTGCCCGATGTGCAGGCCGGTTCGGTGGTCTTATATCGTAAATTCGAAGTCGGTGAAGTGATTAGCGTTCGTCCACGCGCCGATGCGTTTGATATCGATCTGCATATCAAACCGGAATATCGCAACCTGCTGACCAGCAACAGTGTGTTCTGGGCCGAGGGCGGCGCCAAGGTTCAGCTTAACGGCAGCGGTTTAACCGTTCAGGCTTCTCCCCTGTCGCGAGCGATTAAAGGCGCAATTAGCTTCGATAACCTGAGCGGCGCCAGCGCCAGCCAACGCAAAGGCGACAAGCGGATTCTGTATGCGTCAGAAACCGCTGCGCGTGCGGTGGGCGGCCAGATAACCCTGCACGCTTTCGATGCCGGTAAACTGGCGGCCGGGATGCCGATTCGCTATCTGGGAATTGATATTGGCCAGATCCAGACGCTTGAGCTGATCACTGCCCGTAACGAAGTTCAGGCCAAAGCGGTACTGTATCCGGAGTACGTACAGACCTTTGCGCGTAGCGGCACACGCTTCTCCGTAATTACCCCGCAAATCTCAGCAGCCGGCGTGGAGCATTTAGATACCATCTTACAGCCGTATATCAACGTTGAACCTGGCCGCGGTAACCCGCGCCGTGATTTTGAGCTGCAGGAAGCTACTATCACCGACTCTCGTTACCTCGATGGTCTGAGTATTGTGGTGGAAGCACCGGAAGCGGGTTCATTAAACATCGGTACGCCAGTTCTGTTCAGAGGTATTGAGGTGGGGACCGTCACCGGGTTGACGCTCGGCTCCCTTTCCGATCGCGTGATGATCGCTATGCGCATCAGCCAGCGCTATCAGCATCTGGTGCGTAACAACTCTGTATTCTGGCTGGCATCCGGCTACAGTCTCGACTTCGGCCTGACTGGCGGCGTCGTGAAGACCGGTACCTTTAATCAGTTCATTCGCGGTGGGATCGCCTTTGCAACCCCGCCGGGTACGCCACTGGCCCCGAAAGCACAGGCTGGTAAACACTTCCTGTTGCAGGAAAGCGAACCGAAAGAGTGGCGTGAATGGGGAACCGCCCTGCCACGATAATCTCTCCCTTTGCTCCGGCGTACTCGCGCCGGAGCACTTATGCTACACTGCGCACCTGTTTTTTTGCCGGTGGTACCAAGTGGCTTATTTTCCCGACGCGTTTCTGACACAAATGCGTGAAGCAATGCCTTCCACGCTCTCATTCGATGATTTTCTCGCTGCCTGCCAGCGTCCGCTGCGCCGTAGCATCCGCGTCAATACGCTGAAAATCTCTGTTGCCGATTTCCTCACTCTGACAGCGCCATATAACTGGTCGCTCACCCCTGTTCCATGGTGTGCTGAAGGCTTCTGGATTGAACGCGATGATGAAACGTCACTGCCGCTCGGCAGCACCGCAGAACATTTAAGCGGCCTGTTTTATATTCAGGAAGCCAGCTCAATGTTGCCAGTCGCCGCGCTGTTTGCCGATGGCAATACCCCGGAACGCGTAATGGATGTCGCGGCAGCTCCCGGCTCCAAAACCACGCAAATTGCCGCCAAAATGAATAATCAGGGAGTGATTCTGGCGAATGAGTTTTCCGCCAGTCGCGTCAAAGTCCTGCATGCCAATATCAGCCGCTGCGGTATCAACAATGTCGCCCTGACCCATTTTGACGGGCGGGTATTCGGCGCGGCATTACCAGAAACATTCGATGCCATATTGCTGGATGCTCCATGTTCCGGCGAAGGCGTGGTACGTAAAGATCCCGATGCGCTGAAAAACTGGTCCATAGAAAGTAATCTGGAAATTGCCGCAACCCAGCGTGAGCTCCTCGACAGCGCATTTCACGCTCTGCGTCCCGGCGGCACATTGGTTTATTCAACCTGTACGCTGAACCGTGACGAAAACGAAGCCATTATGCAGTGGTTGATTGAAACCTACCCGGATGCCGTTGAATTTTTACCGTTGGGCGATTTATTCCCGGAGGCTGAACACGCCCTGACGCCGGAAGGATTCCTGCATGTGTTCCCGCAGATCTACGATTGTGAAGGATTCTTCGTCGCGCGTTTGCGCAAAACGGCCGCCATTCCTGCGCTACCCTCACCGAAATATAAAGTGGGCAACTTCCCGTTCAGCCCGCTGAAAGGACGTGAATCCGCGCTTGTTGCTCAGGCCGCTAACGCCTGCGGATTACAATGGGCAGACAATTTACGCCTGTGGCAGCGCGATAAAGAGATCTGGTTATTTCCGACAGAGATTGAACCCCTGATTGGCAAAGTTCGTTTTTCCCGCCTCGGGGTTAAACTGGCTGAAACCCACAACAAAGGGTATCGTTGGCAGCATGAAGCCGTCATCGCCCTCGCCGATCCAGGCCACAGCCATGCGTTCGAACTGAGCCTTGCCGAAGCGGAAGAGTGGTATCGCGGTAGAGATGTTTACCCGCAAACTTCACCCGCAACTGACGACGTGTTAGTTACGTTCCAGCATCAGCCGATCGGCCTGGCAAAACGTATTGGATCGCGATTGAAAAATAGCTATCCACGCGAGCTTGTCCGGGATGGCAAACTCTTTACAGGATAACGCACGTTTTGACTGGCGCTTTTGCTAACGTTGACTACGCTGAAAAATGGACGACCTAACTGGTCGTACCACAATCAGCAGATAAACGGAGAGCACGATGATGAAAACCAGTGTGCGCATTGGCGCTTTTGAAATCGACGACGCCGAGTTGCATGGCGAATCGCCGGGGGACCGAACGTTAACCATTCCATGTAAATCCGATCCGGATTTATGTATGCAACTGGACGCCTGGGATGCCGACACCAGCGTCCCGGCCCTTCTGAATGGAGAGCATTCTGTTCTGTTTCGCGAGCACTACGATCGTAAGTCAGATGCCTGGATCATGCGCCTTGCCTGATTCAAAAAGAACCCGTCGCCAGACGGGTTATTTCCTGGCTAATTTCCCTCATCTATCAACATCTTCTACACTAGAGGTATGGCTTTACCATTAGAGGATGGAATGTTCACGCTGGTTCTTTTTGTGTGCTACCTTGACGGCGGTTGTGAAGATATCGTGGTTGATGTCTACAAAACTGAGCAGCAATGCCTTGTATCGATGGACGATCAGCGCATTCGTAACGGCGGATGTTTGCCTGCGGACGATTATATCGACAGCTTCTGGCGTCCGGCCCAGGAATACAGTGATTTCTGATTATTGCAGTTGCACCAGCGTTAATTCGCCGCCAAATACCGCACCGGTATCAATATAGTGCAGATTGTCGCGATCCAACCGATGCCGCAGCGGCGTATGTCCAAACCAAAAGTGATCCGCGCCGCGTATGCCGTTACCATTGTTCATCAACCGCGCACGATCCCACAGTACCCGCTGTAAATCGACCTCTTTTTGCCACTGGTAATCATCATCCGGGTAATCAGCATGAGCAACAACGTGTATACCACTCCGGCAGCGTAGTTCCAGAATCCAGGGTAACTTTCGGCACGCTTCCAGTGCTAACCTCGCCGCGGGCTGATCCGCGTGAGCAAACCACGCGCCGCCGTTCATAAACCACGACAGTTGCTCCCCCGTCGCCAGTGCATCCAACGCCATCTGCTCATGATTGCCCCTGACTGCCACAATCCAGCTTTTACGCATCAGGCGCAGGCAACGGAGACTGTCAGGGCCACGGTCGATAACATCGCCCACTGAAACCAACAGATCCTGCCAGGGATCAAAATGGCACTGGCGCAGTTTAGCCATCAATAAAGAGAAGCAACCGTGGAGATCCCCAACGACCCAGACGTGTCGCCAGTTTGTTGCTGCGATCCGCTGGTAGATATTGTCAGGCTGTCCCATTTGACCTCCTGCATACAAATATTACCCTTCACTTAATTAAACCATAGCAGCAAAATTCCGAACGATGCTGGTGTCACGACCATATGTGATCAGCCCGCCTAACAGGCACCTGGGCAACAGCTTCCAGCTCTTCTTCCAGTTCTGTAACAATAGATTGCAGGTCATAAGTGGGTGCATTTCGCGTGCTGGCTCTTTCTTCTCTTTTATGTTTGCTAGTTATTTTTATATAAAAATCAATAACCTCAGGTATGTCTGCTGTGATTTTTTTCACGTCATTATCATGGTAAAAGAGCAGTGGCGGCCCACCCTGGGTATTAAATGCAACGGCCTTTAATGGTGTCAGCTCCATAGCTTCAATAAATCCTTTATCACAGCTTAAAATTCCAGGGAAAAAATACCGTTGATTATTTCCGGTATTGAAGGTAATAGCTTGTTCTAAATATCTACAATGAGTAAGGTCCCATGCCATCCCATGTAAAGCTGGCCACATATTTTTTGATTTTTTATGTATCTTGTTAAAAAATCTAAATTGAGTTCCTCTTTTAAAGAACTCACTTGCAAGAATCAGCTCTCTTGTGGCCAGAAAACCGACTTTGTTGTGTGCAAAAATTAACAGATCGATAAGTTTATTCTTTAGCGATCTGGCGGGTGACTTGATTTGGATGATACTCATCATAAGAAGGTAAGCGTATATACTATCATGTCGATCTCGTAGCGCACGCCTGAACTCAGAATCCTTGTGTTTAGCAAGCATAGAATTAAAATGCCTGTCAGTTTTAAGAAAAAGCTCACTTTGTGATATTTTTGATGTCAATTTCCCGGTATTTCCCGTTTTGATGAAATCTACATCCTTTATAAACTCGTAACCTAACAATTTATCAAATATTTTATGATGGTTTTCTTTTACATCTAAATTGTTAAGATTCTCCAGTTCATACAATACAGAATCTACCTGAGTATTTTTATGGGAAATAAAATTGAATATTTCTTCAATGTCATCATCTAAACCTGAGACCTTTCCGTTAATATAAGGCCGCAAATAACTTAATGCCTGGCTATCAAGGGATATTGAGTAGTCTATTTTAAAAGTAGAGCAGCGTTTATCACTAAACATTTCTTCTATCGTTTGAGGATCCATGACGAACACGTTTTCATCATTGAATAAAGAACGAATAGATGCTCCGTTTTCGAATTTTTTGTTAGTTTGAAAGCCCGGATATGGACCTTTAGGAGACGAAAATACAAATTTATATTCAGGTATTAACTGATAGACATTAGTGTAGAGATTTAATGAGGAAGAGAGATCGTCTGCATTACCAATTTCCATCACCAGCCATTCTTTAAACTTATCCATTTCTTCTGTCTCTTTACTGTGAGTCTAAGTCCCGAGTCAGTGGTGAGAACTTCACCTATTGATGAAGAAGTATACCGCTATCGGTACAAGCGAGTCCAAACGTCTGTGGAAACAAGAACCCACTGAAAACACTGACACATAAGTCATGCACACTCCTGGATACGAGGAAAAACAGCGCCCATCCCTGTTCTTTTTCTCTGCAAATACACTGTGAATGTTAAAAACTGTGTGGTATAACGAAGCAATCCCAAATACTGATATGTGGACAAATTTCGGAAATTTTTGGACATGACGTTCTAACTTATTGAAATGAAATCCGCATAAAAAGAGACCGAATACGATTCCTGTATTCGGTCCAGGGAAATGGCTCTTGGGAGAGAGCCGTGCGCTAAAAGTTGGCATTAATGCAGGCTAAGTTACCCTGCCATTTAAGAATAGATGACAGCGCCAGGTTTTCCAGTCCGCGACTAAAGTGACCGGAAAAAAAGGCAGTCTGTTACACGACCAAATGTAAAAACCGCAAGTTCTCCTGTGAGTTCCTGCGGTTTTTTTATTGGAAATCAGAACGCTACATCTGACAATTAACAGAGTTTTTCTGCACGCTCAACAAACGGCGCCAGGCTCATTTTTTCACCCGGTTTCGTCGGGTCATCAATCTGGATAATCTCAATCGGCTTCGCCGTGGTTTTACCGCTCGCAACCTGTTCTCTGGCAACATCATTCAACGGATATTGCACCAGCGTGCTGGGATTGATGACATACAGCGCGTGACCTGCACGGCAGGTCAGCATCACCTCTTCCCGATTAAACGCCCACTTATCTTTGCCAACCTCAAAACGGCTGACGGTGATGACCTGTGGCGCTGCCAACGCGGCCCCTGAACTTGCCAGTAGTAGTAAAGAGAAAATGATTTTTTTCATGCGTTTTGCCAGTCCATCAATCAAAAAGGTTCGAGGGTTGCAAACAGGCTGACAATCGCCAGCACAACGGCCCCTATTCCCCATTCCAGTTTTGTCATCCAAATGAAATAGAGCGTCACACAGCCATTATCCTGCTGCATGCGTGGTACCAGAACATACCGATTCGCCAGGGCAATCGCTACCATTAGCATGACAAGGGCACCTTTTAACAAAAGCAGTTGCCCATAAGCCATGTGCCAGGAGCCGGAAACACCGACAATAAACAGGGCATTCATAATCCCGGTAAGTAAAACCCCGGCCACGAAGAGATGCCCATAGCGGGAGAAACGCATCATCGTTCCGATCGCTTGTTCCCGCCAGCGGCCCTGCGCCATTCTCATACAGTAAAGTACGGGCAGCAACCCGCCAAACCAGGCGGCGGCACATATCAGATGTAAGGCATGGTTAACCTGTTGGATAGCCCCAGCGACGCCAGTATGCAGCGTTGCATGTCCAACACCTGCCAGCAAAATAAACTGAGCAATCGTCAGCATCAAGAGCAGCCGCGACATGCTGCGCGGCACAACGATGGTCACCACCAACGTGACCATCGCGAGGATAATCTGCCATAGCCAGACGCCGCCAAATTGCGTCTGCAGAACGGCGCCCCAAACGTCTGTAGAGACGACATCCCGCCATCCTGAGCCCATTAAGCCCCCCTGGATCGCCAGCATTAGCGTCGCGCTGATAAAACTCCACGTCGCGGCATGGCGTTGCAGACGTAAAAAACGACGCATCATTAAACGGCGAACCGAAACGGGAGCCAGCCATGCGCCGTAAAGCGCACAACCAAACACCAGCATCAACGCGGTAAAATGAATAAATCGCAGGGCAACCCAGGTAAATGCCAGCATCGGTTATTTCACGCTAAAGGTATATTGTCCCTTTGTCTTGTGACCATCCACGGATACAACGTGCCAGTCCACCGTATATTTTCCGGCCTCCAGCGTTTGAGCGAGCGGAATAATCAGTTGCGTTTTGTCCTGATCGCTGCGGGTCGCTTTGCCCGTCTTGATTGATTCCTTTTGTGGACCTGTCAACGTTGCGCCGCTGAACGCAGGTTCGACGCCCTCAGAAAAATTCAGCGTCAGCGCCTGGGGAGAAGCGGTGACTTCCGCATTCGCCGCCGGACTTTGTTTTGTCAGGTGTGCATGCGCCAATGCAGCGGGTGTTGCGAGGAGGCTGGCGAGTACGATGAGAGTATTACGTAGCGAAGATGCAGATGAAGCCATTTCAACTATTCCTTTTTGTTATGTCTAATCTATAGAGAATAACCTTCTACAATGATCGAGTCGAGAATCATCAATTGTGTCTTGCCATTAATGCGCACTCTTAGTAACTTTGCGCGCCGGAAGACAGAGAAAAGGAGCAGCCTATGAACATCAATCTGGCCAAACTTGAGCAAGCCGAAATGGATAAGGTCAATGTTGACCTGGCCGCGGCGGGTGTCGCATTTAAAGAACGCTACAATATGCCGATCGTTGCCGAAGTGGTTGAACGTGAACAGCCCGAACATTTACGCGACTGGTTTCGTGAAAGACTCATCGCGCATCGCCTGGCATCCGTCTCCCTTTCACGCTTACCGTACGAGCCGAAAGTTAAATAAAACTTATATTACGTTACGATTCCTTACATGATGCCTGCTACAGTATAAGTATATTCTTAATCTATACTTTAAAGATGGTTGTAGACACTATGAAAAGGAAATCATTATGTCACACTGGAAAATCGCAGCAGCACAATACGAACCCCTTCACGCGTCAGTGACCGAAAACGTTGCCCATCACCTGCAATTCATTCAGGCAGCCGCACAATGCCAATGTGAATTGCTGGTCTTCCCCGCCCTCTCCTTGTTGGGCTGCGTTGATGAGAATGACTCCCTCCCAGCGCCACCTGATGAAGCGTTGCTGGAACCGCTGGCGCATGCCGCAGCGACTTACCGCATGACAATTATCGCGGGATTGCCGGTAGAGCATAACAATCGTTTTGTGAAAGGCATTGCGCTTTTCTCTCCCTGGATGACATCACCATTAACGTTTCATCAGAGCCACGGGGCCTGTATTGCCAGACAGCGCAATGCCATCAGCGTTGTGGATAGTCAGCCAGAAGGTATTGATATCGATCCTGCTTTTTCGTTATTCACCAGTAGCCAGTCCGTCAGCGAGCCAGAACTCCTCTCATCCACATCTCAGCTACAAAGTTTCTCGCATAAATTTGCCATCGCGGTATTAATGGCCAATGCACGCGGGAGCAGCGCGTTATGGGACGAGCGAGGTCGATTGATTGTACGCGCCGACAGCGGTTCTTTGCTCTTAACCGGTCAACGCACGCCACGGGGTTGGCAAGGTGATATCATTCCATTACGCTAGTCGTTTTGGTCGGGAGCATGGCATGTTGCGCATAATAGATACAGAAACCTGTGGTCTGCAGGGAGGCATTGTTGAGATTGCTTCTGTCGATGTGGTTGATGGAAAGATAGTTAACCCAATGAGCCACCTGGTGCGCCCTGACCGCCCCATTAGCCCCCAGGCGATGGCTATTCATCGCATTACTGAAGCGATGGTAGCCGATAAGCCATGGATTGAAGATATCATTCCGCACTATTACGGTAGCGAGTGGTATGTGGCGCACAACGCAAGTTTCGACCGCCGCGTATTGCCAGAGATGCCCGGAGAGTGGATCTGCACCATGAAGCTCTCCCGTCGATTGTGGCCAGGAATCAAATACAGCAATATGGCGCTGTACAAATCACGTAAGCTGAACGTTCAGACGCCTGCAGGCCTGCATCACCACCGCGCTCTGTACGATTGCTACATCACTGCGGCTTTGCTGATCGACATCATGCAGACTTCAGGCTGGACCGCAGAGCAGATGGTCGACATTACCGGCCGCCCTGCATTACTCACTACTTTCACATTTGGTAAGTACCGTGGAAAACCGGTATCAGAGGTGGCAGAACGCGATCCGGGCTATCTGCGTTGGTTATTTAATAACCTCGACAGTATGAGCCCGGAGCTGCGATTAACGCTAAAGCACTATCTGGATAACATCTGATCTGAAGCTTGCCCAGACAGTGTTCCCTGTGCCAGCCCAATCAAAAACGCGTACTCCAGGGCCACGCCTTCGTAAGATTTAAAACGCCCGGACTTACCGCCGTGCCCGGAATCCATATCCGTGCACAGTAACAGCAAGCGATCGTCCGTTTTCAGCTCACGCAATTTTGCCACCCACTTTGCCGGTTCCCAGTATTGCACCTGGGAGTCGTGTAATCCCGTCGTGACCAGCAAATGCGGATAATCCTGCGCGGTGACGTTGTCATAGGGGCTGTAGCTTTTCATATACGCATAGTACTGCGGATCCTGCGGATTACCCCATTCCTCAAATTCACCGGTGGTGAGTGGAATTGACTCATCCAGCATCGTGGTCACCACATCGACAAACGGCACCTGAGCAATCACGCCATGGAACAACTCCGGGCGCTCGTTGATGGCGACACCCATTAACATTCCGCCAGCGCTTCCCCCCATGCCGTAACATAACGATGGCGCGCCATAGCCCATTTTTAGCAGCGCATCGCAGACGTCGAGGTAATCATTAAAGGTATTTTTCTTGTGCAGAAACTTACCGTCTTCGTACCATTGCTGACCCAATTCACCGCCGCCACGTACATGGGCAATGGCATAAACAAAGCCGCGATCCAATAAGCTTAAACAGCTGCTACTGAAATCAGCATCCATACTGGCGCCATACGAACCATAGCCGTAAACCAGTAATGGGTTTTTCCCTTTCAGGAAATACTTTTGATGATAAACCAGTGAGACCGGAACCTCGGTACCATCGCGCGCGGTGATCCAGACATGTTCGCTGCGGTAATTCGCCGCATCAAATCCGGGGACCTCCGTCTGCTTAAGCACGCGACGCTCCCCGGTGTCCATATCCAGTTCAAACAACGTGTCCGGCGTGGTCATGGAGGAATAGCCATAGCGCAGTCGCGATGTCTCCGGTTCCGGGTTATAGGCAAGCCAGGTCACATACGCCGGATCGTCAAAGGCGATACCGATCACTTCGCGCGTTTTGCGATTGATCTGAAGCAGACTGGTTAAACCCTGCTGGCGTTCTTCCACCACCAGCCAGTCGGTAAACAGGGTAAACCCCTCCAGCATGACGTTTTCGCGCGGCGGGATCAGCACCTCCCACGCTTGTTCATTGCGTACGCGCGTGCGGTACAGACCAAAGTTTTTACCTTCACGATTAGAGCGCAGATAAAACTTGTGCTGATAGTGATCGAGGCTGTACTCGTGGTCTTTACGCCGCGCTAAAAAAAGCAACGGTTCGGCGTCGGCCAGTTCTGCATCCAACAGCAGAACCTCACTGGTCGTCGCGCTGGCGATATGGATCACCACATAATGTAACGATGTGGTTTTATGCAGACTGACATAAAACATGTCATCGGCTTCTTCGTACACCAATTCGTCCAGTGACGAGGGAGATCCGACGGTATGCCGCCAGACCTGGTACGGCAGTAACGTCGTGGCGTGTTTGCGAACGTAATAGAAGGTCTGGGAATCATTCGCCCAGACCAGATCCGCTTCAACGTTATCCAGTACTTCCGGATACCAGTTGCCGCTTTCCAGATTGCGGAAGCGAACGCCATATTGCCGCCGGGAGAGGTAATCTTCGGCCAGCGCCATAATGCTGTTATCGGGTGATATCGCCAGCCCTCCCAGCGTATAAAATTCACTGTGGGCTGCGCGTTGGTTGCCGTCCAGCAGAGTATCCCATTCATCCCACTCTTCGCTGAGAACCGACTGGCGCTGATAAATGGCATATTCACATCCCGGTTCATAAATATGCCGGTAACGATAACCATTTTTCACATAGGGAGCGGACGCATCCTGTGGGGGAATACGGTCGATAATTTCTTTCAGAACGCGGTCCTGCAAAGCCTGCTGCGAAGCCATAACCTGATGGCCATACGCATTTTCCTGTTGCAGGTATTCGAGCACGTCCGGCTGCGAGCGGGTGTCGTCTCGCAGCCAGTAATAATTATCAACACGTGTATCGCCATGCTGCGTCATGGCGTGGGGAATACGAGAAGCTTTTGGTAGCATGTCATTGTTCTTTTGCTTAAACATCCTATAAGGGTGGCAAAAGACAGCGATGATGCAAGCGAAACATGCACCTTAGCGATAAGTAATTAACCCGGTAAAGCCTGTTTTTGCGCCTTGAGATCCTGTTCAATGCCGTCACGAACATCCTGTGGGATCTTCAACGCATCACCCAGCGCATTCAGATAGCTGCGCTCCATAAAGTGGTCGATATCAATCGCCGCACAGCTCAGGAAGTATATTTCCAGCGCCTCTTCTTCGTTGCGGATCCCTTGCGCCAGGCGCTGAGGATCCAGCGGTTGTTCGATAGCCCGCTCAATCAGAACGCGGCCTTGCTCCTCAACACCCGCGTCACGAAGCTGCTGTTCAATGGCGGTACGCTCTTTGGCATCGATATGACCATCGCTTTTAGCCGCAAAAACCAGCGCCAGGATCAGGCGTTCAGTTCGCTCATCCAGCGGCGAGCTTTGTACGCCGAACTGCGGCTCATCCTGATGCGCGGCGCGAACTTTATCTTTGTATTTGTTCCACAGCACGGTTCCGGCAACCGCACCACCACCCACCAGAAGCGCGCTGGTGCCGTATTTGCTCAGTAACTTACGTGAGGATTTGTTGGCAACCAGTAATCCCGCCAGACCGCCTAACGCGCCAGGGACCAGAAGTTTACTCAGCCCTTGCTCGCCGGAAGATGATGCGGAGGATCCTTTTTGCCCAAGAAGAGATTGTAGTTGGTTCAGCCAGTTAGCCATTTTGCCCCTCAAGTACAGACGAATAATCGTCAAAGCGTACCCGAGGGGATGTCAGGAAGTGTTCAGCTCATCAAAAGATGTGCAAATACGCTCATTACTGCGGTTGATACTCCGCCGTTCCGGCCTGGCAGTCGACTTTTACCTGATAGTGAATATCCGCGCTTTTTCCGCGAACCGTCAGCGGGACCGACCATTTGCCATCTTTGCCCGTAATATCGGGGGTATTAACCCAGGCGACAGGATCGGCTTGCCCAACACGCTTTTGATCGTCAGCCCAGCGCGCGATGCGATTTTGCTGATAATCACGTTTCACGCTCGCCGCAATACCATCAGCATTCAGCCCTTCGCATTTTGGAAACTGAACATTTTTGCTTTCCATGTTTGCCGCAAAAACAGATACGCTGGCAGATAACAACAGCAGGCTTAATAACGCTCTTTTTTTATACATTTTTTTCTCCTTTATCTCCCCTTCGTCTTTCCGGTCGCATGTAGCAACGCGAAAAGACGTCAGGGATTGCACAATGATTCAGGAAAAAGCATGGTACAAAACGTCAGGAGCGCAAGTCGTTTCAGGCAGCCTGGGTATCATCCTCAGCGTGCGCGTCATCTTTAACGGCCTGCGGAGACGGCAGCTTGCCGTTTTTCAGGATGGCGCTCAGCACATCTTTTTGCTCAGCCAGCCACAGGGAAAGCGCTTCACGCTGCTCGTCTTCAAGCGCTACCGGTGACTGCTCCAGCCATGTGTCGAGCAAATCCGCTGTATCAAGCATTTTGTCATACGCATCGGCTTCCTTTTTGCTGGTAAACGACATTTTTTCCTCACCTTCCCGAATGACTACGTATTTAACTTCAACCGCCATTTTTGCAGCCTCTTAAATTACCTGTATTTATGTACAGCATATTCTTTTTGCGCCCTGAAATCAACCTGGCAATAAAGACAGACGCAAACGTTTTCGTATATACTGCGCCCAGATAAAACAGGGGATTAATTTATGACGTTATTAGGCACAGCGCTGCGTCCCGCAGCAACGCGAGTGATGTTATTAGGTTCAGGTGAACTGGGTAAAGAAGTGGCGATCGAATGCCAACGCCTGGGTGTGGAAGTCATTGCCGTGGATCGTTACCCCGACGCGCCAGCCATGCACGTTGCCCATCGCTCATACGTAATCAATATGCTCGATGGCGAAGCGTTACGCGAGGTTGTCGAGCGCGAAAAACCACATTATATCGTGCCGGAAATAGAAGCGATTGCCACGGATATGCTGGTAAAGCTGGAACAGGAAGGGCAACACGTTGTGCCGTGCGCACGAGCGACCCAACTGACCATGAACCGCGAAGGGATCCGTCGCCTCGCCGCAGAGGAGCTGTCTTTACCAACCTCTTCTTTTCGCTTTGCAGACAGCGAAACTCGCTTTCGCGAGGCCGTCGCCGAAATTGGCTTTCCTTGCATCGTGAAGCCAGTAATGAGTTCCTCAGGTAAGGGGCAAAGCTTTATTCGTTCAGCCGATCGGCTCACCGAAGCCTGGAACTATGCTCAACAGGGAGGCCGGGCAGGCGCCGGGCGCGTTATCGTCGAAGGCGTGGTAGATTTTGATTTTGAAATTACCCTGCTTACCGTTAGCGCCGTTGATGGCGTACACTTTTGCGCGCCGGTAGGGCATCGTCAGGAAGATGGCGATTATCGTGAATCCTGGCAGCCTCAGCAGATGAGCGACCTGGCGCTGGCGCGCGCGCAGGAGATTGCCCGTAAAGTCGTGCTGGCGTTAGGCGGCTACGGTCTGTTTGGCGTGGAGCTGTTTGTCTGCGGTGATGAGGTCATTTTTAGCGAAGCCTCCCCTCGCCCGCACGACACCGGGATGGTGACCTTAATTTCGCAGGACCTGTCTGAATTTGCCCTGCACGTCCGCGCATTTCTCGGTCTGCCCGTTAGCGCAATCCGTCAGTACGGGCCTTCCGCTTCCGCCGTTATTCTGCCGCAACTTAGCAGCCAGAATGTGACGTTTGATAACGTACAGGCCGCCGTGGGTGCTGGCCTGCAAGTACGATTCTTTGGTAAGCCGGAGATCGACGGGAGCCGTCGTTTAGGCGTGGTACTGGCTACAGCGCAAACCATTGAAGACGCGGTTGAACGCGCGAAACACGCCGCCGCACAGGTGAAAGTTACAGGATAAAAAACCAGACCCGTAGGCCGGATAAGGCGTTGATGCCGCATCCGGCCTACGGTTTACACATTAACGGCTTACTGCTTCGCGCCTTCTACTGCTTCACGAGCCAGTTTGGTAATGCGTTCGTAATCGCCAGCTTCCAGCGCATCTGCCGGAACCAGCCAGGAACCACCGATGCACAGCACGCTTTTCAGCGCGAGGTAGTCACGGTAATTCGCCGGAGAGATACCACCGGTTGGGCAGAAACGTACCTGAGAGAACGGGCCCGCAATCGCCTGCAGCGCTTTAGTACCGCCGTTCGCTTCCGCCGGGAAGAATTTGAACTCTTTCAATCCGTAGTCCATACCCAGCATCAGTTCAGAAACCGTGCTGATGCCAGGGATCAGCGGAATAGTCCCTTCCGTTGCGGCTTTTAACAGCGGCTCGGTCAGACCCGGGCTGATAGCAAACTGCGCACCGGCTTCGGTGACTTCAGCCAGTTGTTGCGGATTCAGTACAGTACCTGCGCCGACGATGGCGTCCGGAACTTCTTTCGCGATCGCGCGAATGGCATCCATCGCACATGCGGTACGTAAGGTCACTTCCAGAACGCGCACGCCACCTGCAACCAGCGCTTTTGCCATCGGCACCGCATGTTCCAGTTTATTAACCACAATAACCGGTACAACCGGGCCAGTGGTCAGGATTGCTTCTGCACTTGTCTTCCAGTTTTTCATCAGAGTTTTCTCTCGCCTGATTACAAAATAAGTCTTAAAAAGTGATACAGGTTGCGCCCTGCTCCGCTCCGGACAGCTTCTCACGCAACGCGCTGAACATTTCACGTCCGGTCCCCACGCGCGATGCGCTGAGGTCTGGAATGTGAGGCTGACGTGAAGCAAGTTCTTCTTCGTCAACCAGCAGCGTCAATTCACCTGTCTGTCCATTCACACGAATGATGTCGCCATCACGTACTTTTGCCAGCAGACCGCCATCATAGGCTTCTGGGGTTACATGGATTGCTGAAGGCACTTTACCTGAAGCACCTGAAAGTCGTCCATCGGTAACTAACGCAATTTTGAAACAACGGTCCAATAATACACCAAGTGGCGGCATGAGTTTATGTAATTCTGGCATTCCGTTCGCTTTTGGTCCCTGATGACGCACAACAACTACGCAATCGCGGTCAAGCAGACCGGCATCGAACGCCGGTAACACATCGTGCTGACTTTCAAAAACGACTGCCGGCGCTTCAATAACCTGATTTTCAACCGGTACCGCCGACGTTTTCATCACTGCGCGCCCGAGATTACCGCTCAGCACTTTAGTGCCGCCGTGGTGAGAGAAAGGTTGGTCAAAGGTGGCAATCACGTTGCTGTCCAGTGATTTCGCCGCCCCTTCGCGCCAGTCCAGTACACCGTTGTTAAGCCACGGCTCCATGGTGTAACGCGATAAACCGAATCCGGCAACGGTATTCACATCTTCATGCAGCAGACCCGCATTCAGCAGCTCACGCATTAGCACCGGTACGCCGCCCGCCGCCTGGAAATGGTTAATATCCGCCGGACCGTTCGGGTACAAACGCGCCATCAGTGGCACGATATCGGACAGATCGGAGAAGTCATCCCAGTTAATCAGAATCCCGGCCGCGCGCGCCATGGCCACCAGATGCATCGTGTGGTTAGTTGAGCCCCCGGTCGCCAGCAGCGCCACAATTCCGTTCACCACCACTTTTTCATCGATCATTTTACCGATCGGCATCCATTCATTGCCGTTCCCGGTAAGACGCGTAACCTGACGGGCGGCAGCAGCGGTCAACGCTTCACGCAGCGGCGCATCCGGATGGACGAATGAGGATCCTGGCAGTTGCATCCCCATGAACTCAACGACCATCTGGTTGGTATTCGCCGTACCGTAGAACGTACAGGTACCCGGTGCGTGATAAGACGCCGCCTCGGACTCGAGCAGCGCCATGCGATCAACTTTGCCTTCCGCATAGAGTTGACGAATACGCACTTTTTCTTTATTCGCCAGGCCGCTCGCCATCGGCCCGGAAGGAATGAAGATTGACGGCAGATGACCGAATGACAGCGCCGCCATCACCAGGCCAGGGACAATTTTATCGCACACGCCGAGGAACAACGCGCCATCGAACATATTGTGAGAGAGACCTACAGCCGCTGACATCGCAATCACTTCACGACTGAGCAGCGAAAGCTCCATCCCATCCTGTCCCTGGGTAACACCGTCACACATGGCCGGCACACCACCGGCAACCTGACCTACCGCATTGGCTTCATGCAGCGCCTGGCGAATGATAGCCGGATAATGTTCATATGGCTGATGCGCAGAAAGCATGTCGTTGTAGGAGGTAATGATCGCGATATTGTTACGCAGCATGCTTTTCAGCGATGCTTTGTCGTCCGGTTGACACGCGGCAAAGCCATGCGCAAGGTTACCGCATGCCAGTTGCGAACGATGAACGGTGGTCGATTTAGCTTGTTCAATACGGGCGAGGTAGGCAGAACGTGTATGGCGAGAACGTTCGACGATACGTTGTGTTACGCGTAACAAATTCGGATTCATAGAGGCTCCTAAAATTTATCTGTCAGAGCGGTAGGGTTAACAATGCTTATCAGTCGTGTTAAAAAGTGCTGAATCGCTTGTTTGCCGTAGCTCAGGGGCAAAATCGTTTCAGGCAGTGTAATAAAAAAAGCCCCGCGGGTGAATCCACGCGAGGCTTAAAAGTGCAAAAATTATTCTGCAATCTGTGTTAGATCATGTTACCGGTAAAATAACCCCTATGGGTAAGGCGATCTTTTACTCGAATTCGTTCCAGGAACGACCATCTCGGGTGATCATTGCCACAGAGGCAACCGGTCCCCAGGTCCCTGCCTGATACGGTTTCGGCGCATCGTTGTCCATCGCCCATGCTTCAGTAATCGAATCCACCCACTTCCAGGCTTCTTCAACTTCATCACGACGCACAAACAGCGCCTGAATACCGCGCATCGTTTCAAGCAGCAGTCGCTCATAGGCGTCGGCCAGATGTGTCTGGTTAAAGGTTTCGGAATAGCTCAGATCAAGCTTGGTGATTTGCAGGTTATGCTTGTGATCCAGACCCGGCACTTTGTTCAGCACCTGGATATCAACACCTTCATCAGGCTGCAAACGAATAGTCAGCTTGTTCTGCGGCAGATCCTGCCAGGATTCCCGGAACAGATTCAGCTCAGGCGTTTTGAAATAGACGACGACTTCAGAGCACTTCGTCGGTAAACGCTTGCCGGTACGCAGATAGAACGGAACGCCCGCCCAACGCCAGTTATCAATATCCACACGGATCGCCACAAACGTTTCCGTATTGCTGCTTTTGTTCGCGCCCTCTTCTTCCAGATATCCCGGAACTTTTTTGCCCTGGGCAAAACCCGCGGTGTACTGACCGCGAACCGTCTTTTCACGCACGTTTGAGCGGTCGATACGGCGTAGTGATTTCAGTACCTTCACTTTTTCATCACGAATGCTGTCAGCGCTCAGGTCCGACGGCGGAGACATCGCGATCATGCACAAGATCTGCAGCAGGTGGTTTTGGATCATGTCGCGCATTTGACCCGCCTGGTCAAAATAACCCCAGCGACCTTCAATACCCACTTCTTCCGCGACGGTAATTTCAACGTGATCGATCGTGCGGTTATCCCAGTTGTTTACAAACAGGGAGTTGGCAAAACGCAGTGCCAGCAGGTTCAGCACCGTCTCTTTACCGAGATAGTGGTCGATACGATAAACCTGACACTCTTCGAAATATTCACCGACCTGATCATTGATCTCGCGCGATGTTGCCAGTGACGTTCCCAACGGTTTTTCCATCACAACGCGGGCAGGTTTAGCATTCAGCTTTGCTTCACCCAAACCTTTGCAGATCGCGCCAAAGGTGCTTGGCGGCATCGCGAAATAGTTAATCGTAGTCCGTGATTTCTGATCCAGCATTTCACCCAGACGGCTAAATGCTGCGGTATCATTGACATCCAGATTACAAAACTCCAGACGGCCGCTGAGGGTCTCCCACAAACCTTCATCAATTTTTTCTTTCATGAAGGTTTCGAGCGCTTCGCGCACAACCTTGGTATAGGCTGCTTTGTCCCAGTCGGCACGCCCTACCCCGATGATACGGGTTTCCGGGTTAATCTGGCCGGCCTTTTCCAGTTGATACAGGGAAGGCAGCAATTTCCGCCGCGCCAGGTCGCCCTTCGCGCCGAAAATGACCAGGTCACATGCCTGGGCTGTTTGCGTTACCGCCATGTCATTCTCCTCAATTAAGTGTCTGGTGCTTTTGCCAGAAACTGGTTGTAATTTTATTACAGTGCACTGTACTGCTTTTACGTGAATCCGGAAACCGTAAACGCTTATCCAGCCGTGCTGTTACCGCAAACAGGCGTTTGATTGGCGTTTACCTCTGCAAAATGGATAAAAAAGTCGCTTTTTTTCGTAGTCATGAAGAAGTAACAAAACCAGACTTCGATCATGTAATGAAAAAAAACAACAACTATTCTGTCCATTTTGCCCCGTTCCTTCCGTGGCAGGGGTAATATCTAGCAAATGTATCCCCCGATTTCCCCGTATCGCTGAAATCGTTTTTTCCCATGAGCCATGAGTCGACCTACATCATGAATATGCTGGAAAAAATCCAGTTAAAACTGGAACAGTTGAGCAAATCAGAGCGTAAAGTCGCTGACATTATTCTTGCCTCACCCGACCAGGCAATCCATTCAAGCATCGCTGCGCTTGCACTGGAAGCCAACGTCAGCGAGCCGACGGTGAACCGCTTCTGTCGCAGTATGGATACGCGCGGCTTTCCTGATTTTAAACTTCATCTGGCGCAAAGTCTGGCAAATGGCACCCCTTATGTTAATCGTAATGTGGATGAGGATGACAGCGTAGAATCTTACACGGGAAAAATCTTCGAGTCGGCGATGGCAAGTCTTGACCACGTTCGCCAGTCTCTGGATAACACCGCGGTAAACAGGGCGGTGGATTTGTTAACCCAGGCGAAGAAAATTGCCTTTTTTGGTCTTGGGTCTTCCGCCGCGGTAGCGCACGACGCGATGAACAAATTTTTTCGTTTTAACGTACCGGTGATCTATTCCGACGATATTGTACTGCAACGTATGAGTTGCATGAATTGTAGCGACGACGACGTTATTGTGCTGATTTCGCATACCGGAAGAACCAAAACTCTGGTTGAACTGGCGCAGTTGGCGAGGGAAAACGACGCGATGGTTATCGCCTTGACCTCTCCCGGCACGCCGCTGGCGCGCGAAGCCACGCTGGCCATTACCCTCGACGTACCGGAAGATACTGACATTTATATGCCCATGGTCTCTCGACTTGCTCAACTGACCGTGATAGATGTGCTGGCTACAGGATTTACTTTGCGCCGCGGGGCAAAATTTAGAGATAACTTGAAGCGTGTCAAGGAAGCACTCAAGGAATCGCGTTTTGATAAAGAATTACTCATCAAGAGTGATGATCGCTAAAAGCAATAACAATGTTCTACCCTTTTATCATCCGGGTCGTTCATTTACCGTCAATGTTTGAGAACGACCGGATTAATGTTCACGCAACACCTAGTTGTTTCAGTCAACGGAGTATTACATGTCCAGAAGGCTTCGCAGAACCAAAATCGTTACCACGTTAGGCCCAGCAACTGATCGCGATAACAACCTCGAAAAAATTATCGCTGCGGGTGCGAACGTCGTACGTATGAACTTTTCGCACGGCTCTCCAGAAGATCACAAAATGCGGGCGGATAAGGTCCGTGAAATTGCCGCAAAACTGGGCCGCCATGTAGCTATTTTGGGTGACCTGCAGGGACCTAAAATCCGCGTATCAACCTTTAAAGAAGGTAAAGTTTTTCTTAATGTTGGCGACAAGTTCCTGTTAGACGCCAACCTTGGCAAAGGCGAAGGCGACAAAGAAAAAGTCGGGATCGATTATAAAGGTCTGCCTGCTGACGTCGTGCCAGGCGATATCCTGCTACTTGATGACGGTCGCGTACAGCTTAAGGTGCTGGAAGTCCAGGGAATGAAAGTCTTCACCGAAGTTACCGTCGGCGGCCCGCTGTCCAATAATAAGGGCATCAACAAACTGGGCGGCGGTCTTTCTGCTGAAGCCCTGACCGAAAAAGATAAAGCTGACATCGTCACTGCAGCGCAAATCAGCGTTGATTATCTGGCCGTCTCCTTCCCGCGCTGCGGCGAAGACCTGAACTATGCCCGCCGTCTGGCGCGCGACGCAGGTTGCGATGCGAAAATCGTCGCCAAGGTAGAACGTGCGGAAGCCGTCTGCGACCAGAATGCGATGGATGACATCATTCTGGCTTCCGACGTGGTGATGGTCGCTCGTGGCGACCTGGGCGTTGAAATTGGCGATCCTGAGCTGGTAGGTATTCAAAAAGCGTTGATTCGTCGCGCACGTCAGCTGAACCGTGCGGTTATTACCGCCACGCAGATGATGGAGTCGATGATTACCAACCCAATGCCGACCCGTGCGGAAGTGATGGACGTGGCTAACGCCGTACTGGACGGTACCGATGCCGTTATGCTCTCTGCAGAAACGGCAGCAGGTCAGTACCCGGCAGAAACCGTCGCGGCAATGGCTCGCGTATGCCTGGGTGCCGAGAAGATCCCGAGCATCAACGTCTCCAAACACCGTCTTGACGTGCAGTTTGACAATGTCGAAGAAGCGATTGCTATGTCAGCGATGTATGCCGCTAACCACCTGAAAGGGGTAACCGCTATCATCGCGATGACTGAGTCTGGTCGTACCGCGCTGATGACCTCTCGTATCAGTTCTGGTCTGCCGATTTTCGCGATGTCTCGTCATGAACGTACGCTGAATCTGACCTCTCTGTATCGCGGCGTCACCCCGGTTCACTTTGACAGCGAAACTGATGGCGTGGTTGCCGCCAATGAAGCGGTGAACCTCCTGCGCGATAAAGGTTATCTGGTTTCCGGCGACCTGGTGATTGTGACCCAGGGCGATGTCATGAGCACCATTGGCTCAACCAATACCACGCGTATTCTGACCGTCGAGTAACTACCGTCTGATGTAAAAAGGCCTCTCACATGAGAGGCCTTTTTTTATTTCTTCGGATAGAGATCTTTGCGTTTATAAGGCTCAATTTCACCCGGTTTACGCGTCTTAAGCAGTTTTAAAATCCAGGTGTATTGCTCAAGGTGTGGGGCAACAAAAATTTCCACCTCTTCGTTCATTCGTCTGGCAATTGTGTGATCATCCGCCGTCAGGATGTCATCCATCGGAGGACGTACCTGGATCGTCAGGCGGTGCGTTTTACCATCATATACCGGGAACAGAGGCACCACGCGCGCATGGCACACCTTCATCAGACGGCCAATCGCCGGTAACGTTGCTTTATAGGTCGCAAAAAAGTCCACAAACTCGCTGTGTTCAGGACCATGGTCCTGATCCGGCAAATAGTATCCCCAATATCCCTGACGTACAGACTGAATAAACGGTTTGATACCATCGTTACGCGCATGCAGGCGGCCACCGAAACGACGGCGCACCGTGTTCCAGACGTAATCGAATACCGGGTTTCCCTGGTTGTGGAACATCGCCGCCATTTTCTGCCCCTGGGAAGCCATCAACATCGCCGGGATGTCCACCCCCCAGCCATGAGGAACGAGAAAAATCACCTTTTCATCGTTGCGACGCATCTCTTCGATGATATCCAGGCCTTGCCAGTCAACCCGACTCTGAATTTTCTCCGGGCCGCGTATCGCCAGTTCCGCCATCATGACCATCGCCTGAGGCGCGGTCGCGAACATTTCATCGACAATGGCCTCGCGCTCAGCTTCACTACGCTCAGGAAAGCAGAGAGACAAATTGATCAATGCTCTGCGACGCGAGCTTTTTCCCAGTCTTCCGGCGAGCCGTCCGAGCTTTGCCAAAATAGGATCGCGGAATGATGCTGGCGTTAACGCAATCCCGGCTATCGCCGCCACGCCAAGCCAGGCGCCCCAGTAGCGCGGATGGCGAAATGATTTGTGAAACTCAGGGATATACTCAATATTCTTTTTTTTCGTTTCCATGCTCTTCCAGTGTCTGGTATCGCGAAAAGTAAATCTGCTGATAGTGTAGCGGCGCACCGTGTGCCGTACAAAATAAAAAAGCCGGCACGCATCGCGTACCGGCTCTGTCAGTGTGCTAATTAATCAAAACGCAGCTGAGGAACAACTTCTTTCACCTGTGCCAGGTAATCAGTGCGATCTGAACCGGTCAACCCTTCTGTACGCGGCAGTTTCGCCGTCAGCGGGTTAACAGCCTGCTGGTTGATCCAAACTTCGTAATGCAGGTGCGGGCCCGTTGAACGTCCGGTATTGCCTGACAGCGCGATACGGTCGCCACGTTTCACTTTTTGTCCTGGCTTAACCAATAGCTTACGCAGGTGCATATAACGCGTAGTGTAGGTGCGACCATGACGTACCGCAACATAGTACCCAGCGGCGCCGCTGCGCTTCGCGACAACCACTTCACCATCACCCACCGATAGCACTGGCGTACCCTGCGGCATCGCAAAGTCGACACCTTTATGCGGCGCTACGCGTCCCGTCACCGGGTTCAGGCGACGTGGGTTAAAGTTCGAGGAGATGCGGAACTGTTTCGCCGTTGGGAAACGCATAAAGCCTTTCGCCAGTCCAGTACCATTTCGGTCATAGAACTTACCGTCTTCAGCGCGGATGGCGTAATAATCTTTGCCTTCAGAACGCAAACGCACGCCCAGCAGTTGGCTTTGCTCACGTTTGCCGTCGAGCATTTCGCGAGACATCAGCACCGAGAACTCATCGCCTTTTTTCAGTTTGCGGAAATCCATCTGCCACTGCATGGCCTTGATCACCGCACTGATTTCAGAGCTGGTCAGCCCGGCATCTTTAGCACTGGCAACGAAGCTCCCGCCGACTGTGCCTTTGATACGGCTGTTGACCCAATCGCCCTGCTGCATTTCGCTGCTCATTTTGAAACCCGTCGCAGTGCGATCGTAAGTACGGGTTTCGCGACGAGAAACTTCCCAGGTCAGGCGTTGCAGGTCACCTTCCGCGCTTAGCGTCCAGGAAAGTTGCTGGCCAATTTTCAGGTTACGCAACTCTTTATCGGAAGCAGCAAGCTGGCTGATGTCACCCATATCGATGCCGTACTGATTCAGAATACTACTCAGCGTATCGCCCGTAGAGACGACATACTCATGCACACCGGCCTCACCAGACGTTTTGTCATCCAGTTCATCCTGGGGGATAGCTTCATCTTCCTGAGCGGCCTGATCGATAGGTTCGCTGGCCTCAGGCAACAGAGAACGAATCTCGCTTTTTTCCAGCTCGATAGTTTTGACGATGGGTGCAGAATCGGGGTGGTAAACATAGGGCCGCCAGACAGCGACGGCCAATGTCAGTACGGTAAGCGACCCCAGCATAACGCGATGGGGTCGCGGCAGATTATTAAATGCCAGAGCGACAGAGCGGGCTATCTGTTGCACGTATTCACTTCCTCATTAATCTCCTTTCAGGCAGCTCGCATACTGGTTGGCTAATTGGTTCAAAAACGCTGAATAGCTTGTTTTACCCAGTTTGATATTCGTTCCGAGTGGATCCAACGTTCCCATTCGAACGGTTGTCCCTCTCGCGACGGCTTCAACGACCGCTGGCCTGAACTGTGGCTCAGCAAAAACGCAGGTTGCTTTTTGCTCAACCAACTGTGTTCTTATTTCATGTAAACGCTGCGCACCAGGTTGAATCTCAGGGTTCACGGTAAAGTGACCAAGCGGTGTTAGTCCGTAGTGTTTCTCGTAGTAGCCATAGGCGTCATGAAAAACGAAATAACCTTTGCCCTTGAGCGGCGCGAGCACGTTACCTACCTGCTTATCGGTTGCGGCTAATTGTGCCTCAAAATCCTTCAGGTTGGCGTCAAGTTTGGCTCGACTTTGCGGCATAAGTTCCACTAATTTTTCATGGATTGCAACCGCTGAGGACCGCGCTATCTCTGGGGAGAGCCAAAGATGCATGTTGTAATCGCCGTGATGGTGATGCTCGTCACTTTTTTCACCACCCGCATCGCTGTGTCCATGATCGTCATCGTCGTCGTCAGCACCTTTCATGAGTAACGGTTTCACGTCATTAAGCTGCGCAATCGTTACCTGTTTCGCGTTAGGAATATTCTTGACTGACTTTTCCATAAACGCTTCCATCTCAGGTCCAATCCACACGACTAAGTCCGCGCCCTGTAAGCGTTTTACGTCTGAAGGACGCAGTGAGTAATCGTGTTCGGAAGCCCCGTCAGGCAGCAGAACCTGGGTATCAGTTACCCCATCAGCAATGGCTGAAGCGATAAATCCCAGCGGCTTAAGAGACGCCACAACGGCGGCATTTGCCGCCTGTGTTGCACTACCCCAAAGAGCAGCGGATAATGCTGCGAAAAGAAGCGTATTTTTATGTAACATAATGCGACCAATCATCGTAACGAATGTAAGAAATGTGATATTATAACATTCTATAACTTCTGCAAGACTAAAATTGATATGACGACTTTGGTTTCACTGGAAAATGTCTCGGTCTCTTATGGTCAACGCCGCGTCCTTTCTGACGTATCGCTTGAACTTCGACCCGGTAAAATTTTGACGCTTCTCGGCCCAAATGGTGCCGGGAAGTCAACCCTGGTGCGCGTTGTTTTGGGGCTGGTAGCGGCTGACGAGGGAGTTATCAAGCGTAATGGTCAATTGCGGATTGGCTATGTGCCGCAAAAGCTGTACCTCGATACCACGCTTCCACTGACGGTCAGTCGTTTTCTACGCTTACGTCCCGGCACCAAAAAGGAGGATATTCTTCCGGCGCTGAAGCGCGTTCAGGCCGGGCATCTGATGAATGCGCCGATGCAAAAACTCTCTGGCGGGGAAACGCAACGCGTTCTGTTGGCCCGTGCTTTATTGAATAAGCCTCAGCTACTGGTTCTTGATGAACCGACCCAGGGTGTGGATGTCAATGGTCAGGTCGCACTGTACGATCTTATCGACCAGTTACGACGTGAACTGGATTGCGCCGTACTGATGGTTTCCCATGACCTGCATCTGGTGATGGCTAAAACCGATGAAGTGCTGTGCCTCAACCACCATATTTGCTGTTCCGGCGCGCCGGAAGTGGTTTCCATGCACCCGGAATTCATCTCAATGTTCGGGCAACGCGGCGCCGAACAACTCGGAATTTACCGTCATAATCATAATCATCGCCACGATTTACAGGGTCGTATCGTCTTACGCCGGGGAAATGGTCACTCATGATTGAATTGTTATTACCCGGTTGGTTAGCCGGGATCATGCTGGCCTGTGCCGCCGGCCCACTCGGCTCGTTCGTCGTCTGGCGTCGTATGTCTTATTTTGGTGATACGCTGGCCCACGCTTCACTGCTGGGCGTCGCTTTTGGTCTGCTGCTGAATGTAAATCCTTTCTATGCCGTCATTGCCGTGACCCTGATGCTGGCGGCCGGTCTGGTATGGCTGGAGAAGCGCCCTCACCTCGCGATCGATACCTTGCTTGGTATTATGGCGCACAGCGCGTTGTCATTGGGGCTGGTTGTCGTCAGCTTGATGTCAAACATCCGCGTGGATCTGATGGCCTACCTGTTTGGTGATTTACTCGCCGTGACGCCAGAAGATCTCATCTCCATCGCCATTGGCGTGATTATCGTTCTGGCGATTCTGTTCTGGCAGTGGCGCAACCTGCTGTCGATGACCATCAGTCCGGATCTGGCTTTTGTTGATGGCGTGAAGCTGCAACGCGTTAAGCTGTTGCTGATGCTGGTTACAGCTTTAACTATCGGTGTGGCGATGAAGTTTGTCGGGGCGCTGATTATCACCTCTCTGCTGATCATCCCTGCGGCAACCGCCCGTCGTTTCGCCCGCACACCGGAACAGATGGCAGGCGTCGCCATTGGTGTGGGTATGATAGCGGTTACAGGGGGGCTGACCTTCTCAGCCTTTTATGATACCCCAGCAGGGCCATCCGTAGTGCTGTGTGCCGCGCTGCTGTTTATCTTCAGCATGATGAAAAAGCAGGCGAGCTAAGCGAGTGTTGCCCGGTGGCGCTGCGCTTACCGGGCCTACAAAATCGCCCTGGCCTGGTGAGCGTAGCGACTTCAGCCGCTAAGGCATCTCTGGCGGCGTGATCCCGAAATGGTTCCAGGCGCGCACCGTTGCCATTCTTCCGCGCGGCGTACGCTGCAGAAAACCTTGCTGAATCAGATACGGCTCCAGCACATCCTCAATGGTTTCACGTTCTTCCCCGATCGCCGCCGCCAGGTTATCCAGGCCGACCGGTCCACCGAAGAATTTATCGATCACCGCCAGCAGCAGCTTGCGGTCCATATAATCGAAGCCTTCCGCGTCGACGTTGAGCATATCCAGCGCCTGAGCGGCGATATCCGCCGAAATGGTGCCGTCATGCTTCACCTCGGCAAAATCACGTACCCGGCGTAATAAACGGTTGGCGATACGCGGCGTACCACGGGCGCGACGCGCCACTTCCAACGCCCCTTCATCGCTCATTTCCAGTCCCATGAAGCGGGCGCTACGTCCGACAATGTGCTGCAGATCGGCAACCTGATAGAACTCCAGTCGCTGCACAATACCAAAGCGATCACGCAGCGGGGACGTTAACGACCCGGCGCGCGTCGTCGCCCCAATCAGGGTAAACGGCGGCAGATCGATCTTAATTGAACGTGCAGCAGGCCCTTCGCCAATCATGATATCCAGTTGATAATCTTCCATCGCCGGATACAGCACCTCTTCCACCACCGGCGACAGGCGATGGATTTCATCGATAAAGAGAACATCGTGGGGTTCAAGGTTAGTGAGCATCGCCGCCAGATCGCCCGCTTTCTCCAGCACAGGTCCGGATGTGGTGCGCAGGTTGACGCCCATTTCATTGGCCACAATATTGGCAAGCGTGGTTTTACCGAGGCCAGGAGGACCAAAAATCAGCAGGTGATCGAGGGCATCACCGCGCAGCTTTGCCGCCTGAATAAAAATCTCCATTTGCGAGCGTACCTGAGGCTGGCCAATATACTCTTCCAGCAATTTAGGGCGGATCGCACGATCCACCAGGTCTTCAGGTGTCGTGCTGACAGCCGAAATCAGGCGATCTGCTTCAATCATCCTTTACCTCACAATGCCGCGCGAAGCGCTTCACGAATCAGGGTTTCACTGCTGGCATCAGGGCGAGCAATTTTGCTCACCATGCGGCTGGCTTCCTGTGGTTTATAGCCTAACGCCACCAGCGCAGCAACCGCTTCCTGCTCGGCGTCCTCCGTTGCCGGACTTGCCGGAGAGGTCAGGACCAGATCCGCCGCCGGGGTAAAGAGATCGCCATGCAGACCTTTAAAGCGGTCCTTCATTTCTACAATCAAACGCTCGGCAGTTTTCTTTCCAATGCCGGGTAACTTCACCAGCGCGCCAAGTTCTTCACGTTCAACGGCATTCACGAACTGCTGGGCAGACATACCGGAGAGGATCGCCAGCGCCAGCTTCGGGCCTACGCCATTGGTTTTAATTAACTCTTTAAATAGCGTGCGTTCTTGCTTGTTGTTGAAGCCATACAGCAACTGCGCGTCTTCACGCACCACAAAATGGGTGAAGATAATCGCTTCCTGTCCGGCTTCCGGCAGCTCGTAAAAACAGGTCATGGGCATATGCACTTCATAGCCTACCCCACCCGTTTCCAGAAGGACCAGCGGGGGTTGTTTTTCAAGAATGATGCCTCTGAGTCTGCCTATCACATGACGCTCCTGCGTTAAGGGCTAAAAGGTAATGCGCTATCATAAAAAAAGGCTGGATAGATATCCAGCCTCATTTGTCACTAACGTAACCGACCTCGCGCCAGATTCAGCCTCGACTCGCTCATTTGCATGGCATTCTGACTGACATGGCAGTGGGTAATGGCAATCGCCAACGCATCCGCGGCGTCCGCCTGCGGGTTGGCGGGCAGCTTCAGTAGCGTACGCACCATATGCTGCACCTGGCTTTTTTCCGCGCTACCGATACCAACCACGGTCTGTTTTACCTGGCGGGCCGCGTATTCAAAGACCGGAAGGTCCTGATTGGTCGCCGCAACGATTGCCACGCCGCGCGCCTGCCCCAGCTTTAGCGCCGAGTCGGCATTCTTCGCCATAAAAACCTGCTCAATGGCAAAATAGTCCGGCTGGAACTGGGTAATAATCTCCGTCACGCCCGCATAAATCAGCTTCAGACGTGACGGAAGATCGTCGACTTTGGTGCGAATACAGCCGCTGCCGAGGTAGGTCAGTTGCCTGCCGACCTGACGGATTACGCCATAACCGGTAATGCGTGACCCCGGGTCAATGCCGAGAATAATAGACATCACGCATCTCCTGTTATTGTATGGCTTAACCACATCATTCTAAGGTCGCAGCAACCTCATCGGAGATCTCACCGTTGTGGTAAACTTCCTGTACGTCGTCGCAGTCTTCCAGCATATCGATCAGACGCATCAGTTTCGGTGCCGTTTCTGCATCCATGTCTGCTTTAGTGGACGGGATCATCGTCACTTCAGCGCTGTCTGCTTTCAGGCCAGCCGCTTCCAGCGCGTCACGCACTTTGCCCATCTCTTCCCACGCGGTGTAAACATCAATTGCGCCGTCGTCGTAGGTCACTACATCTTCTGCACCGGCTTCCAGTGCCGCTTCCATGATGGTGTCTTCGTCGCCTTTCTCAAAAGAGATCACGCCTTTTTTGCTGAACAGGTAAGCCACGGAGCCGTCGGTGCCCAGGTTACCGCCGGTTTTGCTGAACGCATGACGCACTTCAGCCACGGTACGGTTACGGTTGTCAGACAGGCATTCAATCATCACCGCGGTGCCGCCAGGGCCGTAACCTTCATAGATGATGGTCTCCATATTCGAGTCTTCATCACCGCCCACGCCACGCGCGATGGCACGGTTCAGGGTGTCACGGGTCATGTTGTTGGACAGCGCTTTATCCACCGCCGCGCGCAGACGCGGGTTAGCATCCGGATCGCCCCCGCCCAGCTTAGCCGCCGTCACCAGCTCACGAATGATTTTGGTGAAAATTTTACCGCGCTTGGCATCCTGCGCGGCTTTACGATGTCTGGTATTGGCCCATTTACTATGACCTGCCATAAATAATATCTCCAAAAAGCGCGCCTTCTCAGGCGACGTTAATCACAAATTCTTCAATCGCCTGCCGATTACTCCACGACTTGGTTAACTGGGCGGCTTCAACCGCATTAACCCAACGATAGGTCAGATGTTCGGTGAACACGATCTCTCGTTCTGAGGGAAGTGCCAGGCAAAACCAGGATTCAGTATTACGTTCAATTCCCGGCGCATAGCGATGACGTAAATGGCTAAAAATCTCAAACTCCACCGTGCGCTGACAGTCAATTAAGGTCAGTTGCTCAGTCGCAACATCAATGGCGACCTCTTCCTTTACTTCGCGCATGGCGGCCTGCGACGCGGTTTCACCCTCTTCCAGACTGCCGGTGACCGACTGCCAGAAGTCAGGATCGTCGCGTCGCTGTAACATCAGCACTCTCCCGGTGTCCTTTGCATAAATCACGACCAACACCGAGACAGGCTGTTTGTACTTCATATCAGTTATTCTCGGCCTTCTTCACAACCTGAATGCTCAGTTCCGCCAGCGCTGCTTCGTTAGCGAAGCTTGGCGCTTCAGTCATCAGACACGCGGCTGCCGTCGTTTTCGGGAAGGCAATAACGTCGCGAATGTTATCAGTACCCGTCAGCAACATGGTCAGACGATCCAGACCAAACGCCAGGCCCGCATGCGGCGGAGTACCATATTTTAGCGCATCCAGCAGGAAGCCGAATTTCTCGCGCTGCTCTTGCTCGTTAATGCCCAGAATACCGAATACGGTCTGCTGCATGTCACCGTTGTGAATACGTACGGAACCACCACCTACTTCATAGCCGTTGATAACCATATCGTAAGCATTGGCAACCGCATCTTCCGGCGCAGCTTTCAGCTCAGCAGCGGTCATGTCTTTCGGCGAGGTGAACGGGTGGTGCATCGCGGTCAGACCGCCTTCACCATCGTCTTCAAACATCGGGAAGTCGATGACCCACAGCGGCGCCCATTTCGACTCGTCGGTAATGCTCAGATCTTTACCCAGTTTCAGACGCAGCGCGCCCATCGCGTCGGCAACCACTTTCTTGTTGTCGGCACCGAAGAAAATCATGTCGCCGTCTTGCGCTCCGGTACGCGCCAGAATCGCTTCCACGATTTCTGCGTTCAGGAACTTAGCCACCGGGCTGGTGATACCTTCCAGACCTTTCGCACGCTCGGTGACTTTGATGTAAGCCAGACCTTTCGCGCCGTAGATCTTAATAAAGTTACCGTAATCATCGATCTGCTTACGGCTTAAGCTCGCACCGCCCGGTACGCGCAGAGCGGCTACACGGCCTTTCGGATCGTTCGCCGGACCAGAGAACACCGCGAACTCAACGTCTTTCACCAGATCAGCGACGTCAACCAGTTCCATTGGGTTACGCAGGTCTGGTTTATCGGAGCCGTAACGGCGCTCAGCCTCGGCAAAGGTCATGATCGGGAAATCACCGAGATCCACACCTTTCACTTCCAGCCACAGATTCCGTACTAACGCTTCCATTACTTCACGCACCTGCGGCGCAGTCATGAAAGACGTCTCGACGTCGATCTGGGTAAATTCAGGCTGACGGTCAGCACGTAAGTCTTCATCGCGGAAGCATTTTACGATCTGATAGTAACGGTCAAAGCCAGACATCATCAGCAGCTGTTTGAACAGCTGAGGAGACTGCGGCAGCGCGTAAAACTTGCCTTTATGAACGCGGGAAGGCACCAGATAGTCGCGCGCGCCTTCCGGCGTCGCTTTGGTCAACATCGGGGTTTCGATGTCGAGGAAGCCGTGATCGTCCATAAAACGACGCACCAGGCTGGTAATTTTGGCGCGTGTTTTCAGGCGCTGCGCCATTTCAGGACGACGCAGATCCAGATAACGATACTTCAGACGCGCTTCTTCGGTATTAACGTGGTTAGAGTCCAGCGGCAGTGAGTCTGAGCGGTTGATGATGGTCAGATCGGACGCCAGTACTTCAATTTCGCCAGTCGCCATATCGGCATTGACGTTTTTCGCATCACGCGCACGCACGGTGCCCGTAACCTGGATGCAGAACTCATTACGCAGTTCGGAGGCCAGCTTTAACGCGTCCGCACGGTCCGGATCGAAAAATACCTGCACGATACCTTCGCGGTCGCGCATATCGATAAAGATCAGGCTACCAAGATCACGACGACGGTTGACCCAACCACACAGAGTCACCTGCTGCCCCTCGTGGGACAGACGTAGCTGCCCGCAATATTCTGTACGCATGAGATATCCCTTAACTTTGCCGCAGGCGGATTGTCATCTGTCTCGCAGATGACGAAGTCGCAGCTTTAGCTGAATGTCACAACTGAATGAAAAAAGGCGGCTATTATACTGGAAATTCTGCCGCACGATAAGTCCGGTACTGACTGTACGCCTGTTTCCTCGACGGGCATTGCGTAATCTCACAAAAAATAACAAAAATTGTCGCCCCTTTCACACTGATTCGCGATTAAGGTGTAACGGAATTCTTATTTTTTACTGGAGTGACCATGCTGGAACTGAACGCAACAACAACCGCCCTTGTCGTTATTGACTTACAGGAAGGGATCCTGCCTTTCGCTGGCGGACCACATACGGCACACGATGTGGTTATCCGCGCCGCACGGTTGGCGGAAAAATTTCGTGCTAAGGGTTCTCCAGTAGTGATGGTACGCGTTGGCTGGTCTGATGATTATGCTGAAGCGCTGAAACAGCCGGTTGATGCCCAGGCCCCGGCCAAAGCGTTACCCGACAACTGGTGGGATTATCCGCAAGCCCTGGGCAAATGCGCCAGCGATCTGGAAGTCACCAAACGTCAGTGGGGCGCGTTCTACGGTACCGATCTCGAGCTACAGTTGCGCCGCCGGGGCATCGATACCATCGTCCTGTGTGGCATCTCCACGAATATTGGCGTGGAATCCACCGCGCGAAACGCGTGGGAGCTAGGATTCAATCTGATTGTTGCGGAAGATGCCTGTAGCGCCGCCAGTGCTGACCAGCATCAAGGCAGCATGACACACATTTTCCCACGCATTGCGCGCGTGCGCAGTGTGGACGAGATCCTGCACGCGTTATGATCTATATCGGCTTACCCCAGTGGTCGCACTCGAGATGGGTGCGACTTGGGATCACCAGCCTGGAAGAGTATGCCCGGCACTTTAACTGCGTGGAGGGCAACACCACGCTGTATGCGTTGCCAAAAGCCGAGATTGTCACCCGCTGGCATGCACAAACCACCGATGCGTTTCGATTTTGTTTTAAGTTTCCGGCCACCATTTCACATCAGGCCGCGTTGCGTAACTGTGATGATTTGGTACAGGAATTTTTCACGCGCATGTCACCGCTGGAGGCGCGCATCGGGCAATACTGGTTACAATTACCCGCCACCTTCGCCCCACGCGATCTGTCCGTTCTGTGGCCGTTTCTCGACGCGCTCCCCAAATCCTTTACCTACGGTGTCGAAGTTCGCCATCCGGACTTCTTTGCCAAAGGCGAAGCCGAGCAGCAACTGAATCGCGGCCTGCATGAGCGAGGTGTAAACCGGGTGATTTTAGACAGTCGCCCGGTGCATGCCGCCATCCCGCATACTGAAGCGGTACGAGAAGCTCAGCGTAAGAAACCAAAGGTTCCGGTTCATGCAGTGGTAACAGCCAATCATCCGATGGTACGTTTTATCGGTAGCGATGATATGGCACAAAACCGGCAGTTATTTGCAGTTTGGTTAACCAAGCTGTCGCAGTGGCAACAATCCACGACGCCGTATCTTTTTTTACATACGCCGGATATCGCGCAGGCCCCGGAGCTGGTAGACACGTTATGGGCGGATTTACGTAGCGCCCTGCCAGAGATCGGATCAGCACCGTCTATTCCACAGCAATCTTCTCTTTTCTGAAATTGCCACCTATCATAGACAATGCCATCAGCCATTTTAAAGGGAGTTTGTATGGTAAGCGCGCTTTATGCCGTATTGGGTGCGTTATTGTTAATAAAGTTCTCATTTGACGTCGTGCGCCTGCGTATGCTGTACCGCGTTGCCTATGGTGACGGTGGTTTTAGCGAACTGCAAAGCGCTATCCGTATTCATGGTAATGCGGTGGAATATATTCCTGTCGCGTTAGTGCTGCTGTTATTTATGGAAATGAACGGCGCAGAAACGTGGATGGTGCATATTTGCGGACTGATGTTGATTGCCGGACGACTGATGCATTATTACGGATTCCACCACCGGCTTTTCCGCTGGCGGCGTTCAGGCATGAGCGCGACCTGGTGTTCGCTGTTGCTAATGGTGCTGGCGAATCTTTGGTATATGCCCTGGGAGTTGGTTTTCTCCCTGCATTAGCGCACAATACGCCACTTTATTTTTCCCGGATTTTTACGTTATGTCTCACCGCGACACGCTTTTTTCTGCGCCTATCGCCAGTCTGGGTGACTGGACCTTTGATGAACGGGTAGCTGAAGTCTTCCCGGATATGATTCAGCGTTCCGTTCCCGGCTACTCCAATATCATTTCGATGATTGGCATGCTGGCCGAACGTTTCGTACAACCCAACACACAGGTCTACGATCTCGGCTGCTCTTTGGGCGCGGCGACGCTCTCGGTGCGTCGCAATATTCATCACGAGAATTGCAAAATTATTGCCATTGATAATTCCCCGGCGATGGTTGAGCGCTGCCGTCGTCATATTGACGCTTATAAGGCCCCAACCCCGGTTGACGTCATCGAAGGCGATATTCGCGACATTTCTATCGAAAACGCCTCGATGGTGGTGCTGAATTTTACCCTGCAGTTCCTTGAGCCACCTGAGCGCCAGGCATTGTTGGATAAGATTTATCAGGGACTGAATCCCGGCGGTGCGCTGGTGCTGTCGGAGAAATTCAGTTTCGAAGACGCTCAAGTTGGCGAGCTGCTGTTCAACATGCACCATGACTTCAAACGCGCAAATGGCTATAGCGAACTGGAAATTAGCCAGAAGCGCAGCATGCTGGAGAACGTGATGCTGACCGACTCCGTAGAAACACACAAAGCGCGACTGCATCAGGCAGGCTTTGAGCACAGCGAATTGTGGTTCCAGTGCTTCAACTTTGGTTCCCTGGTGGCGCTGAAAGCTGAGGTTTGCGCATGATCGATTTTGGTAACTTTTATCAGTTGATTGCCAAAAATCACCTTTCCCACTGGCTGGAAACACTCCCGGCGCAAATCGCTGCCTGGCAGCGCGATCAGCATGGCTTATTTAAGCAGTGGTCGAATGCGGTGGAGTTTTTGCCAGAGTTAACGCCGTATCGTCTGGACTTACTGCATAGCGTCACCGCAGAAAGCGAGCAACCACTTAGCGACGGTCAGCTCAAACGCATCGACACCCTGATGCGGAACCTGATGCCATGGCGTAAAGGGCCATACTCGCTCTACGGCGTCAATATTGATACCGAATGGCGCTCAGACTGGAAATGGGATCGCGTCCTGCCGCATTTATCGGATCTTACCGGCCGTACCATTCTCGATGTCGGCTGCGGCAGCGGATATCACATGTGGCGTATGATTGGCGCGGGGGCGCACCTGGCGGTGGGCATCGATCCTACGCAATTGTTCCTGTGCCAGTTTGAAGCGGTGCGTAAACTGCTGGGCAACGATCAGCGCGCGCATCTGCTGCCGCTGGGTATTGAACAGCTTCCGGCGCTCAACGCCTTTGATACCGTATTTTCCATGGGTGTGCTGTATCATCGACGTTCCCCGCTGGAACACCTGTGGCAGTTGAAAGATCAGTTGGTTAAAGAGGGTGAACTGGTACTGGAAACGTTGGTAGTCGAGGGTGATGAAAATACCGTACTGGTGCCGGGTGACCGCTACGCGCAGATGCGTAACGTCTATTTTATCCCCTCTGCGTTGGCGCTAAAAAACTGGCTGGAAAAATGCGGATTTGTTGATGTACGCATCGCCGATGTCTGCGTCACCACCATCGAAGAGCAGCGCCGCACCGAGTGGATGATAACCGAATCGCTGGCCGATTTTCTCGACCCGAACGACCACAGTAAAACGGTTGAAGGCTACCCCGCCCCATTACGCGCGGTATTGATTGCGCGTAAGCCGTAATGGATTGCCCGGTGGCGCTACGCTTACCGGGCCTACAACTCCCGTAGGCCTGATAAGGCATTGCCGCCATCAGGCATAAAAGGATAAAAAAAGGCCCCTGTTGAAATTGCAGGGGCCTGGTACGAGCAAGCATCATATTGGGCGACATGATGCAACGGTAAAAATCAGCTGGCCTGATGGCGTGCCATGATTGCTTTCATTTCAGCAACCGCCGCTCCGTCAACCGCATAGCGAGAATACTCATCCGCCTGCGTATCCGAAGACATCGACAACCCCGGATTGCGATAACGCATTGGGGAAGCCAGCCATACTCCGGCAGAACTATGGACTTCCTGCACTCCAGCATTCAGGAACAGGGACAAATTCGAGGCGCGAACCCCCGCTCCGGCCATAATGATTGGAGCACCCGCCTGCGCAATAAGTTCCATTATTTTTGTTAAACCTTGCACTGCATCTGATTTTTGCCCGGAAGTCAGTACCCTGGCGATGCCCAATTGAGAGAGTTTTTGTAGCGCATTGAGTGGGTTAGCGCACATATCAAACGCCCGATGAAAAGTGACATTCAGCGGACCGGCAGCCGCCATTATTTTTTCCATGCGCGGCATATCGACATTGCCATCCACATCTAAAATACCGGTCACCAGCCCTGGAAATCCCAGTTCTCTGACCATCGCAATATCATCCAGCATTGCCGCGAACTCACCGTCGGTATAACAAAAATCCCCTCCACGCGGGCGGATAATCGGGTTGACGGGAATAGCAACATGCTGACGAACCGAACGCAATACGCCCAGTGACGGTGTTAAGCCCCCTTCTTTGGGCGCCGAGCAAAGCTCAATGCGATCCGCGCCGTTTTGCTGCGCCGTAAGCGCGCATTCCATGCTGTAACAGCAAACTTCCAGTAAGGCCATGTTTACTCCTGTCGCTCACTTGCCACAATGGTTTCAATCGACCACGGGTGAAACTTTATCGTCACACTGCCATCGCTGACCGCCAGCGTAGGATTGGGTAATCGCTCACGCTCTCCTTTCGGTGAGCTGGTTTTCACGAAAATGCCCGGCTGACTCAAGCCTTGATCGGAAAGCAGCGCCAACGCTCGCGCATTCAGCGTTTGTGCATCACCCGGCAGGACAATCTCAATATGCTCCCAACCTTCATGTGGATAACGCTTTTCTCCCGGCCACGGCAGCTCTACGATGGAAAATGTCCAGTGCAGTACGCAAACCGGCTCATGAAGTTTGAACAGGCAAATGGGTCTGCCATTGATGACATTCTCTGACAATAGTTCACCGCACTGCTCAAACCCACGACGCCAGCGCTCTGCGGTAGTATTTTGATGGCAACGCAAAGAAATGTGATCGGCTTCAAGCGGTGTGACATCCAGACCAAGACGGGTGGAAAGTTCTGTTAACGCCTGCGTGAAATGCGGTAAATCTGCGGAAATATCATGCAGTTCTGCAACTGTTTGCCAGTTCGCCATAATAAAAGCTCATATCCATGTTCAAAGCCGCTAATTTACTCTGTTGCGCTGCGCCATCCAACCGCTGTTTTTTTCAAACGCGATATGCATAATTATACGTAATTGCGTTGCTTTCATTTCCGACAATGCACTGTACTCGCAATGCTGACGGCAACGGGCATTTGCAGTATACTCCCGCCCTAAATTCTTAAACTGGCGCGGTGAATTTTATCCCGCTTCATAAATGTAAGGTATTCCGGTGAATATTCAGGCTCTTCTCTCAGAAAAAGTCAGTCAGGCCATGATTGCTGCAGGCGCGCCTGCAGATTGCGAACCGCAGGTTCGTCAGTCAGCAAAAATACAGTTCGGTGACTATCAGGCCAACGGCATGATGGCTGTCGCTAAAAAACTGGGTATGGCGCCGCGACAACTGGCTGAGCAGGTGCTGACTCATCTGGATCTCAACGGGATTGCCAGCAAGGTTGAAATTGCTGGCCCGGGCTTTATCAATATTTTTCTCGATCCGGCATTTCTGGCGCAGCATGTTCAGCAGGCGCTGGCCTCCGATCGTCTGGGCGTAACCCAACCGGCTAAACAAACCGTTGTTGTCGACTACTCCGCGCCTAACGTAGCGAAAGAGATGCACGTGGGTCACCTGCGTTCCACCATCATCGGTGACGCTGCGGTGCGTACGCTGGAGTTCCTCGGCCACAATGTTATTCGTGCTAACCACGTTGGCGACTGGGGTACTCAGTTCGGTATGCTGATCGCATGGCTGGAAAAACAGCAGCAAGAAAACGCCGGAGAGATGGCGCTGGCTGACCTGGAAGGTTTCTACCGTGACGCGAAAAAGCATTACGACGAAGATGAAGCCTTCGCAGAACGCGCCCGTAGCTATGTTGTTAAACTGCAAGGCGGCGACGAATATTTCCGTGAGATGTGGCGCAAACTGGTCGACATTACCATGTCGCAGAACCAGTTAACTTACGATCGCCTGAACGTCACGCTGACCCGTGACGACGTCATGGGGGAAAGCCTGTACAACCCGATGCTGCCAGGTATCGTGGCCGATCTGAAGGCGAAAGGTCTGGCCGTTGAGAGCGAAGGCGCTACCGTCGTATTCCTTGATGAGTATAAGAACAAGGAAGGCGAACCGATGGGCGTTATCATTCAGAAGAAAGATGGCGGCTATCTCTACACCACCACCGACATCGCCTGCGCCAAATATCGTTACGAAACGCTGCATGCCGACCGCGTTCTCTATTACATCGATTCCCGTCAGCATCAGCACTTGATGCAGGCCTGGACCATCGTCCGTAAAGCCGGCTATGTGCCGGATTCCGTGCCGCTGGAACACCACATGTTCGGTATGATGCTGGGCAAAGACGGTAAACCGTTCAAAACCCGTGCGGGCGGTACGGTTAAACTGGCCGATCTGCTGGATGAAGCGCTGGAACGCGCGCGTCGTCTGGTGGCTGAGAAGAACCCGGATATGCCTACCGATGAGCTGGAAAAGCTGGCGAATGCGGTCGGTATCGGCGCGGTGAAATATGCGGATTTGTCCAAAAACCGTACCACTGACTACATCTTCGACTGGGACAATATGCTGGCGTTCGAAGGCAACACCGCGCCGTACATGCAGTATGCCTACACCCGCGTACTGTCCGTGTTCCGTAAAGCGGAAATCGACGAGAGCACGCTGGCAAATGCGCAGGTCATTATCAATGAAGATCGCGAGGCCCAGTTGGCTGCGCGTCTGCTGCAGTTTGAAGAAACGCTCACCGTCGTGGCCCGTGAAGGTACGCCGCACGTGATGTGTGCCTACCTGTACGACGTAGCGGGTCTGTTCTCCGGCTTCTACGAGCATTGCCCTATCCTCAGCGCGGAGAACGAAGAGATTCGTAACAGCCGTCTGAAGCTGGCGCAACTGACGGCGAAAACCCTGAAGCTGGGTCTGGATACGCTGGGTATCGAAACCGTAGAACGTATGTAATCACCTCGAGTGATGTGAAGGCCCGCGCTATGTCGCGGGTTTTTTATTTTCCTGAATGACCGCCCTCGTAGGCCTGATAAGCGAAGCGCCATCAGGCGGTAAGGAACACCTTGCCGGATGGCGGCGTAAACGCCTTATCCAGCCTACGAGAAACTGCTACGTTCACTGTAATTTGTAACAACTCACAAGGAATGACACATTTCCGTAGAGATATGGAACATTTTTTGCCTGTCATCCCGTTTGAGCCTCCGTATCATTAGGCGGCGAATTAATCGGGTACGGGTCAATGACATTCAGAGATTTTGAGGCGGAAGAAAAACTCTTCCAGCGGCGTGTGATAGTGGCCTTTGGCCTTGTGGTTATCTGTTTTGGCATCCTGATTTACAATCTCTACAATTTACAAATCTGTCAGCACCAGTATTACACCACCCGCTCGAATGCAAACGACATTAAAATGCTGCCCGTCGCCCCAACGCGAGGCATGATTTACGATCGCAACGGCATCCCGCTGGTGCGCAACGTAACCTGGTACGACATTTCCGTTACGCCTTATAAAATCAGCGATATGGATACCCTAATCAGGCAGCTAACGCCGATCGTTGACCTCACCCCGGATGACATTGACCAGTTCCGCCATGAGCTAAAATCCAGCAGCCGTTATCGCCCGGTAGTGCTAAAAAATGCGCTGACCGATGTAGAAATCGCTCGCTTCTCGGTTAACCAGTTTCGTTTCAGTGGCGTCAATATCAATAGCTATGAAGACCGCCAGTACCCCTATAGGGCCGCACTGGCGCATGTCCTTGGCTATGTTTCAAAAATCAACGACAACGATCTGAAAGCACTGGATAAAAAAGGTCTGGCAGAAAACTACGCCGCCGATCACAACATCGGCAAGCAGGGTATTGAGCACTATTACGAAAACGAACTGCATGGAAAAACCGGTTATCAGGAGGTGGAAGTCGATAACCACGGACGCATCGTCCGCTTGATCAAGGATGTGCCGCCCGTTGCCGGGAAAGATATCCATCTGACGCTGGACTTACATTTACAGCAATACATTGAGAGTCTGTTGGCGGGCCAGCGTGCGGCAGTACTGGTGGAAGATCCGCACGATGGTTCCGTGCTGGCGATGGTCTCCAATCCCAGCTATGACCCCAATCCGTTTGTCAAAGGCATCAGCTATCAGGACTATAACAAGCTGTTGCAGGATAAAGACCTGCCTTTAATCAACCGCGTCACGCAGGGGTTATACCCTCCTGCCTCCACGGTCAAACCATACATGGCGATGTCAGCGTTACTGAACGGCGTCATCACCCCGCAGACCAGTTTCTTCGGCGCGCCCACCTGGACGCTACCCGGCACCGAGCGACATTATCGTGACTGGAAAAAAACCGGTCACGGTATGCTGGACGTCACCAAAGCGATTGAAGAATCCGCCGATACCTTCTTTTATCAGGTGGCGTATATGATGGGGATCGACCGGATTAACAGCATGCTCAGCCAGTTTGGTTACGGTAAACCGACCGGTATCGATCTTGATGAAGAGTATAACGGCCTGCTCCCGAGCCGCGAATGGAAACAGAAAGTACATAAAAAAGCATGGTATCAAGGGGATACCATTTCTGTCGGTATCGGCCAGGGCTACTGGATTGCGACGCCGATCCAGATGGTAAAGGCTATGGTAGCGCTGATTAACAACGGCAAAGTCATCGCTCCTCACCTGCTACTCGATGAAGAAAGCGGCAAAATCCTCACGCCATACCAGGCTCCTGAACCGCCGTCGCAAATCGCCTCTGCGTCGTCACCCTACTGGGGGCTGGTGCGTCAGGCGATGTTCGGCATGGCAAATGAACCAAACGGTACCGGGTATAAGTTCTTTCACACCGCACCTTACGGCATTGCGGCGAAAAGTGGCACATCGCAGGTCTTCAGCCTGAAAGAAAATCAGACCTACAATGCGAAAATGATTCCTGTCCGTTTGCGCGACCATGTGTTTTATACCGCTTTTGCGCCCTATAAGAACCCGAAAGTCGCCGTGGCGTTAATCCTCGAAAACGGCGGCAGCGACGGTGTTACCGCCGCGCCGGTCATGCGGCAAATCATGGATCATCTGTTTGCGCCGCAGGATAATGCCGCGCAAACAGAGGTGAATCAACAATCAGGTCCGTTAGCGGCAGCCCCCTCTGCCAACGAGATCAAAAATACTTACGCAAGTATTCGGTAAGGCACAGTATCGCCATGGCCTGTCCATATGGCATGGAGGTCCGCGGGATATTGCGGTAAAAATCGAGATTGTGCCCCATTCCGGTACCAAACGAGGTGTGCATCAATTCACCTTCTGGTGAGATATGTTGCACAATGCCTCTGATGGCTTTTTCGGCCACCGCGGCATAATCTTGACCGACATAGCGTTTACGTACTGCTTTGAGGATCCCATACGCAAATCCGGCGGTAGCTGACGCTTCCAGATACGACTGCGGATCGTCCAGCAGCGTGTGCCACAATCCACTTTCATCCTGGCACCTTGCCAGCGCCGCGATTTGCGCGTGCAGGACCTGCACCAGATAGCGGCGAACGGCACTGTTTTCTGGTAAATCGAGCAGTTCGAGGAAGTCCGGGATCACGATAGTTAACCAGCTGTTACCACGCGCCCAGCGGGCGTTGGCAAAATTATGCCGCCCTTCATAGCTCCAGCCGTGGAACCACAGCCCCGTTTCTTTATCCATCAGGTTCTGCACATGCAGCAGGAACTGATAGGTTGCCTCTTCGATATATTCTGGACGGTTGAGCAACTTGCCGATTTTCGCCAGTGGCAAAACCGTCATCATCAACGTGTCATCCCACATTTGCTGATGATTCTCTTCCGCCAGCGTAATGTGCTGCATACCGCCGAATTCGGTACGCGGCATATCATGCTTGGCCCACTCAGCCCAGCTGTCGAGCCACGGCAGATACGCGGGGTTACGCGTCTCTTCATAGCGATACGCCAGCGTTAAAAACGGCGCCATAGTGTTGACGTTTTTGGTGGTCGCACCTTCAGCAAAGCGATCGGCAAACCAGCTATCGATGATATCGCGCATCGTTTCATCGCCGGTTTGCTGATAATACTGATACATCCCGTACAGGCCGACGCCGTGCGTCCACTCCCATCCCGCCCAGCCTTTGGTATCAATAACGCGGCCGTCGTCCAGACGCAGCAGGAATTCGCCTGTCTCATCATGAATATTGACCAGGTTATGCGTCACCTTTTTGATCAACGTTTTTAATTCATCCCTGGCAATAAAATGGTCTGGTTGACGCAATAACGGGCTGTGTTTAACCGGGTAAACAATCATTTACTTCACCTCTGTCAATGTCGAATTCAATGCGGCACCCTTTTCCAGTTTCGGTGCTGCTGGCTTATTACGATTCAGGTAACCAATATTGTTGTTGCCCCAAAGTGATTCATATGGCATGCCCGACAGCATCTCTACGGTCGCGCGGCCTTTGGCGGAGAGCCCTTCCGGCACGGGGCGTCCCGATGCCCGCATTTTTGCGGTCTCTTCACGTAGGGTACTGTGGGTTTGCAGGTTCAGTTTGAAGCGCAAGGAAACCAGGAAACCCAGCGCCAGAACAATTAGCGTACCGCAGCTCAGAATTAACAAAATGGTATGGCTGACCGCCGCGGGTTGTACGCTGTGACCGGAGACAAAACCGGACATCTGCATGACAATCCCAACCAGCATCACCGCTCCCGCCTGTGACGCCTTACGCGTTAACGTCATAATGCCGGCGAAGATCCCTTCCCGGCGCTGGCCGGTAATCACTTCGTCAACGTCAGCAATATAGGTGTAGGTATTCCAGGGGACATAATTGATACCGCCGCGTCCCAGACCCGCAATGGCAGAGACCAGCAGCAACAGAGAATAAACATCGCTTAACCCGGCATAGTAAAGCAGCGCATAAGAGAGAGAGCTCGCGCCAAACAGGACAACCACCATCCGGTATGATGGCGCGGGTCCAAAGCGGATACACAATGGGATCATGGCGATAACGGCAATGAACTGGAAGATAGCCATCGTTCCCAGCAGGTTTGACGCCATCGAGGCTTCCTGCATCAGCACAAACACCACATAGTAAGTAAAGACGGCGTTAAAAACGTCCTGCGCTATATAGCCGCCGAGATACATTCCTAAATGCTGGCGGAAGATTCGGATGCGCAGTGTTGAACTCAGTTCAACAAACAGACGGGTCATGCTTTGGCTAAAGGTCAGCTTTTTCTTCTCTTCTTCGGCTCGCAGCGCGGCTTCAGTCCACTCAGCACGTGGGCGCTCCCAGGTAAAGAACCAGACGAAAATCAGCATCAGCGCGCACAGCACAGAGAACACCAGGCTGGCGTAGAAAAAAGACACCGGGTTATCTTTGCCAAACAGCGTCAGCAGAACGCCGGGTAAGAACGAGGCCAGAATAGCTGACATTTGCGCCATCGAAATACGCGCGCCGGAAAACTTGGTTTTCTGTTTGAAGTCATCGGTCATTTCGGGCACCAGCGTTTCATAAGGCACCAGAATCATGGTGTAGACCACGTCAAAAATCAGATAGGTCAGCAGGTAGTACCAGAAACCCATGTCACCCACCCACATCAGCGAGTAGCTAAAGACGCAGGGGATCCCCAACAGAATAAAAAACTTACGTCGCCCGAAGCGTTTACCGAGCCAGGTGGAACCAAAGTTATCGGTTAAAAAACCCATTAACGGGCTAACCACGGCATCCAGCACCCTGGCGGTGGCAAAAATGAAGGTCGCCTCGATAGGCGTCAGGCCACAAAACGTAGTGTAAAAATAGAGCAGCCAGGCGGCGGTTAATGCCGTGGTGCCTGCGCCCAAAAAATCCCCCGAACCGTAGGCAAAATAGTTAACCAGTCCGATTTTACGTGTCTTCATTGCCGTTACCCCTGCACATTATTGGGAGGCCCCGCAATCCTCGCGTTGATATTGGGCGTCCTTACAGGGTCACAGTAAAAGCTAACAGGAAGTGAAACCTTTCTGTTTCTGCCAGGGATGTTCGCGAAATGGCAACAGCACAAAGAGTCCGGCAACGTATGTCACCAATTTTATAAAACAGCGTTTCTTTTTAATCAAAGCGGTGGGCTAAAATTGCGAAGCAGCCAGCAGTTTCTGCTGCTGGCCTAATGAAGGAAGGCGTTAACGATAGTTTACTATTACCTGATTGCTCTGTACTTGTAAGGCGGGGATCAGACGACCGCCGCCGGGAACTTCCCAGACAAAATGCATCGGTTCGATGGCGGGAACATTATTAAACCCGTTGGTGGTGCCACTTTGTCCGTCCAGCTCGACACAGCGGGACTGAGAACATAAACGCACACGTAACCCCGCTGGGGTTGGGCCATTAAGCGCATAGCGCCACGCCACCAGGGTCATCAAACCCGAGACGGGCTGACTGGGAACCAGTGGTGCGGACGAGGCTGACTGGCCACGGTGGTTTAAGGTGATGCCCATTCCGCTCGCCTGCCATGCCCCTTCTCCGGCCGCCTGCGCCACCAAAGGAAAAAGCAACAGCCACAGTAAGTTACGCATTATTTACCTCCAATGGTCGCCGTCATACGAATATGGCGGTTATCGGAAAGCTCCATGTTCGATAACACCACCAGTTGCGGTATGCTGCGGCGTAAAAAGCGTGCCAGTAACGGGCGCAACGCGTGATTAACCAGCAATACCGGCGGCGCACCCAACATTTCCTGACGGGAGAGCGCTTCCTGAGTTTGGGCCAGCAGCCTGTCTGCCAGACCAGGCTCCAGACCGCCGCCGCCCTGTAATGCTTGCAGCAGCAAACGTTCAAGCGGGGTATCAAGACCAATAACCTGAACCTCTTCATTACCCGGGAACCATTGCTGGGTGATGGCGCGCCCCAGCGCAACACGGACTACCGCAGTAAGCTCATGCGGATCGTTTTGCAGCGGCGCATGTTCAGCCAGCGTTTCAAGAATGGTGCGCATATCGCGAATCGGTACTTTTTCGTCCAGTAAGTTCTGCAGCACTTTGTGCAGTGTGGTCAGCGTCACAACCCCAGGGACCAGATCTTCGGTCAGTTTTGGCATCTCCTGTGAGACGCGGTCCAGTAGCTGTTGCGCTTCCTGACGCCCGAACAGCTCAGCGGCAAACTGACCAATCAGGTGATTCAGATGCGTAGCGACAACGGTACTGGCTTCAACCACCGTAAAGCCCTGAATCTGCGCCTGTTCCTTCAATGCGCTCTCAATCCAGATAGCGTCCAGACCGAAAGCCGGATCGACCGTTTTCTCTCCCGGCAACGAACCTGCCGCCGTCCCCGGGTTAATAGCCAGCCAACGTCCGGGATAGGCGTCCCCGCTGCCGATTTCCACCCCTTTCATCAGAATGCGATAGCGGGCGGGTTGCAGATCCATATTGTCACGAATGTGGACCACCGGCGGCAGGAAGCCCATATCCTGGGCAAATTTCTTACGAATACTGCGAATTCGCCCCAGTAGCTCGCCATCCTGCTGAAAATCCACCATTGGGATCAGGCGATAACCCACCTCCATTCCCAGTGAATCCTCCAGTTGCACATCGTTCCAGGTGGCTTCCACCACAGAGTTATTTTCCGGCATTTTTACCGGCTGAGGTTCAGCAGGCGCTTTGAGTTCGCGACCACGCATCCACCAGGCCAGGCCGAGTAATGCGGCGGTAAACATCAAAAATACCAGGTTTGGCATACCAGGTACCAGGCCCAGCAAACCCAGCACCGCTGCACTAAGCAGCATAACGCTTGGATTACTGAACAGTTGGGTCACCATCTGTTCGCCTACATCCTGGTCGGTACTCACGCGGGTCACGATAACACCCGCCGCCGTTGAGATAACCAGCGCGGGGATCTGCGCGACCAGGCCGTCACCGATAGTCAGCAGGGTATAACTTTCCGCGGCGCTGCCCATGCTCATACCATGCTGTAGCACCCCGACCAACAGGCCGCCAACCACGTTGATCACCATGATCAAAATACCGGCGATGGCATCTCCGCGTACGAATTTACTCGCACCATCCATCGAACCGTAGAAGTCCGCTTCCTGCGTCACTTCCGAACGGCGTTTTTTGGCTTCATCTTCGCCAATCAGTCCGGCATTTAAGTCGGCATCAATCGCCATCTGCTTGCCGGGCATACCATCCAGCACGAAGCGTGCGCCAACTTCAGCGATACGACCGGCGCCTTTGGTAATAACCATAAAGTTAATGATGACGAGAATAACGAAAACCACGATCCCGATGGCAAAGTTACCCCCCACCAGGAAGTGGCCAAAGGCTTCAACCACCTTCCCCGCCGCGGCCGCACCGGTATGTCCTTCCATCAAAATGATACGCGTCGACGCGACGTTCAGGGCCAGGCGCAATAATGTGGTGAACAGCAAAATCGTCGGGAATGCAGCAAACTCAAGCGTGCGCTGTGTAAACATCGCCACCAACAGCACCATGATCGACAGCGCAATATTAAACGTGAACAGCAGATCGAGGATGAAAGCCGGCAGCGGCAGCACCATCATCGACAGGATCAGCAGAATGAGGATCGGCCCGGCAAGGATTTGCCATTGCGTGGATTTGAGGTTGCCGGGCAGGCGCAGCATCGCGACCAGATTAGCCATCAGTATTCTTCTCGTTCAGGAAATCCAGTGCGTCAGGCACCGGAAGGTTTTCAGGTTGTGGTGGCGGATTGCCGCCTGCCAGACGCCAGCGTTTTAACTGCCATACCCATGCCAGCACTTCGGCGACGGCGGCATATAATTGCCCCGGTATTTGCTGACCAATCTCTGCATGACGATATAACGCACGCGCCAGTGGTGGTGCTTCTAGCGTGGGGACACGATGCTCGGCGCCAATCTCACGAATGCGTAACGCCACCAGCCCCGCGCCTTTGGCAACAACTTTCGGCGCGCTCATTTTGTTCTCGTCATACTGCAACGCCACCGAGTAGTGCGTGGGGTTGGTCACAATGACGTCCGCTTTCGGTACATCCGCCATCATGCGACGCTGTGCCGCCGCGCGCTGTATTTGGCGTATTTTGCCCTTAACGTGCGGGTCACCTTCGCTTTGCTTAAATTCGTCACGGATATCCTGACGCGACATGCGCAGCTTTTTCAGATGGCTATAAATCTGGAAAAAAACGTCGAACCCGACCATGGGAATGACGCCCAGCACCACCAACAGCGCGCACATACCGACTAAATCCAGGGCATTGCCCATCGCCGTAATCGGTGATTCCGCCATCAGCCGCATCATCGCCGGCCAGTTATGCCAGAGATAAAATCCGGCCACGCTTCCCACTAACGTGGACTTCAGTATCGCTTTGAGTAGTTCGGCACCGGTTTGCGCGGAAAACATGCGTTTAATGCCTGGCAGCGGATTCAACTTAGAGAACTTGGGTTGCAGAGATTTACCACTGAAGATCAAGCCACCAAGCATCACGGGTGAGATCAATGCCACCAGAACGACGCCAGTAATCAACGGCAACAGCGCAATCATCGCGTCTTTAATCAGCAGGATGATTTGGCTGAGGATCAGATTGGGGTCATTGACCATACTGTGGTCAAACCGTAGCCCAGCCGACAGCATGCCAGCCAGTCTGCGGGCCAGCGACTCCCCACCAATCCAGATAATGCACACTCCCACCAGCAAAATAAGCAGTGAAGTCAGCTCCTTGGATCGGGGGATCTGCCCTTCCTCCCGTGCTTTTTCAAGTCGGTGGGGTGTGGGGGCTTCTGTTTTGTCGTCGTCGCTTTCTTCTGCCACAGTACGTGCTCGTTACCCATTACGTCTGACTTATCATGCCAGCATGGTCCGTAAGCAATGGCGAGAAAAAACCGCGCAATCATGCTCTTTTCGGGGTTTACCCGGCGGATAGATCCTGCGCAATATCGTCTCATCGTCGGCTAAAATCGCTTTCACAGCATAATATTTATTAATTTCTGAATTAAGAAACATTAAAAAAAGACGAACATAACTCTGTTAACAGAACAAAATCGAATAAAAAAATAGCAATTCCGCCTAAGTTTTAGAAGAAAGCAATATAAGAAATGCTTAACATAATCACATTATATATCATTCCCTTCAGACTCAATAATAAAATAAAAAATCATAAGCTTTAATTATAACCCACTTAACCCCACCCTACTCCACAACGATTAAACCTCATGTATACTGGCGGCCGAATAATATTACCGTTGAGCTACACCCATATTTTTATGGAATAAAATATTAACACTTACAGGGATTATCAAATCATGAAGATGAAGAAAAGCGCTGTATTTTTTGCTCTGCTGTCAGCATATTCATTTAATGTATTAGCCGCAGAAATGAATGCAGGGACGATTCATTTTACCGGAGAAATTATTGAACCAAGTTGTGTCATTGATGGAGATGATGGTACGGACAGCACTATACCGCTGGGTACGTGGCCGACATCATTATTTACCACTGTAGGTACAGAAACAGATCTGGTTGATGTCGATATAAAACTGACTGACTGTCCGGTGACGACTGAAGGTCTGACTTCCGTGCAGTTAACCTTTAATGGCCCTACCGCATTAACCAAGTCCAATACGCTTCTTGACGTCAGTCAGATCACGACCGCAGGAGAGACGGCAGCTACCGGAGTGGGTATTGCACTTAGCCCGATCAACTCACCAACAACATTGTTGGCCTTCGATGGTTCAGAGGGGCAAGTTTATATTCCGCTATCAACAGAGTCCACCGATACCATTCAGGCTCACCTTCAGGCTCGCTATAAATCGTTCGCAAAAGAAGTCACCGCTGGCCCGGCTGATGCGGACATGACAATTAATATTTTATATCGCTAACACTTTCTGTTTTTACGCCTGGAATACTTCCAGGCGCTTAATACCATCGATAATATTTAACCTATTACGGGTCCATTTTATGCGCATCCTTATTATGGTGGCATTATTCCCTCCTCTCTTTTACTCGTGTTTTTGTCCGGCGAGTGGAATTCAGGTTGGCCGCACACGGATTATTTTTGACGCTAACAAAAAAGAGGTCGCGCTGGCGCTGACTAATACTGACACGCAACTGCCATGGTTAATTCAGTCGTGGACCGATACGGGGGATGAGAAGACGCGCGGACCTTTTATCGTTACCCCGCCGCTTTTTCGCCTCAACGCGCAAAAAGAGCAGAGCCTGCGTATCACCTGGAACGGCACGCCACTGCCAGAGAATAAAGAATCGCTGTTTTATATGAACGTGCGCACTATTCCGGCTACCACCAAAGAAAATGAAAGTAAAAATATTCTTCGGCTAATCTATAAAACCCGTCTCAAACTGCTCTGGCGCCCTAAAAATATTACGGGTTCACCGGCACAAAGCTGCGAGAAGTTACAGTTTGTGCGTTCAGGTAACCAGTTACAGGTAACGAATAATAACGCCTTCTATACGGTTTTCGATAGCTTACACTTGGGCGCAGTTTCACTTCCGAAGGCGGATATGGTGGCACCTTTCAGCACCGCCACTTTCCCGCTGCCCTTGCAAGCTAACGGTGATCAGGTTACCTGGCACTGCATTACCGACTACGGAAATGCCTCGCAACAATACTCGGCCCCGTTGAGCAAGGGGGGTTAATGTTGCGACGTTCTACGTTTGCTCCTTCGAGGCTGTCGCTGCTAATCCGCGGTCTTCTCAGCATTGCATTTGTCGTTTCAGGCCATGCTTTCGCACGGGAATATTCCTTTTCCTCTTCATCACTGGAGGGCAACGAACTCTCGCAACAGGATATCGATTTGTCGCTTTTCTCCCGCGAAAATGCGCAACTGCCCGGTACCTGGCCTTCGCGGCTACAGCTCAATAAGACGTTGCTGGGTGAAGAACCGGTTACCTATACAAGTGCCACAGATGGTACGCTTCAGGCACAGTTCACGCCGGAAATGCTGCGCCACTGGGGCGTTAAAATTGAGAACTATCCAGCACTTGCGGATGCGCCAGCGAATGTACCTCTCCCACACCCTCTGGGGTATTACATCCCGCAAGCCTCATCATCGCTCGACTTTTCCACGATGACGCTCAATATCAGCATGCCGCAGGCCGCCATTGCGAATCCGGCCAGGGATGGTATTGACCCGTCACTGTGGGATGACGGCGTACCGGTTCTGTTTACGGATTACAGTTATTCAGGTTCACAGACCCGTGACGGTAACCATAATACCTCTGACAGCCAGTACCTCAATCTGCGTAGTGGTCTTAACCTGGGCGGGTGGCGGGTACGCAACTATTCCACCTGGAGCAAAGCTGAAAGCATCAATGCCTGGAATGCCATTAATACCTATCTGCAGCATGATATTGATGTGCTACGCAGCCAGTTTACCGCGGGTGAAAACAGCACCCGTGGCGATGTCTTCGACAGTATTCAGTACACAGGTGTAAATCTGGCCTCCGATGACGAAATGTTACCGTTCAGCCAGCGCGGCTACGCGCCCGTTGTACGCGGGATCGCCAGTTCAAATGCGGAAGTCTCCATTCGGCAAAATGGCTATTTGATCTACCAGCAAAACGTTGCCCCGGGGGCTTTTGAGATTTCCGATCTCTACTCGACAACCAACAGCGGCGATCTGGATATCACGGTAAAAGAAGCCGACGGCACAGAGCATCATTTTACCCAACCTTACTCCAGCACCGCCGTGATGTTACGTCCCGGCAGGATAAAATACGAAGTCACCGCGGCCCGTTACCGGGCGGCCAGCAGCAGCGACGAGAAAGAACCCGAATTCGCCCAGGCCAGTTTTATCTACGGTTTGAACAATGCCGCAACGCTGTTCGGCGGAGTCACCTCTTCTGGTGATTATCAGGCTGCGAACGCCGGGATCGGTATAGCACTGGGCGAGTTGGGCGCCCTTTCGGCTGACGTCACGGCAGCCAGAGCCACGCTGGATAATGATCAAACAAGTTCCGGTCAGTCGTATCGCCTGCTTTACTCGGGCAAGATCGAGCGTACCGCCACCAACTTCACGCTCGCCAGCTATCGCTATTCTACGCAGGGCTATTACAGCTTCAGTGATGCCAATAAGAAATACAGCGGTAATGAAGATGACCTGATGTTCAGCTATAACAAACGCAACCGAATTCAGGCCAGCATCAGCCAAACATTGCTGGGCAGCAGCATCTACCTGAACGGTTATCAGCAGGACTACTGGGGGACCTCAGAAACTGAACGCAGCCTGTCTGCCGGAGTAAATACGACAATAAATGGGATTAGCTATCATCTGACTTATACCTACAGTAAAACCAGCGATCGACAAGACGATCAGATGATCGCCTTTGGACTCAGCGTGCCTCTCAGCCGCTGGTTGCCCAACGCATGGTCGACCTATAACGTCAGCAGCAGCAAACATGGCTATACCCGCCATAATATCGGGTTGAACGGCACGCTACTTGACGATCAGCGTCTGAGCTATTCCCTGCAGCAAAGCCACAGCAATCACGACGGCGAAGATACCAGCAGTCTGTACAGCAGCTACCGCTCGCAATACGCCAGTTTGAACGCCGGCTATTACACTTCATCGGACCGCTCGCAACAGTTGAATCTGGGTGCCAGCGGCGCGATTGTCGCCCATCCTCACGGCATCACCTTTTCTCAACCATTGGGCGATCAGTTTGCCATAGTCTCTGCTCAAGGGGCAAAAGGCATCCGCTTTCAGAATCAGCGCGGTATACGCACCGACTGGCAGGGTAATGCTGTCATCCCCTCCCTGACGCCGTATCAGAAAAACAGCATCCGAATTGATACCACCAGCCTGCCGGATGATGTAGATACCGATGCAACTGCCACAACCGTCATTCCAAGCCGTAGCGCAGCGGTGGCGGCAAACTTTGTCGCGCACATCGGTTATCGGGCGCTTCTCCATCTCACCAATGCCAGGGAACAAGTGATTCCTTTCGGTGCAATGGTCTCCGTCGATAATGCCTCAATTCTCGGCATCGTTGATGATACCGGCACCGTCTACCTCGCAGGGGTTCCGGCGACCTTTCCGATAACCATTCAATGGGGTAAGGCTCGTGAACAACAATGCCATGCCAGCGTGGTACTCCCTGAGCCCGAACACGCTGCGAATCTCGCAGGGATTCTCTCTACTCAGGCCATTTGCAAACAGGAATAACATATGCGCCACATTTTTGCGGTCGTATTGACCTCGGTTCTCTTTATATTGCCAGCCTCAGTCCAGGCTGCGATAACGCTATTAACAAATTGCTTTGGAGCATCTGCTGACTATTCAGTGTCATATGAGCATGAACTCAGCAGCACAGAAAACAACACAAATTATTCATACTTAACGGGGAGCTACATGCCAGGTACCGGGACTGAGATCGAAGCCAATTGCACATGTCCCGCCAATACCACATCAGCATCGATGATTTATGAATACAACTTCGCCGGTAGTCCGCTGACGGCAGGCGTCAGTGGATACGGAGTCTTAACAGAGAACCTGGATATCAAGGTTTCGGGATTTAACGACGCTATCGACAATCCCGATGGCATGGGGTTAAGTGAGATCAAAATCACCGAGTACCCGACCCCAATCGGCAATATGGGCAGTCAAAAGGCAGACCAAAAACTGTCGGAAGGGACGGCAGATGTCTGTAACAACGAAACGCGACCGACCGGTGGCGCAACGGTCAAACGAAAGTTCAAGCTCAGCGTGATTCGCTTTTATCTGTACATTAAAAAACCGATTCTGGGTGAAGAGATCATCAACCCCACGCTGGTTGTGCAAAGCTATGCCTGTCTGTATACAGGAAATGGTTCATGCCGCAACACCGATGCTCAACTGGTGTCCAATATCTGGCTGAGCGGTAAGCTTACCGCCCCTCTCAGTTGTACGATTAATGCTGGAAGCACCATTGAGGTTGATATGGGGAGTATTATCAGCAGTCAGTTTGTTAACCAGGGTCAACCGCCAAAAGGCTATACGCTGAAAGATGTCGATATCGCCTACCATTGTGACGGCCCCGCCATCAGCAACAGCGACAAGATTAAGCTGACGTTGACCGCCGATCAGGGCGTGGTAGAGGGTAGTCAGTCCTACATCGCCAAACTGATTGGCAGAAACGATCTCGGTATCAGAATGTTTGATGCAAATAATCAGAACGTAGTACTGGATGGTTCTGTGGACTTTCCGGTTACGCTGGATGAACAGGGAAATGGCATAATTAACATGACGGCCGCGCCGGTCTCTACCACCGCCAGCCGCCCGGAACCAGGAAGCTTTGAAGGCAACATGACCGTTAAAATGGATTTACGCTGAGAACTTTCCCCTCAGACCTACTCTGCGGCCTGAGGGGACTCGCGCAACAATCAGAACCCGAGACTATCCAGCAGGTCGTCAACCTGATCCTGACTTGCCACCACGCCGGCTTTTGAGGTGTCAACCTGTGGGCCGTTCAGCAAGCTTTCGTTTTCACGTTTTGGACGAGCGCCCTGCTCCGGAATGTTTTCCAGCAGAACCATCAGCAGCTGACGTTCAATCTCCTGGATAACATCCATCATACGCTTGATGACCTGACCGGTGAGGTCCTGGAAATCCTGCGCCATCATGATGTCCAGCAACTGGGCATTGGTGAAGCTGGTATGTCCGGGCACGTCACCAAGAAACTGACGGGTGTCGGTGACCAGTTCCCGGGCGTCAGACAGCTCGATCGGATTTTCGAACCATTCATCCCAGCGTTTTGTCAGCTCTTTGGCCCCTTTTTCCATCGCGTCCTGGTGCGGTTGCGAAGCTTCCACGCTGTTCAGCGCGCGCTCTGCCGCCTGTGCAGTCATTTGCACAACGTAATCGAGACGATCGCGGGCATCGGGAATCGCTTCCGCCGCTTCGGCAATAGCCTGATCCAGCCCCAGTTCGCGCAGGCTGTCGCGCAGCATTCGGGTCAAACTGCCGATGCGCGCGATGATGTCCCCTGCTGAGTGTTCGTCAGCAGGTTTAATTTGTGGTTGCATCATCATTATCACACCCTCACATGCCCAGTTTCTCAAAGATCTTATTGAGTTTTTCTTCCAGCGTCGCCGCCGTAAACGGTTTAACGACATAACCACTGGCGCCTGCCTGTGCTGCCGCAATAATGTTTTCTTTCTTCGCTTCTGCCGTGACCATCAGCACTGGCAGGGAAGACATTCCGCCATCTGCACGAATGGTTTTCAGCAGTTCCAGGCCGTCCATATTCGGCATGTTCCAGTCGGAAATGACAAAACCGAATCCCCCAGTCTGCAGCTTATTCAGCGCATCCACGCCGTCTTCCGCCTCTTCAACATTGTTGAACCCCAGCTCTTTGAGCAGGTTACGCACGATGCGACGCATGGTGGAAAAGTCATCCACAACCAAAAACTTAAGCTCTTTATCCGCCATAAAAAATAGACTCCTGATTCAAATACGTATTGCCTGTCCGGCACTGATTTTCGCCAGCATTTGCTGGCTTACCTGGCTAAGATCGACCACTTCGCTTACGCCACCCATATTGATGGCCTCGCGCGGCATGCCGAACACCACACAACTTGCTTCATTTTGCGCAATGGTCCAGGCGCCAGCCTGGTTCATCGCTAACATTCCGGCGGCGCCGTCGTTGCCCATGCCGGTCAGGATCACTCCCACCGCATTACGCCCCGCATGTTTTGCCACCGAATGGAACAGCACATCCACTGAAGGCCGGTGCCGGTTAACCGGCGGGCCGTCATGAATTTTGATTTGGTAGTTCGCGCCGCTACGCGCCAGCTCCATATGTTTGTCACCGGGCGCAATATACGCATGCCCCGGGAGAACGCGTTCCCCGTCTTCGGCTTCTTTCACCGTGATCTGACACAGTTTGTTCAGACGTTCGGCGAACGAGCGGGTAAATCCTGGCGGCATATGCTGGGTGATAAGAATACCTGGACTTGAAAGCGGCAATGGCTGGAGTACATGGCGAATTGCCTCTGTTCCTCCGGTTGAGGCGCCAATCACCAGCAATTTTTCCGAACTGAGTAATGGCCCTGCTTTCAAGGTCGTTGGTGCTGCCATGGGTTTATGAGCCGCCAGTTTTGCCCGCGACGCAGTGCGGATCTTCTCCGCGATCATTTCGCTGTAGGCCAGCATCCCTTCACGGATCCCCAACTGCGGTTTAGTGACAAAATCAATCGCCCCCAACTCCAGCGCCCGCAACGTGACCTCTGAACCTTTACCGGTCAGAGAAGAGACCATGACGACCGGCATCGGACGCAGACGCATCAACTTCTCAAGAAAGTCGAGACCGTCCATGCGCGGCATCTCCACATCCAGCGTCAGTACGTCGGGATTGTATTTTTTGATTAAATCCCGGGCGACCAACGGATCTGGTGCCGTCGCCACCATTTCCATATCACTGTGGCTGTTAATAATTTCGGTCATGATTTGACGCATCAATGCAGAATCATCAACCGACAACACCCTGATTTTACTCATGCTTTATCCTTACCTGGCGCATGCGCATACACGGTCTGTCCACGCAGGCTAAACTCGCGCACGAGGTTGCTAAAGTTTTCTGAATGACCTGCGAACAGCAGCCCATCTGGTTTAAGAAGTGGAACAAAACGGTGCAATATGTCCTGTTGCGTCGTTTTATCGAAGTAGATCATTACGTTACGGCAAAATATGGCATCGAAGGGCCCAGGCACGTTGTACTGCTTATCCAGTAAATTCACGCTGGAAAATTCAACATGCCCCGCCAGTTCCTGCCGGACGCGTACCAGCCCTTCATGCGGTCCGGTGCCGCGCATGAAATAACGCTGCAACTGCTGGGGTGACAGCGTCTTTAGCTCATCAAGGCGGTAAATACCGCTTCTCGCCTTTTCCAGCACTTCGGTATCAATGTCGCTGGCAAAAACACGCCAGCGGCCCGGCGCCATACCTAAGGTATCGGCGAGCGTAATGGCGATGCTGTACGGCTCTTCTCCGGTTGACGCCGCCGCGCTCCAGACGCGGTATTCACCGCTACGCCGACGAGCATGATCCGACAGCACCGGAAAATGATGCCCTTCGCGAAAAAACGCGGTCAGGTTGGTGGTCAGAGAATTAATAAAAGCCTGCCACTCAGCACTGTTCTGGTTAGCTTCCAGCATGCTGAGATAGCGACCAAAGTCATCCAGACCCAGGGTTCGCAGACGGCGGACCAGGCGGTTATAAACCATGTCCCGCTTATGGTCGGCCAGTACGATCCCCGCACGCTGGTAGATTAATTGACATATCCGACGAAAATGCGCGTCAGACAGCGCGAGGCGCTGTGTCATCTGTAACAATAATGACGTTTGCCCGGAGGGCAGAGATGATGTCATAGCGCCTTCTCAATCACATTCAGGATACAACGGGCACAACCTGCGGTTGCGCCAACTCTTGTTTTGCTACGTTTTGCTCTTCAAGCTTAAAAAATGCGACACAGGCAGAAAGATGATCGGCCTGCGTGGCGAGTTGTCCGGTGGCGGATGCGGCTTCTTCCACCAGCCCGGCGTTTTGCTGCGTCACGGAGTCCATCTGGCTGACGGCCTGCGCCACCTGTTCAATACCTCTGCGCTGTTCATCAGACGCCGAGGCAATCTCCCCCATGATGTCGTTCACCCGGGTCACAGAGCTGACAATTTCTGTCATCGTGCGCGCGGCCATATCGACCAACTGCGATCCCTGATGAACCCGGGTGACAGATTCCTCAATCAGTCCCTTAATTTCCTTTGCTGCCTGTGCGCTCCGGCTGGCCAGATTGCGCACTTCTCCAGCAACAACGGCAAAACCGCGCCCCTGTTCCCCCGCTCGTGCAGCCTCTACAGCGGCATTCAGCGCCAGGATATTGGTCTGAAAGGCAATGCTGTCAATCACCCCGATAATGTCGCCAATTTTCTGCGAGCTGGCGGAAATCTCATGCATAGTACTGGCGACCCGCGACGTCTGTTCGCCGCCTTTATGGGCTGTGTCTGCCGCACTTTTAGCAATTCCTGAAGCCTGGCGCGCGTTATCCGCATTCTGCCCAACGGTGGCAGTGAGTTGTTCCATACTGGCGGCCGTTTGCGCCAGTGCAGCCGCCTGCTGTTCAGTTCGTGAAGACAAATCGTTATTGCCCATCGCGATCTCTGAAATGCCACTGTGCATGGCTGAGCTACCCTGGCGAACTTCACTCACTGTTTCACGCAGCGCCTGCTGCATCTTCTTCAGACTGGCAAAAATGGCCGAGATCTCATTGCGACCATAAACTGCTACCGGCCGTGCCAGGTTACCTGCGGCAATGCTGTCGAAATGGCTGCCGATAATCGCCAGCGGCTGGACAATCATCTTGCGCGACCAGTACAACGCCGCACTGGTTAACAGCACCGCCAGTACCACCATGACGGCGAAAATCACCCCCGACATATGATAATTTCGCTGGCTGAGATCCCCTGCTGTTTGCAACACGCGGTCAATGCTGCTCTGCCACGCATTAACATTCGCATCAAAAGCAGCTTGCGAAGCCTGCACCGGCGCGGTCAGAAAATCTGACAATTGGTTGTTCTCAAGCCAGGTTGCCTGATGAACCAGATCGCTGTGCCATTGGCTAAAGCTTTTCTCCGTCGCGCCAATCAGCGCCTTCTCTTGTTCTGTGGTATCCGACGTCGCCATAAAGCGTTTAAACATTGACTCTGACTGCGCCAGGCTATCGCGCGCAAGCGTCATCAAGGCTTTGATATCCTCTGGCGGATAGCTCAGTGCAGTCAGCGTTCCTGCCTTATTAAGGGCCGTACTGGCCTGTAATAACACAGCGCGGGTTTGGGCCAGCGCAGCGCGTTGTTGGTTACTCCGTTCGACCTGATTCAGGTTTTGAAAACCGTCCCGAAATGCCCAGAAGGACAAGCCATTACTGCCAATCTGCAAAACACCGCAGAGGATTAAAATCAAAAACAGCGTGGTCGAAATTCGAATACGATTAAACATCAACGCTCCCATCGGGCGGCGCAGGCCGCGGTTCAACTACCAGTCAAAATGTTTCCCAATTCGTATCTTGTTCACTATTCTGGCGCGGAGATGATGCAGTCGCAGTCGCCGCCGCAAGTAACCGCGTATCACGGGGTTTAGCCGACGTCGGGCGTGACGCGAGACGGAAAATCGACACCGACTGGGTTAAGCGACTGGCCTGTTCTTCGAGCGCTGCCGCTGCGGCGGCCGATTCCTGAACCAGCGAGGCGTTCTGTTGCGTCACACGATCCATTTCAGATACTGCGAGCGCAACCTGATCTATCCCGCGGCTCTGTTCGTCTGAAGCGGAGGCGATTTCCCCCATAATGTCGGTCACCCGCGTCACCGCATTGACGATGTCATTCATGGTTTCCCCGGCGCTCTCTACCAGGACAGAACCGGTATCCACTCGGGAAACAGAGTCTTCAATCAATGCTTTGATCTCTTTCGCCGCCTGCGCACTACGGCTCGCCAGATTACGCACTTCGCCTGCGACCACAGCAAAACCACGCCCTTGCTCACCGGCACGCGCCGCTTCAACCGCCGCATTCAGTGCGAGAATATTGGTCTGGAAAGCAATGCCATCGATGACGCTGATGATGTCGGCAATTTTCTTCGAGCTATCGGCAATTTCATGCATGGTGTTCACCACGCGATCAACCACTTTGCCGCCATGTTGTGCGGTATCAGAGGCGCTTTTCGCCAATTGAGAAGCCTGACGCGCGTTATCCGCGTTTTGCTTCACGGTTGCGGTCAGTTGTTCCATGCTGGCGGCGGTCTCTTCCAGCGCAGATGCCTGTTGCTCAGTACGGGATGAAAGATCGGTGTTACCACTGGCGATTTCGCTGGTACCGGAATAAATCGCATCAGAACCTTCACGTACCAGGGTGACGGTTTCCGTCAGTGAACGCTGCATATGGTCAACCGTACTGGCCAGCTCACCAATTTCGTTACGTCCGTGGACCGTCAACGTCGCGGTTAAATTACCGCTGGCGATCTCACGGATATGAGCAATAACGCGCGCCAGAGGGTTGAGCAAGGTATGACGGATGCCGTACCACACCACCACCAGAATCAGCACCAGCACCACGGCCAGAATGCCGAGCTGCCATTGGGCGAAGTGGTAATCACGCGCGCTTTGATCGAACGCCTGAACGTAAAGCTTCTCGCTAACGCTGGCATACTTGCCCAACGCCTCGCCGAGCGCGTTTTGCATTCCCTGAGTAGGTTGCGCGAAATAGGCATCCATATTGCCGTTTTCCAGAAACTGGACCAGTTCTGATAAGGCCGCATGGTACTGCTGATACTTCTCATCAACGTTACCGCTGGCTTCTGCCATCTCCGGCAACGGCGTGATGTTTTTAAATTTTGCGTAATGCGTTTCTGCCTGCTCCAGCGATGCTTTCGCATTCTTTAGCAGATCGTTTTTCGCGCTGCTTTGCTGATTGGACGCATCCATCATCATACGCGCGGAAGAACGGCTTAAATTAATACGTGTTTGCAGCATCAGATCCCATGTCGAGGTGAGTTCGCTTTGCTGCTGTCGAAGATCGTTAGAAATAACAAAACTTTGCTGATTCTGCTGCAATGAAGAAAACAACAAACCACCGGAAACAAGCTGTAGCAGTGCGAAAACCCCCAGCACCATCATCAGCATTGTGACAACGCGGATACGGTTAAACATAAGGCACCTTCCTGAAAACGAGTTATCAACGTTATCGGCACTCGCTGAGATAACTTTACGTTTGCGAAAGGGAAATACGGGAGGGAAATACAGTCAGGCAGAACCACTGAGCAGCAGTTGAACAGCCACCACAAGTCATTCACATAAAAACATCATAATTATCATGTAAATAACATTCATATTTGCCTGTTCTTAAGGTCAGATGAGAACAATCATGCACTTTTTCGTGATTCAGATCACATATTCTCTTCGTAAATACCACAACAAAATGAATAAAAAATTAAAAAAAGTTGTATCCGATTACGCTTTAATCCAATTTATATGATGAATATTTCGTTACCACTTAATAAGTATAAAAAATGAGTAACCGAACAATAAATGTTAAATCCTTACTGAGGGCTTTTTAGTGGCAAATGCAAACAAACTCACGTTGTTTATTGTGATCTTCATGCTGGCGGGGATCCTGTCGGGTGCAGGGATCCACTCTTATGCCTCGCCCGGCGTTGTTACCGCCTGGGCCGATAATATTACGCTTCTCACCGACATCTTTTTGCGCCTGATTAAGATGGTGATTGCGCCTTTAGTCTTCAGCACCCTGACCGTGGGTATTATGCGCCTGGGCGAAACCTCAACCATCGGGCGCGTGGGTGGCAAAGCGATGATCTGGTTTATCAGCTCTTCTATTCTGTCTATTCTGGTCGGTCTGTTTGTGGTCTCCCTCGAACAACCCGGCAGCGGCCTGAACCTGGCGATCCCGCTGGAAGCCACCGATACCGGCCTGGCCGTAGGCGGTATGAGCCTGAAAGGTTTTCTGACGCATACCATTCCCACCAGCATCGCTGAGGCGATGGCCAACAATGAGATTCTGCAAATCGTCGTGTTCTCGATGTTCTTCGGCATCGGTGGTGCTTCGCTCGGCGAAAAATTTAACGCCCCGCTGGTTGCCGCGCTGGATGTCGTCTCCCACATTATGCTGAAGGTGACCGGTTACGTGATGTATGTTGCGCCGCTGGCTATTTTTGCCGCAATATCTTCCGTTATCTCCACCCAGGGCCTGGGGATCCTGCTCAACTACGCGTCGTTCATTGGCGGTTATTATGTGGCCATTTTGCTGACCTGTCTGGTCCTGCTGGCCGTGGGTTATGTGATGCTGAAAAAAGAGGTGTTCCGTCTGGTCAGCATGCTGAAAGACCCGGTGCTGGTCGCCTTCACCACCAGCAGTTCCGAAGCCGCTTATCCGAAAACGCTGGAGCAATTAACCAAATTTGGCTGCTCGCCTAATATCGTGTCATTTGTACTGCCTATCGGTTATTCGTTTAACCTGGTGGGTTCTATGGTCTACTGCTCATTTGCATCTATGTTTATCGCACAGGCCTACAATATCCATCTCTCCTTTGCAGAAATCACCGTCCTGATGTTGACCCTGATGCTGGCGTCCAAAGGGATTGCCGGTGTACCGCGTTCTGCGCTGGTGGTGCTGGCGGCAACCATTCCAAGCTTTAATATTCCGGTTGCAGGAATTTTGTTACTGATGGGTATCGACCATTTCCTCGATATGGGGCGCTCAGCGATCAACGTATTAGGTAACGGGATTGCAACGGCGATGCTGGCACAGGATGAAGGTTTACTGGAAGAAGAACCGGAACTGGTTGAACGAGAAGCGTAAGAAGGAAAGGTGTCGGATGCGCTACGCTTATCCGGCCTACAATAGCAATTATTGTAGGCTGGATAATATGTTTACTTATTTACGCCATATGAGCAGCGGCAATATCTAACAACGCCATCTCTTCGCTGTTCAGCAGTTTCTCAATATTGACCAGAATCAGCATCCTCTCTCCCAGCGCGCCCAGACCCGTCAGATATTCCGTTGACAGCGTAACCGCGAATTCCGGTGCCGGTCGGATTTGATCGGTTGTCAGCGACAGCACGTCAGATACGCCGTCAACCACAATCCCAACCACCCGTTGCCCCAGATTCAGTACAATCACCACGGTGTTTTCGTTGTAATCCACATCGCTCTGGCTAAACTTCACGCGCAGATCAACAATCGGCACAATCACACCGCGCAGGTTTGTAACGCCTTTGATAAACGCTGGCGTGTTAGCAATGCGGGTTACCTGATCGTAACCACGAATTTCCTGCACTTTCAGGATATCGATACCGTACTCTTCATCCCCCAGCGTAAACACGAGGAATTCCTGACCTGACGGTTCGCCGGCCAGTTTAGTTACATTACTCATACCGGTCATATTATTCCCTTTCTTACTCAATCAGGCGGCTGTGATCGCCACACGTTGTTCGCGGTTTAACCCCTGCAATGCAGACACATCAACAATCAACGCGACGCTACCGTCGCCGAGAATCGTTGCAGCAGAAATACCTGGCACTTTGCGGTAGTTGCTTTCCAGGTTTTTGACCACCACCTGGTGTTGGCCAATTAACTGATCGACAAGCAGCGCATAGCGACGACCTGCGCTTTGTAAAATCACCACGATGCCCTGCGTTGCTTCGGTTTTTGCGCCTTCAACTTCGAAGACTTTCCACAATTCAACCAGCGGCAAATATTCGCCACGCACTTCCAGAACGCGCTCTCCTCCGGCCAGCGGATGGAGATCTTCTTCGCGCGGTTGCAGTGACTCCATCACGGCATTCAGCGGCAGAATAAAGACTTCGTCCGCCACGCGTACGGACATCCCGTCAAGGATCGCCAAGGTCAGCGGCAGCAAAATTCGGATGGTCGTCCCCTGTCCTTGCTTCGATTGGATCTCAACATGGCCGCCCATCTCCTGGATATTTCGCTTCACCACGTCCATCCCCACACCGCGACCAGAGACATCCGTCACCTGTTCAGCCGTCGAGAAGCCCGGGGCGAAAATCAGCATACCGACTTCGTCATCGCTCATGTTTTCGTGGATCGGCATCCCCTGGGAGATGGCTTTGGCGAGGATTCGTTCGCGGTTCAGACCAGCGCCATCATCGGTCACTTCAATACAAATATTCCCGCCCTGGTGTTCGGCGGAAAGCGTCAGATTGCCGATGGGGCTTTTCCCGGCTTCGAGACGTTTTTCCGGCAGTTCAATACCGTGGTCCAGACTGTTACGCACCAGGTGCGTCAATGGATCGATGATGCGTTCAATCAGGCTTTTATCGAGTTCTGTTGAACTCCCCACCTGCGTCAGCTCAACCTGTTTACCCAATTTACCCGCCAGGTCGCGGACCAGGCGTGGGAAACGGCTGAACACGTACTCCATCGGCATCATACGAATCGACATCACCGACTCTTGCAAATCACGGGCGTTACGTTGTAACTGCCCCATGCTGGTGATGAGATCGCCGTGATTGACCGGATCCAGTTCATTAGAACGCTGGGCCAGCATTGACTGGGTGATAACCAGTTCACCGACCAGGTTAATGAGCTGATCAACCTTCTCAACCGCTACGCGGATGCTGGTTGATTCACTGGCGCGGGCAGGCTTATCACGTTCCGCGCGGGCGTGTGGCGCTTCACTGGCGGCGGTTTTAACCGCAGGCGCGACGGCAACCGGCTGCGGCGTCGCGACTACGGCTACCGCTTCAGTTTCCGCTTTCGCATCAACCGCCACGGGCGCTGCGCTGACGGTTTCGAATTCAATCTGATCCGCTTCAATTACGAAGCAAAGCACCGCAATAATGTCATCTTCCGCAAGGTTGCCATCCAGCGTTGCAGACAGCGTATCGCTTCCTTTCACCACGTCGGTTAAGGTCGCCAGATTTCCTAGCTCCTCTTCCAGCAGATCGACTTCACTGGATTTCAGGCGCGAGAGAATAATCCGTTTCTTGACCTCTTTACTGGCCGGAGCGGAATTGGCAACGGTTTCTTCCTGCATCGCCGCCCCGTCAACAACGCTCAGCTTTGCGGTATTGACGAGCGCGGCTGAGGTTTCACCTTTTGCTTCAAGCGCTAACTGTCGTAACGCATTACAAATGTACTCAAAGCTGGCGGCATCCGGCTCTTCTGAGTTTTTATAGGCGTCGAGCTGTTCCTGCATAATATCTTTCGTTTCCAAAAACAGGTTGATAATGTCGGCATTAAGCTGCATCTCGCCACGCCGTGCTTCATCCAGCAGGTTTTCCATCAGATGGGTCGTTTCCTGCAAAATGGTAAAGCCGAAGGTGCCCGCCCCGCCTTTTATCGAGTGAGCGGCACGAAAAATGGCATTCAGCTGTTCGGAATCCGGGGCTTCAGGAACCAAATCGAGCAGGTGTTGCTCCATGTCGGCCAACAGTTCGTCGGCTTCATCAAAAAAAGTCTGATAAAAATCGCTAATATCCATGCTCACGCTATCACCTCGGATTGGCTGGTGGCGATGTGGGAACGCTTGCCGGCGGAAGTTCCGCTGGCTGTTGTAAGACACTTACCGGCTCATTCTGGCTTTCAGCGTTTTCATGCAAAATGGCCTCTTCTGCCTGCTTATTGAGAACCAGCAGGCTAATACGGCGGTTGATGGCGTCCTCAGGACCGCGATCGCTCAGACGCATCGTGGCGGCCATGCCTACCACCCGTAATACTTTTCCATCATCCAGACCGCCGCTAACCAGCTCGCGGCGCGACGCATTAGCGCGATCGGCAGACAGTTCCCAGTTGCTGTACCCTTTCTCACCGTTGGCGTAAGGGTAATCGTCTGTATGTCCGGAAAGACTGATTCGGTTAGGGATGCCGTTGAGCACTGGCGCAATAGCCCGCAGGATATCGCGCATATACGGCTCAACTTCAGCACTTCCGGTCTTAAACATTGGTCGGTTCTGACTGTCGATAATCTGAATACGCAGCCCTTCCTGAACTAAATCAATTTTCAAATGCGGGCGCAGCGCACGCAGTTTAGGGTCCGATTCAATCAATTGATCGAGATCGCCGCGAAGTTTGCTTAAACGGCTTTGCTCCATGCGTTTTCTCAAATCATCAATATTCGGCTGCTTGTGCACTTCTCCCTGCTGCTGGGTGTAATCATCCCCTCCACCAGGGATGGGGCTTTGGCTATTCGAAATACGATTGCCGCCTGTCACCGCGGTAGCCAGTGGAGTACGGAAATATTCGGCAATCTGGATCAATTCTTTAGGGCTGGAGATGGAAATGAGCCACATCACCAGAAAGAAGGCCATCATCGCGGTCATAAAATCGGCGTAGGCGATTTTCCACGAACCATGCGCCCCACCACCGTGACCTTTATGTTTACGTCGCTTTACGACGATAATGGGATGGGCCTGATTTTTCATGCGTCCTCGGTCGTCTGCTGCGCAGCTGGATTTCTCACCGCACGAACATGCTCTTCCAGTTCGATAAACGAAGGACGTTCGCTGGAATACAATGTCTTACGACCAAATTCGACGGCAATCGGCGGGGCGTAACCATTCAGGTTGGAGAGCAGCGTTATCTTCACGCACTGCATCATCTTGGTGGTTTCAGCGCTTTTCTGACGCAGGACGCTGGCAAGTGGAGAAATAAAGCCATAGGCCAGTAAAATACCGAGGAATGTCCCCACCATCGCATGCGCAATCAGCGAACCCAGTTCAGCCGCCGGACGATCGGCGGAAGCCAGCGCATGGACAACGCCCATGACCGCCGCCACAATCCCGAATGCTGGTAGCGAGTCGCCAACCATCGCCAGGCTATTAGCCGGAACTTCGGCTTCGCTCTCATGAGTCTCAATTTCTTCGTCCATCAGCGCTTCAATCTCAAACGTATTCATGTTGCCGCTGATGATCAGTCGCAGATAATCGACAATAAAATCAAGCATCACGGCATCTGCAAGAATGCGTGGATAGCTGGCGAAGATTTCACTCTCTTTAGGGTTTTCGATGTCACGTTCGAGCGAGAACATGCCCTGCTGACGTGACTTGGCCATCAGGCGATATAGCAGCGCCAGCAGATCCATATACATCGCTTTGGTGTATTTCGAACGACGGAAAAGCATCGGGATCGCTTTCATCGTTCCCTTAATGGCTTTTCCGTTATTGCCGACGATGAATGCCCCAATACCTGCGCCACCGATAATCACCAGCTCAGCCGGTTGATAGAGTGCCCCAAGGTGTCCGCCGGTCATCATGTAACCGCCGAAAACTGTACCAATAACAACCAGGTAACCTAATAAGATAAGCACGACATCATCCTTTCGCAATTGACTATGACAGGATGCGCAGTCGGGAAGTTAACTTGAGGTCAGGACAAAAAAAAGCAGCGGTAATCGCTTACCGCTGCTGGAGTGTTTATCCACACCGTATCAGTTAAACAGCCTGTTCGATCTGTTCATCCAGCAGTTGTGGAATAATATCGGCAGCATTCTGGGAAAGTTTACGTCTTTTTACGGCCCGTGATGGCGGCTGGCATAAACTGCAGGCAAAGCTGCCTGCGGGTTGGTGTGCGTGGGTGATAAAGTTCCCGCCGCAGCAGTTGCATGTGGACAATTCCAGCAATCCGCTGTCGACAAAACGTACCAGCGTCCATGCGCGAGTTAACGCCAGCAGTGGACCATCTTCCTGCTGCGGACACTGCTCAAGATATAAACGATACGCTTTAATTACGGCATCCACACCGCTACACAACCCTGTTTTGAGCAGGAATTGCCATGCATTGCAAAACATCGAGGCATGGATATTTTGTTCCCACGTCATAAACCAATCGGTGGAGAAAGGAAGCATCCCTTTTGGCGGAGGACTGCCGCGTAATTCTTTGTACAGCTTGATAAGACGACCACGACTTAATTGCGTTTCGCTTTCCAGCATTTGCAAACGGGCGCCCAATGTGATTAATTCCATTGCCAACTGGATATCACGCGCTTCCTGAACAATGCTTTTTTCGCTCATCATCAAGCCCTTTTCTTGCGCGCGGCATCATCGATGTCGCTTAACAGTCGCGTAGAAAGCATGATGCCGGTATGAATTTGCTGGAGATCGTCAACGCGGGAGTCTTGCGTCAGGCGAGTAACAGTCTGGTGATCGTCGAAACGGAAGTGACACACCAGTTGGTTTGTTTCAGCCAGTTTGACCATTTGAGGAAGAGTTAATGTTGCCAACGTGTCCGCCATCTCTTCGCTGATACCAAGGCGAAACATCGCAGATGCTTTGTCCTGAACGATCAAACGTTGTGCAAGCAATAAATATGACAAATTGATGTCATAAATGTGTTTCAGCAACTCGGATGTATGCATTATTTGCATCCATAATAACCAACATTATTTTCATGCGGTGAAACCGCACCCCGTGATGTCGCCGGGAAGTCCCGGTAAAAAAAGCAAAAGGTCAAATACATAGCAGCGTGACGACACATACACGTTGTGTAAATCAGCCCTTTTGAAGAATGCGCACTTCTTACAAGCTCACATCAATTCTTACAATTGTCTAAGATTTTTCCTAATTCGACGCAACTCTACCCGCCGCCAGTTACACATACAACGGAACCGTGCTGCGAATTTAAAGAATATGTGACGCAGATCACATAAATCAGCTAAACACTTAACATAAATCCATCAGCGCAGCTTTTACTTTGCCTATTTTTTAAACCGACATTCATCTTTTCGATTCCTGGCGTACGAATATTCTTGCAATAAAAGCGAATAGTATTTTGTTCACAAACGTTAATATCACACCATGAAATAGCGAGCTGGATCACATATTTTATGTAAAACGACTTTTCAATTAAATTGTTTATAAACAACAACTTAAATATTAAGGGTGATTAATTAATACCGCGCAGTGATAACCCGCCAAATGTTAATATTTGTTTATTTTTTATTAACACATTGTTTTCATTGGCAGCGAGTTTTACTTAAGTGACCAGAACCTATTTGCAATTTATATGAAGCGATTATTCTATTTATAAGAATAATTAATGAATAATAATGATGGGATTCACACTATCCTGGGGAGAAACGTTGCAGTATGGAGTAAGCTGAGTAAAGCAGAAAAGTTCTCTCATAATTCTTGAAAAAAAGGAGCGAGTTATGAGCTATGCGCACATTCTGGTGGCGGTTGCCGCCACCCCTGAAAGCCAGCAATTGTTAGCCAAGGCAGTTTCTATCGCTCGCCCTGTCAACGCCCGTATTAGCCTGATCACATTGGTTTCAGACCCTGAAATGTATAACCAGTTTGCCGCCCCCATGCTGGAAGACCTGCGTGAACTCATGCAAGAGGAGACCCAGGATTTTATCGATAAACTCAGCAAAGAAGCCCAGTACCCCATCGAGCATACTTTTATTACCTATGGGGCACTGAATGAACATATTCTCGACGTTTGCCGTAAACACGCAGTCGATCTGGTCATTTACGGCAACCATAACCAGAGCTTCTTTTCGCGCGCTTCGTGCTCAGCAAAAAGCGTGGTCGGCGCCAGCCAGGTGGATGTTCTGCTGGTTCCTCTGGCTGGAGATTAATACCGTCTTCAGGTCGTTACGCCAGTTTCGAACAGGAAGGCACACTGTCTGACAACTGGCGCTTACTCTGACGCGACGTAACTTTTCTTAGATCGCATATAAATCTCGCCTGCCAGTTGTCGATATCGTTTTTAATGATAGTCTCAAGCATTTCAGCATGACGAGAGATACGTTCAGCAAGCGACATTGTCAGCGCCTGGTTAAGTGCGCCAGCCACTTCATCCCGGTCATAAGGATTCACAATAAGCGCAGAAGTTAACTCATTCGCCGCCCCGGCAAATTGCGATAACACCAGAACGCCGGGGTTGGCCGGATCCTGTGCAGCCACATACTCTTTCGCCACCAGGTTCATACCATCGCGCAATGGCGTCACTAACCCTACGTCAGAATAGCGGAATATTTTCATCAGCAATTTGCGGTCAAAATACTGGTTCAGATAGTAAAGCGGCGTCCAGCCCAACTGCCCATATTTACCGTTAATCCGCCCGGCCTCTGTCTCCAGTTGATGGCGAATGTCCTGGTAGGCCTGCACCTCTCCGCGCGAGGTTGGCGCTATCTGCGTATAGCGAATTTTGCCATGGTGCTGCGGGTAATGCTCCAGCAGCGCCTCATAGGCCTGGAAGCGCTCTGGCAAGCCTTTGGAGTAATCCAGACGCTCAACGGAGAATATATTCTTCACATTCTTAAGCTCTGCCTTTAACTGCGCCATTTTTGGCGGCAGAGGACCTGAAGCCTGGCGTGCGATTTCCTCCGGCTCGATGCCGATTGGATACACTTCTGTGCAAAACGCTTTATCCCATGCTTTGTGGCGCTTATCGCTGTGGGTAGTTACCTGAGTCTGGGCAGCCAGGCAGTCCAGAAAAGCCTGGCGATCGTTTTCGGTCTGGAAACCCAGTAAATCAAAATCACACATCTGCTCAAGCAGAGCCTGGTGTGGAGGGAGCGCGTTAAAAATTTCCGGCGTCGGAAAAGGGATATGCAGGAAAAAACCGATGCGATTATTCACGCCGCGTTTACGCAACTCGTAGGCAAACGGTAACAGGTGGTAATCATGAACCCAAATAATGTCATCTTCGCTCAGCAGCGGCAGCAGTTTATCTACCAGCAAGGCATTAACCCGCTGATACCCCTCCCAGGCCGGGCGCTGAAACTGAACTAAATCCAACCGGTAGTGGAATGCAGGCCATAAAACGGCATTCGAAAACTGACAGTAATACTCTTCATAATCCTGCTCGCTCAAATTAAACGAGGCCCAGGTAATATTGCCACGAGTGACCTTTTTTAACGGTTTATCCTCATTACCGATATCGCCACTCCAGCCAAACCACAATCCACCAGCAGTTTTTAACGCGCCCAACACACCGACCGCGAGCCCACCTGCGCTCCCTTTGTCATCTGGCGAGGCGATACGATTAGATACTACGACTAAACGACCCATAGTCACCTCTTCTGTTGTTTGTTGTATTCGATTGTTGCTGCGAAGAGTTAATTTGCTCCAGCCAACGCCAGACATCGCTGACGCCATCCAGACGCCATGTCGCCAGCGTCGCCCCGCTCCCCACCTTCACTGAAATACCGCCTGCGCGGTTAACTACCTCAAAGCCGGTTTCATCCGTTAGATCATCACCGAAAAATACGGGGATCCGTCCGGCAAAAGGCGCTTCCTGCATAAATGCAGCAATTGCATCGCCTTTATTCGTACCTTTCGGTTTTATTTCAACGACACATTTTCCATGCTGCAATGCAAGCTGCGGCCATGTATGCGTGATGCATTCCGCCAGCGTTACCAGCGCTGCTTCATGCTCTGGCGCCTGACGATAGTGCAGCGCGAAAGCCATACCTTTTGCTTCCAGCGTCGTGCCAGGCAGTTTCGACAACGCCGTCTGTAACAGCGCGCCGGCTTCACGTTCAATACCCGCGGGCAGGCGCACTATATGGGTTTGACCATTGATGTCACGGCGTTCTGCCCCATGCACTCCGGCAAGCGGAAAACGAAAGGGAGTGGTGAGGCCGTCAAGCTCAGCCATCGAGCGCCCTGAAATCAATGCCAGCGCACCCGCGTTATGCGTCGCCAACTGATGTAATAATTGCAGGATTGTCTTAGGGACAACGACCTGGTCAGGATAGGGCTTGATCTCAGCCAGTGTCCCATCGAGATCAAAAAAATAAGCACAGTTTGCAGATTGTTCAGGGGGTAATGTCAGTGATGCTGTCACCCGGTTATCCTCCTCATCATGGTTTGTACGCCGCGCGGATCGCGCCGTATAGATGATGTATGACGGATATAAGTATAGACAGTGTGACCATGCTCGCCATTTGGAAAAACAATCGCCAGCCGGGTAGCTTAGGGCTTAAATCATTAAATGGTACGCTTCGCTTTTTGCTTGTAACGGTCGAAGATTACCGCCGCCAGCAGGATGAGACCACGTACGACGTACTGTGCAAAAGGAGAGATATTCAGCAGGTTCATCGCGTTCTCAACCGTCCCCAGAATCAATACCCCGGCGACCACATATGAGATTTTTCCGATGCCGCCTTTCAGCGAAACGCCCCCTAATACACATGCAGAAATCACGATCAGCTCATAACCGATTGAGGTCATTGGCTGACCGCTGGTCATGCGCGATGCGAGGATAATGCCGGCAATTGCGGATACCAGACCGGAAAGAATAAAGATAATAATCTTGGTGCGAACAACCGGAACCCCGGCCAGGCGCGCAGCCTCTTCATTCCCTCCAATAGCCAGCGTGTTACGACCAAACGTGGTTTTATTCAACAGTAAGCCAAATACGATGAAACAAACGATCGTTATCCAGATAGGTGCCGGCAGCCCGAACCAGTTAGCATAGCCAAGGGTGAAGAAACGCTCATCTTCAATCCCGACCGCCTTACCGTCAGAGATAATGTAGGCCAGACCGCGGACAATCTGCATCGTCGCCAGAGTGGTGATCAGGGCATTGATTTTTAACCGTGCAATCACAAACCCATTCACCAGACCGCATAAAATCCCCAGCAACAGCCCGGCAGCGACGCCAATCCACAGGCTCTCGGTCATGTTGATGACCACGGCAGTAGTGACCCCCGCACAGGCAATGACGGATGCAACGGACAGGTCGAAGTCACCGGATGCCAGGCAAAAGAGCATCCCACATGCGACCATACCCGACATCGATACCGCCAGTCCCAGCCCCTTCATGTTGATGAAGGTGGCAAAGTTTGGCACGAAGATGGCACAAACCAGGAACAATGCCGCGAACACCACCAGCATCCCGTATTGATCCCAAATGCGGCCAAGATTTAGCGCCGATTTCGCAGCACCTGAACCCGATGTAGAAACGGAAGACATCATACTCTCCTTATTCAGGCCACAGCCTGGCTGACTTTAGGCATTGCAAGGCTCAACGCCTGGCGTTCATCCGCCTGTTCATGAAGTAACTCCCCGGCAATCTCGCCTTCTCTCATCACCACGATACGATCGGCGACACCGAGAACTTCTGGCAGGTCACTGGATGCAAACAGCACGGCCACGCCGCGCGCCGCAAGGGCATAAATCACGTTATAAATTTCATGCTTGGCGCCCACATCAATGCCGCGGGTAGGTTCATCCAGCAAAATCACTTTCATCTCTTCCGATAACCACCTGCCAAGAATAGCCTTCTGTTGATTACCGCCAGAGAGGTTCATGATCAGTTGCTCCGCCCCCGGTGTTTTGATGTTGAGCGAACGAATATGGTGATCGGCATTGGTTTCTTCCCAGCCGTTATTGATCACGCATCCCCCCAATACATGTTTACGACGCGCGCTAATGTTGATGTTGTTACGCACCGAATGAACCGGAATAATCCCTTCAGCTTTGCGATCCTCCGGGCACAGCATCATCCCCGCTTCAATGGCGTGGCTCGGTTTGCGGATATCAATTGGCTGTTCATCAATAAACACCTGGCCTGCGGTGATACGCGTGCCGCCAAACAATCCTTTCATTAATTCGCTACGTCCAGCGCCCACCAGCCCAAACAGTCCGACGATTTCACCGCTACGCACCGATAAACTGATCGGCGTGCGCACGCCAGGGGCTTTGACTTCATGCAAACGCAGGCGCTCTGCGCCATAAGGCCTGGATTTCCAGCCATAAATATCACCAAGGTCACGCCCTACCATCGCTTGCACCAGCGCATCGTGATCGACCTGCTGCATGTCCGTAAACGTTTTAACGTAGTGCCCATCTTTAAATACGGTAATGGCATCGCTAAGGGCAAAAATCTCCTCCATACGGTGCGAGACATACAGAATGATGCGCCCTTCGTTGCGCAGCTCACGGATAACGCGAAACAAATTCTCAATCTCGCGTGCCGACAGGGAACTGGTCGGTTCATCAAAGGCGATAATTTTGGCGTTACGCGCCAACGCTTTTGCAATCTCTACCATCTGCCATTGACCAATGGAGAGGTATTTCAGTGGCGTGTCGGGATCGATATCCATGCCCAGATGCTTAAGCTGTAGCCCCGCTTCATAGTTCAGCAGCGACCGATTCACAATGCCGCCTTTATGCGGCAGTTGCCCTAAATAGATATTTTCGGCAACGGTCATTTCCGGGACGAGATGCAGTTCCTGGTAAATAATGGCGACACCGGCGTTCAACGCGGCTGTGGTATCCGCAAACGAAACTTCTTGTCCGCGGATCGCCAGGGATCCCGTCGTTGGCGCATAGTTACCACTGAGAATTTTTAAGAGTGTTGATTTTCCGGCGCCATTTTCGCCCATCAGCGCATGCACCTGACCGGCATAGCAATCGAAACTGATATCCGTAAGCGCTTTAACGCCGGGGAACGTTTTGCCAATGCCGCGAAATGAGAGATACGGGGTAGACTGTTGCATAACGTCTCCGTGATTCAGATCTTTATACCGGATGGCGGCTTTGCCTTATCCGGCCTACTGAGTACGTAATTCGTAGGCCGGATCAGACGCTTTGGCGACGCATCCGGCATTTATGTTACTTACCGCCTAAACCTTTCTTCGCCAGTTCTTCTTTGAAGTTATCGCGGGTAATCAGCACCACATCCGTCACTTCAGTAAACATCGGTGGCTCTGCACCTTTCGTTACCCAGTTGTAGAGCATTTGGCTTGATTTATAGCCGTGAACGTCCGGGCTTGGCAGTAATGAACCGTAGAACCCGGTCGCTTCGCCTTTAGAGAGTTCACTCACCGCGTCAACGCCGTTAATACCGATACCGATCACGTTCGGCGCTTTAAAGCCTTGCCCTTCGGTCGCACGTACGCCGCCCAGCACAGTGTTGTCGTTCATCCCCACGATCAGCCAATGTTTGACTTCAGGATGCTGAACAAGCATGGAGTTGGCGGCGTCGAATGCGCCAGGGATATCATTCGATTTGGTTGGAACCTGGTAGATCTGTTTTTCCGGGAAGCCCGCAGCTTTAAGCGCTTCCATTGAGCCTGAAGTGCGGCGGCGCGCGGTATCCAGTTCGTTCGCGGTAATGGCCATTACCGCGGTGGATTTCACATCCCACCCGCGCTTTTGCATCTCCTTGTACAGCTCCTGACCCTGGCGTTCACCAATTTTTGTTGCCGCCATCATGACCAGCGGCACGGTGTCCATCGGTTTCCCTTTCGCGTTGGCAAACTGGTCATCGACAGCAATGACTTTCATATCGTAACCGCGCGCCTTCGCCATAATGGCAGGCCCGAGTTTGGGATCCGGCGTACAAATCACAAACCCTTTCGCACCGCTTGCAGCCAGGCTGTCAATCGCGTTAAGGGTTTTCTCACCATCCGGGACGGCGATTTTTATCACCTCAAAACCAAGGTCTTTACCGGCTTTATCGGCAAATTTCCATTCAGTCTGGAACCACGGTTCTTCCGGTTGTTTGACCAGGAAACCGAGCTTCATGGACTCAGCGATAGCGGATTGTGACATAATGGCAGCCAGGCCGATGGCCGCCAGCGCTTTAGTGAATTTGTGCATGGTCAACTCCAGCTTTAACGTTCTTTTATGTAGGGTAAAATCAGACGATTTTTTGTAATTCGGACGTAAAACAAGGCATTACCTTTTATTGATAAGATCAATGCCAGTGCTGAGAGTATTTTTAGCGGGAAATTGATTCTCCATAAGAGAGCGGCATCACACCACAGAATTACAGTAATTGCGTACATAAATTCAGCGAGAAATGACATAAAAAAACGCGATTTTGACGACGAAGAAAAAGAGAAATAGCAGATTAGTCCATAACATCAGTCAGCAAATCCTTGTCCCCGAATGCTGAAGCATTCGGGAAAACAATGTTTACCATGGGTAGTAAATGTGGTCGGCGTGATCGCGAACCGGAATATCATCTCCCAACAGACGCGCCGAAAGCGTAAACGCAAAATCAAAAATATGCCCTAATCCTTTGCCGCTAATAAGATTGCCATCCTCAACAACGGGCGCATCGATATATTCGCCATCCGTGACGTTTTGCCATAAATCTCCCGAGCACACGTAGCGACGCCCCTTTAGCAGACCGTTGCCGCCCAGTACGCGCGCGGCCGCAGAGCACACAGGACAAATCAGTTTTCCCGCCTCATCATGGCAGGTGACAAACTGGATGACTGCCTCGCTGGCGGCAAGATTAACGCTACCTTGCGGCCCCCCAGGCAACACGACGGCATCGTAGAGATGGGCCTGACGCGCAGCCAACGTACTGTCGGTCACCATCGGTACGTCATGATAGCTCACCACCGCACGCGACTCCGCGCAGGCCAGCGTTTCGACTTCGATATTCAGGCGACGCAGAATATCAATGGTAACAATCGCTTCCGCCTCTTCAAAACCAGGCGCCAGCAGCACCGCAACCTTTTTCATAGGTAACTCCTCGATTTCCCCACATTCACCAAACAATAAATGCCGAATCGTACAGGTCGTTAAATTTATTAATTTCAGCAAAAATGATCTGGCGCAAAATATTAACTACCAGATAGTTTTCATTTACCTTACCCAATCGTGAAATCGCTACCAGCCGGGACTTCATAATCAGCGAGGTCAAGACAATAGCGTATTGTTAAATTTAATTTTGTGATATGAAACAACATTTCATTTTCAGAATATTGATTTAAATACTTAAATATCAATCAATTACATTCACGCACCCTATATGACGAAATGCAGCCATTAAGAATATTGCTATGACAATATGTAAAAAAACATAAATATGCAGATTTAAGGATTTTCTTATGTCAGATCACGCGCTATGCTGAATCTCGATCGGAAGCGGATATAATCCGTGATCACTAAAGGACCGGCGGAACGGATTTATTCTGCTAACAGTTTTAATTGTACGTAGATGTGAAGTGCGGCGACAGCCCGTTGCACTGACGTTAGTAACGTACATTCTCCTTTCTGGAAATAAGGATATTGATATGGCTGCAGTTGGAATTGTTCATAAACTCAACACGCAAATGAATCTTGAGTTCTACGCATCGAATCTTTACCTGCACCTTAGCGAATGGTGCTACGAACATAGCCTGACAGGTACCGCAACGTTTCTACGCACGCAGGCGCAGGGTAACGTAACTCAAATGATGCGTATGTTTAATTTTATGAAAAGCGCCGGGGCTAACCCCATCGTCAAGGCCATCGATGTTCCGGGTGATGAACTGACTTCCCTTGAAGAACTGTTTCAGAAAACACTGGATGAGTACCAACAGCGTTCGAGTAAGCTTTCACGCTTAACCAATGAAGCTGAAGCATTGAACGATGAGCCAACCGTTGATTTTCTCCACGATCTGGAAAAAGAGCAGCAGCAGGATGGCGTACTGTTACAAACCATTCTTGATGAAGTCCGCAGCGCGAAACGCGCGGGACTGTGCATGGCGCAAACCGATAAACATCTGCTGAACGTCGTAAACTACCAACATCACTAATCTTCAATTTTCATAACGCTAGCCGGATAGTCATGCCACGCATCTTATCCGGCTAGCGCTCAATGATCGCTACGCTCGCGCCTCTCATTCTCAAAGGCACAAAAAACCTTTCTAAAACCTGAAACAACGGTTTATTTTAGTGAGACTCATTCTGCGGCGTGAATTTCAACTCGATCAAGGCAACTGCTTTTTGTATTGCGCGCATAGTAACCGGATCGGCACCTGCAGGGTGACTTGAAAAGTCGATGCTTTTCAGTTGGCTGGACATTTTCTCCCGGACTTCTACCGGGGCGATAACATCAATGACATCCAGAATTTGTTTGATAACCAGCTGACAGGCAACAACGTCCGAGAGCAGTTCCTGATCGGCATTCAGTGTTTGGGACATAATGAGCTCCTTATAGAAAGGTCGTCATAGTACCCATTCAGCGATCGAAACGGTAGCGGCGTACGCATAACGGATACGCTGAAAATAAAAAAACAGACCCGGTCAGTTTCTTTTGAGATGGCAAGCACAACATGAGTGAACATTTAGCAGTTGAGAATAAACGCGGTCTCTCCCCGGCGGCATTACTTGTAGCCGGCGCTTTCTTTATGGAGTTTATTGACGGTACGGTGATCGCTACCGCCCTGCCCGACATGGCCAAAAGCTTTGGCGTACAGGCGGTTGACCTGAATATTGGTATTAGCGCCTACCTGATCACCCTCGCCGTACTTATCCCCGCCAGCGGCTGGATTGCGGACCGCTTTGGCGCCAGAAAAGTGTTTACCCTCGCACTGGCGATATTTACCCTCGCCTCGGTCTTATGCGGTTTGTCCACCAGTCTTGAAAGCTTTGTCGCCATGCGAATCTTACAGGGCGTGGGCGGCGCATTAATGGTTCCTGTTGGCCGCCTTGCGGTATTACGCACCACGCCTAAACATCAGTTAATCACCGCCATTGCGACTCTGACCTGGCCCGCGTTAGTCGCGCCCATCATCGGTCCTCCGCTTGGCGGATTCATCACCAGCTATGCCAACTGGCGGTGGATCTTCTTCATTAACGTCCCATTGGGAATACTGGCGATAGCGCTGGCGCTACGTTTTATTCCGGATATTCATGACGACGAGCACCGTCCGTTTGATATAGCGGGGTTTGTCGCGACCTCTGTTGCCATGGTAAGTCTGGTGTATGCCATGGAGTTGCTGGGAACCCAGCAGCCGCAGGGTTGGCTAACTGCCGGACTTCTCACGCTGGGAATAGCGACTTTCCTGTTTGCCCTACGCCATTTTCGCCGCGCCGCCTGGCCGATGATTCGTCTTGATGCCATGAGCGTCCCGACTTTTCGCGTCACGATGTATGGCGGATCGCTGTTTCGCGCCTCTATCAGCGCCGTACCATTTCTGCTGCCGTTAATGTTCCAGGTAGGTTTTGGCATGAACGCTTTTCACGCAGGTTCGCTGGTGCTGGCGGTGTTTGTAGGCAATCTGACGATAAAACCTGCCACCACGCCGTTGATACGCTGGCTGGGCTTTAAGAAATTGCTGTTGATCAACGGGGCCCTTAACGTCCTGGCGCTGCTGGCCTGTGCATTGATAACGCCGCAAACGCCCGTATGGGTTATTTTGCTGGTGCTGTATCTGGGCGGTGTGTTCCGTTCAATCCAGTTTACCGGCGTCAGTACGCTTGCGTTTGCGGACGTCCCCGCGTCGCAAATGAGCTACGCCAATACCCTGTTCAGTACGGCAACACAGTTAGCAGTGGGACTGGGAATTTCATTAGCCGCTATTGGGATCCGTATCGGCGCTGAAGTCAGTGAATGGCTGGCGCTGGGCAATATTCCGGGGATCAGCTTCCGCCTGGCCTTTGTGGCTATCGCCATAATTTGTCTGGTCGGTATGGTGGATACGCTGCGGCTTACCCGTGATGCCGGAAGTGCGGTGTCAGATAAGAACAGATAGCCCGGCGGGAGAACACCGCCGGGCCAGCAGGATTTAGCCAATAATCTCGCGCACAAACGCTTCGATCGACTTGTCCTGGCAGTTTTCAAAGAAGCACTGCTGGAAGCGTGGACCCGAGACGGCGGTTTTCACCAGTTCAGGAGCGATAGCGCGCAGCGTATCCAGATAATTCTCTTTTACCACTGCCGCTTTCACCTGATTCAGAATACCGGCGTTACGCACCTGCGGCTCTTTACGTTCCGGTGGATAACCTTCCCCGGTACGTCCAGTAAACGCTTTTTCAAACATATAGCGCACATTGAGCTCGGCGCCCCAGCCAAAGCCTTTGGCGAAGGCCAGAGAAAGCGCATTCCCATTGTTGATCTGAGAAAACAAGAATGCGTCCGCCGGATCGAGGCAGTAGCCGCATACGACTCCCGGATGGATATTCAGTGACATCATTGCGCCCTGACCCGTACCACAGCCGGTGACCACAAAATCCACGGCTCTGGAATTCAGCAGGATGCTGGCCATAATCCCTAAATGAATGTAGGTCAGATGATGGTCATTTTCATCGCTCATGCCGACGTTATAAACGGGAAAACCTTTCTCATCCGCAACGGCTTTAAGCTCGTTATGAATGATGGCGTTTTTGCTTGCCTGGCTGTTTTCCATCATCAATGCAATTTTCATTCTGTCATCTCCTGAATGCGTAGCGTGGACTGCTGAAGTCATAACATTCAGGCCACATTACTATTTTGCAAACCCACTTTCAAATTTAATGAAATTTTGTTTTATAAAGTAATGAAGGGCTCACATTTTTCCCTCAGCAGCTCAGAATGGCCTCAAGAAAGTAACGTCGTTGCGATTAATCGCAGGTGATCTTCAGGCTATTCAAGCCATTGATACGTCGAAAGGCATGCCATGATAGACTATCTCCGAACTTTCAGAGCGATCTCATGAAGACCTTTATCATTGCCCTTTTGCCGCTCGTGCTGACAGGATGCACTATTACTAAACAGGCGCAGGTGAGCGAAGCCAGCGCCATCACCGGCGTGGTTCGCCTGACTTACAACCAGGCCCTGTTGCAAACGGCACGAACCGATGACTACGTAACCCAGGGAACCGCCACCAAAGAGTGCCAGCGTATGGGTTATGCCAGCGCCGTTGCGTTTGGGCAGCCAGTGTCAACCTGTAGCGTATATGCCGGTTCTTTGTGTTTGAACACCAAAATTACGCTCGCCTGGCAGTGTCACGGCGTCGCGGTATCTCCAGCGTCCTCATTCAATTACTAATATTTTCGACCAGCATTTTTTTGCTGGTCATTTGTTACTTCGGTATTTATATCCTCCGCTCAATAGCGTTAATGCGTTTTATTCCCATTCGTATTTTTAATAAATAAATTTATTATTTTACCTTTTGCAAATAATTAAATAACAAATTATAGTGGCGCCACGTAATATATAATAACGTTTGTGGAGCAGAACCATGCTGAAAACAGAAATGATCGACCAACTGAATGAGCAAATGAATCTTGAATTATATTCATCTCTGCTCTACCAACAGATGAGCGCGTGGTGCAGCTATCACAGCTTCGAAGGTGCTGCCGCGTTTCTGCGCCGTCACGCCCAGGAAGAGATGACGCATATGCAGCGTCTGTTCGACTACCTGACTGACACCGGTAGCTTACCGCGTATTAATACCGTCTTTTCCCCCTTCGCTGAATATGCTTCTCTGGACGAACTGTTCCGTGTCACTTACGAACACGAACAGCTGATCACCCGGAAAATTAATGAACTGGCTCACGCGGCAATGACCCACCAGGATTATCCGACGTTTAATTTCCTGCAGTGGTATGTTGCCGAGCAGCATGAAGAAGAGAAATTATTTAAATCTGTTATTGATAAGCTATCGCTGGCAGGAAAAAGCGGTGAAGGTCTTTATTTCATCGACAAAGAGCTGGCTACGCTCGATACGCAGAATTAATTCTGTTGGATAACGGTGGTGAGATGCCACCGTTATTCGATAATCTTAATGGCGGCAGATCTTGCTTTCGTGCGTAGAGAAGCCGTCTTCTTTTGCAATAAACTTCCCCTTCGCCGCTAAAAATGCCACCAGCTCAGCCGCCGTCATTCCTTGCGCAGAACAGGTGTGAAAACGTGCCCGCTCGCCAAAACGAGCCGTAATCGCCGCTTCAAGACTGGCATTTGAATACTGCTCGCCAGATTCAATCATCATGTTGAGCACTTCATGCCCGTGAATAGATTCCATACTACCTCCTCAATAAAGGGCATAGCCTAATGTGAACCGCAGGGCGCTGCTTTGCGCTAACACAGGTTTACCAGCAGATAAATGTCATTTCCCATACATCTTAAAATCACCCAATAATCGTAAAGATTAATGTACATGCATTGTAACGGTGATTTGACGAAAATAATGTTTTGCCTTAACCTGCGCCGCAGATATAACCGTTGATTATCTCTGGGACAGAGGAAAGCGTGAAAAACAGAACCCTGGGTAGTATTTTTATCGTGGCGGGAACCACGATTGGTGCCGGTATGTTGGCAATGCCGCTGGCTGCGGCAGGCGTGGGGTTTAGCGTCACGCTGGTATTGTTAGTCAGTCTGTGGGCGTTAATGTGCTACACCGCGCTGTTGCTGCTTGAAGTGTATCAACACGTACCGGCTGACACCGGGCTGGGTACCCTGGCGAAACGTTATCTTGGCCGTTACGGACAATGGGTAACGGGTTTTAGCATGATGTTTTTAATGTACGCGCTGACGGCGGCGTATATCAGTGGCGCAGGTGAACTGCTGGCCTCCAGCATCAGCGACTGGACCGGGACAGCTATCTCGCCATCAACAGGTGTACTGCTGTTCACCTTTGTTGCCGGTGGTGTGGTTTGCGTTGGGACGTCGCTGGTCGATCTGTTCAACCGTCTGTTGTTCAGTGCCAAGATAATTTTCCTGGTGGCGATGCTGGCCCTGTTAATGCCGCATATCCATAAAGTGAATCTGCTTACGCTGCCGCTTCAGCAAGGGCTGGCGCTGTCCGCGATCCCGGTTATCTTCACGTCGTTCGGTTTTCACGGCAGCGTTCCGAGTATCGTCAGCTATATGAACGGTAACATCCGTAAACTACGCTGGGTATTTATTACCGGTAGCGCCATTCCTCTGATCGCCTATATTTTCTGGCAACTGGCAACGCTGGGCAGCATTAACTCGTCCACGTTCATGGGGCTGTTAGCCAACCACGCTGGTTTAAACGGATTGCTACAGGCATTACGTGAAGTCGTGGCATCGCCGCACGTTGAACTGGCGGTACATTTGTTTGCCGATCTCGCACTGGCGACCTCTTTCCTCGGTGTCGCGCTGGGGCTGTTTGACTATCTGGCAGACCTTTTCCAGCGCCGAAATACCGTAGCAGGAAGGATGCAAACCGGCGTGGTGACGTTCCTGCCGCCGCTGGCATTCGCGCTGTTCTATCCACGTGGTTTCGTGATGGCGCTGGGATATGCGGGCGTTGCCCTCGCGGTACTGGCGCTACTGATCCCCGCCATGCTGGCATGGCAAAGCAGAAAACATAACCCGCAGGCTAACTACCGCGTGGCGGGTGGCGCACCGGCGCTGGCGTTGGTGTTTATGTGCGGCATTATGGTGATCGCGGTACAGTTTTCCATTGCAGCAGGGTTACTGCCTGAAGTGGGTTAAACAAAAGGGGCTTTACGCCCCTTTCTGTTAATGCAGACAGCACTGCTTGTATTTTTTCCCACTGCCGCACGGGCACGGGTCGTTACGTCCTACCTTGGCATCCACTTTTACCGGCACCTTCACCGGCGTTTCCTGCGGATGCGCCATCCACCAGGCATGCAGATCCAACGCCGCCAGACGGATAGCGTCCACGCTTTCTTCAAACTCTTCTGGCGTCAGTTTCTCAACCACCGCGAAGTTTTCTTCTGTGCCATGCAGCGCAATAGCCTCGAGCGCCGGTTTCAACGTATCCGGTAATGCGGACCAGTCCGACAACGCGACGCCGCGCATATAACCAAAGCACCACTCTTCTACGATGGTCAGTTCATGCTCGTCAATTTCACGCAGACCAAACAGCGGCTCAAACTGCTCAGGGTATTCATCCAGACGATCGGCCGTATCCGCCATGTGCTGAAACGCCAGGTTCATGAAGCGCGTCATTTCTTTTTCGGAGGACCAGCGAGGGACATACTGCGCACCACCCCAAATTGCGACCAGCCACTGCTCCGGTTCAATTTCATACGGTGAACTCAGCACCGCCGTCAGCAAACCATCCAGTTCTGACACATCCAGAATAGCCTTGTCCGTATTGTACTTAGTCAGTACATCATCCAGCCATTCCAGTTCGCTCTCGTTTAATGGTCCCGTTTTCATAACGCTTTTCCTTAGTCAAAAATTCTCGCCTGTAATCATCCTACATGGCTGGAGGGATAACAGATACAAATGGGCGTGGGCGGCTTACAACTGCCGCCAGTTCAGGTTAACAGGAAACGAGGGGAATTCCGGTAGTTAACGCACAAAAGAGAACACCAGGCCGCCGGGCATCATACCGGGAAAACAGAACAAAACCACCCGTAGGTGGTTATTGTTGCTCAATACGGTTAAGCGTCGCGCTATACCCGGTTTTTGCTACCGCTTTAAGCAAAGTCTCGGTAGGAAAACCTTCAGGCACGATCGCTTCTGCCTGCCTTGTCTTGAGTGAGGATTTCGCCTTAATGACGCCATCGGTTTCGCGTAATGCCTGATTGACCGAAATTACGCATAACGAGCAGGTCATATTTTGTATATCCAGCACCACTTTTTGATTGGCCGCCTGAACCCACAACGGCAATAATAAGCCTGCAACTAACGTGAAAATCTTCATTCAAACACCTCATAAAACCAGGCAACCAGCGTTGGGTAAAATAACACCGGCAAAATCAACGCCAGCGCACACCAGTAGAGAACGCGCGCTTGTTTCAGGGTTAGCCAGCCAGAACACCACAACCGTTTGGAAAAATAGAGTCGCCAGAAAACACGCAGTAATAATCCCAATGACAGCAGCATCAAAGGAATTCGTAAAACCTCAAACCGGGTTAAAACAGCAAAGCTCGCCGCTGAAATACCAAATAACAGATATAACAGCGGCCCAACGCAGCATAAGCCGGCAGTAACGGCAGCCGCCGCGGCCGTCAGCAGGGTCAGTCCCGCGCCTTTAGCGTTGTTCTGTGGCGACATAGCGGTAGGAGAACACTTTAGGATCGTAGAAATTGATCGGGTCGCCATCGACTTCTGCGTAAGGATAACCAAAGTTGTTCATGGCGCCCTGCTCTGTCGCCGGATACAACTCGAAATCACGTCCGTAGTTGAATCCTACCCAGTTCATTTCCCAGTTACCAAACAGGTAAGCGTTGACGGCCTGGACATCGGCGTCCTGATGCGATTTTTTCTCAGTCAGACGCATTTTGGTCACGTCAGCGGGATCGCACGGTAACCAACCGTAGCCTGCCAGATAGAATTCGGCGCGACAGTGCTGTCCACCGCTGACATCGGCAACGCCTGCGCTATCGGCCTTGCCAAAGGCGCTTGTCGAGTAGCGCTCGAGCTTATTGGCTTTGCCCAGACGGATGCCAAACAGTTCACGCGCCGGAATACCGCTGGCCCGTGCCAAAGCAACAAAAACGGAGCTCATATCGATACATTTTCCCTTGAGCTTGCCGCTTTTTAAGATCTCCGCCACATCACCGGTACCGCAGCCAATAACGTCATTATCTCGTTCCATATGGCTACTCACCCAGTCGTAAATGAGACGCGCTTTTTTCAGCGGATCTTGCTCATTACCGGTAATTTTGCGCGCGGTTTCCAGAACCAGCCCATCAACAGGCGTATGTGCCGTCGGTAACAAGTAGGGTTTTACATCCAGCGGATAAATAATCTGCTCCGGTACTTGCCAGGTTTTTAGCGCATCCTGCTTCAACGGCTCCCAGTCGGCGGTTTCAATGTCGATATCAACGTTAATCAACAATTCGCTCTGGGAGTCTGGCCAGGTGGCGAACAGCGTCTTCGCGCCATAGGCATTGTTGGTGGTGACATACGCCTGATGATAGTTCCCGCTAAAGGCAAGGGCTGTCATTTGTTGAAACGCGGTATCTACAGGTAGCGGGATCCAGAGTTTCACCACACCGCGCGATCCCTCAGCAGGGTTGAGTTTATACGTTTGTGATAAGACAAAGCGTCGACGCGCGACAGGCGCGACTGTTGGCTCCGCGGCATGTACCGTCTGGCTAAGAACCGTAGGCCCGACTAAACCGGCGGCGGAAAGGAGAACGCTATTTTTGAGAAATTGTCGACGTTGCATTGCTGTCTGTCCATGTTGTAAGAGTTGAGCTACGGCCCGTTGGGAAACCGGCGATCATCACAGCAGACAGACGCTGACTTAAAAAGGCGAGTCGATGGAGATTATTCATCAATAACAGACCTGTTAACTGTGAATGAAATGAGAGACTACAAGGTCGCTATTAAGCCATTTACAGGCAAAAAAGTACAGTAGCAAGCGGATATCAATCTGCCAGATCACCCTGTCGCATGAAGCAAACGCAGCAGAAATCCGGCCTATATTTAAATGCATGCAATAGTAGAAATAACCCAATCCATAATCCCGTTTCATATTCTGGGAGGAAGTAAAAATGGCAATGAGAATACTGTCTATTGATGGCGGCGGGATCAGGGGCATCCTGCCGGGTATGCTACTTGTGGCACTGGAGAAGAAATTGCAGGATATATCAGAAAATCCTGCCGCCAGAATTGCGGATTACTTCGATCTGGTTGCCGGTACCAGTACCGGGGCCATTCTGTGTTCTGCTTATGTTTGCCCTGACACAAAAGGAAAACCAAAGTTCTCCGCTCAGGAAGCCGTCAATTTCTACCTTCAGGATGGGGATGAAATTTTTGATGTCGGTGTCTGGAAAACAATCAGTTCACTGGGTGGCGCTACCGATGAGAAATATTCTGCAAAGGAGCTGGAGCGAGTATTAAAAATGGCATTCGGTGAAACAAAACTCAGTGAATTATTAAGACCAACCTGCTTTGTTTCTTATGACGTGAGCAGTCGTCTTCCTGTCATTTTCAAACAACATTCAGCCCTCGCCAAAAATCGGGACTTTCTGGTCAGGGACGCTTTACGGGGTACCTCTGCGGCTCCCACCTATTTCGAAGCAGCGCGTATTTATTCATTGCCCCCTGTTCCCGAAAAATTTGTCCTGGTTGATGGCGGTGTGGTAGCAAACGACCCCGCGCTCTGTGCCTATTCCGAAGCGATTAAATTCAGTAATGTCGCTGGCATTAAGGATATGATTATTGTCTCACTGGGAACCGGCAAGAAATTGCAGGGGTATTCCTATTCCGAAGTTAAGGACTGGGGTCCCTTTGGCTGGGCAAAACCGGCTATTGATATCGCGCTTGAGGGGGGGCCGCAGATGACCGCGTATTATCTGCAACAAATTGCCTCAACGGTAAAAAATTCTAAATACTACAGAATACAGCCTGAACTATACGGCGCCGATCCAACGCTGGATAACGCATCGCGTGAAAACTTAGAACTTCTGCGCCAGGCAGGTCTACAAAATGCCGCCGTGTATGATAAGACATTGACTGAGATCGCTAAGTTATTAATCAATAGTGGAGGCAATTTTAAATATCAGGACGCTCATTAATCCCCAACGCTGACTGAGCTCAAAATATATGCACCTTCGTTGCCAGTTTACGGGCTAATCCTCTTGCCCCCTCACGCATGACCGTATTGTGATTCCAGCGAAATACGGGTGCCGCCAGCGGGGCAAGATAATTCATCCAACGGATAGTGGTTCGGACATTCCAGTCATATTTGACAATAGTCTCTTTGCCACTCGCAGTAAAAGACCACACACCTCGCCCTTCTACCGCCCCGCTGGCTTGTCCTTCAAGCAGAGAGCAAGGGAGAATATTCAATACGTTGATATCAAAGGTTAAACGATAAGGACGCGCCCCTTTCCAGGTATAACGATGTAGCGCGCCAATGCCCTGTAAATCCCCCTTCTTGATCTCCACAATTCTTTCCAGACTGCCCCACCATTCCGGCCACTGGTCCGGATGGGAAAAAATATCCCATACCTCCTGGATTGAAGCCTCAACCCGCCAGACCGTGGAAAACTGATACTCAGCCATAGTACGGGCTCCCTCAAGGCGTGAAGAAATTAGCGGGAAAACGGATGTTGATAACCATAGCTTCCAGAAGAACAGTTTCTAATCGCCGCCCATTTGGGGCATAGCCGATCACTTTGGCAGGGAATCCGTGATAATTATCCAGCCAGACGTCGTAGCGGTGAACGCCATCCACTGTCATTATTCCTGGCCCAACCACAGACACATGCGTCGTCTCCCGCCCCGCTAGACGCTCCTGAGCAACAACCGTCGTTGTTCCCTCGCGCTGCAGATGGCGAATATTACCTAACAACACGCCGATATCAGAACGATCCACCCGATGACCGCGCTCATCCTGGATCAATGAATTGGTCGGCGACAGGTGCAAAATGGGCAACGACCCCACACCAAATGGCCATAATGTCACTTTACCGGTGACGGGATTAAAGATGAGCACCGCGCCTGAATGCGGCTGGGAAAAATCCATTCGTACGTAGCCGGGTTTCTGATAGCTGTAGCGAATGATTTTATTCTCATCCTGCGCAGATGAAGATCGCAGCATGACCTGATAAGAGGTCATGTTGTTAAATGACTGCAGCGAAAATGCAACAGGATCCGTGGCTCGGGCTCGCGGTGATAATCCCCCTCTTTCTTCCACCGACCATACTGAGTAACTAAAGACAAGCAACGCGGTGAATGCAACTAGCGGAAAAAATGAGACGCTCATGGCCGCCCCCTGTATCTGTACTATCTGCCAACAGGAGTCATCGCCTGTCGACTGTTATTATAGTTCTTAACCGCGCGGCGCTACTCTCCCGGCTTCTCAAGCTCAGTAGGAACAGTTGGTTAAATTGTTGGTTTTCTTTTCAGTTGAGGTGACAACATCAAGCTATACTTTAATAGCCATACTCTTAACAGGTATTAATCATGAAACTGCCATCGGTATTTTCATGCGCCGTTCTCATCTTACTGCTGCTGGCGTCATCATCTGCCACAGCCAGCGCGTTACAAAATCAGGCCGCGAGTGAGCAAGCGTTAAGCGCGGCACTCCGTGCCGGTAATGGCATCATCATCATTGGCGGGACAGATGATTTCGCTTTCACGTTCAGGGCACCAAACCGAATCCACAGACATTTAGCGATTCAGGATAGCTTTGGCGATCCCACCATGATAAATGGTTTCCAGGACCTCAACGATAATCCTGCCCGAAATGGGTTTATCAACAACCCTGCCCGAGGACGATTTATGCTTAACGCACCGATTCGTCGATAGAGTGATTATCTATTGCAAATGTTTGAAGGGCATTTTACGTATCAGGCAGGATAAAACGACGAATTACAGGCACAAAAAAACCACCCGTAGGTGGTTTCACGACACTGCTTATTGCTTTGATTATTCTATTCTTTCCCATGGTACCCGGAGTGGGACTTGAACCCACACAGCGCGAACGCCGAGGGATTTTAAATCCCTTGTGTCTACCGATTCCACCATCCGGGCTCGGGAAGAAATTGGAGGCGCGTTCCGGAGTCGAACCGGACTAGACGGATTTGCAATCCGCTACATAACCGCTTTGCTAACGCGCCGAAATCTTCTGGCTTTTCAGCCGACATCCGCTATTGCCGATGCCTTTAATTTGGAGCGGGAAACGAGACTCGAACTCGCGACCCCGACCTTGGCAAGGTCGTGCTCTACCAACTGAGCTATTCCCGCATCACCAAGTAACTTTGTTAATCACTTGATTTTGTTATCGTCTGGCAATCAGTGCTGCCGTTCGATGCGTTGCATTCTACTTACCTGACGCAATGAGTCAACGATATTTTTCACCACTGACGATCGTTTGCTGAAATTTGCGCCGAAACGATCACTGTTCAAGCAAATCTCCCCATGCAGCGCTCAAATACTGGAACATTGACCACAAAGTCAGTACCGCAGCGACGAAGAAAAGTGCGATCCCGGCATACTCTACCCAAATATTTGGACGCCACAGCAACCACGCCAATGCGGCCATCTGCGAAGTGGTTTTCACTTTACCGATCCAGGACACTGCCACACTGCTGCGTTTACCCAGTTCTGCCATCCATTCACGTAGCGCAGAGATGATAATTTCACGCGCGATCATCGTGGCGGCAGGAAGCGTCACCCACCAGCTGTGATAGTGCTCCGTCACCAGCACCATCGCGATAGCAACCAGCACTTTATCGGCAACGGGGTCGAGGAAGGCGCCAAAACGCGTGCTTTGGTTCCAGCGACGCGCCAGATAGCCATCAAACCAGTCGGTGACCGCCGCAATACAGAAGATCAGCGCACAAACAAAGGGAGCCCAGGTGAATGGCAGATAAAACGCCAATACAAAGAATGGGATCAGGATGACGCGAAACAGCGTGAGCAACGTAGGGATATTAAATTGCATATGACGGATAACTATCTGTTGTCAGTGAAATTACCCCTATGTTGCTACAGAGGGCCTAATGTTTCAACGAGTAGAAGATCTTTTCTGCCAGAGCTTGCGAAATACCCGGCACTTTTGCAATTTCTTCAATACTTGCGTTACGAAGACCTTGCAAACCGCCCATATATTTCAACAACATCTGCCGACGCTTAGGCCCAACGCCTTCAATGGTCTCAAGCGTGCTGGTACTTTTCACCTTCGCGCGTTTTTTCCGGTGTCCGCTGATCGCATGATCGTGAGATTCATCGCGGATATGCTGTATCACATGCAATGCGGGCGAATCCGGCGGCAGGCTAAAGCCCTCTCCTTCCGGCTCAAAGAATAGCGTTTCCAGACCCGCTTTACGATCGGCCCCTTTCGCCACCCCCAGCAAAAGTGGGTGCTGTTTATCCCAGGGAACATCCAGCTCGGCAAAAACGGCTTTCGCCTGTCCCAACTGACCTTTACCGCCATCGATCAATATGACGTCCGGAACCTTACTTTCTTCTATCGCCTTACCGTAACGCCGACGCAGAACCTGATTCATCGCCGCATAATCGTCGCCCGGCGTAATGCCGGTGATGTTGTAACGACGATACTCTGCGCGCAGTGGGCCATTGGCATCAAAAACCACGCAGGAGGCGACCGTCTGCTCGCCCATCGTATGGCTGATGTCAAAACATTCCATGCGTTTTACAGCGGGTAACTTCAATACCGATGCCAGCGCCGTCAGTCGCTGAGTAATGGTCGACTGCTGAGAAAGCCTGGTGGTTAACGCTACTGCCGCGTTGGTACGCGCCAGTTTCAGATAACGCGCACGATCTCCGCGCGGTTTCGTCTGAACATTAATCTTCCGCCCGGCCAGGTCAGACAATGAATCCGCCAGCAGAGTTTTATCGCTAAGATTAAAATCGAGCAGGATCTCGCCGGGTAAGGTACGCATTTGACTTCCCTGCAAATAAAACTGCCCGACAAAGGTTTCCACCACCTCGCCGAGTTCTGTTCCATTCGGTACTTTCGGGAAATAGCTGCGACTGCCCAACACTTTACCCTGACGAATGAACAGTACGTGCACACAAGCCATGCCAGCGTCAAACGCCACCCCGATAACGTCCAGATCATCCCCGGAATTCGAGACAAACTGTTTTTCGGTGACGCGACGTACAGCCTGAATTTGGTCACGAATACGCGCAGCCTCTTCAAATTCGAGATTTTGGCTGGCCTTTTCCATCCGGGCGATCAGTTGGGTTAATACCTGATCGTCTTTCCCGGACAGGAATAAACGGACGTACTCGACCTGCTGTGCATACTCTTCTTCACTCACCAGGCCCGCCACACAGGGACCGAGGCAACGGCCAATCTGATATTGCAGGCAAGGTCGCGAGCGATTGCGATACACGCTGTTTTCGCACTGGCGGATGGGAAAAATTTTCTGCAACAGCGCCAGCGTTTCTCGTACGGCATAGCCGTTGGGGAACGGTCCAAAGTACTCGCCTTTGGCATGCTTGGCCCCACGATGCATCGCCAGGCGTGGATGAGTATCGCCGCTGAGGAAAATAAAAGGATACGATTTATCATCGCGCAGCAATACGTTATAGCGCGGCTGATACAGCTTGATGTAGTTGTGTTCAAGCAATAACGCTTCGGTTTCGGTGTGTGTCACCGTGACATCAATCTGCTGGATTTGCGCGACCAACGCCTCGGTCTTACGCGACGCGAGATTATTACGGAAGTAACTGGAAAGCCTTTTTTTCAGGTCTTTCGCTTTCCCGACATAGATAACCGTCCCGGCGGTATCATACATACGATAAACACCGGGCTGACTGGTTACGCTCTTCAGGAACGCTTTGGCATCAAACTGATCGGTCACTGGCTTGTTAATGTCTCCGCATTACACAGGCCATGGCGAATTGCCAGGTGAGTCAACTCGACATCGCCGTGAATGTTTAATTTACTGAACATTCGATAGCGATAGCTGTTCACCGTTTTAGGACTAAGATTCAGTTGTTCTGAAATCTCATTGACCTTCTGACCTTTGGTGATCATCAGCATAATCTGCAACTCGCGTTCAGACAAACTGGCAAACGGGGTTTCCGTTTTCTCAGGTTCAATCTGGCTGAGCGCCATCTGCTGAGCGATATCGGAGGCAATATAACGTTGCCCGGAATAAACCGAACGAATGGCACTCACAACTTCCTGGGGGGCGGCTCCTTTGCTGAGATACCCCGCGGCACCTGCCTGCATGACCTTTGCAGGTAACGGGTTCTCGGTATGTACCGTCAGCATAATCACTTTAATGTCTGCCGTTGAACGCGCAATTTTGCGGGTTGCTTCGAGACCGCCAATACCGGGCATATTCATATCCATCAGCACAACGTCCACGGTATTTGAGCGGCACCATTTCACCGCATCTTCACCGCAGCACGCTTCGCCGACAACTTTTATGCCTTTTATATCTTCCAGAATGCGTCGTATCCCTGCGCGCACCAGTTCGTGGTCATCAACAAGAAAAACGTTGATCAAAGGAATATCTCCAGAATAGGGATAACGCTACCGATAGTTAATCGGTCCTATGTTAACGGGTTTTATCTCAACTTTGAAATGTAAAAAACGTCCGACTTTCGATTTTGCTCTCGTTTTTGGAAATTAGATTGTACGGCGGGTGGAAAATTTCAGGCCTCATAGCCTGCTGCCACGGTTATATCTGCATAGCTGTTTCAGAATAGTGACAAAAAATTCATATTCCTGCGCTGAATGCAAAACAGGCAGCCAAAGTTGTAACAATAATTAACGAGTAAAATACTCGAAATAAACAACAAGTGGAGAAAATATATGCACTGCAACATGTTGTTTATTTTAATGTCCATCCCTTTAGCTTGCACAAAAAACAACCACTGATATTTTTAGCCTCGCTTATGGTATACTCCGCCGCCTTAAGATCTGACATCGCACTTTTTCATTGAAACATAACGAGGAAAATAAATGAGTACGCCTGACTTTTCCACTGCTGAGAATAACCAGGAACTGGCCAATGAAGTCACCTGTCTGAAAGCCCTGTTAACACTGATGCTGCAGGCAATGGGTCAAGCCGATGCTGGACGCGTGATTCTTAAAATGGAAAAACAGATCGCGCTGATTGAAGATCAATCACAGGCTGCGGTATTTTCCAGCACTGTTAAGCAAATTAAACAGGCCTACCGCCAGTAACAAGAAACCGGCTGACAGCATTGCTATCAGCCGGTTTTGCGTCTGACACTCAGAACGATAATTTATTCAGATAAGCCCGGTCGCAGCGGCGTAACACGCTATCTGCGTTTTGTTTGGCGCATTGAATTTCTTTTGCATATTCTTCTGGTGAAAGTTAACGGTATTTTCAGAAATCGACAGTATTATCGCTATCTCCGAAGACGTTTTCCCCTCTGCGGTCCACTTCAATATTTCTTTTTCCCGCTTGCTAAAACGCATCTCTGGCACCATGACCATGTCATCTTCCAGTCGCGTCAGCACCGACAGGCTTTCCCGCACCAGAAGCTGCATTCTGAGCTCCACTTCATCATTCGCAAAACGACTATTTTGGACACTCGCTCGCGATACCGATAAAAATCCCAACGCCCGATTCGGCAACATTAAACATTGCGTCATCCCTTTGCGTAAACCGTGATTGCGTGCGGCGTCCCACAGGGGTTGCGCATCACGAAACAAGCTATCGTCCCAGGGTAAATGCCCCTGGCTGAAGTTTTCAGGCTTCAGCACCGGATCAATGGCGAAATAATTCTCGGACTGATAATGTGCCACCCACGCTTTGGGATAGGTCGTATGAAGTGACGTTTTAGGACGGGTAAAGGGTACGGGATGACGAACACAGAGTGCGTAGAAATCGAACTCTAAATGCTGCGTCTGTTGTTGTAACTCATTATAGACATCCTCTGCCGTCGCCATTTCCTGAAAGCGTAACAGCATGCTCCGTCGCCAGGTAAAGAAATCATGATCCTGCATACTAAGTGGTAATGCCCCTGCGATTGATAATCATCCAAACATATGAAACAAGCTAACACATAAATGTATTTTATATATGCAAATTATCGGACAAATGAAAAATTACTTGAGCGTGACTCAATCGCCAGAGTAAGCAACAGAATCAAGCATTAATAATAAAGCAATATTTATAAATAGTTATGCGCACAGCACTCACCATAAAACAATGCCGGTGAGTGCTGCTTGTACTATTTATTGCATGAGGAATTTTTCGAGAAACTGACGGGTTCGCGGCTGTTGCGGATGCGTAAATAAAGATTTAGCGGGTCCCTGCTCCACTATCCGTCCTTGATCCATAAATATCGCCCGGTCAGCCACATCACGCGCAAAGCTCATTTCATGCGTCACAATCACCATGGTGCGTTTTTCCTGCGCCAGCTGGCGAATGGTATTAAGCACCTCGCCAACCAGTTCAGGGTCAAGCGCTGAGGTGGGTTCATCGAATAAAATAACCTCTGGTCGCATCGCCAGCGCCCGGGCAATCGCCACGCGCTGCTGCTGCCCACCGGACAGGCGGCGCGGATAGCTGGTTTCTTTTCCCGCCAGCCCGACTTTTGCCAGCAGTTCGCGCGCACGGACTGTCGCTTCGGCTTTAGGTTCGCCTTTGACAATCACCGGACCTTCAATAATGTTTTCCAGCACCGTTCGATGGGGAAACAAATTAAAGTTCTGGAACACAAAGCCTACGTGCTGGCGCAACTGGCGAATCAGTCCTTTCTGCTGAGTTAACGACCGCGCGGTATCAATGGTTATCTCACCCACTTTAATGGTGCCCGCCTCCGGTTGCTCCAGCAAATTAATGCTCCTCAGCAGCGTGGTTTTGCCCGAACCGCTCGGTCCGATAATCGCCACAACTTCACCGGGTTTGACGTCGAGATCGATCCCATGCAGCACCGTTTGCCCATGGAATTTTTTGACCAGGTTTCTGACTTCAATAGCACTCATTTCGGCTCTTTCTCCTGGCGGTTCAGTTGTTCTTCAAAATAGTTCTGCAGCGCAGAAAGCACTGTCGCCATTACCCAATAAATCAAGGAGGCCGCCAGATACATAGTGAACACTTCCAGCGTACGCGAGGTAATCAGCTGCGCCTGACGGAACAGTTCAGGAACCTGAATAGTCGCGGCCAGCGAAGTGTCCTTCACCAGGCTGATAAAGCTGTTGCTCAGCGGCGGCAGCGCAACGCGTGCCGCCTGCGGCAGGATCGCCCGGCGCATGGTCTGCCAGCGCGTCATGCCAATACTGGCCCCCGCTTCCCACTGCCCTTTATCGATGGAGGAGATTGCCGCCCGCAGCGTTTCCGCCGCGTAGGCCGCCGTATTCAGCGACAAACCAATCATCGCCGCCGGGATGGGATCCAGCTCAATACCAAACTGCGGCAGACCGTAATAGATCATAAAAAGTTGGGCGATCAACGGCGTTCCGCGAAAGACAGAGATATAAAAGCGCGCCAGCCAACGTACAGGTAATAGCGGCGACAGGCGCATTAGCGCCAGGATAAACCCCAGCACGAGGCCAAAGAACATCCCGCCGATACTCAGTTGCAGCGTAAAAACCGCGCCTTTAAGCAGATACGGTAGGGAATCGATCACCAGTTGGATACTTTCTTGCATTACGTTTTTCTACCTGATTGTTACACGTGAGGATGGTAGGCAAACAATGCAGGCGCCCCACCGGTATGGATAAAGAGAATTGGCCCTTCATCTTTAAAGCGCTTCTGGCTGATGCCGTCAATCAGACCCGCCATCGCCTTGCCGGTATAGACCGGATCCAACAAGATGCCTTCCAGCCGCGCCAGCAGTTTTACTGCTTCCATGCCCTCTTCGTTTGGCGTACCGTAGCCCGGCGCATAATAATCATCCCATAGCAGGATATCCGCTGAGGCCGTCAGTTCCAGTTCACGGGCAATGTCCTGCTGTAGCGTAACAACTTTGGGCTTTTGATCGGCCACGCTGCGCGAGACGGTCACGCCAATCAGCTCAACGTGTGGCATCAGCTGTTCCAGCCCAACGGCCAGTCCGGCATGCGTACCCGCGCTGCCCGACGCCACGACCACGGAAGACAGCTCTACGGCCCCTTCACACTGTTGCGCAATTTCCAGCGCGCTTTCCACATAGCCCAGCGCGCCCAGAGCATTGGAACCCCCAACCGGGATCACGTACGGACGGAACCCTTGCGCTTCAATCCGCGTCGCCAGTTCCTGAAGTTGCGCATTCGGATCGGTCAGCGCATCGCACATTTCAATCTGGGTATTAAACAGGTCCAGCAGCAGACGGTTGCCGTTGCTGAGATAGTTTTCCGCCGTGGTGCCAATCGGATTTTCCAGCAGCGCCACGCAGTGCAGGCCAAGTTTAGCCGCTACCGCCGCCGTCTGGCGCACATGGTTAGACTGGATAGCGCCCGCGGTTATCAACGTATCGGCCCCTTCACGCAGCGCATCCGCAGCCAGAAACTCCAGCTTACGCAGTTTATTGCCGCCCATGGCCATCGGCGTAACGTCATCGCGTTTGATGAAAATATCGCGCCCAAGATAGTCGGAGAAGCGTGGAAGATATTCGAGCGGTGTTGGTGCGCCAATAAATTCCAGACGTGGAAAGCGCGTTAAGTTATGCAGCGGCATACAGCCTCCGGTATTTGTTGTTGTGATGTTCTTTTTATTATGCACGTTCAGGCGCAATGAAATAAAAAAAGGCGCTGTTAAAGGCGCCTTTTTTCATCGGATGACGATTATTTCGTCACATCCGCTCCAAACCATTTTTCAGACAGCGCTTTCAGCGTACCGTCTTTTTGCATTTCGGCAATGGCGGCATCAACCGCTTTCAGCAGATCTTCATTGCCCTTGCGCAGCGCCACACCAGATTCCTGGCGGGAGAAGGCCTCACCGGTGACGGCCAGCGTATCTTTGGTTTTCTTCACCAGATCCAGCGCTGCCAGACGGTCAACCAGAATCGCGTCGATACGGCCTACACGCAGATCCTGATATTTGGTCGGGTCATCATCATAGGTACGAATATCCACGCCCTGCACGTTCTGGCGCAGCCACTCTTCATAGTTGGTGCCCAGACCCACGCCGACTTTTTTACCTTTCAGATCGGCAGCGGTCTTGATAACGCCTTCATTGCCTTTCTTCACCAGCGCCTGGATACCAGAGACCGTATACGGGGTAGAGAAATCGTATTTTTTCTTCCGTTCGTCAGAGATGGTCACCTGGTTGATAACCACGTCAATGCGTTTGGAATCAAGCGAGGCCAGCATGCCGTCCCACTTGGTCGGCTTCAACGTGGCTTTCACCCCAAGGTGCTTTGCCAGTGCTTCGGCGAACTCCACTTCGAAACCCGTCAGCTTGCCGTCATCGCCCTGAAAACTAAACGGGGGATAGGTCCCTTCCAGGCCCACCAGCAGCGTACCGCGCTCTTTAACTTTATTTAACAGACCTTCATCTGCATAAGTCTTTACGCTCATTCCGGCGACAAGTGCAACAGCCATTACACCCATCAGAGCCTGACGTCCCAGAAGTGCTAATTTCATAGTTACCCCGAATATTGTCATTAGTGACTGCTATTTATACACAAAATCATTCGAGTTGCATCAAGGCGGCAAGCGAGTAAGTCCCCAGGAGCTTACTAAAGTAAGTGACTGGGGCGAGGGAGTGCAGCCAACGCAGAGACAGCTTGAAGGATGACGTGTATATGAGCGTAGTGTAGAGCGTTTGTCGTGATTCACAAACACCACTCCGTTACACCTTATTCGTTTTTAATATATATCAGAACTGGCTGTCCAGGAGGATTTCTGCATATGCCCCATATGCGTATGGGCTTTAAACTGCTCATACTTACGCAATGCGATGCGATAATTGTTGGTGCTGGTTTCCGGCAGCCACGGGGCAAGGTTTTCGTCGAGGAACCCTTCCTGCAGCAATTCGTGAGAGATATTTTGTTCGGTCAGATGATTGCCAAGGCGGCGCAGGCGGACAACGTATTCACGTACCGTGCCGTGGCTCATTTCGGTCTGCTCAAATAAAAATTGTTTAAATCCGATGATGTCAAAAAAGTCGCTTTGCTCTTTGCAATGCAAATCACCGCAAAAACGACACAGCGCCACCCACTCTTTTTTCTCCTGTTCCCACTCTGCTTCATCCAGCAACGTGTCCAGGCGGGCGATGGCGATTTTATTAACAATTTGTCCACGGCGAACCAGCGTGATCCTGTCGAGCAACTTCAGGCAATGGGCGCAATGCGTCTGGCTGTGTTTGAAATCTTTGAGGTAGCGGCTTAGAGGCCGTCTTTTTGATTGCTGCACCGTCATGAGAACTCCTGGTAGTCAATTCGTAATGCGGCATTGTTCAGGGGTAATGATTACCCCTATAGCTTACCCAGCTTGGTGCGTAGACGTTTGATGGCCTGGCTGTGCAACTGGCTGACCCGCGACTCCCCGACTTCCAGTACCGCGCCGATCTCTTTCAGATTCAGCTCTTCCTGGTAGTACAGCGTTAACACCAGCTTTTCGCGCTCCGGCAATGCCTCGATCGCCTCCATCACGCGCTGGCGGAGGTTACCCTCAAGTAGCTGTTGTAACGGGTTTTCCTGCTGATGTTCTTCCGTCACCAGCTCAATACTATCGCCATGCTCTTCCCGCCACTCGTCATAGGAGAAGAGTTGGCTATTATTGGTATCAAGCAACATCTGACGATACTCTTGCACAGGAATAGCCAGACGCTCCGCCACTTCGGTTTCCGTCGCGTTACGCCCTAACTCCTGCTCCAGTTGTCCCATCGCCTGTGCCACTTCGCGAGCATTGCGCCGAACGCTACGCGGCACCCAATCCCGGCTACGTAGTTCGTCCAGCATCGCTCCACGAATACGCTGCACTGCGTAAGTGGTAAATGCCGTTCCTTGCAAAGCGTCATATCGGTCAACTGCATTCAATAACCCGATGCCGCCCGCTTGTAGCAGGTCATCCAGTTCTACGCTCGCCGGCAAACGCACCTGAAGGCGCAATGCTTCGTGACGCACCAACGGTACATAACGCTGCCACAGCGAGTGTTTATCCATTACACCTTCAGCGGTATACAGTGAATTCACGATAAACAGCCCTGCGTTAAATGAGTTATCGGCATGATTATCCGTTTCTGCAGGGGTTTTAATCGGGTGAATAGTGGGTGAAATGGGGGGTTATTTGGGGGTTACGGGTAAAGATAAATGTAAAAAACCCCGCCGGAGCGGGGTTTGCGCGATAAGCGTAAATTAACGCAGCAGAGACAGAACGTTCTGCGTGGTCTGGTTAGCCTGTGCCAGAACAGAAGTACCCGCCTGTTGCAGGATCTGCGCACGAGACATGTTAGACACTTCGGTCGCGTAGTCGGAATCTTCGATACGGCTACGAGCAGAGGACAGGTTGTTAACGGTGTTGCCCAGGTTGGTGATAGTAGAATCGAAACGGTTCTGAATTGCACCAAGTGAACTTCTCTGCCCATCAACCATTTTCAGTGCACTATCAATAGTTGAAAGCACATCAGGATTGCTGGAAATTGCCGTACCTACTTTAACTTTTCCGTTTGAATCGATGTCAGCACGATAATAATCGGTACCTTCCTTGATCACATAACCCAGAGTACCGTCGTCTTTTTTATAAGAGTTTAAAGTCTGGTTAGCTGCCAATGACTTTGTATCAACAGTAACTTTTTTCGTCGCGACATTCGCTTCAGTGACCGCTTTAGTCGTATCAACAGTAGCTGCAATATCAGTAGAACCAGAATCCCAAGTTACTTTACCATCAGCAGCGATAGTTGCTGCATGGTAGGTTGCCCCCGTTTTAACTGCATAACCAGAGCCATTACTTAAAGCATACAGTCCATCAGCTGTTTTCTTCGTAGCATTACCATCAGCCTGGATATCTGCAGTCACCTTTTTATATGAAATGGCAACGTTCGCAGTACCATCAGCAATAGCTGTAGCATTTACTTTTGTAGTGTCAAAACCAGTATCGACGGAGAATTTAGACAGCCCTAAAGTTGTGGTATCAATCTTTTTAAGATCAATTTCAATTTTCTCGCCGTCATTAGCACCAACTTGAATACCTAACTTCGTATCCTGAGTCAGAACTTTTACGCCGTTAAACTGAGTCTGGCCGGAAATACGGTCAATTTCAGCCAGTCGTTGTTCTATTTCCTGCTGAATTGATTGAACATCACTGTCAGAGTTAGTACCGTTTTGAGATTGAACAGCCAGTTCACGCACACGTTGCAGGTTGTTGTTGATTTCGTTCAGTGCACCTTCGGTGGTCTGTGCGATGGAGATACCGTCGTTGGCGTTACGAGATGCCTGGGTCAGACCTTTAATGTTAGAACTAAAGCGGTTGGCAATTGCCTGACCAGCAGCATCGTCTTTCGCGCTGTTGATACGCAGACCAGAGGACAGACGCTCGATAGCAGAGCTCAGTGAGGACTGAGATTTGTTCAGGTTATTCTGGGTCAACAGCGACAGGCTGTTTGTATTGATGACTTGTGCCATGATCTTTTCCTTATCAATTACAACTTGATGTTATTGGGCTGTTGCCCACGGTTTCTCACCGTAACCCTTGTATCGGCACCTTAAATTCGAACTTTAGAAAATTTTTACTTTCCGCTCTCTTTTTTCTTAGCCCGTGAAATACCCTCTTTATGCACCACTATTCCGCGCATTATTTTGACAAAACTATCATTAAACTTTGCGCGCAGATTGCCGATAACCCGCTTAACAATTGTTTGCAATCACAAGGAATCGGGCATGGCTTCATTTACATCACTGGGCGTGGGCTCAGGCTTACCACTGGACACGTTGCTAAACAACCTGACTATTGCAGAAAAAAAACGTCTAAATCCAATTACTCAGCAGCAAAGTGATAACACCGCCCGGCTGACGGCTTACGGTACGCTGAAGAGTGCGCTGGAAAAATTCCAGACGGCCAATACCGCGTTAAATAAACCGGAACTGTTCAGAAGCAGCAATGTGACCAGCAGTACTGAAGACCTGAAAGTGACCACCGAAGCCGGCGCGGCACCGGGTATTTATACCATCAGCGTCACACAGCTGGCCCAGGCGCAGTCTCTGAGCACCTCATCGGTTGCTTCCAGCAAAGAGGCGCTGGGTGATGGTTCTGCCACCCGTACAATTAAGATTGAGCAGCCGGGTCGTAAAGAGCCGCTGGAGATTAAACTGTCGCAAGACAAAACCACGCTGGATGATATCAGTAAGGCGATTAACGATACCGATAGCGGCATCTCCGCCAGCATCGTGAAGGTGAAAGATGGCGAGTTCAAACTGGTGCTGACCGCAGCAGAAGGTATGGACAGCAAAATGACCATCTCTGTTGACGGCGACAGCAAGCTGAACGATATGCTGGCCTACGACAGCAAAGCTGGCACCGGAAAAATGACTGAGTTGGTTAAAGCGCAAAACGCACAGCTCACGATGAACGGGATCCCAATTGAACGTCAAAGCAACAAAATTACCGATGCCCCGCAGGGCGTGACGCTGGAACTGACCAAAAAGGTCACCGACGCGCGTGTCACCGTCACGAAAAGCAATGAGAAAGCTACGGAAGCGATTAAAGGCTGGGTGGATGCCTATAACTCACTGATCGATACCTTTAATACGCTGACCAAATATAAAGCCGTTGATCAAGGTGCTGAAGGACAGGACAAAGACAACGGTGCCCTAGTGGGTGATAGCGTAGTACGTATGATCCAGACTGGTATCCGTGCGCAGTTTGCTAACTCCGGCAGCGAAGGCGCCTTTAAGACGCTGAATGAAATTGGCATCAAGCAGGATGGCAAAACCGGCAAGATGACCATCGATGACACTAAACTGAAAAAAGCGCTGGACGAAAACACCGCTTCGGTACGCGAGTTATTGGCTGGCGACGGCAAAGAAACCGGCATCACTACAAAAATTGCCACTGAAGTAAAAAGCTATCTGGCTGATGACGGCATTATTGATAGTGCGCAAGACAGCATTAACGCCACGCTGAAGAAACTGACCAAACAGTACCTGTCAGTCAGCGCCAGCATTGACGACATGGTTGCGCGCTATACGGCGCAGTTTACCCAGCTCGATAGCATGATGAGCAAATTGAATAACACCAGTACCTACCTGGGCCAACAATTTACAGCGATGAATAAATCCTGATAACACGAGGTAAGCATGTATACCGCGAGCGGTACCAAAGCCTATGCACAGGTCAGTGTGGAAAGCGCCGTAATGAGCGCCAGCCCGCATCAGCTGATCGAAATGTTGTTTGATGGCGCGAACAGCGCCCTGGTGCGCGCTCGCCTGTTTATGCAACAGGGTGATATCGTCGCCAAAGGCGAGGCGTTAAGTAAAGCCATTAATATTATCGACAATGGTCTGAAAGCAGGTCTGGATCAGGAAAATGGCGGTGAAATCGCCACCAACCTGTCTGCGCTGTATGACTATATGATTCGTCGTTTACTGCAAGCCAACTTGCGTAATGATTGTCAGGCTATTGAAGAAGTCGAAGGGTTGCTCGGCAACATTGCGGAAGCCTGGAAACAGATCTCACCGAAAGCGTCGTCCCAGGAGTCTCGTTAATGACCTCAGCCGTGGAGTTTATCAACCGTTGGCAGCGCATCGCGCTACTCAGTCACTCGCTGCTGGAACTGGCGCAGCGGGGTGAATGGGACCTTTTACTGGAACAGGAAGTTACGTATCTGCAAAGTATTGAAGTGGTCATGGAAGAGCAAACTCCACCTGGCATTACACGAAGTATTCAGGACTTAGTGGCCGGGTATATTAAACAGACGCTGGATAACGAACAGTTACTCAAAACACTGTTACAACAGCGGCTGGATGAACTCAGCAATCTTATCGGCCAGTCGACGCGCCAGAAGACGCTCAATAACGCCTATGGCCGTCTTTCCGGCATGCTGTTAGTACCCGACGCCCCCACCGCCCCGCAATAATTTTCTGTTAAATCTGAATAATCTTCCATACTCCAGAGGTCGGCCAAACGACTTCTGGAGCACGGAAGATGAAAAATCCCACGTTATTGCAGTATTTTCACTGGTATTACCCCGATGGGGGTCAACTCTGGCCCGAGCTTGCCGAACGCGCGGGCGGACTCAATGATATCGGCATCAATATGGTATGGCTGCCCCCCGCCTATAAAGGCGCATCAGGCGGTTATTCCGTTGGCTACGACTCGTACGATCTGTTTGACCTGGGCGAGTTTGACCAGAGGGGAACCATCCCCACCAAGTATGGCGATAAAAACCAGCTGCTGGCGGCAATTGACGCGCTGAAACACAACGACATCGCCGTACTGCTCGACGTGGTGGTTAACCACAAAATGGGCGCGGATGAAAAAGAGAGTATTCGTGTCCAGCGGGTTAACGCCGACGATCGCACGCAAATAGACGATGAAATCATCGAATGTGAGGCCTGGACGCGCTATACCTTCCCCGCCCGCGCAGGCCAGTATTCACAATTCATTTGGGACTATAAATGCTTCAGTGGCATTGACCATATCGAGAACCCCACCGAAGACGGCATTTTCAAAATCGTTAACGATTATACCGGTGAAGGCTGGAACGATCAGGTGGATGATGAACTGGGTAATTTTGATTATCTGATGGGCGAGAACATCGATTTTCGAAATCACGCCGTGACCGAGGAGATCAAATACTGGGCGCGCTGGGTGATGGAGCAAACCCAGTGTGACGGTTTTCGTTTAGATGCGGTGAAACATATTCCGGCATGGTTTTATAAAGAGTGGATTGAACACGTACAGGAGGTCGCGCCCAAGCCATTATTTATTGTCGCGGAATACTGGTCCCACGAGGTCGACAAACTGCAAACCTACATTAACCAGGTGGAGGGGAAAACCATGCTGTTCGACGCCCCATTGCAGATGAAATTCCACGAAGCCTCCCGTCAGGGCCGCGATTACGACATGAGCCAAATCTTCACGGACACGTTAGTCGAGGCCGATCCGTTTCATGCCGTCACGCTGGTTGCCAATCACGATACCCAGCCGTTGCAGGCGCTGGAAGCCCCTGTCGAGTCATGGTTTAAGCCGCTGGCCTATGCGTTGATCCTGCTACGGGAAAACGGTGTACCGTCGGTGTTTTATCCTGACCTCTACGGGGCGCATTACGAAGACACCGGCGGCGATGGCGAAACCTATTCTATCGACATGCCGATCATCGAACAGCTCCCCGAACTGATCCTCGCCCGCCAGCGCTTCGCTCACGGCGTTCAGACGCTCTTTTTTGATCACCCTAACTGTATCGCCTTTAGCCGCAGCGGAACGGACGAAGATCCCGGCTGTGTGGTGGTGTTGTCTAATGGTGATGATGGGGAAAAGACCATCAATCTCGGCGCGAATTACGGTAATAAAACCTGGCGTGATTATCTGGGAAATCGCGAAGAAAGCGTGGTCACCGATGAAAACGGGGAAGCAACGTTTTTCTGTAACGGCGGTAGCGTCAGCGTGTGGGTGATTGAAGACGTGTTGTAATACTCAACCCCGGTGGCCGCTGGCTACCGGGGCGTGCTGCTTATGGCAGCGGCGTGGCCAGCGGTGTTTTCTTTAACGCGTCAGCACATTCCGGCGTCGGGCGATCCACCCGTTGCAGCGTCATGCCATCATACTCCAGCGTATTGCCTTCATGCTCAATCTCATACAGCTCACGTTTCACGGTCACGTTGGTGAGATCGCCGGAAATCATCGTCAGCTTCCCCGGTAGAGCAATGACCCGCTGCCACTGGCGACAATCCAGCGTATCGCCCTCTTTCGTCACCACCAGGCTGGCAATGGCTTCCGGGCTGACCAGGCTGCGTTGCGGACCTTTTGACTGCCAGTAGCCTTCCAGACCTGCTGGCGCTGGCGTTTTCACCACGTCGTTATAATTCTCTACTTCGGCGCATCCGCTCAGCGCCAGAAATACCCCAACGATTGCTAATTTTTTCATCATTCATCCTGCATGCGAAGAAAATGGGATTGTGGCATTAAAGGTCTGATGCCGCCAGCCTTTCGGTAGCATTGAGAAATATTGATCCAGACAGTGTTACCTCTTATTACTCATAGTCAAAAATTCTGATCGGTGTAGTATCCACACTTCTTGTTACATACCTTCTGAGTTCAGAGGCAAAACGCATGTCATGGCAACACTTCAAACAGGCCTGGTTAATTAAATTTTGGGCCCCTGCCCCTGCGGTCATCGCAGCGGGTATTCTCTCTACTTACTACTTCGGCATCACCGGAACCTTCTGGGCCGTTACCGGCGAATTCACCCGTTGGGGTGGTCAAATCCTGCAATTATTTGGCGTTCACGCCGAAGAGTGGGGATACTACAAGCTGATCCATCTTGAAGGCTCTCCCCTGACCCGTATCGACGGAATGATGATACTCGGTATGTTCGGCGGCTGTTTTGCTGCCGCTCTCTGGGCCAACAACGTCAAACTCCGCATGCCGCGCAGTCGGATACGCATTATGCAGGCGATAGTCGGCGGGATGATTGCCGGATTCGGCGCCCGTCTGGCGATGGGGTGTAACCTGGCCGCGTTCTTTACCGGTATTCCGCAGTTCTCACTACACGCCTGGTTTTTTGCGCTGGCAACAGCCATTGGCTCGTGGTTTGGCGCACGCTTTACCCTGCTGCCGATGTTCCGTATTCCGGTCAAAATGCAGAAAGTCTCCGCCGCTTCCCCGCTGACGCAAAAACCGGATCAGGCGCGTCGTCGTTTTCGCCTCGGGATGCTGGTGTTTATCGGCATGATCGGCTGGGCGTTACTCACTGCGATGGATAAACCTAAGCTCGGCCTGGCGATGCTGTTCGGCGTCGGGTTCGGTCTGCTGATTGAACGGGCGCAGATCTGCTTCACTTCAGCCTTCCGCGACCTGTGGATTTCCGGTCGCACCCATATGGCAAAAGCGATCATCTTCGGGATGGCGGTCAGCGCCATCGGTATTTTTAGTTATGTGCAGTTAGGCGTCGAGCCGAAGATTATGTGGGCGGGTCCGAATGCAGTGCTTGGCGGCTTGCTGTTCGGCTTCGGCATCGTTTTAGCGGGCGGGTGTGAAACCGGCTGGATGTATCGCGCGGTTGAAGGCCAGGTGCATTACTGGTGGGTTGGTCTGGGCAACGTTATTGGCTCAACCATTCTGGCTTACTACTGGGATGATTTTGCGCCTGCTCTGGCCACCAACTGGGATAAGGTGAATCTGCTCAACACCTTTGGTCCGCTGGGTGGCCTGCTGGTGACCTATCTGCTGTTATTTACCGCGCTGATGCTCATCATCGGCTGGGAAAAGCGTTTCTTCCGCCGTGCCGGGCTGACGCCAGCCAAGGAGTCTGTATGAAAAATATCGTGCCTGATTATCGCCTCGATATGGTCGGCGAGCCGTGTCCGTATCCGGCAGTTGCCACGCTGGAAGCGATGCCGCAATTGAAGAAAGGGGAAATTCTGGAAGTGGTGAGCGACTGCCCGCAGTCAATCAATAATATTCCACTGGATGCGCGCAATCACGGCTATACGGTGCTGGATATTCAGCAGGATGGCCCAACGATTCGCTATTTGATTCAAAAGTAAGTGTTTGCCGGATGGCGCTGCGCTCATCCGGCCTACATTATCTGCACGTTGTCCCTACACCTGCATCGACATCACTTCCTGATACGCCGATACCAGTTTATTACGAACCTGAATCCCCATCTGCATCGACACCGACGCTTTTTGCATATCGGTCATCACATCATTCAGCGCAATACCCGGTTCACCGAGGGTAAATTTCTCAGCCTGGACACGGGACGCGGTCTGCACATCGCTGATTCTGTCTAACGCCGCATGTAGCTGACCGGCAAAACTCACGGTCGGTTGTGGCTGCATATCCTGCATTTTTGCTGACATCGCCGTGGTTTGTAACTGGCTGATGACCCCTTCAATCCCCTGTATTGCCGACATTCTGATCCCCTGGATGAATTTTCACGTAGCTGAGATTACCAGTTAGTCAATAAGATAAAGGCGTTAAATAACGATAAAAAACCACGGTTTTTAACCCATAGAAAAATTCGAAACCGCAAATAATGAGACCGTCAATTTTTCGAGTTTGCTGACCCGGGAGTGAGTCTTGTTCCACTTTGCAAAAAACGCCGTCCACGATAAGCCACGAGGTGCGAGATGAGTGCGACAGCATCGACTGCAACCCAGCTTAAACCTCTCGAGTGGTTAAACCGCCTGCGCGCGAATCCCAGAATTCCTCTGATTGTGGCAGGAGCCGCTGCCGTCGCTATCGTTGTGGCGATGGTTCTGTGGGCCAAAGCGCCCGACTACCGCACCTTGTTCAGCAATCTTTCCGATCAGGATGGCGGCGCGATTGTCACCCAACTGACGCAGATGAACGTTCCCTATCGTTTTACTGAGGGAAGCGGCGCTATTGAAGTTCCTGCCGATAAAGTCCACGAGCTGCGCTTGCGTCTGGCGCAGCAAGGCCTGCCGAAAGGTGGTGCCGTTGGCTTTGAGCTGCTGGATCAGGAAAAGTTTGGTATCAGCCAGTTTAGCGAGCAGGTCAACTACCAGCGCGCGCTGGAAGGTGAGTTAGCCCGTACCATTGAAACCCTGGGCCCGGTAAAACGCGCCCGCGTGCATCTGGCGATGCCTAAACCATCGCTGTTTGTACGTGAGCAAAAAGCGCCTTCAGCCTCCGTCACTGTTAATCTGGAACCGGGGCGTGCGCTGGATGAAGGTCAGATCAGCGCGGTCACGCATTTGGTCTCCAGCGCTGTTGCAGGCTTACCGCCGGGCAACGTAACGCTGGTCGACCAGGCGGGTCATCTGTTAACCCAGTCGAACACCAGCAGCCGCGATCTCAACGATGCGCAACTGAAATACGCCAGCGATGTCGAGGCCCGCGTGCAACGCCGGATCGAATCGATCCTGTCGCCGATTGTCGGCAACGGTAACGTACACGCACAGGTCACCGCACAGCTGGATTTTGCCAACAAAGAGCAAACCGAAGAGCAATACCGTCCAAACGGCGATGAGTCCCAGGCCGTGCTGCGCTCACGCCAGTTAAACGTCAGTGAGCAAATTGGTAGCGGAGCGCCTGGCGGCGTCCCAGGCGCATTGTCTAATCAGCCAGCCCCGGCTAATACCGCGCCAATCGCCAACCCACCGGCTAATCAGCAAAATGCGCAAACCACGCAGACAACGAATAACAGTAACAATGCAGGTCCGCGCAGTACGCAGCGCAATGAAACCAGTAACTATGAAGTCGACCGTACCATTCGCCACACCAAAATGAACGTTGGCGATGTGCAGCGTCTCTCGGTGGCCGTCGTGGTCAACTATAAAACGTTACCGGATGGCAAACCGCTGCCGTTAACTGCCGAACAGATGAAACAGATTGAGGATCTGACCCGCGAAGCGATGGGGTTCTCCGACAAACGTGGCGACACCCTGAACGTGGTGAACTCTCCGTTCACAGCGACCGACGATTCCATGGGTGAGCTTCCGTTCTGGAAACAGCCGTTCTTTATTGATCAGTTAATGTCCGCAGGTCGTTGGTTACTGGTTCTGCTGGTCGCCTGGCTCCTGTGGCGGAAAGCCGTTCGCCCGCAGTTGCTCCGTCGCAGCGAAGAAGCGAAAGCCGCGCAAGAACAAACACGTATCCGTCAGGAAACCGAAGAAGCGGTAGAAGTTCGCCTCAGCAAAGACGAACAGACCCAGCAACGTCGCACGAATCAGCGTCTGGGCGCAGAAGTCATGAGCCAGCGTATTCGTGAAATGTCAGATAACGATCCGCGCGTCGTGGCGCTGGTCATTCGTCAGTGGATGAGTAACGATCATGAGTAATGCCCTTACCGGTACCGATAAAAGCGTCATCCTGCTGATGACCATTGGCGAAGATCGCGCGGCGGAGGTGTTTAAGCACCTTTCCACGCGCGAAGTTCAGGCGCTCAGTACGGCGATGGCCAACGTACGCCAGATCTCCAATAAACAGTTGACGGAAGTGCTGGCGGAGTTTGAACAAGAAGCCGAACAATTTGCCGCGCTCAACATTAACGCCAACGAATATCTGCGCTCGGTGCTGGTGAAAGCGCTGGGTGAAGAACGCGCGTCCAGCCTGCTGGAAGATATTCTGGAAACCCGCGATACCACCAGCGGCATTGAAACGCTCAACTTTATGGAGCCGCAAAGCGCCGCCGACCTTATCCGCGACGAGCATCCACAGATTATCGCTACCATTCTGGTGCACCTCAAACGGGGCCAGGCGGCCGATATTCTGGCGCTGTTCGACGAACGTTTACGTCACGACGTCATGCTGCGTATCGCCACTTTCGGCGGCGTACAGCCTGCCGCGCTGGCGGAATTGACCGAAGTATTGAATGGTCTGCTCGACGGCCAGAACCTCAAGCGCAGCAAAATGGGCGGCGTAAGAACGGCAGCGGAAATCATCAACCTGATGAAAACCCAGCAGGAAGAAGCCGTTATTACCGCCGTGCGCGAATTCGACGGCGAACTGGCGCAGAAAATTATCGACGAGATGTTCCTGTTCGAAAACCTGGTGGACGTCGACGATCGCAGTATCCAACGCCTGCTGCAGGAAGTGGATTCCGAATCGCTGCTGATTGCCCTGAAAGGCGCCGAACAGCCGCTACGCGAGAAGTTCCTGCGCAATATGTCGCAACGTGCTGCCGATATTCTGCGCGACGACCTTGCCAACCGCGGTCCGGTACGTTTGTCGCAAGTGGAAAACGAACAGAAAGCGATTCTGCTTATTGTGCGTCGTCTGGCGGAAACCGGCGAGATGGTGATCGGCAGCGGCGAGGATACTTATGTCTAACGAACTGCCGTGGAAAGTCTGGACCCCGGACGATCTCGCCCCACCGGTGGCGGAGTTCGTCCTGGCCGACCACAGTGAAACACCGTTGTCAGAAGAGACCGACGAGCCGGAACTCTCAGCAGAGCAACAGCTTGAGCAGCAGCTCGCGCAGTTGCAAATGCAGGCCCACGAGCAAGGTTATAACGCTGGTCTGGCGGAAGGTCGACAAAAGGGCCACGAACAAGGCTATCAGGAAGGGCTGAATCAGGGCCTGGAGCAAGGCCAGAACCAGGCGCGCGCGCAGCATGCGCCAATCACTGCCCGTATGCAGCAATTGGTGAGCGAATTTCAGAATACGCTGGACGCTCTGGACAGCGTGATTGCCTCGCGCCTGATGCAAATGGCGCTGGAGGCGGCGCGTCAGGTGATAGGTCAGACGCCTGTCGTAGATAACGCGGCGCTGATTAAACAAATCCAACAGCTGTTGCAGCAGGAACCGCTGTTTAGCGGTAAACCGCAGTTGCGCGTACATCCGGACGATCTCCAGCGGGTGGAAGAGATGCTCGGTGCCACCCTCAGTCTGCACGGCTGGCGGCTGCGCGGCGATCCCACGTTGCATCATGGCGGCTGTAAAGTCTCTGCCGACGAAGGCGATCTGGATGCCAGCGTCGCCACGCGCTGGCAAGAGCTCTGCCGTCTGGCCGCGCCAGGAGTCGTGTAATGACCACTCGTCTGACTCGCTGGCTCAATACGCTGGACAACTTCGAAGAGAAAATGTCGCTGCTGCCTGCGGTGCGTCGTTACGGGCGTCTGACCCGCGCCACCGGGCTGGTGCTGGAAGCCACCGGATTACAGCTGCCGCTGGGCGCCACCTGCGTCATTGAACGGCAGGATGGCAACGAAACCCAGGAAGTTGAAAGTGAAGTCGTGGGCTTTAACGGTCAGCGACTGTTTCTGATGCCGCTCGAAGAGGTCGAAGGCGTTCTGCCCGGCGCGCGCGTGTACGCGAAGAATATTGCCGGAGAAGGTCTGCAAAGCGGGAAACAATTACCGCTGGGTCCTGCTCTGCTGGGCCGGGTGCTCGACGGCAGCGGCAAACCGCTCGACGGTCTGCCCGCGCCGGATACCACCGAAACCGGGGCGCTGATGACGCAGCCGTTTAACCCGCTGCAGCGCACACCTATTGAACATGTGCTGGATACCGGCGTGCGCCCCATTAACGCGTTGTTAACCGTCGGGCGCGGTCAGCGTATGGGACTTTTCGCAGGTTCGGGCGTCGGTAAAAGCGTCCTGCTTGGCATGATGGCGCGTTATACCCAGGCCGATGTCATCGTCGTCGGGCTGATTGGCGAACGTGGCCGCGAAGTTAAAGATTTTATTGAAAATATTCTCGGCGCTGACGGTCGCGCACGCTCGGTGGTGATTGCCGCTCCGGCGGACGTTTCGCCGCTGTTGCGTATGCAGGGCGCGGCCTACGCCACGCGCATCGCCGAAGATTTCCGCGATCGTGGACAGCACGTATTGCTGATTATGGATTCCCTCACCCGCTATGCGATGGCGCAACGTGAGATCGCGCTGGCGATCGGCGAGCCGCCAGCAACCAAAGGTTATCCGCCGTCAGTATTCGCCAAATTACCGGCGCTGGTGGAACGTGCCGGGAACGGTATTCACGGTGGCGGGTCAGTTACCGCGTTTTACACCGTCCTGACCGAGGGTGACGATCAGCAGGACCCGATTGCCGATTCAGCACGCGCGATTCTGGACGGTCACATTGTGCTGTCCCGCCATCTGGCCGAGGCAGGTCATTACCCGGCAATCGATATAGAAGCCTCGATCAGCCGCGCCATGACCGCGCTCATTAGTGAACAACACTATGCGCGGGTGCGTAATTTTAAACAGTTGCTATCCAGCTTCCAGCGTAACCGCGATCTGGTCAGCGTTGGGGCGTATGCCAAAGGCAGCGATCCCATGCTGGATAAAGCCATCGCCTTATGGCCACAACTTGAAGCTTTTTTACAGCAAGGCATCTTTGAACGGGCTGACTGGGAAGATTCCCTGCACGCTTTAGAACTGATTTTCCCTGGTGTGTGATTGAGCAGGAGAGCATAGGTCATGGCACAACATGGTGCATTAGCAACGCTGAAAGACCTGGCTGAAAAAGAGGTAGATGACGCTGCTGTCTTATTGGGAGAGATGCGTCGTGGCTGTCAGCAGGCGGAAGAACAGTTGAAAATGCTGATCGATTATCAGCATGAGTACCGTAACAATCTGAATAACGATATGGGTCAGGGTATTACCAGTAATCGCTGGATTAACTATCAGCAGTTTATTCAGACCCTGGAAAAAGCGATTGAGCAACATCGCCAGCAGCTCAATCAATGGACGCAGAAAGTGGACCAGGCGCTGAACAGTTGGCGCGATAAAAAACAACGGTTGCAGGCGTGGCAGACTCTGCAGGACAGACAAACCTCGGCGGCGTTACTGGCCGAAAACCGTCTGGATCAGAAAAAAATGGATGAATTTGCTCAGCGTGCAGCTATGAGGAAACCCGAATGATTACTTTACCCCAACTGATTACCACCGACACCGACGTAGCCGCAGGTCTTCAGTCAGGCAAAGCGGTAGATTCACCCGAGGATTTTTTAGCGCTGCTGGCTGGCGCATTAGGTGCGGGCGACGCGCAGGGTAAAGGCGCGCCATTGACGCTTGCCGATTTACAGGCGGCGGGCAGTAAACTGCAAAAAGGGTTGCTGCAAAAAAATGGCGATGTCACACAGTCGGTCAAGTTAACCGATCTTCTGGCGCAAAAAGAGATGCAAACCGATGCTTCTCTTGCCGACATGACTGATGCTCAGCAACTGTTGTCAGCGCTGACGCCGTCGCTGAAAGTGAATGCCCTGACGACACTGGGCAAAACGGTTCAGCAGGATGAAAAAAACACCACGCTCAGCGATGACGATCTCGCTAACCTGAGCGCGCTGTTCGCCATGCTACCGGGACAACCGATGGCGACACCTGCCGTCGACAACACCCCTGCCCCCGTTGATGCCTCGCTTTCGGCGTTGTCACGAGACACGGCACATGGCGCTATCACCGATAACGCGGTCGAACTGCTGCCCAGTGACGCCAAAAAAGGCAAAACGGACATTGCCTCTCCTGGCAGCAGCCTGGATCAGACAAACAATCCGACGCTAACCCCACTGACGGTAGCGGCGGCGACCAGAGCGGAAATTGATAGCGCCCCTTCGCCGACCAGCATTGGCGTGACGGCGGCTCCGTTAAGTGGCCCACAGACACATGCTCAGCCGTTACCTACCGCCGCGCCGGTGCTAAGCGCTCCGTTGGGTAGTCAGGAATGGCAGCAATCACTGAGTCAGCACGTCACACTATTCACGCGTCAGGGCCAGCAGAGCGCAGAGCTGCGCCTGCATCCGCAGGATCTGGGTCAGGTGCACATTTCCATTAAGCTGGATGACAACCTCGCACAGTTGCAAATGGTATCACCACACAGTCACGTGCGCGCCGCGCTGGAAGCCGCGTTACCGATGCTGCGTACGCAGTTGGCTGACAGTGGGATCCAGTTGGGACAAAGCAACATTAGCAGTGAGAGCTTTGCCGGACAGCAGCAGTCTTCCGGACAGCAACAACAGGCTGGTCGCGCTCAGGGACAAGATATTTTTGCCGCTGAAGATGACGCCATCCTGGCAACGCCAGCCTCGCTGCAAGCCGCTGCCCGCGGTGATGGAGCAGTAGACATCTTCGCCTAACGCCAGAGGTAGCATGATTATCCGCGTCTTTTCCACGCTTTGTCGTGGACAGGACACGGGATAATCAGCCCATAAGCTGTACCGAAACAGGAAGCCCGTATCTGATGACTGACTCCGCGATTAACAAAAAAAGTAAACGCGCTATTTGGATCCCTCTGCTGGTATTAATTACCCTCGCCGCCTGCGCAACTGCGGGGTATAGCTACTGGCGCATGCAGCAGCAGCCGTCCGCCAGCGTCAAAGCGGAACCGGCTCCACCGCCTGCGCCGGTGTTCTTTGCGCTGGATACCTTTACCGTCAATCTGGGTGATGCGGACCGTGTGCTGTATATCGGTATCACGTTGCGCATGAAAGACGAAGCGACACGTGCGCGTCTGAATGAATATTTGCCGGAAGTACGCAGCCGCTTGCTGCTGCTGTTTTCTCGTCAAAATGCGGCTACGCTCGCCACCGAGGAAGGTAAACAACAGCTGATTACCGCCATCAAAGAGACGCTCGCGACTCCGCTCGTTGTCGGGCAGCCAAAACAGGTTGTCACCGACGTTCTTTATACAGCTTTTATTCTGCGGTAAAGACATGGGCGACAGTATTCTTTCTCAGGCTGAAATCGACGCATTGCTGAATGGCGATAGCGAAACCAAAGACGAACCCATTACCGGTATCGCAAAAGAGAGCGATATTCGACCTTATGATCCCAACACCCAACGCCGCGTGGTGCGTGAGCGTTTACAGGCGCTGGAGATCATTAACGAACGCTTCGCGCGCCAGTTCCGTATGGGATTATTTAACCTGTTGCGCCGTAGCCCGGATATTACCGTGGGGGCGATTCGTATCCAGCCGTATCACGAATTTGCGCGTAACTTACCGGTGCCGACCAACCTGAACTTAATCCACCTCAAGCCGCTGCGCGGTACGGGTCTGGTGGTGTTCTCACCAAGTCTGGTATTTATCGCCGTTGATAACCTGTTCGGCGGCGATGGGCGCTTTCCGACGAAAGTGGAAGGTCGCGAATTTACGCATACTGAACAGCGCGTTATCAACCGCATGCTGAAGCTGGCGCTGGAAAGCTACAGCGACGCGTGGAAGGCCATCAATCCGCTGGAAGTGGAATACGTTCGTTCCGAGATGCAGGTGAAATTTACCAACATCACCACCTCGCCTAACGACATCGTAGTGAACACCCCGTTCCACGTTGAAATTGGCAATCTGACCGGTGAATTTAACATCTGTCTGCCATTCAGCATGATTGAACCATTGCGCGAGCTGCTGGTGAATCCACCGCTGGAAAACTCACGTAATGAAGATCAGAACTGGCGCAATAATCTGGTGCGTCAGGTTCAGCATTCTGAGCTGGAGCTGGTGGCAAACTTTGCCGACATTCCGCTGCGGCTGTCCCAGATTTTAAAGCTGAAACCCGGCGATGTACTGCCGATTGAAAAACCCGACCGCATTATTGCTCATGTGGACGGCGTGCCTGTACTGACCAGCCAGTATGGCACCGTGAACGGTCAGTATGCGTTACGCGTAGAACATCTGATAAACCCGATTTTGAATTCGCTGAATGAGGAACAGCCCAAATGAGTGATATGAATAATCCGTCCGATGAGAACACTGGCGCATTGGACGATCTGTGGGCTGACGCGTTAAACGAACAAAAAACCACGACCACCAAAAGCGCGGCCGATGCGGTATTCCAGCAGTTAGGCGGCGGCGACGTTAGCGGCGCTTTGCAGGACATCGACCTGATCATGGACATTCCGGTCAAACTGACCGTTGAACTGGGCCGTACGCGCATGACCATCAAAGAGCTGCTGCGTCTGACGCAAGGTTCCGTTGTCGCGCTGGATGGTCTGGCGGGCGAACCGCTGGATATCCTGATCAACGGTTATCTGATCGCCCAGGGTGAAGTGGTGGTGGTCGCGGATAAATACGGCGTGCGTATCACCGACATTATCACCCCATCAGAACGCATGCGCCGTCTGAGCCGTTGATCATGAACACCCAGGCGACAGTTTCTCAGCCAGCCGCCGTCCCCGGCTCACCGCTGGTGCAGGTAAGCGGCGCGCTGCTGGGGATCATTGTGTTGATCCTGGCGGCAGCCTGGGTCATTAAACGCCTGGGCTTTGCCCCCAAAAGCAACGGTACGCGAGGGCTGAAGGTTGCGGCAAGTACCTCACTGGGCCCACGTGAGCGCGTGGTGATTGTTGAGGTTGAAGATGCGCGCCTGGTGCTGGGCGTCACGGCCTCGCAAATTAACCTATTGCACACCCTGCCCCCGGCACCTGCCGATGCAGAAGAAAAACCGGCCTCCCCTGCGGATTTCCAGGCCATGATGAAGAGTTTGCTCAAGCGTCCCGGGAGATCCTGATGCGCCGTTTGTTTTCCATCACGCTGGCAGGCTTATGGCTTTTCAGTCCAGTCGCCCTCGCCCAGCTCCCGGGCCTGGTGAGTCAACCGCTGCCAGGCGGCGGACAAAGCTGGTCATTGCCTGTACAGACGCTGGTGTTTATCACCTCGCTGACCTTCCTGCCTGCCATTTTATTGATGATGACCAGCTTCACCCGCATCATCATCGTTTTCGGTTTGTTGCGAAATGCATTGGGAACGCCGTCTGCGCCCCCTAATCAGGTACTGCTGGGGCTGGCGCTATTTTTAACCTTTTTCATCATGTCGCCAGTGATCGATAAAATCTACGTTGACGCCTATCAGCCGTTCAGCGAAGAGAAGATCTCCATGCAGGAAGCCATGGAGAAAGGCGCCCAACCGTTACGCGAGTTTATGCTGCGCCAAACCCGTGAAGCCGATCTGGCGCTGTTCGCCCGTCTGGCAAACAGCGGTCCCTTACAGGGACCAGAAGCGGTACCGATGCGAATTTTGCTTCCGGCTTATGTCACCAGTGAGCTGAAAACCGCATTCCAGATAGGCTTTACCATTTTTATCCCCTTTCTGATTATCGATCTGGTCATCGCCAGCGTGCTGATGGCGCTCGGGATGATGATGGTGCCGCCCGCCACGATCGCGTTACCGTTTAAGCTGATGCTGTTCGTGTTGGTGGACGGTTGGCAATTGCTTGTCGGCTCGCTGGCACAAAGCTTTTACAGTTAGAGGCGCGAAATGACACCTGAATCGGTCATGATGATGGGGACAGAAGCGATGAAAGTCGCTCTGGCCCTTGCAGCGCCTTTGCTGTTGGTGGCCCTCGTCACAGGTCTTATCATCAGCATTTTGCAGGCGGCGACCCAGATTAACGAAATGACGCTGTCCTTCATTCCCAAAATTGTTGCGGTTTTTATTGCCATCATTGTTGCCGGCCCGTGGATGCTTAACCTGTTGCTCGACTACGTGCGTACGCTGTTCAGCAATTTACCGTATATCATCGGGTAGACAACGTTATGTTGCAGGTGACCAGCGTTGAGTGGATGCAGTGGCTGAATCTTTACTTCTGGCCGTTGCTGCGCATCCTGGCGCTCATCTCCACAGCGCCCATTCTCAGCGAACGCGCTATCCCCAAACGGGTAAAGCTGGGGCTGGGATTGATGATAACCATTGTTATCGCCCCATCTATTCCCCCAGCAGACGTCCCCATCTTTTCCATCGGCGCGTTGTGGCAGGCCATGCAACAAATTCTGATCGGTATCGCCTTAGGCTTCACCATGCAGTTTGCGTTTGCCGCCGTTCGTACCGCCGGGGAACTGATTGGCCTGCAAATGGGGCTTTCCTTTGCGACATTCTTTGACCCCGGTAGCCGCCTGAATATGCCGGTCCTGGCACGACTGATCGACATGCTCGCCATGCTGTTATTCCTCACCGTTAATGGCCATCTGTGGCTGATTTCGCTGTTGGTGGATACGTTTCATACCTTGCCCATTGGCGGCAATCCGGTTAACAGCAATGCATTTCTCGCGCTGGCGCGGGCGGGTAGCCTGATTTTCCTCAACGGGCTGATGCTGGCCCTACCGGTTATGACGCTGCTGCTGACGCTGAACCTTGCGCTTGGCTTGTTAAATCGCATGGCGCCACAGCTGTCGATTTTTGTCATTGGTTTTCCTCTCACCCTGACCGTGGGTATTTCATTAATGGCGGCGCTGATGCCATTAATTGCGCCATTCTGCGAGCGCTTGTTCAGCGAAATTTTTAATTTGTTGGCCGATATCGTCAGCGAAATGCCCGGAAAATAATAACCCTTAATTTTTATCCTGTTTTACTAAGGATTGTCCTAAATTTAAAAACCGACAACATCCACCAGGATATCGCTGTCGCGGTTTATTTGTTTTTGCCTCACTCACATAACGCAACATTTACTTTACTTTAAGATGTTTCCTGGCAAATTATACGCAACTTTACGGGATAGTAAATTCGCCTGAAAACAGCGAAAGCGTCATCTTGGGTCGTTATTATTCCGTTTAGTTGTGATGCAATAATCAGGTAAGGGGAATTATCGTTACGCATTGAGTGAGGGTATGCCATGTCAACGATTATTATGGATTTATGCAGTTACACCCGGCTAGGGTTGACCGGATATCTGGTCAGTCGGGGGGTGAAAAAAAGGGAAATCAACAATATTTCCAGCGTTGGTGAACTCAGTCTCGCCTGTGTTTCTCTGCAACCCGCTGTGGTGTTTATTAATGAGGACTGTTTTATCCACGATCCTGCTGACAGTCAGCAAATCAAGCAAATCATTAATCAGCATCCCAGTACATTATTTATTGTATTTATGGCAATTGCCAATGTGCATTTTGATGAGTATCTTTTAGTCAGAAAAAATTTATTGATCAGTTCTAAATCAATTAAGCCTGATTCACTGGATGAACTTCTTGGCGATATTCTGAAAAAGGAAGTCAATATTGCTATCGATGTTAATCTGCCGACATTGTCATTAAGCCGTACCGAATCCAGCATGCTACGCATGTGGATGGAGGGACAGGGAACAATACAGATATCAGATCAAATGAATATCAAGGCCAAGACCGTCTCATCCCATAAGGGAAATATAAAACGAAAGATTAAGACGCATAATAAGCAAGTTATCTATCACGTGGTTCGACTCACGGATAACGTCACCAATGGTATCTTTGTGAATATGCGCTAAAACGTTCTGACTGGTGGCGGAACCACCAGTCAGAATCATGCAGAAGAACTCACCTCACTCTATTTTTTCCACAAAGATACCGTCCTGATGACCTGATTCATTAAAGAACCAGATACCGAGCGGGTAGTCTTCCAGCGAAACCAGGTACATGGTGCCTTCACTAAACTCTTCGATTGCCAGTACCACGCCCGGCCGACGTGGACCGCCGTCCGTTTTGACTGTGACCCGATCATTCACCTTCATCGTTTTCCTCCTGTGGCTTTGTGCCAGTGTAGAACAAATTCCTTTTTGTGGCAGCGTCCGGCGCATGCGATTGCGGGTTTTCTCGACGGTCTATACTTAAGTGGTGCGCATCTGAGGTTTTGATGCGCTCCCCCGGTATCCTTAACGGTTGAGAGGTATGAGGATGAAAACCGCGAAAGAGTACAGCGATACGGCCAAACGCGAAGTCAGCGTCGATGTAGACGCGCTGCTGAAGGCAATCAACGAAATCTGCGAGAGTGAAATTCATCGCAGTCAGGACGATCCTGAACGCGTCAGCATCGACGGGCGTGATTACCATACATGGCATGAACTGGCCGATGCGTTCGAGCTTGATATCCATGATTTTAGCGTGTCGGAAATCAATCGCTGACTGAGGGTGAAAAAAATCCCGGCCCTCATCGGGCCGGGATCAAGCTTGCTTATGCAAGAAGCACTTGAAAATTCGTTACACCAGGAAATCTGATGTAAAACAAACCTTATCTGCAATTTTTTTGCCTGACAAGAAAATAATTCTCACCAAAATGATAAATATAACTAATGGTTGAGAGTTATCCGGGTTACGGCCAGGCCCAATATCAGGTGTCCTGGCAGAGCGATCTTTGCTCGCCGGGCACCAGTTCATCTTCACGGAATGCTTCCCGTTTAACGCCAAAGCCGTCGTACCAGCGACACTCCACCATTCCGCTGGCATACCCGGTAACGATCATGCGTGGGCCACCCTCTTTCGAAGTGACTTCCTCACTGACAGAAAAGACCATACCTGCCTCCTGTATCAAGAGAAACCTTTACACCTTAGACGACAAAAAGGCTTTTTGCGTAATTAATCCGGCGACAATTAGTGCGAAACTCCGCGCAGTCTGGCAACGGTTTTCACCAGCAGAACGACTATTCCACCAATGATAAAGCCGAGCACCAGATTAAGCAGGGTCGGAAGCATAAGCCCAATCAATGCGCTTTGCTGCTGGGCAAAATGTTCTATCGCATGATGCAGCGGTGATATTCCATGTACAACAATCCCACCCCCTACTAAAAACATCGCCAGCGTGCCCACCACTGAAAGTGTTTTCATCAGCCAGGGGGCAACAACCAGTAGTCCTTTCCCCAGCGATTGGGCAAGCAGGCTGCGCTTTTCTGCCAGCCAGTAGCCGATATCATCCAGCTTAACGATAATCCCTACCAGGCCATACACGCCCACGGTCACCACTAAGGCGATACCTGATAACACCAGCACCTGATTCAACAACGGCGCATCCGCCACAATACCGAGGGTGATGGCGACAATCTCAGCGGATAAAATGAAATCGGTACGTATCGCACCTTTGATTTTATCTTTCTCGAAGGTCAGTGGGTCCTGCGCCGCCAGAGATGCCAGACGCTGCTGGCGCTCTTCCGGGGTCTCTTTGTGTTTACGAGCTTCCAGGGTGTGAAGCACTTTTTCCACCCCTTCAAAACAGAGAAACGCCCCGCCTACCATTAATAAGGGGGTGATCGCCCAGGGTATAAAGGCGCTAATCAATAGCGCCAGCGGTACAAGAATAACTTTGTTAACAAACGACCCTTTAGCCACGCTCCAGACCACCGGGAGTTCGCGGTTCGCCCGCACGCCCGACACCTGTTGCGCATTGAGCGATAAGTCATCTCCCAAGACACCCGCGGTTTTTTTCGCGGCCAGTTTTCCCATGACCGAGATATCGTCGAGTAAGGTAGCGATATCATCGAGTAAGGTCAGTAAGCTACTTCCTGCCAAAATGTTAACCCTCAATATTATTTTTTTGCCGTATTAAGTATGAAGTAAAACACGCCATGCGGAAACTGGCCTTTCTGGTCAACAAATATTTAACAATGGCATGCAATTATAAATCTCGCCAGCACGATAGTTTTGACGTTTACTATGTTGCACCTTTTTATTTCCACCGTGAGGGATTATGCGTTTCAGGCAATTGTTACCACTTTTCAGTGCGCTCTTCGCGCTGTATATCATTTGGGGTTCCACCTACTTCGTTATTCGCATTGGCGTGGAAAGCTGGCCGCCGTTGATGATGGCTGGCGTGCGTTTTCTCTCTGCGGGCATTTTGTTAACCGCATTCTTACTGATTCGCGGGCATAAGCTGCCGCCTCTGCGCCAGCTCCTGAACGCCGCGTTAATTGGCGTCCTGCTGCTGGCTGTGGGTAATGGGCTGGTCACCGTCGCAGAACATCAAAATGTGCCTTCCGGTATCGCCGCGGTGGTGGTTGCTACCGTTCCGCTGTTTACGCTGTGCTTTAGCCACTTTTTTGGTATCAAAACGCGCAAACTGGAATGGGTGGGAATCGCCATTGGGTTGGCTGGAATTATCATGCTGAACAGCGGCGGTAATTTAAGTGGTAATCCTTGGGGCGCTGTATTAATCCTGATCGGTTCGATAAGTTGGGCGTTTGGCTCGGTGTACGGCTCACGCATAACGTTACCCGTTGGCATGATGGCTGGGGCCATTGAAATGTTAGCCGCCGGGGTTGTGCTGATGTGCGCCTCGTTGCTCTCCGGGGAAAAACTGACCACTATGCCGACATTTTCAGGCTTTATGGCGGTGGCGTACCTGGCCCTGTTTGGCTCTATTATTGCCATTAACGCGTATATGTACCTGATTCGCAACGTCAGTCCGGCGTTAGCCACCAGCTATGCCTACGTTAATCCGGTTGTCGCCGTACTGTTAGGTACCGGTCTGGGAGGAGAGAGTCTGGCGCTCATCGAATGGCTGGCGCTCGGCGTGATCGTATTTGCGGTGGTATTGGTTACCCTCGGTAAATACTTATTCCCTATGAAAGCGGATGTCGTTGCTACCCCGTCGGAAAAGACACTACAGTAAGTGAATACCCTGAGTGTCGATCTGCGCGGTGGCACCACCGCCGCAGATCCACTCGATGACACGCTCAGATAACGCCTCATCGCCGAGTTTTTCGCGCCCGCGCAGGGCGCACTCCCAGACAATCAGTACACGCCAGCCCAGAGTCTGCAATTTTTCACAATCCCGCGCGTCACGCTGGACATTTTTCCCTATTTTTTCCAGCCAGAATTCCGTTCGCGTGGCAGGGACTTTAAACAAGTAGCAGTTGTGATGATGCCAGAAACAGCCATGGGTAAAGATCACACAACGGTAATCATCCACTACAAAATCGGGGCGACCAGGTAACGTCGCATCCTGCACGCGAAACGTTACGCCCTGCTCTGTCAGTACGCTGGCAAGGCGTTTTTCAATGGCGGTATCACGGGTGGCGATCGCCCGCATATTTTTACTGCGCGTTGCTTTATCGTGAACGTCTGCCATGCAGGTTCTCTTTTTCGCGAATAGCAACCGCCTGTTTGATTTTCGGCTCCAGCAGTCTGGCAACCGCCGCGAATGCCGGAACGACCACCGAATTACCAAACTGGCGATAAGCCTGAGTATCCGACACCGGGATCCTGAACTGATAGCCCTGCGGTGATTCAAACCCCATCAGGCGCGCGCACTCCCGTGGTGTAAGCCGGCGCGGACGGTGCTGCTGGTTCAATGGATCGTCAAAATCCTTTTCCCCCAGCGCCATATCCCAGCCGCGATCGACAAGGATCTCGGCGCCGTCTTTATAATAGCGTGCGGATAATGTGCGCGTTACGCTATCGGGATTACCAGGATACACCATGCCATAACCAAACCCATTCCCCCGCGCCTGGTGCTTTTTCGCATAGCGGTATAAATATTTCCACAACACCGGCGTCAGCACATATTTCGCATCGACGGTCGGCTCAAGCAGCTCCGCCAGCGTAGTACGTCGCGGCGGATAGCGAGTGACAATATTGCGCAGCGTGAAGTCTGATTTCAGATTCAGATCGCGTCGAAATCCGACGAGCACAATACGTTCGCGATGCTGAGGTAAAAAATGTTGTCCATCGATTATTTTCGGATCGTCAGGTCCATTATCTGCCGCATCCGCGACGTCATAACCCAGCTCATCCAGCGTCTGCATAATGATGCGAAACGTTTTACCCTGGTCGTGACTTTTCAGATTTTTAACGTTTTCGAGCACAAATATTGCTGGTCGACGCGCATCGATAATGCGCACCACATCAAAAAAGAGTGTGCCTTGTGTATCACAGGCAAAGCCGTGGGCCCGCCCTAACGCATTTTTCTTTGATACCCCAGCCAGGGAGAAAGGCTGACAAGGAAATCCTGCCAGCAGTACGTCATGTTCAGGAATATGTTGGCGAATATGTTCCGCCGCCTGCTGGTCGCTTACTCCATCATGATGACTCAGCGTGACATCGCGAATATCTTCATTAAAGTGATGCTGGAGCGGATCGCAATAATTATTCGCTTTGTAGGTGCGCACCGCATGCTTGTTCCATTCGCTGGTAAACACGCACTGCCCGCCAATCGCCTCAAAGCCGCGACGAATTCCGCCGATGCCGGCAAACAGATCGATAAATCGAAAGGCATAGTGCGGATGATGCGCAGGTGGCGTCGGCAGCAAGGAATTCAGATGAGCAAGCTCATTGTCGCTGAGGCGATACCATGTTTCGTTCGCCACTACTCGCTTAAAGATGGCCGGACTCCAGCGGTTCTCACCAACACCATTCAGATGAGCAACCAGGGTTTTCACGTCATAAATTTCAAGCAACTTAGCCAAAATTACCTGTGCGGCGGCCTTGTTATCATCTGTCATTGGGTTCATGGAGCCTGCTACTGAAAAATTATCCTGCATACATTTAACCGGCCGAAATGGATAACCGACAGATTAACATAAAATAGCGCGGTTGACGTTGCGGCTGTACTGGCGACTAACGTGCTTTAAAGGGTTGAATCGCGTCGAGATCCAGCATTGCATACTCTCCTTTTAACTCCGCACTCAGCTTCGCCATATACGTCAGTAAAAAGTCAGCATTATGCTGCGCTAAATGTCGGCCTTGTTCAGTTTGCATTGTCAGCGGCAGCGTCAATAATTTGGTCTGAAAGTGATCGAGCGCGTACTGTTTATCGTCAAGGCAACGCTTCCGCGCGAATGGATCTTCCGCGTCAAACAGCGCCACGCCTAACGCACCAGACACGGCAAATACGCGCGCTAAACCGATAGCTCCCAGCGCCTCAAGCCTGTCGGCATCCTGCACAATTTTAGCTTCAATAGTTTCCGGTGCGATCTTCGCGCTGAAACTGTGCGCCTCAATGGCATGACATACGGCAGGTATACAGTGTTGCGGAAAATCAGGGAAATCGCGCCTCAGAATGCGGCGTGTTTCCTGCGCCGCCAATACCGACGAGCGATGACGATCCAGATGATTCTTCGGCAAGCTGACAAGATCATGGAAGTAGCACGCTGTAAGAACCACCAGCCAATTTACGGTCGCATCCGTGCTTAGCTTTTGCGAGGTCTTCCACACGCGACGAAAATGAGAGATATCATGGGCAGCATCCTGCCCGGAATGGTTATCCTGTAGCCAGGCTTCAAATTTTGACTGCCAATCTTGTCGTTCCATGCGGTCTCTCTTTGCAGAAAGAAAACCACCTTAACAACAATTTTCATTACAGACCACTGCCAGCGCTTCAATTTATATAAATATATTATTACTCTCAGTTTAATATAATCATAGAAAATTTATTGTTTCTTGATCACCCTAGCAACAGATAATCATATGTAATCAAATAACAAATAACAAATAACCACCAAAAATAAAATACACGAAAGCAATGAATACAAGAAATACATAACCCACTGATAAAAATAAATTTATCATATAAATGCTATTATTAAACACATACACATTAATTTATAAAAAGACATCATAGAAACATTATGAAATATCTTAAATAGATTTGTTACATGTTATATTTTAAATTAAATGAACTTCATAGATAGTATCCAAATGTAGTCTTTCGGATAGTACTACATATTCATATTAATTATTATCATAAGGGAATACATAATGAAAAGAAAAGTACTGGCACTTCTCCTCCCTGCTTTATTAGCTGCAGGCGCAGCGAATGCCGCTGAAATTTATAATAAGAACGGCAATAAACTGGATCTGTACGGCAAAGTCGATGGTCTGCATTATTTCTCTGACGATGCGGGTAGCGACGGCGATCAGACCTATGTACGTGTGGGCTTTAAAGGCGAAACCCAGATCAACGACATACTGACTGGTTATGGGCAGTGGGAATATAACGTCCAGGCCAACGGCACAGAAGGTGAAGGTGCAGATTCATGGACCCGTCTGGCTTTCGCTGGCTTAGGTTTTGGTCAGAACGGTACCTTTGACTACGGTCGTAACTATGGCGTTGTCTACGACGTAGAAGCCTGGACCGATATGCTGCCGGAATTCGGCGGCGATACCTACACCCAGACCGACGTGTATATGACCGGTCGTACCAACGGCGTTGCCACCTACCGTAATAAAGGTTTCTTCGGTGAGGTTGATGGTCTGAACTTCGCTCTGCAGTACCAGGGCAATAATGAAGATGGTGGTTCAGGCGAAGGTACTGGTAATGGTGATGGACGTAGACTGTCTCGTGAAAATGGCGACGGTTTCGGTATGTCTACCTCCTATGACTTCGACTTCGGTTTAAGCCTCGGTGCGGCATACTCCAGCTCTGACCGTACTAATAATCAGGTTGCTGCTGGACGTGGCGACAGTAGCCATGCCAACCGCTATGCTGGTGGTGACACAGCTGATGCCTGGACCGTGGGTGCCAAATATGATGCGAATAACGTGTACCTGGCTGCCATGTATGCTGAAACACGCAATATGACCGCATACGGTAAAGGGGATGGAGTTGAAGGCGGTATTGCTAACAAAACGCAAAACTTCGAAGTTGTTGCACAATACCAGTTTGACTTTGGTTTGCGCCCGTCCGTTGCATTCCTGCAGTCTAAAGGCGTTGATTTAGGCGGCTGGGATCACCATAGCAATGGCACCCCACGCTACACCGACAAAGATCTGGTCAAATATGTTGATGTAGGTATGACTTACTACTTCAACAAAAACATGTCCACCTACGTTGATTACAAAATCAACCTGCTGGATGAAGACGATAGCTTCTATGAAAGCAATGGTATCGCGACTGACGACATCGTTGCCGTTGGTTTAGTCTACCAGTTCTGATTGAGATACAAACAGCAAGCCCACTTCATATGAAGCGGGCTTTTTTCACCGCACGGGGATAAGCTCTGCTAATAGCGCCAGATATGCGACACGCTTTCAATAGAATTAATGCGGGGAAGATTTGGAAAAAATATTAATAACCAGAACCCCTGCACAAATAAGGAACATGCCTGCGATCGCCGGAAAATCAAGCTTCTGCCCACTTACCAACCAGCCCAAAAGGCTGATTAATACGATTCCAGCACCTGACCAAATTGCGTACGCAATACCTGTTGGAATGGTCGACAGCGTCTGAGCGAGAAGATAAAAAGCAGTGCAGTAGCATACAATGGTTGCTACAGATGGCCATAGACGTGTAAATCCGTCAGAGAACTTCATCAGGGTTGTACCTATTACTTCAGCTACAATGGCCCCGGCAAGGAAAATGTATGAATTCAAAATCTGGCCCCATGTGACAATCTAAAACAATTATCGTATCACAAAGGGTCAGGTGAGTTTGAACACAGCCAAAACGCCTTCAGCTTAGTACAAAAAGACCGTCTGAAGCGCCGCGAGGTCTGCTATGCGCGGACGTTGGGGTTGATGTTAAAGTCACCACAGAGCTGACATCGGTCTGTGGACTGCCAGATTCGAATACCCAGTTTTCCATTTCCCGGGTAAGTTTTTGCTTAGTATCAGCATCAGCGACGCCATCAGGAAATCTGATATTTATAACTTTTCCTTTATCATCAATATCATATACTACTTTGAATTTGTTATTTTCATCCACCAACGTCCTTACCCCAGTTTTGCTTATTGTTTCACTTGCATGAGAACTAAAAGCTAAACCTGCCGACAAAACAGCAATAATGGCCACACCCAACAGCTTGTTATTCATAGTGTTATCCACTCGCAAATAAATAATGATAAATAGAAATAATTATCATTTCCACTGTTTGTTTTTACAGCTACGCTGGGTGTGGCAATATTGAGGGACCTGAACTGGCGCTCTCACGGCGCAGAACCAAACCTAATCTGACGGTCCACTCTGGACAATAATGACGTTGAACAGCGTTAATCAATTACAAGCCTGCCGGGCATATCCGTTCAATTCTCAGAGTAAGAAAGGCGGTATCCACTCCCCTCTCTGAAAATGCTGGCAAACCCCGCCAGGCCTAAATGCATACCTGCAATGAGCATTTTTTTGCTGACAGCTTTTTCCATAATTTTCTTCCTTGTTTCCTCGGCCTGAGCGGGATCGGTATCGAATAAAATAGAGACATTCGGGTGCGCTGACTGAATATGAGGGTAGTGGACGATGTCGCCCCATATTAATAAGCATTTATCATCTGCATCAATGCGAAATCCTGTATGCCCGGGCGTATGACCCGGTAACCATACTGGGAGAATACCTTCTGCAATGTTATCCCCGTCGAAAAAACGCAGGTTTCGCGCATAAGCGTGTAACGTTTGGCGGACCAGCCCAAAATTACGTTGCCCGCGCTCATTCGCCATGCTGAGTTTTTTATCATCCAGCCAATGTTGCGCTTCAAGAGGATGAAGCATAATTTGAGCGCGCTGAAAAACTGGCCGTTTTTCAGGATCCAGCAGACCGCCAATATGGTCCGGATGGCAGTGCGTCAATAACACAGTATCGACCTCGCCAGGACTGATCCCCACTGCTGCAAGGTTTACGTTGAGTTGCCCTCCTTTGTTGCTCAGCGGCCCTGCGCCAGCGTCGACCAAAATGACCCGACCCCGACCGCGGATAAGATAGCAGTTTATATGGATATCGGTAGGCTCATCGAGCCCGGCGTCATTTTGAATGACGTCCGCATCAGCTTTTTCAATGCCTGACAGTAAATCCAGGCTGGCTGACATTGTACCGTCACTCAGCGCCGTAATCTGAAAATCTCCAATCTGCCGAAACGGAAATAAATGGCTCATCAGTACCTCGGGATTAGTTACGGGCAAATATGTGTTGTCAGGCCAGATGCCTGTTGGATGGCGAAATGCAGTTCACGAATAAAGTTTTCCATCACCTCCTGCGTTCGAGCAGAGGGCACGGCATTTATGGATAAAATTGTTAAGGTTTTTAACTTGTTAGAGTGGTTTTTAGAAAGATAAAAGGTCAGATTAGGCATTCCATTCTGCCTCGCTTTCAGAATCGTTATACGTACATTCCACGGTATACCACATCAGTTCATCTCCACATGAGTCATAAACGCAAGCAAAACAGTTGCTCAATGATTTTTCATCATGCTACAAGCTAGTTATACGGCTTAAAATCGATAATAAGTCACGGGTTAGTGATGTTTAGTCACTAATTGCAGGCTACAGGCTCAGAGCAAGGAACAAATTTCATGCGCAGAAAAATACCCAGTAGTACGTCCCTTCAGGCTTTTGATGCCGCTGCAAGGCACGGTAATTTTGCCCGCGCTGCAGAGGAATTATCGTTAACGGAAGGGGCCATTAGCCGTCAGATTGCGCGACTTGAAGCTTTGCTGAACTGTAAATTGTTCGATCGTGTGGGAAGCAGGGTAAAGCTCAATCCTGTCGGCGCGCGCTATGCACATCACGTCCGTGAAACGCTCGACAGGCTTGAAAGAGATACGCAGTACATAATGGGCATGCCAGAGGGGAGTAAGAGTCTGGATATCGCCGTCCTGCCAACCTTTTCCAGCCGTTGGCTTATTCCTCGCCTGAACGGTTTTACCTCTTTATTCCCGGATATAACGTTAAATATTGCGGCCAGAACGGATCCTTTCATTTTGTCAGGAAGTGGATTTGACGCTGTCATTCATTTTGAACATTCCGCATGGGCAGGAATGCGCACGCAATTTCTGTTTCAGGAGAATCTGGTGCCTGTTTGTCATCCTGGGCTGCTAACCAGTCATGACGTCATGCAACAGTTGAACGAACTGCCGCGGATACACCGTCGACAAAACCCTGAAGCATGGCATCACTATGCTCGTGAAAGCGGGATATTTCTTGAGAATCCGGCTCAGGGAGTACGCTACGATCTTCATGAAATGGCCATCGCTGCCGTTATGGCGGGACAAGGGGTAGCATTGGTACCACGCATGTATGTCGAAAATGAATTGAGCTGTGGCCTGCTTGCTTCGCCCTGGCCAGCTTCAGACACGCTGAACAAAAGGTTTTGTTTAGTACAACCGACGGAAACGGGAATAAACGAGGCTGCGCTGGAAAGCTTTAAATGCTGGTTGCTTGCTGAAATGAATACGATCACATAATACTGAACGATACATTACGTCCAGGTCTTCAACTCAGTTGCATCCATGCTCACGTTAAACCATACTGGAAATATTGTTATCACTTGCGCTGCAACGGAAGCGTTAATTATATTCTAACGCTCCCAGTGAGACTACCACTTTGGCAAGGCAATTCTTAGTGTTTACCAGGTCCTGTGGGGTATTTTACTCGGCTAAATAACCACCATCGATTGGATAAACCCCTCCAGTGCAGAACGCTGAATTATCTGACAGCAAAAACAATATAAAGTCTGCTATTTCTTGCATTTTTGCCATCCTTTTCATGGGGTGACTGTTTGCAAAACTACGTACGATATTTTCAGGGAATTCACTCATTCGTGGGGTTTGGACATAGCCGGGAGCGACAGCATTAATCCGAATGCCTTGACTTGCAAACTCTAGCGCAGCGGTTTGGGTTAAACCGATTATACCATGTTTAGCCACGGTGTAAGGCGCTAATCCAGGAATGCCAACCAGACCATTGACTGCAGATAAATTAACTATAGAGCCACCAAATTTCATCATCTCCGGTATTTCATATTTTAGGCAGTAAAAAACACCGCTCAATGAGGTGGCAATAACCTTATCCCAGTTTTCAACTGTCTGCTCTGTTATGTTTTTACCATGTTCACCCGTTAAGCCTGCGTTATTTACGGCATAATCGAGTCTGCCGAAATATTTGATAACCTCATCTATCATTTGCCGTACTTGTTCAGGCAGTGACACATCACATCCGATCCCCAACGCTTGTTGTCCCAGTGAAGATAATCGTTTCGCTTTTTGTTTAGCCTGCTCTGACGAGCGGGATACAATAACAACCTTCGCGCCATGTTTGTGTAATTGCTCGGCGACTGCCTCACCTATACCTGCAGTACTTCCTGTTATGACAGCAACTTTATTCTGGAAATTCATAACTCCCCCTATGAAGTAGAATTGAGTCTTTCATCAGGGTTAGTATACAAATTAGCTATGACAGTTTTTGTCAGTACTCTTTCTCCTCGCAAATTCCTTCTTTTATTCTCCATTTTTTCAATAAAACTGTCCTGCTTTCACTATATAGGGAATCCAGTTGTATCATCTCTTCAATTTTGTCAGTTCTAAAATGACGAAAATCATTTCTCATCTCACACCATGCAACCAAAAGCCAGCACGACTCCATATATACCAATCCGATAGGCCATATAACCCGAGAAGAGTAAGTATCTTTCTTGTCACAATACTTTATTTTTATTCTGTGTCGCTTTTTAATAGCATTGCGGATACCTGCAAAAAAGATCTCATTGTTTTCTGAAGGACCAATCAGATAGGACTGACTCTCAATAAGGTTTTGTAATTCACCGGGAATGACAGCGTGTATTTTGGCAAGTGCAGTCCTTGCGATATTTTTGAAGTCATAATCCGTATTATGTGATACCCAATTTAAACCAAGTGTAATAGCATTAATTTCTTCATGGGAAAGATTTAAGGGTGGTAAATGGAAATCAGACTTAACGATATAACCAATTCCAGCACCCCCCTCAATGCACACGCCTTGATGCTGTAGCGTTTTTATATCTCTGTAAATGGAGCGCACACTTATTCCCAATCTTTCAGAGAGAGTGGATGCAGTGATTGGATATCTTTGCGCCCTTAATATCTGTAGTAATTCGAGAAGCCTTTCTGTTCTGGTCATGTTGATAAATCCATCTTAAGCCTGAGAGGCTATCTTAAATCATCTGTTGGATAAGCATCTTAATCCAAAGTTAGCGTACACACTTAAGTTGAACTGCCCACATTGATTAAGGATGCCCCATTGAACTTACAGCTCAAAGAAGACGGCCAGACTTGATGGCGTTCCGGCTACGCCAACTTTCAGATTACGAAGTCTCGAGTAAGGACAAACAACTCTTCTCAGGTCACAAAACTGAAAGCCAAGTTGTGGTTTATGACAGAAAACTGAGAATTTCTCCCACATAGGATCTTCCAGTATTGGGCAAATCAGAAGATGATGATGGCGAGCTTTATACTAAGCGAATATACCGACACTATACCAAGTGTGACATGAGTCGTTGAAAGGAATTGAGCTAAGTGTTTGAATAGTGGCGGAGAGAGGGGGATTTGAACCCCCGGTAGAGTTGCCCCTACTCCGGTTTTCGAGACCGGTCCATTCAGCCGCTCTGGCATCTCTCCGTTTTGATGGTTGCCATGATGCCAGGTAATTTGGCATTTTAACAGACCCAGTTCCGTCAATTTCGTTCAAGTGACGAGTTTGCGAGCAAAACGATGATTAAGTGGCCCTGGAAAGAGCAAGAAACAGCCCGAAATGACGACTGGCCCTGGGATAACGCCCTGGCTATTCCGCTTCTGGTGAATCTCACCGAGCAAGAACAAGCCAGACTAATCGCCCTGGCCGAGCGTTTTTTACAGCAAAAAAGATTGGTAGCACTTCAGGGGTTTGAGCTAGACCCGCTAAAAAGTGCGCGCATTGCTCTGCTCTTCTGTTTACCTGTTCTGGAATTGGGGATCGAGTGGCTCGATGGGTTTCATGAAGTTCTCATCTACCCTGCCCCATTTGTTGTCGACGACGAATGGGAAGACGAAATTGGTCTGGTACACAATCAACGTGTCGTTCAGTCCGGGCAGAGCTGGCAGCAAGGTCCGATAATTCTCAACTGGCTTGATATTCAGGATTCCTTTGATGCCTCAGGCTTTAATCTGATCATTCATGAAGTCGCGCATAAGCTGGATATGCGTAATGGCGATCGCGCCAGCGGAATTCCGGCGATTCCTCTGCGAGACATTGCCGGCTGGGAGCACGACCTGCATGCCGCAATGAACAATATTCAGGATGAAATCGATCTGGTAGGGGAAACCGCATGCAGTATAGATGCCTACGCTGCAACCGATCCGGCCGAATGCTTTGCCGTATTATCCGAGTATTTTTTCAGCGCACCTGAATTATTTGCTCCACGATTCCCGGCTTTATGGCAGCGTTTCATCCTGTTTTACCGCCAAAACCCAATGCAACGGTTACGTGATAACCCCGAAGATGACCATTATCGCTCATCAAATGTGCATTAACACTGAATTTGAAGATTAATTAACCAATTGAAATGACGCGCTAATTTTACTGTTGACACCTCAGGGTGAGGTCAGTAATATGCGCCTCGTTCACACGATTCCTCTGTAGTTCAGTCGGTAGAACGGCGGACTGTTAATCCGTATGTCACTGGTTCGAGTCCAGTCAGAGGAGCCAAATTTAAGAAGCCTGCTTAAGGAAACTTGGGCGGGCTTTTTGCTTTTCAGGCTTACATAAAAGCATCCTGCATAAGCGTTCTGCCTGTTGTACCGCCCCTATTTCATGTCGCATCACACCATTGATTAAAGTTATGTAAATGTAAATCGTTTAAACTTTGCAATTATTGTAACTGCTAGTGATTATCATTTATTGTACGCGAGCCAAAAGAACGAGCCCTGCTCGGTTCACTGTACGTTCCAATTACTCTGGGATATAAACGATGAATGCTCTGCCTCGCACCGGACTGCGCCGTATCACGCTTGCCTCTGCCCTGGTCTTCGCTGTTAGCCTGCCGGCTTTCGCCCAGGAAACATTAACGCTTTACACCACCCGTGAACCGGGCCTGATTCAGCCTTTACTTGATAGCTGGACAAAAACCAGCGGCATCAAAGTCAGTACGGTTTATATCAAGGATGGCATGCTTGAGCGTGTCAAAGCAGAAGGAAAAAATTCCCCTGCCGACCTGCTGATGACCGTTGATGCAGGCAATCTCCTCGATCTCGTGGAAGCGGGTGTGACCCAACCGGTAGAGTCAGAAGCGTTGAAAACCGCCATTCCTGCTAACCTGCGCGGTGCGGATAATCAGTGGTTTGCGCTTTCTATGCGTGCCCGTGTACTGTATGCCGAGAAGTCACTGCCAATCGATAACTGGCATTACGAACAACTCGCCAGCCCGGAGTATAAAGGTAAAGTCTGTATCCGCTCCGGGCAGCATCCGTATAACACGGCGCTGATCGCTGCGATGATTGCCCATCACGGTGAAGCTAAAACCGAAGACTGGCTGCGCGGCGTGAAGGCTAACCTGGCCCGTAAAGCCACCGGCGGCGACCGCGACGTTGCCCGCGATATCCTCGGTGGAATTTGTGATATCGGTCTGGCTAACTCCTATTACGTCGGCCATATGAAAAATGCCAAAGAAGGCAGCGATGCTCGCCAATGGGGCGATGCCATCAAAGTCGTAAAGCCAACCTTTGAGAATGGCGGCACGCACGTCAATATCAGCGGCGCTGCCGTTGCCCGCTATGCGCCAAATAAAGCCGATGCCGTTAAGCTGATGGAGTATCTGGTTTCCGCGCCTGCCCAGCAGCAGTATGCGAAAGCGAACTTTGAATATCCGGTACTGAAAGGCGTAACGCTTGATCCGGTTATCAGCGCCACCATCGGTGAAATTGATGTCGATAAGACACCGTTAACTGAAATCGTGAAGTATCGTAAACAAGCTAGCCTGCTGGTAGATAAAGTTGGATTCGATCAATAAACCTTTGCAGTTTCCAGCGTTACGCGGCCTGGTTTCCGGGCCGCAGTCATTATTAACGCCGTTGCATCTTGGCGCGCTGTGCGTGGCGCTTGGCGTCCTGACCCCCGTCATTGCGCTGATCTGGCAGGCTACCCAGGCCGATTTATCTCACTGGGATAATCTCCTGACGTGGGTGTTGCCTGCCGCGTTAAAAAATACCGTACTGTTGTTAGCGGGTGTCGCCGTGATGGTCGGCGTCATTGGCGTAGGTAGCGCATGGGCGGTGACGGCATGGGATTTTCCTGGACGCAAAATTCTCAGTTGGGCGCTACTGTTGCCGCTGGCGATGCCGACCTACATCGTCGCCTTTGCCTGGCTCGATCTGCTGCATCCGATTGGTCCCCTGCAAACCTTTATTCGTTTCTTACTGGGCTTTGACAGCCCACGACAGTTCCGCCTGCCAGATTTACGCTCTCTTTCCGGTGCAATAATTCTGCTCGGCTTAGTACTTTATCCTTACGTGTACCTGACCACCCGTGCCATGTTTATCAGCCAGCCGGCTCATTTACTGGAAGCCGCACGTACGCTGGGATGCAGCGCGACCGGAACTTTTTTTCGTGTTGCCCTCCCCATGGCACGTCCGGCCCTGGCCGTTGGCATCAGTCTGGCATTGCTGGAAACGCTTAACGACATCGGCGCGTCGGAACTCCTTGGGGTACAGACGTTAACTGTTACCGTGTACACCACGTGGATCTCGCGCTCCGATTTATCTTCAGCGGCGCAAATCGCCTGCATGATGCTGATGTTTATCTTCTTTATTCTGACGCTGGAATTTTATGGCCGCAGAAAACAGGGGTTCAGCAGCCGCAGTCTGCGGGAAATTCAACCCACGCGCGTGCAGGGTTGGCGCGGCTGGCTGCTTGGTGCCGTTATTTCGCTGCCGGTTGTGCTGGGTTTTCTGGCCCCGGTGCTGTTTTTAATGTGGGAAAGCGCCAAACGTATCGGCAATGACAACCTCCTTTCCCCCTCGTTACTGTCAGCATTACAAAATACGCTCTTGCTCGCGGCGGGAACCACGCTGGTGGTGGTTTGCGTCAGTATGTTGGTAGCCTGGAGCGCACGCCATAGCGCTGCAGACAACGCGATGCCGGGGTTTCGCCGTGGCGTGATGCGTCTGGCCTCTTTAGGCTACGCGGTTCCCGGCACAATCCTGGCGATTGGTTTTTTAACGCCGGCCATGGCGGTTGACCGTTGGCTGGCTGACTTGCTGGATGTGCGTGGCCTGCCGCTGATGTCAGCCGGGATCCTGCTGGTCATTTGTTGCGCCATGCGTTTCCAGGCGATTGCCATCGGCGCGCTGGATTCCGGTCTGGGACGCATTCCACCTTCGCTGGAGCAGGCTTCCCGGCTGTTGGGCGAGAATGGCGCGGGCACGTTTGCACGGGTTCATTTCCCTCTACTGCGCCCGGCGCTGGTAAGCAGCGCCCTGCTGGTTTTTGCCGACGCGATGAAAGAGCTACCCACAACATTACTTTTGCGTCCGGTTAACTTCGAAACGCTGGCAACATTGCTGTATGCGGAAGCCGCTCGTGGAACTTATGAAGAAGGTGCAATCGCCGCGCTAATGATTGTTTTAGCTGGCACGCTACCGGTTATTTTATTGGTGCGTCACCAAATGACTCGCCGGGGTTAAGAGAGTAACAATGTCAGAAATTGCATTACGCCTCCAGGATGTGCACGTTGCCTATGGCAACAGCCAGCAATCGGTACTGAATGGATTTTCAATGTCGGTACGCAAAGGGGAAATCGCCTGTCTGTTAGGGGCTTCAGGCTGCGGGAAAACCACGGTTCTACGCGCCGTTGCGGGGTTTGAACGACTGCGAAGCGGAGAGATCTATGTGTCTCAGCATCGTGTTGCCGCTCCCGGTGTTCATCTCCCGCCTGAAAAGCGTCATGTCGGCATGGTTTTTCAGGAATATGCGTTATTTCCGCATCTGACCGCGCAACAAAATGTCGCCTTTGGATTACGCCGTATGCCGCGTGAAGAACAGCAGGCCAGGGTGGCGGAGCTGTTAAAAATGGTGGAATTACATAGCCATGCCAACCGCTATCCCCATGAACTTTCCGGCGGTCAACAGCAGCGCATCGCGCTCGCGCGTGCGCTGGCACCGCATCCGGAAATTCTGTTGCTGGATGAACCCTTTTCCAGCCTTGATAAGCGCACGCGCGAGCGTCTTGGCAACGAGGTACGGGATATTTTGCGCGCTGCCGGGCAAACGGCACTGCTGGTTACCCACAGCGAACACGAAGCGCAGCTAATGGCAGACCATATCGGCGTGGTAAAAATGGGGCAGTATCAAATTAAAAAAGCGCCCCACCTTATCTGACGATAAACCTGGGCCGCTTTAATATTAAAAATGCTGCTGAACCTGGCTGATGTTCACCGGCATACCGGAGCGTCTTTCCAGGGCCTGATTCCCGCGGCTCACATCCACGCCACTCCCGCTGATAAATGTGCGCAAAGCGGGAGTGATCGGCAAGGGAACCTTTCTGTCAGACTCGTACTCAGAACGATTTCGTGACAGCGGCTCATGCACTTCTACCCAGCGGCTGCCGTCTGGTTCCTCGCTGTATTTCACCGGGCGGTCAATCAGTTGCACACGCGTCCCAACCGGCACCGTGTCAAATAAGTACTTAATATCGTCATTACGCAAACGGATGCAGCCCTGGCTCACCCGCAGACCAATACCAAAGTTAGCGTTAGTGCCGTGAATGGCATAAAGCCTGCCGATATAAATCGCATACAGGCCCATCGGGTTATCTGGTCCGGCAGGCACAAACGCCGGTAAGGTTTCCCCGCGAGCAGCATATTCCCGTCGGGTATTCGGCGTCGGCGTCCAGCTCGGCGCTTCCTGCTTACGCTCGACCGCCGTCACCCAATTACGCGGCGTTTCTCTCCCCGCCTGTCCTATGCCAATCGGCAAAACTTCAACCGTGTTTGTGCCCGGAGGATAGTAATAAAGACGCATTTCGGCGACGTTGATAACAATGCCTTCACGCACGGTATCCGGCAAGATCAGTTGCTGCGGCACCACCAGCGTTGAGCCAGACTTAGGCAGAAAAACGTCTACGCCGGGATTAGCCTCGAGCATATTGCTCAACCCCTGCCCGTACTGCGCGGCAAAGGCCTCCAGCGGCTGGGTGTTTCCGGGCGGGACCGTAATCGTCAGCGGGCTACCTACCAGACGACTACCTTCTGGCGGCAGCGGATAACTCACCGCGAGTGCTACCTGACTCGCAAGCAGCATGATGAGTGAACAAAGCAGTTTTACACGACGCATCTTTTTCCTTTCCGTTGCCGCAGCAGATATCCGGTAATTATAGCTTTTATTATCTGTTTTAGTGGGTTACGAATTCAATGCGCAAAAATAAACCTCGCCATGCGGCGAGGTTCAGGGGGCACGTAACTATGCTTCTTTACCATCCGGTAGCACAATGTTGCTGGCGGCTAACTGCCCCATGTTGTGGTACATCGCGCAGGCTGCCTCAATAATTGGCATCGCCAGCGCGGCCCCGCTGCCTTCACCTAAACGCATCCCCATATTCAGATACGGATCCAGCTCCAGATGCGCCAACGCGGTGCGTGCCCCCTTCTCAGCAGAGAAATGTGACGGGATCAGATAGGGTTTAATCTGCGGTGCGATCTGGCAGGCCGCCAGCGCAGCAGAGTATGAAAGAAAACCATCCAGCACGACCGGCAGCCCACAGGAGGCCGCGCCCAGCATCACACCCGCCATGCCAACCAGATCAAATCCGCCCACTTTTGCCAGTACATCGATACCGTCATTGCGATCCGGTTGATTGACGGCAATGGCTCGCCGCACAACCTCTACTTTATTACCTACTCTGGAAAGCGGCAGGTTAGCGCCGATGCCCACCACATCTTCGGCATCGCTGCCGGTCAGCACGCTGACGATAGCCGCCGCGGGCGTGGTATTTGCCATACCGAGTTCACCCACGCCAAACAGCGTTACGCCCTCTTTCGCCAGTTCATGGGTATAGCGGATAACTTCCAGCAGCAGTTCCTCTGCCTGCGAACGGCTCATTGCCGGGCCCTGGGCAATATTGCCGCAGCCGCGCGCGACGCGCATATTCACCACGCCGGGGATAAGCTCCGCGTCAATTCCCACGTCAATGACATGCACCTTTGCCCCAGCCTGAGCGGCCAGAACGCAAACGCCGGTCGTCCCACGCGTCATATTGGCGGCCTGAATAGCCGTGACCACTTTAGGCGAAACGGCAACCCCTTCATCCCAGACGCCATGATCGGCGCACATCACCAGCATCGCTTTGTCCTTCACATGCGGCACACCTTTCAGGCCAGGCATACCAGCCAGTTGCACGGCAAGAGATTCGAGCCGACCAAGACTTCCCGGCGGCTTTAGTAAGCCATCAATATGCTGCTGAGCACGCAGCATCGCGGCACTGTCAGGTGAAGGGATCGTGTGGAGTAAAGAGGTTAAAGTCTGCATAAGGGTTCCAGTATGTTGGCTGACTCAAAGCAGAGCCAGCAAGAATATCAACTCGCCAAGTTCAATGGCTGCGCCCAACGTATCGCCGGTTTGCCCACCCAACGTACGTTTTAATAACTGCCCAAGAATGAAAATCGCCACCATCGTGACAGCCATCGCTGCTATGCCGCGCATGCCCGGAAGCAGCACAGCGGCCAGGATTGCCGCCAACCCCAGTGTGACGCAGGTTTGACGCCCGGTAACTTTGCCGATAAAGACATTGCCCAGCCCTTCTTCGCGGGCGTAGCGATGTCGATACATCAGCAAAACAGCGCTACCCCGCCCGGCGACACATGCCGCAGCCAGCGCCGCCAGCATTGGCGTGCCACGTAAAGCCAGTTCGCTCACCACCAGCACTTTGGCCAGCAAAACGAAAATTAACGCCAGCCCGCCATGGGTTCCCAGGCGACTGTCGCGCATGATTTCCAGCATCCGTTCGCGTCGACGGGCAGAAAAAATACCGTCACAGGTATCCGCCAGACCGTCCAGATGAAAACCGCCGGTCAACAACGCCAGCGTCAATACGGCAAATAAGGCTGCCAGTGGAGTACCACACCAGGGCTGCAGCGCCATAAAGACCAGCCCCGTCAGCCCGCCCAGCACCACGCCTATCAGGGGAAACATCACGATACCGCGCGAATAGTGCTCGAAATCCAGTCCTTGCGACCAGCGAGCAGGAACGGGCAAGCGGCTGATAAAAGAAAGCATTGCCCAGAACAACTTACTCATTTAATTTTGACTCCAATTCCTGATACCACCAGCCACACCTCATCAGCTGCCGTCGCCAGTCTCTGGTTCACGCGTCCGGCAATATCGCGAAAATGCCGGGCCAGACGGTTCTCCGGAACAATCCCCATTCCGACTTCGTTAGTCACCAGGACCACCGTTGCCGGGCAACGGTGACAGGCAGCAATCAGCAAACGGATCTCATCCTCGATGGACTGCTCCATCGCCGCGTAATCCCAGCTATCCGGGTCGCTGTCACCGCCCAGAGCGAACAGCAGATTGGTCACCATGGTGGTGATGCACTCCAGCAAAATGGCTTCCTGAGGATCGTTTGTTGCCGTAATCAGTTCATCGAGATGTTGCCAGCGCTCGGCAGTACGCCAGTGCGCAGGGCGTCCATCGCGATGGTGCTGAATTCGCGCCGCCATCTCCTCATCAAAAATCTGCGAAGTCGCGATATACAGAACGTTTGGGGAATCAGCGATTAGCGCTTCCGCATGCCGACTCTTGCCGCTTCGTGCGCCGCCCGTAACCAGAATCATCATACGGGCTCCCGGTGTTGCTTCATGATGGTATAAATTTTCTCAATATCGATGTGTTGCCGCATCGCATCCGCCAGCAGATCAAACTGCTGCGATTTATATTGCGCGTAATGGAAGGTGGAATCCAGCGGTGCTAATCCTTTGCGTACGCGCAGGCCATTCACCAATGCACGGGTAAATTCATCGCTGTCGAACAGACCGTGAAGATAGGTGCCGAACGCCAGGCCATCCGGTGTTACCGCGCCGTCAGCCACATGTCTGCCTTCTTTGCGCAGCGTCATCACCGAATGGCATGCTGCGGATAATGCCGTTTCGCCCATATGGATTTCATAACCGCGAACGGATAAGTTTGCCGCGCCCGCCAGCCAGTCGGGCAGCGAAGAAGACATTTTCCCCTCAACCAGGGTCGTGGTTTTATGCTGGGCAAAATGGGTCACCGTATTAAGCAAGCCCAGACCCGGCAGCGTACCGAGCCCTGATTCCACCTCATCAATGATGGTATCGCCGAGCATTTGGTAACCACCGCAAATCCCCACCACCGGAACGTTATTACGATGCAATTGCACGACGCCATGCGCCATTCCGCTTTCACGCAGCCACACCAGATCGCCCAGCGTGTTTTTGCTGCCTGGCAGAATCACCAGATCGGCCCCCGCCAGTTCTTCAGGCTGGCGAACATAGCGCACGCGCACATCCGGCTGAGCAGCAAGCGCATTGAAATCAGTAAAATTAGAAATGTGCGGGAGTTGAACAACGGCAATGTCGATGTCGCGTTTGTCAGTACGCAGATACTTGCCCTTTTGCAGCGCCACGCCGTCTTCATCTTCCAGATCAACATCCAGCCATGGCATGACGCCCAGCACCGGAACGCCGGTCAGCGCTTCAATTTGCTCGATACCGGAGTACAGCAACGCCACATCACCGCGAAACTTATTGATGATCACCCCTTTTACCCTGGCCCGTTCATGGTCATGCAGTAGCGCCAGCGTGCCGTAAATAGAGGCAAACACGCCGCCGCGATCGATATCGGCCACCAGAACGACCGGGCATTGCGCCATCTCAGCCATGCCCATATTGACGATATCGCGATCGCGCAGGTTAATCTCAGCGGGGCTTCCCGCGCCTTCCAGCACCAGCACATCGAACTCCTGCGCCAGACTGTTATATACTGACAGGATCTGCTCCCGCAGGCGCGGCTTATACTCGTGGTAACTCACCGCATCCATATCGGTCGCCACTTTGCCCATCAGCACAACCTGCGCTTTACGATCGCTGGTCGGCTTAAGCAGCACCGGATTCATACGCACATCCGGCGTAATGCCGGCCGCCTCAGCCTGAAAAATTTGCGCGCGGCCCATCTCTTTACCCTCTGGCGTAATGCCCGAGTTCAGCGCCATATTCTGCGATTTGAACGGCGCGGTACGCAGTCCGTCCTGGTAAAAAATTCGACACAGCCCGGCGACCAACACGCTTTTACCCACATCAGATGCCGTTCCCTGCAACATTATTGCCTGCGTCATGACGCCTCCTTCAGTGCGTTCTCTCGCATACGACTAAAAAATTCAGCCTCTGTTTTACACAGCGGGAAACCCAGCTCAGTATGCAGCTTCACCAGCCAGGGCTGAGTCAATCCAGCTTGTTCAATAAGATCCGTCCGGGCGAAAACCTCACCCGGCGTGCCGTGCGTCAGCACTTCGCCCCGGCGTAAAACGTAAACTGCATCGCTGACCTCATAGATAAGATCGATATCATGGCTGGAGATAACCACGTGGTTTCCTTGCGCTACGATGCGTTTGATTATCTCAATCATCTGCGTGCGGCCTGATGGGTCAAGGCCTGCAGTAGGTTCATCCAGTAGCAGATATTGCGCCTGCAACACCAGCGCACCGGCAATCGCCACGCGTTTTTTTTGCCCGTGGCTTAAACACTGAATAGGCTGATGGCGAAAATGCTGGGCATCAACCAGCGTGAGCGCATCTTCCACCCGACGTGAGATTTCAGCTTCATCCACCCCGAGGTTGCGCAGACTGAACGCAATATCGCTGTCGATATCGGTATAAAAGATTTGCTGATCGGGATCCTGAAATACGGTTGCCACCTGCTGGCGCAGCGCCAGCAGGCCGCGCTTGCTGTAATCCAGCGGTTTGCCCTGCCACATCACCGCGCCTTGCTGCGGTCGCAATAACCCGCTCAGATTCATAAACAGCGTGGATTTCCCGCAGCCATTGGCCCCTACCAGCCCGGTGACGGCATGCGTAGAAAAGTCCAGCGTTAGCCCTTTGAGGATCGGGTCATCCTGATAGCGAAACCAAAGCGCTGAAGTGGCAAGCATACTTTTCCTTACAGGTGAAAATCACCTTGATACAGTTTGATATCCAGTGTGGTGGTCATTTGCTGGTAGCGGATCAACACACGGGTAAATAACAATCCCACCAGCATCGCCAGCGAGCGGTAGCCCAACGGCAAGCTACGATAACCAAAACGCAGCGTTTGCGCGCGATGAATAGCCAGCGCCTCGTCTAACAGGATAAAAATAAACCGCCAGGTCAGCAGGATCTGTTCAGTCAGCAGGCGAGGAACGTGTGCGCGTTTGAGTAAAATAATCAACTGCGGAAACGGCAGATTCAGCACTAACCAGAAGGTTGCCGCCAGCGCCGCAAGGCTGCGCCAGAAGGTTTCATTGGCAGTGACCAGGCCTGGCGCGCTCACGCCTAACCAATAGCTTCCTACGGGGATACTGGCCAGCAGGGTTTGCGGATCGCGGCTAAAACTAAACAGGATGGTCACAACACCAACCGTCAGAAAACCAAACGGCAATGCCATCCAGCGGCACCAGCGCCAGAAGGAAATGCGCAGCAGCCAGCAGCTCAGCGCGGCAATCAGTAACAGCTCGATACCCTGCCCCAACGGGGGCAGGGTAAACGCCAGAATCATCATCATCAGCCAAAGCAAAAATTTCCGCACCGGCGAGACATGAAACCAGCGGCTTTGATAGCTAAGCCTGTCAAGCCCGGTCATCACGGCGTTGTCTGCCCTTGGTGTAACCCAGAATGTAGAAAATTACGGCTGCGCCCAGCGACCCCTGGAGCGTAAACAGCAGGCTTTCAATTTCGCCACTTGCCGGTTCGTACAACGGCTGGAACCACGGCTCATAATGCGGGGCGATAGCCTGAATCTGGCTTTCCGCCTCACCATCTGAACCACCGTACTCTCCACCGTGGTTGATAAAGAACGGCAGGATCACCAGCGCCACCACCATGCATAACAAAATCAGCGTCTTTTTCATCGTTAATGTCCTTGTGCGGTTATCAACTGGCGTTTGGTTAGCTGGTCATAAATCATTACGGTGAGCAGACCTTCCGCAATCGCGATGGGGATCTGCGTCAGGCAGAAAATGCCCATGAATTTCACAATCGACCCCATTGCGCCTGCGGACGGATCCGGGAACGCAACGCCCAGTTGCACCGAGGTAACAAAATAGGTGACGAGATCCGCCAGCATGGCGCACAGGAAGACGCAGACATCCCGGCGTAGCCCCGCGCGGCAGGCCATTTTCCACACCATGTAACCTACTACCGGGCCAATCACCGCCATCGACATACCGTTGGCGCCGAGCGTCGTTAAACCACCGTGCGCCAGCAGCAAGGCCTGGAATAGCAGGACGATTGCACCGAGAATAGCGACCACACCCGGTCCGAACAGGATAACCGCCAGCCCGACACCAGTCGGATGCGAGCAGCTTCCGGTAACGGAAGGAATTTTCAGCGCCGACAGCACAAAAATAAACGCGCCGCAGAGGGCCAGTAACACTTTTTGGTGGCTGTCTTCCTGGACGATTTGACGCAAGCGCACTAATCCGTACCACAGGCAAGGTAAAAACAGCAGCCACCAGGCCAGCGCCCACATTGGCGGCAAGAAGCCTTCCATAATGTGCATGGCGAACGCTTGCTCAGGGACAATCATCAGTAATAGCGCCGCAGCCAACCCGCTGAAAGACAGCTGTTTTAGCTGTTGTTCAAGCTTCATTGTGCATACTCCCACTGTTTATTAACCAGAATGGTCGAGAAATAAGGCAGCGGCTGGTCGTCGCTGACTTCGTTGAGATGACGCCAGCACTGCTCACCCGGCAGCGTGGCTTCAGACATCATCAATGCGCAATTCAACAAGCCCTCTTGTTGCAGCAACGCTTTGATGCGCGCAAAACGACCGTACACTTTCATCAGCACCAGGCTGTCATGCTGCTTTAACGCCTGCTGGATTTCCGCTTCCGGCGCGGTACAGGAGACCACCGCCAGCGACTGTTGCTCCATGGCGAGCGGCGTTTTCGAACGCGCGGCAATCGCGGCAAAAGAGGTCACGCCCGGAACGATTTCCAACCAGTCAGGACAGCCAATACGCTGGAGTAAAAAGACCCAAGTACTAAACAGCATGGCATCACCAAGGGTAATAAAACCAACCTGTTTACCGGCCTCCACTTCCTGAACCAGCGCGGCGGCAACCTCATCCCAGACAGCCTCTTTTTCAGCGCTGTCGGCACTCATAGGAAAATGGCAGCAGCGGACTTCGGTCTGCTCGCCGATATACTCCCGCACGATCGACAGCGCCAGGCTATCGCCGCCTTTACGCCCGGCAGGCGCATAGAGAATATCGAGCTGACCCAGCGTCCGTGCGGCGCGCACGGTGATGAGATCGGAAGCGCCTGGCCCGGTGCTTAACGCGTACAGTTTTCCGCTCATGCCGCTTCCTCCAGCGCCACATTCAGCGCCTGCTGTAAATGCGCCACAAACATGGCGCGCACCGCTGGATTCTCACCCAACCCACTGAGCCACGGCGTAGCCCGTATCCCGGCCGCATTAAACAATGTCTTCCACGAATCGTCTTCGTCGGAGGCCATATCATTGATGGCATGGTCGCCAGCAACTAACATCAGCGGCATCAGATGCACCGCCGTCACCCCTTCCTGAGACAAACTATCAATTAACACATCCACTTCCGGGTAGCTTTCCACCGCCCCGACCCGCGCCGGGTAGCGCTGCGCCGTCATCATATGATCGAGACAGGCATAAGCGGCAAAGGCATGATGGCTGGCTCCGTGCCCCATAAAGACCACTTTTTCCTTTTCGCCAAGCGGCGGCATCTGCTGTTGCAGCGCCAGCATCAGCTGCGCGTAATCTTCATGGCTGCTCAGCAGCGGTACGCCGAGCGTCAGGCGAGAAAACAGCGGACGCATACTTTGTACTTCGCGGACAATTTTTTCGTATTCGTCACCGTTGATGATGTGCAGCGATTGAATAGCCACATCCTGATACCCCTGCTCTGCCAGCTTTTGCAGCGCCTGCAACGGCGTGTCGATATCAATGCCGTCACGCTGCTTGAGCTTGCGGATAATCATCCCGGAGGTAAACGCACGGAACAGGTCACGATCCGGGCAACTGGCTGCGAGATCGCGCTCGCAGGCCACAATATTTTTCTCACAGGTGTCGTGATAGCTGGTGCCAAAGCTGACCACCAGAAGCGCCTTTTTCATCTCTAACTCCTTAAGCAGCGGCCAGCCAGCGCGTTAAACGCGCCCCAAATGCGGCCTGACTTTCCAGTAACTCTTCTCCCGTCACCAACGGTGCAGGACGTGTAATCACGATGCAGGGGATACCGGCATCCAGACAGGGTTGAACTTTTTCCTGATAACCACCTTCCGCACCAGATGCTTTGGTGATCACCACATCAGCCTGACACTGACGGTAAAACGCGGCGTTGAACTCGGCGCTAAACGGCCCGCACAACGCAAAAATCTCACCGACGCCAAAGCCCAGATCCGCGCATTGCTGAATGACCTCAGGTACAGGCAGAACACGCGCCAGCAGCGTTTTTTCCGCTAATCTTTCACGCCAGATGGCTAAATCTTTACTGCCGGTGGTGAGCAACACGCGTTTACCGAAGCGTCGCGCCACCTCGCAGGCTTGCTGAATACTCTGTACGGTAAACAGATGCGGGTGGGTTAAACCACTCAACTGCTCAGGACGTTGGTAGCGGCTCAGCAGCACGCCCGCCGCTTCGCAAGCGCTCACGATATTGCGGCTCACCACCTCGGCATACGGATGCGAGGCATCAATCACCCAGCGCGTCCGATTTTCCTGCAGCCAGGCAATCATTTGCTCACGCTCCAGACGTCCGCAACGCACCTGGCCTTTGATGTCTCCCGCCAGCTGCTTCCCCGTTGGGGTCGCCACTGACAGGGTGTAGGCCACGTTTGCCGCATCCAGTTGCTGGCACAGCATGCGCGCATCGCTGGTACCGCCCATGACCAACACGTCACCGTAATTCACAGCACATAACCTCGTGGCGTGATCATCAGGCCGTCCTGCACGTAGGTTGTTTTGTTGCCAACGATCACCAGACTGGTCATATCAACCGGCTCAAAGTCCATTTCACCGAGAGTGGTCAGCCATTTTTCCTGCTTTTTACGTCCGGCTGACTTCACGATACCGACCGGCGTTTGTGCGCTCTTGCTGGCGGAAAGCAGCTCAAATGCGCGCGCCAGATGTCCTTCACGACCCCGACTGCGCGGGTTGTAGAAACAGATGACAAAGTCGGCTTCGCCAGCGGCAACGATGCGTTTTTCGATAACCGGCCATGGCGTCAGCAGATCGCTTAAGCTGATGTGGCAGAAGTCGTGCATCAACGGCGCGCCCAGTAAGGAGGCGGCGGCGATGCTGGCAGTCATGCCTGGGATCAGTCTGACCTCAACATCCAGCTTTTGCTTACTGACCAGCTCCAGCACCAGCCCGGCCATCCCGTAAATCCCCGCATCACCGCTGCTGATGAGTGCCACATTGTGACCCGCCTGCGCCAGTTCGATCGCCGCCTGACAGCGTTCAATCTCCTTGCACATCCCGGTTTTGATCACCTGTTTGTCGCCAGTAAAGGCCTTTACCAGATGGGTGTAGGTTTTATAGCCAACGATGATTTCCGCTGCCTGCAGTGCTTCAACGGCTTCCATGGTCATCATTGCCTGCGAGCCAGGGCCAATTCCAATTACGCTTAACATCAGTGTGAAACTCCCAAAGTGATAGTGACGCCCTGTTCGCGCAGGGTCTCGCCTAACAGTTGTCCGTGGCTCAGCAGCCAGGCTGCAGGACCAGAAACGCTTCCTGTACCCACCGTTTTACGAACAAACGATGAGGCCGGAAAACGGTGTTCATGCTCACGCAGCGCGTCAGCGGAAAAGGTTTCGAAAGGCACGCGGCAGCACGAAGCCAACTGGATGAGCCCCTGTTCATCTTTTTTCAGCGTGATACTGCCAATGGCTTTGAGCGCCAGCGGGTCGAGTTGCTGGGCTTCAAGTTGACGGGCAAGCAGCGCAGCCAGCAGTGGAAACGGTGTGTCGCGGCGACAACCAATTCCGGCCACGACCCGCTGCGGCACCAGCTTCCAGTGCGGAACAGGCAGTTCGGGTAAGTTGGTGCGTAAGGTGATACACACCAGCGCATCCAGTTCGGGAAGCTGATTGAGATCGGTTACCGTAATAAAACCACGGCGATCGCAATGGCTGATATCCTGGGTCAGTTCGTCATCCCACCACAGGCCAACCCGCTTGTTGCTGACCAGCATCTGATTCACGATCTTCACCGCCGAACGGAAATCGCTCATCCGGGCATTCAACTGGAATGCCAGCGTATCCAGGGCCGCCATATCGTTGACATCCGTCGCCGTGGTAATAACCGGGTCGGCGCCCAACATGCCTGCCAGATAACGCGCCAGCGCATTCGCGCCCCCTGCATGGCCGGAGAGCAGGCTGATGACATGCTGGGCACGTTCATCAATGACCACCACCGCCGGATCGCAAAATTTATCGTTGACCAGCGGGGCCAGTACGCGTACCGCAATGCCGGTCGCTCCGATAAAAATCAGCGCTGAATAATTCATAAACGCTTCGCGGGCAGTATTGGCAAAGCCGTTTTCAAAGGGAATAAACCCCTCCTCCAGCAGCTTTTCACTGGTAAAACAGGTGACCGGCAGCATAGCAGCCAGACGTTTCGCCAGCACAACGCCGCCTGGCGTCAGGCAAAAAAGCGCAATTGACTCAGGCTTTACGGTATTCATGGCTAAAGTCCGCCGCATAGAGTTTGGAGTAGTGATACTCCGAGCCCAGGAAATCACCGACCAGAATCAGGGCCGTTTTGCGGATGCCCGCATCGCGAACCTTGTCGCCAATATCCGCCAGAGTACCGCGCACGGTCTGGCTTTCCGGCCAGGTCGCCTTGTAGATCACCGCCACTGGCGTGGTCGCCGGATAACCGCCTTCAATCAAACGCTCGGCCACCCGATGAATACGCTGGACGGACAGATAAATCGCCATAGATGTCTGGTGACTGGCAAACGACTCCAGTTGTTCGCGCTCGGGGACCGGCGTGCGCCCTTCCAGACGGGTAATGATCAGGCTTTGGGAGACTTCAGGCACGGTGTACTCCACGCCGAGTTCCGCCGCCGCACCGAGGAATGCGCTGACGCCGGGCACCACCTGCCAGTCGATCCCGCGTTTGGTCAGTTCCTCGCCCTGCTCGCGGACGGAACCGTATAGTGAGACATCGCCAGTTTGCAGACGCACCACGGTCTTGCCAGCCTTCACGCCAGCTTCCATCAGATCGAGGATCTGCTCCAGATGCAGTTCAGCGCTGTCGTGGCATTCAGCACCGGCGGGGCAATATTCCAGCAGTTCGGTGTTAATCAGCGATCCAGCGTAGATAACCACCTGCGCCTGCTGTAGCAAACGGTAACCTTTGAGGGTAATCAGCTCGCGATCGCCAGGACCTGCGCCAACGAACCACACGCTACGGGGATCAAAAATCTCAGACATGGTTTCCTTCCTTCTGACAGGCGATAACAAATACGGGGTTATTCGGTTTGAAATAATGACCACTGCCAAGCGTGGTAAGCGAGGAAACCTGGAGCTGCAGGCAATCCACTCCCTGTACGCCAAGATGGTCCAGATGAGCCAGCGCGGTATTGAGGTTTTCTTGGAGGATAAACGTCATTACCAGCCGCCCGGCGGGATGCAGTTGACGCATCGACCAGTCAATGAGATCGGTCAGATGCCCACCGCTGCCGCCCATAAAAATGGCATCGGCTTTTTCGGCGATGGTCATTGGCGCAACGCCGGGAAAAATGTCGATATTTGCGCAGGCAAAATGCTGGCGATTTTCATCCAGCAACCTGAGCGCCGCCGGGTTACGTTCGATTGCCGTCACGCGCAATCCAGGATATTGCAGCGCCGCTTCTATCGACACGCTGCCTGTTCCCGCACCAATATCAATCAGGTGACTGGCGCGGTGTAATTCAAGTTTTGAGAGGGCAAGTGCGCGTACCGCTTCTTTGGTCATCGGCACCTTCTCTCCACGCAGAAACAGCTCATCTTTCATCAAGGATCACCACTGCATTCATGTCATAGTCGGCATTAATTTCACTCACAGGCAGGACATGGATCCGCTCGTTTTCCATCGCCAGGTTTTCGCCAATAACCATCCAGCGATGTCCCTTGCCTCGAGTGATTAGCTGCTGCGCGATTTCACGTGGGCCGCACAACGCATCTGTAACCATCCCAACCTTGTTATGTCGGGCCAGTTCATCGAAACAGACGCTGCGCCCGTGGCTACTGGTCAGCCACATATCGTTCATATCGATACCGGACTGCGCGCACAGATACTGCACCGCGCTAATACCGGGAATAATGCGTACCTGCCCGATGCCAAAATGCGCCACCATGCGCGTCCCAATGCCGTAGAACAGCGGATCGCCAGACGCCAGCACGACGACATGCTTATCCTTGTGCGCAGTTACCCAGTTCAGGAGCTCCGCGATATTGGCGCCAAGAGCAAACCGTTCACCGGTGAAATCCGGGAATTGCTGCAAATGCCGTTTTCCGCCGACCAGCACGTCAGCCGTTGCGACCGCTTCACACGCCGCAGGCGTCATCAAATGCAAACCCGCGGGTCCCATTCCCACAACGGTTAACATTGCATCTCCTCAGCAATTTCTGCGATCGGGCGATTACTGCCAAGCACCTGATTGTCAAACGAGAACATGATGGCGTCGCAGGTCGGGGGATTTTTGGTAAAGCGCAACGTTCGCAGAACGCGCATACAGATACGCTCCGCCAGATGGTTATAAATATGCTGAAAGCCGTACGCGTCGATGTGTTCCATCGCCGCTTCGGTAGTATCGCAGTCGCTGACCAGCCTCAGCAGTTCCAGCGGCGCGCCAAGCAACGCGAGATGGGCCACCAGCGTTTCCATGCGCGCATCGGCAATATGGCTGTGGGTATGGAAGATCCCCGCCGCGATTTTGATAAGTTTCCCGGGATGTCCCACCAGCACGATTTGCCGAAATCCCAGACGGACGGCTTCTTCAATCATGTAGCCGACAAAGTTGCTCATGGTGACCACAACCTGGGTGTCGATGCCCATCTGTTCACGCACAAAACGTTCACCGTGGTTTCCCGGCACCAGAACCACGCGATCCAGACCCGCCGCGCGTTTAATTTCCAGCTCCAGCGACAGCGAACGCTTCCAGCTCTCTTCCGACATTGGCGTGACGATACCCGTGGTGCCAATAATCGAAATACCGCCCAGAATGCCAAGCCGAGAGTTGTAAGTTTTTTGCGCCCGCTCTTCGCCTTCCGGCGCGAAGATTTCAATCTGCGCCCCACGATTTGGACCAATCGCTTCACGTACCGCCGACTCAATGGTCTGGCGAGGTGTGCGGTTAATCGCCGAACTCCCCACCGGTAGACCGATCCCTTTGCGGGTAACCGTACCGACCCCTTCACCGCCCTGTAAGGCGATCACGCCACTATCATCTAACGTCACGCGGGCAAAAATCAGCATGCCATGCGTGGCATCGACATCATCGCCACCGTCTTTACGGATCGCGGCTATCGCCTGCTGCCCTTCGATATGCGGCGATTCGACGTTCAGGCACAGCGTCACCCCGGAAGGCGTCACGATGGAAACCTGATGGATCAGGTGCTGGCGCAATACCATCAGCGCCGCCACTTTTGCAGCCGCCGTCGCGCACGATCCCGTGGTATATCCTTTACGCAGCGCTTTGCCGTTGTGCCACACCGGCGTATCGAAGGCCTCGCTCATCGCGCCCCCTGCATGTGATAAAGCATGGCATTGACGATAGCAGCGGCGACGTTACTCCCCCCTTTACGTCCTAACGCAGCAATGGCCGGCAGGTTGCTTTGGGTCAGGGCATCTTTCGACTCTTCAGCACCAACGAACCCGACCGGTACACCAACCACACCGCTAACCGCAACATCATGCTCAAGCAGGCGGAACAGCGCTGTCGGCGCGTTGCCAAAAACAAACAGCTTTTCCCCCTCTTCTTTCACCGCAATATCGACAGCCGCCATTGAGCGGGTGATCCCCTGCTCTTTTGCCGTACGTACGACTCGTGGATCGCTGATATAGCAGCGGCACTCGCCGCCAAATTTTGCCAGCAGCGTTTTATTGATCCCGGAAAGGGCCATGGTGGTATCGGTATAAATCACGCTCGAACGGCTAAGCGCCGAGCAGAACTGCTCCAGCACATCACTGGAAAACCACAGAATGTCCAGCCAGTCGAAATCCGCCGTGGTGTGAATGACCCGCTTGATAATGGCTTCATGCAACGGACTGGCAAACTGATAGTCCGGACGGGTTTCACGGATAATCTCGCCAATAATGTCGAAACTTTTGGCCTCAATAGCCTGGGGTTGCTGGATATATTGCATAGTGTTGTCCTCAGGCTACACCGACCAGCAGCCACCGCAGCGCGATAAACAGCGCCAGTGCCAGCGTCGATGCCACCCACATCAATCGAATCGTATGGGAAATGTCGTCTACCGAAATGTCGCGTTGCGCATCACCAATCCACGGTTTCTCAACGCGCTCGCCAAAGTAGTCATTAGGGCCACCCAGACGAATACCTAATGCCCCGGCAACGGAGGCCTCCGACCACGCGCAGTTTGGGCTACTGTGGTTGTAGCGATCGCGCCAGCCGATCTGCAAAGCACGCGAGCCGTCCTGACGGCATAAAAATGCAGCCGCGCCCAGCAACAGCCAGCTCAGTCTCGCAGGAATATAATTTGCGACATCATCCAGACGCGCGCTGACCATACCGATAGCGCGGTATTTTTCATGTTTGTAACCCACCATGGAGTCAAGGGTATTTACCGCTTTGTAGGCCATCGCCAAAGGCGCGCCGCCGAGAAGAAGGAAAAACAGCGGCGCGATGATGCCATCAACGGTGTTTTCGGCCACGGTTTCCACCACGGCACGATTGATCTGCTGAGGTTGTAATTGCGAGGTATCGCGACCCACGATCCATGATAACTTTTCCCGACTTGCGGCAAGGTTACCGGCACGCAACGGACGTTCGACATCCTGCGCGGCGTTCGCCAGACAGCGCCCGGCCAGCACAGTAAAGATCATCCAAACCTCCACCATCCATCCAAGCCAGGGATGAATAGAGTGCGCCAGCGCCAGTACGCCCCAGGACACAGCCCAGGTCAGGCCAACCACCACTACCCACATCGCCGCGCCACCAATGCGCAACGCACGATCGCTATGGCAGTGGCGCCGCACGACTCGCTGCATGGCAGAAATCAGATTGCCAATCCAGCGCACCGGGTGCGGCCAGTTCTGCGGATCGCCGATAATAAAATCAAGCAGCCAGGCAACACACCACGCAAGGATCGTCATAGCGCGCTCCTCGCGGCTGCCAACCAATGGTTAAGCATCTGCGGACGTTGGGCAAAATGAACGTGTAGATAGCTGGCGAAAGTGTTACCCACCTGCCAGCCGCCGGACCAGGTCTGCAACGTTTTGCCATCGCGCACTTTGCGACAGTGCATCACCGCGGGAGTTTCAGGAATAAAATCTGAGTAGTGAAATTCATGCCCGCGCAGCACTTCGCCTTCTGCAGCTAACAAGGTTTGCTGCGCGGCCTGCGCCTCGCAGTAGCCAAATCGGGTCAGACGTTTCCCCATTTTGCTGTGACCGGGAATGATATCCGCCATCAACCAGCTATCACCGTGGCTGTCCTCCAGCGAACTGCCGAGATACATCAGCCCACCGCACTCGGCGTAAATCGCCACGCCGCGGTGATGTGCGGCTCGCAATTGCTTAAGCATCGGGACATTGCGGGCCAGAGCCGCAGCATGTAACTCAGGGTATCCGCCACCCAGCCAGATCATCTGACAATCAGGTAAACAGGTGTCGTGCAACGGGCTAAAACGCACAATCTTCAACCCCGTGCGTTCAAGCAAAGTAATATTGTCCGGGTAATAAAAGTTGAACGCTTCGTCATCAGCGATAGCAAGCGTTAGCCCTTCTCCGGCATCAGTATCGGGAAGCGTAGGCCATTCACCCGCAGGGAGGGTGTTTAGCTGGCTTAATTTCAGTAGAGCATCGATATCCAGCGTCTGCTCCAGCGTCGCGGCAAAGGCCTGCCACGGCTGCTGATTGATAACAGATTCACGCGCGGTAACCAGCCCCAGATGACGCTCCGGAAGCGCAACGCCTTCCATACGGGGAACGTAGCCTAATACAGGAACGGAACAGTAACGCTCAATCGCCACCTTCAGCAGCTGATAATGCGTTTCGCTGTTGACCCGATTAACGATCACCCCGGCGATGTTCAGCGTGGGATCAAAATGCTGAAAACCCATTACCGTTGCGGCTATCGAGGTGGAAACAGCTTTACCATCAACCAGTAAGATGACCGGGCAACCTAACTGTTTGGCCATCGCGGCGGTACTGCAGTAGTTCGGGTCGGTACCATAACCGTCATACAACCCCATCACGCCTTCAATCACGGCGATATCGGCATGTTGCATCTGCTCGCGGAATAAAGCATTGAGAGTGGAAGCGGGAAGCATGAAGCTATCAAGATTGCGGGAAGCGGTACCGCATACCGCTGTATGCCAGCCGGTATCAAGGTAATCAGGCCCCACTTTGCAAGGCTGGACGCGTAAACCGCGTTTTTTCAACAAGCTCAACAAGCCCAGCGTCACCGTGGTTTTACCACAGCCGCTTCCGGTACCTGCAAGAACAAATGCGTGAAAATTGGCCGCCATACCCTGATCCTGTTCAGGGTGGTAGGGGTGTAGAGATACCCAGTCTCTCGACTGTATGCATCTGAACCACCCACTTCCCACCGAAGTTGTTGGTAGTCACTGACAGGCAGGTCTTCTGGCTTAGCGTCATCCTCACCCGTCCTTCCCAATCTTGCGATCAGTGGTCCATACGGGGTCGTCAGCATCACAGCAGCGGGGGCTGCGGGGGATTATCACCCCCTTCCCTACCACAAATGTGGCAAACCTGTCAGTTCAGGAGCCTTAATTAAGCTCCCTGTTATGAGGTAAATTCACGACCTCATGACAATAATTCAATTTAATATCTTTCCGGGTTCATTCAACCAATTATCTGGCATAAACCCACTTATTCACATGGTCACATTTTGAATGAAAGTGTCCGCAAAGAATAAAGAAAGTCAGGCATACAGACACTGTATCTCATCACAAAAATAAAAACTGGTGCAGTTTATCCCTCTAATACTATTATTTTGTTGCGCTATGACAATTTATTGACTGCTGTTGTTACTTTTCATTTTATAATTACTGACATAGCGCCCGATATCAAAAATCGGCAATAGCAAAATATTGCTATTTAAGCGGACTCACCGCGTGAAATGACATTTATTTGCTGGCGAAATGCCTGCGGCGTAACCTGATACGTCTGGCGGAATACTTTGCAGAAATAACTGGTTTGTGAAAAGCCTAAATTACGCGCAATGCTGGCTATGCTCCAGTCACTATGACAGAGCAACTCTTTGGCACTCGCCATTCGCTGTTGATTTACCCAGGCGTTAAACCCGATACCCTGATATTTTTTGAACAATTTACTGAAATAGTAAGGGCTAAGGTAAACATGAGACGCAACATCTTCCAGGCGTAACTCATCTGACAAATGCGCATCAATATAGCGCAGCGCTTTTTTCATTTTGCTGTCGTGAGGATTCGGCGTTCGGTTGGCGCGTACTGGCTCTGCCTGCTGCGGGTTGTCTTTGATAACCACAAAATTTAGTTGTTTTTTAAGGCAATTTTCCACGATGAGCTTTAGCAGATCCGCCGAGGCGATAACGCGCGAATAGTCCATCTCCGGCACATTACGAAATTCACTGAGCAGTTCGGGATCAGCTTGCCAGCGGTCATCGACGTTCAGGATATCCACCAGGCCGACATCGTTACTTAAACGCACCTGACCGCACAATACGAACCCAACCAGGTGACCCGCAATTACCAGCGGAATTGAAAAGTCGGTAAGCCCCGCGTGGCAGCGATAGATGCAGGGTTGATCGGATTTTGAAGCTTCCAGCCCGCCACAGCGATCGCTCATACGACAACGGGTACTGTGCTGAGGATGCTGGCGCATCAACTGACAAAAAGGGGTGAAATTAAAAAGCTCAGAAATTTCATCACCGTGAATATTGACAACCACAACAGCCAGACTGGTGGCCTGCGCAAAATCCTGTGCGATTTTATTAATGAGTTCTGAGTTCAGGGCACTCGCAGAAATCATGATAAAACCTCTCAGTTAATTTATTGTTATAAATAAAACATACTATTTACACATCCAGTTTCATCTCGCTTTCCTGGGCGCTGATGAAAGTCATCATCGAACATAACAAAAGTCTCCCATTGTGGGGAGACTTTTTCAGCGGTTCAGGAAACCGGATCACGAAAACAGTTTTTACGCTTTAAAAATAAACATCTTCCGTGAAGCTAGCTCTCATTTTCCTCCAGTTTACACGTATTACACGGTAAATTTTTGCCAATAAAATAACGATAAATTGCTGCGCCCGCGCACGCACCGATGATGGGGGCCACAATCGGTACGATGAAATAAGGGATATCACGCCCGCCAGTCATCGCCACATCTCCCCACCCGGCCATCCATGCAAATAATTTTGGACCGAAATCACGTGCCGGGTTCATCGCAAATCCGGTGAGCGGCCCGGTAGATGCACCGAGAACAGCCACCAGAATGCCAATCAATAAAGGCGCCAATGGCCCTCTGGGGACGCCATTACCGTCATCGGTAAGTGCCATGATCATGCCCATCAGAATGGAAGTGATCACTACTTCAACCAGCGCAGCCTGCCAGACGCTGAGCGCCGCCGCTGGATAAGTACTAAAAATACTGGCCAATTGCAGGCTTTCAAGGCTGCCGCGTACCATTTGATGGGCAGACTCATATTCGGTAAATAGATTTCCGTACAGCAGATAGGCTAGCAACGCGCCGCCAAAGGCACCCGCAACCTGCGCTACGGTGTATGGCACAACTTTGCGCCCCGGAAAACAGGCAAATAACCACAGGGCGATGGTGATTGCGGGATTGAGATGCGCGCCAGAAACCCCCGCTGTCAGGTAAACGGCAAGCGAGATCCCCAACCCCCATATGATGCAGATCTCCCATAATCCCAAACTGGCGCCCGCGACTTTAAGTGCGCTCAGGCATCCGATGCCAAAAAACAAAAACAGCCCGGTACCCAAAAACTCAGCAATGCATTGCGCTTTTAGTGAATCGTTCATTGTGACACCTTCTAAGCAGAGTTCGTGTCTTTACCAGCGGACTCCTTGCTGGTACGTAGAATACTTCAAGGCTTACTATAAAAAGCCGTATCGGCAAAATGTTGGCAATCTGAAGGCGGCATGCCCCTCAAAATCGTGCTGAGATAGCAAATTCTTGCTATCACTTTTATTAAAACAGGTGAGAACACAGGGAAATCCACTATTAGTGGTACATTTGTGAAACGATAAAATATTGCTATTGGCAGAATTATGTTTTCAGACAATCATCACATTTTCATTTTTCCGCATAGCAAATGCCATTTTTAATGTCACTAACAAAAGTGTAAATATGGAATTAACATAACTAAATATTCATATTATGAAAATAAAAAATAACCATTAAAAACAAAAAGATAAAATAAAACACAGCAATTTTATATCACCATAACCTCACTATTTTTTCATTCATACTTTCAACTCAGCCATTCTTTTTCCTCGCTTCTTTTTATAGTCATGAATATCGGGACAACCCAGGCGAGGTCTTTATGCAACAAGAAGCGTTAGGAATGGTAGAAACCAAAGGCTTAACTGCAGCCATAGAGGCCGCAGATGCAATGGTGAAATCAGCCAATGTAATGCTGGTCGGCTACGAAAAAATTGGTTCGGGGCTGGTAACCGTTATTGTCCGCGGCGATGTCGGCGCAGTCAAAGCAGCAACAGATGCCGGCGCTGCCGCAGCCCGTAATGTGGGAGAAGTGAAAGCCGTACACGTTATCCCGCGCCCTCACACCGATGTAGAAAAAATCTTACCGAAGGGAATTAGCTAATGAGCAGCAATGAGCTGGTTGAACAGATCATGGCGCAGGTGATTGCTCGCGTGGCAACCCCAGAACAGCAGGCTATCCCTGAAAATAATCACCCAACACGAGAAACGGCTATGGCAGAGAAAAGCTGCAGTTTAACGGAGTTTGTCGGTACCGCGATTGGCGACACCGTCGGTCTGGTAATCGCCAACGTAGACAGCGCCTTACTGGACGCGATGAAACTTGAAAAACGTTATCGCTCCATTGGCATCCTTGGCGCCCGTACTGGCGCGGGTCCGCACATTATGGCCGCCGATGAAGCGGTAAAAGCAACAAATACGGAAGTCGTCAGTATTGAATTACCACGAGATACCAAAGGCGGCGCGGGCCACGGCTCGCTGATTATCCTCGGCGGCAACGATGTTTCCGACGTGAAACGCGGAATTGAGGTTGCGCTGAAAGAGCTGGATCGCACCTTTGGCGATGTTTATGCCAACGAAGCCGGTCACATCGAGATGCAATACACCGCCCGCGCCAGCTACGCGCTGGAAAAAGCCTTTGGCGCGCCGATTGGCCGCGCCTGTGGCGTGATTGTCGGCGCACCAGCCTCCGTGGGTGTCCTGATGGCTGATACTGCGCTGAAATCCGCCAATGTGGAAGTTGTAGCCTACAGCTCCCCGGCCCATGGCACCAGCTTCAGCAACGAAGCCATTCTGGTCATCTCTGGTGATTCCGGCGCAGTTCGTCAGGCTGTTATCTCCGCCCGTGAAATCGGTAAAACCGTACTCGGGACCCTCGGCTCAGAGCCGAAAAACGATCGTCCGTCCTATATCTGATATCAGTGAGGCTGATTCATGAGATCGAAAAGATTTGAAGCACTAGCGAAACGCCCTGTGAATCAGGATGGTTTCGTTAAGGAGTGGATCGAAGAAGGCTTCATTGCGATGGAAAGCCCGAACGACCCTAAACCATCGATTAAAATCGTCAACGGTACTGTGACTGAACTGGACGGCAAATCCGCCAGTGAATTTGACTTAATTGACCATTTCATTGCCCGCTACGGCATTAACCTGGCGCGCGCTGAAGAAGTCATGGCCATGGACTCGGTTAAACTGGCCAATATGCTTTGCGACCCTAACGTGAAACGCAAAGACATCGTGCCGCTGACCACCGCCATGACACCAGCAAAAATTGTCGAAGTGGTGTCCCATATGAACGTCGTCGAGATGATGATGGCCATGCAGAAAATGCGCGCTCGTCGAACTCCGTCTCAACAGGCGCACGTCACTAACGTCAAAGATAACCCGGTACAGATTGCCGCTGACGCTGCAGAAGGCGCATGGCGCGGATTTGACGAACAGGAAACGACCGTTGCCGTCGCACGCTACGCGCCATTTAACGCCATTGCCTTGTTAGTCGGTTCACAGGTTGGACGCCCTGGCGTGTTAACTCAGTGCTCTCTGGAAGAAGCAACCGAACTTAAGCTCGGCATGCTGGGCCACACATGCTACGCGGAAACTATCTCCGTCTATGGTACAGAACCCGTCTTTACCGACGGCGACGACACACCATGGTCGAAAGGCTTCCTCGCCTCTTCCTACGCCTCTCGCGGCCTGAAAATGCGCTTTACTTCCGGCTCTGGATCTGAAGTTCAGATGGGTTATGCCGAAGGTAAATCGATGCTTTATCTGGAAGCCCGCTGCATTTACATCACCAAAGCCGCTGGCGTGCAGGGTTTGCAAAACGGCTCAGTAAGCTGCATCGGCGTGCCTTCCGCCGTGCCGTCCGGTATTCGTGCGGTTCTGGCCGAAAACCTGATCTGTTCTTCTCTGGATCTGGAATGCGCCTCCAGCAACGACCAGACCTTTACCCACTCGGATATGCGTCGTACCGCGCGTCTGCTGATGCAGTTCCTGCCAGGTACTGACTTCATCTCTTCCGGTTATTCCGCGGTGCCGAACTACGACAACATGTTCGCCGGTTCCAACGAAGATGCTGAAGACTTTGACGACTACAACGTTATCCAGCGCGACCTGAAAGTGGACGGCGGCCTGCGTCCGGTTCGAGAAGAAGATGTTATCGCCATTCGTAACAAAGCAGCCCGCGCGCTGCAGGCTGTGTTTGCCGGGATGGGATTACCGCCAATCACTGATGAAGAAGTGGAAGCTGCGACTTACGCTCACGGATCGAAAGATATGCCAGAGCGCAACATCGTTGAAGACATCAAATTTGCACAAGAGATCATCAGTAAAAATCGCAACGGTCTTGAAGTGGTAAAAGCGCTTGCTCAGGGCGGGTTTACCGATGTTGCGCAGGACATGCTCAACATCCAGAAAGCCAAGTTAACCGGGGATTATCTGCATACCTCCGCCATTATCGTTGGCGACGGACAGGTGCTATCCGCAGTAAATGACGTCAATGACTATGCCGGTCCGGCAACAGGTTATCGCCTGCAAGGCGAACGCTGGGAAGAGATCAAAAACATCCCTGGCGCACTTGATCCCAACGAACTTGGCTAAGGGGTGAAAAATGGAAATTAATGAAAAGCTGCTGCGCCAGATAATTGAAGACGTGCTGTCTGAAATGCAGACCAGCGACAAACCCGTCTCATTCCACGCATCGACAGCGGCAAGCGCGCCGCAGGCCGCAGCGATACAGGGCGACAGTTTTCTGACTGAGATTGGCGAAGCTAAACAAGGTCAGCAGCAAGACGAAGTGATTATTGCCGTAGGTCCAGCGTTCGGGCTCTCACAAACCGTCAATATCGTCGGGATCCCGCATAAGAATATCTTGCGCGAAGTGATTGCCGGGATTGAAGAGGAAGGCATTAAAGCACGCGTTATCCGCTGCTTTAAATCCTCTGATGTCGCGTTTGTCGCCGTGGAAGGCAACCGTCTGAGTGGTTCCGGGATCTCTATCGGCATCCAGTCAAAAGGCACCACGGTTATCCACCAACAGGGATTACCGCCGCTTTCTAATCTGGAACTGTTCCCTCAGGCGCCGCTTCTGACGCTGGAAACCTATCGTCAGATCGGTAAAAACGCCGCGCGTTATGCCAAGCGTGAATCTCCGCAACCGGTCCCTACTCTGAATGACCAGATGGCTCGACCTAAGTACCAGGCGAAATCGGCCATTCTGCACATTAAAGAGACCAAATATGTCGTGACGGGCAAAAACCCGCAGGAACTGCGCGTGGCGCTTTGATAAAGGATAACTCCATGAATACCGACGCAATTGAATCGATGGTTCGGGATGTGCTGAGCCGGATGAACAGCCTGCAAGGCCAGTCCGCAACTCCGGTTGCGGCAAGTTCATCAGCACATACCGCGAAAGTCACGGATTACCCTCTCGCGAATAAACATCCTGAGTGGGTAAAAACCGCGACCAATAAAACCCTGGATGATTTCACGCTCGAAAATGTTCTGAGCAACAAGGTGACGGCACAGGACATGCGCATCACGCCCGAAACGCTGCGCCTGCAGGCGGAAATCGCCAAAGATGCCGGGCGTGACAGGCTGGCGATGAACTTTGAGCGCGCCGCAGAGCTAACCGCTGTACCTGACGATCGCATCCTGGAGATCTACAACGCGCTACGCCCGTATCGCTCGACTAAAGATGAGCTGATGGCTATCGCTGACGATCTCGAAAATCGTTATCAGGCAAAGATCTGTGCGGCTTTCGTTCGTGAAGCGGCTGCGCTGTATGTTGAGCGTAAAAAACTCAAAGGCGACGACTAACTCAGGGACAGGATCATGCGATATATAGCTGGCATTGACATAGGTAACTCATCAACGGAAGTCGCTCTGGCTACCCTGGATGAGTCTGGCGCGCTGTGTATTACCAACAGCGCCCTGGCAGAAACCACCGGGATAAAAGGCACATTGCGTAATGTGTTTGGCATTCAGGAGGCACTTACGCTGGCAGCAAAAAACGCCGGCATCAATGTCAGCGATATTTCGCTCATCCGTATTAACGAAGCCACTCCGGTCATTGGCGACGTGGCGATGGAAACAATCACCGAAACCATCATCACTGAATCCACCATGATCGGCCATAACCCTAAAACGCCGGGCGGTGTCGGGCTGGGTGTTGGCATTACTATTACGCCGGAAGAGCTGCTCAGCCGTCCGGCGGATACACCTTATATTCTGGTGGTGTCATCAGCATTTGATTTCGCCGATGTCGCCACGATGATTAATGCCTCGGTACGCGCCGGATACCAGTTAACTGGCGTAATTTTGCAGCAAGACGATGGCGTGTTGGTCAGCAATCGTCTGACTCACCCCCTGCCCATCGTGGATGAAGTGCTTCATATCGACCGTATCCCATTGGGTATGTTAGCTGCTATTGAGGTCGCGGTTCCCGGAAAGGTCATTGAAACGCTTTCTAACCCCTACGGGATTGCAACTGTCTTTGGTCTCAATGCCGACGAGACTAAAAACATTGTCCCGATGGCGCGCGCGCTGATCGGCAACCGCTCTGCCGTGGTGGTGAAAACGCCGTCAGGCGATGTGAAAGCACGAGCCATTCCCGCCGGAAATCTGGAGCTACAGTCACAAGGGCGTACCGTACGCGTCGACGTTGCAGCAGGCGCTGACGCGATTATGAAAGCCGTTGGTGAGTGCCCGAAACTGGATAATGTTACCGGCGAAGCGGGGACCAATATTGGCGGCATGCTGGAACATGTACGCCAGACAATGGCTGAATTAACCAACAAACCCAGTCAGGAAATCTTTATTCAGGATCTACTGGCGGTTGATACCTCGGTTCCCGTCAGCGTGACCGGTGGACTTGCCGGTGAGTTTTCTCTGGAACAGGCTGTCGGTATTGCCTCAATGGTGAAATCAGATCGCCTGCAAATGGCAATGATTGCCCAGGAGATCACGCAAAAGCTCAACATTGATGTCCAGGTTGGCGGGGCTGAAGCCGAAGCGGCCATTCTCGGGGCCTTAACCACTCCGGGTACGACGCGACCACTGGCTATTCTGGATCTCGGTGCGGGATCGACCGACGCCTCCATCATCAACCCGAAAGGCGAAATTATTGCCACACACCTGGCGGGCGCGGGCGATATGGTCACGATGATTATTGCCCGTGAACTGGGGCTGGATAACCGTTATCTGGCCGAAGAGATCAAAAAGTACCCGCTAGCGAAAGTTGAGAGCTTGTTCCATCTTCGCCACGAAGATGGCAGCGTTCAGTTCTTCCCTGAGCCTCTTCCGCCAACGGTTTTTGCCCGCGTGTGCGTAGTAAAACCTGATGAGCTGGTGCCCCTGCCAGGCGAACTGGCGCTGGAGAAAGTACGGGCCATTCGCCGCAGCGCCAAGGAGCGCGTTTTTGTCACCAACGCGCTCAGAGCGTTACGTCAGGTGAGTCCGACCGGGAACATTCGGGATATTCCCTTTGTGGTGCTGGTTGGTGGCTCGTCCCTGGATTTCGAAGTACCGCAACTTGTAACCGATGCGCTGGCGCATTATCGCCTGGTTGCCGGGCGCGGCAACATTCGTGGCACCGAGGGTCCGCGCAATGCGGTCGCGACCGGGCTGATTCTCTCCTGGCACAAGGCGTTCGCTCATGGAAAGTAATCTCAACACGCCCGCTATCGTTATCTTCACCACCGGTGACTGTGCTGACACCTGGAACGATGTGCTGCTGGGTATTGAAGAAGAAGGGATCCCGTTTGTGATTCAGGAGAACCATTCAGCCGACGTTATCCACAACGCATGGCTCGCGGCATGCCAGTCGCCGCTGCTGGTTGGCATTGGCTGCAGTCGCGAAAAACTGGTCGTGCACTACAAAAATCTACCCGCGTCAGCGCCGCTTTTTACGCTGATGTATCAACAAGATAACCACGCTCGTCGCAGCATCGGTAATAACGCTGCGCGGCTGGTTAAAGGCATTCCATTCCGGGAATGCCACTCATAACCCACAGGAGACAAGCAGTATGAATAACGCACTGGGACTGGTTGAAACAAAAGGGCTTGTCGGCGCTATTGAAGCCGCTGATGCCATGGTGAAATCCGCAAACGTGCAGTTGGTCGGTTACGAAAAAATCGGCTCAGGCCTGATCACCGTTATGGTCCGTGGTGATGTCGGTGCGGTGAAAGCCGCAGTAGATGCAGGAAGCGCAGCTGCAAGCGCCGTTGGCGAGGTGAAATCCTGCCACGTTATCCCGCGTCCGCACAGCGACGTTGAAGCCATTTTACCTAAATCCGCATAAGTCGTTGCAACCAAGGAGCACAGCGTGAAGCAATCACTGGGATTACTCGAAGTTAGTGGTCTGGCATTAGCCATCAGTTGCGCGGACGTCATGGCGAAAGCCGCCTCCATCACGCTGGTGGGCCTCGAAAAAACCAACGGTTCAGGCTGGACGGTGATCAAGATAATCGGGGATGTGGCCTCCGTGCAGGCGGCCATTTCTACCGGTGTCAGTTTCGCGGACCAACGCGATGGGCTGGTGGCTCACAAAGTCATTTCCAGACCAGGGGACGGAATCCTGTCACATAGCGTTACACCGGAACCAGAGCCAACACCCGACCCCATCCAGGTCGAGCCGCAAGAAGAGATGTTGGTGGACAGCACAGCGTCCGAAGCGCCGCAAAATGCGGAGTTGATTAGCTGCAATCTGTGCCTTGACCCAGCCTGTACCCGCCAGAAAGGTGAGCCCCGCTCTCTTTGTCTGCACTCTGGCAAACGAGGTAAAGCGTGATGGATAAACAGCAACTCAAGTCAACGGTCGCCAAAGTTCTGGATGAAATGCGCGAGCGCCCTATTCCGCTGGGGATCTCTAATCGTCATATTCATCTTTGTACTGAAGATTACGTCCGTTTGTTTCCCAATCAGCCTATCAGCAAGAAAAAAGGGCTATTGCAGCCCGGACAATACGCTGCAGAGCAGACCGTCACGCTGGTTGGACCTAAAGGACAGTTAAAAAATGTGCGTTTACTCGGCCCGCTACGAAGCGCCAGTCAGGTTGAAATTTCACGTACCGATGCCCGTACGCTAGGTATTGCTGCCCCGCTGCGTATGTCGGGCAATATTCAGGGCACGCCGGGTATTCGCCTTGTCAGTCCATTTGCTGAACTGGACTTAACATCCGGCGTCATCGTTGCTCAACGACATATCCATATGTCGCCGCTCGATGCCCTGATTCTGCGGGTTTCCCATGGTGATAAAGTCTCGGTCGCCATTAATGGCGATGAACGCCGGCTGATTTTCGATAACGTCGCCGTACGCGTTTCGCCGGATATGCGCCTTGAGATGCATATTGATACCGACGAAGCCAATGCCGCAGGGGCGGATAATCCGCAGGCATTCGCCACACTGGTGACTTCACAATGAACAACGAACTGCTGCAACGCATTATCGAGGAGGTTGTTTCCCGATTAAAAAAACGCGCGGCAAGCACGATCTCCCTCAGCGTCGCGCAGTTACGGGAAGTAGACCCACGGATACTATGCTGCCAATACTCGTCACTGCACATTTTGCAGGCTGACCTGCTCCTGCTGGAGCAAATTGTCGAAAGCAGCCCTGCCAATATGTCGGTAGTCACGATCCACGAAGCGCTGGCATGCGGAGTCCGCGTGAAAATTTCTCTACATCACCAATTGTTACCCGCAGTACCCGTGAAAAAACTCGCGCGTCTGCCGCTGGAGTTTGGTGACGAACTGGGGCGAGCCATCGTTCTGCATCCTGAAAAACTTCTCAGTTACGCCGACGTCGCCCAATTGCACGATGCGGTTCTAGTGCTACGCCGTCGATGTGTCGTCACTGCGCTTGCTCAGGAAACTGTCAGTACGCGAAATGTCCAATTAATTAAGCAGGAGTGAGCTATGCATCTGGCACGGGTTACAGGCGTTGTTGTCTCCACGCAAAAGTCCCCCTCCCTGGTCGGGAAGAAGCTATTACTGGTACGTCGGGTGAGTGCTGACGGAGAGCTGCCAGCCTCCCCGACGACCGGGGACGAAGTCGCCGTTGATTCTGTCGGCGCAGGAACCGGCGAACTGGTTTTACTCAGCAGCGGCTCCAGTGCCCGGCACGTTTTCTCCGGCCCAAATGAGGCCATCGATCTGGCTATTGTCGGCATTGTCGACACGCTTTCTCGTTAGGAGGAACTATGGCGATTTATACCCGCACTGGCGATGCCGGCACAACGGCCCTCTTTACCGGGCAACGCGTAAGCAAAACGCATCCGCGCGTCGAGGCTTACGGGACGCTAGACGAACTCAATGCGGCGCTTAGCCTGTGTATTTGTGCGGCGAAAAGCCCACAGCACCGCCAGTTACTTGAAAACATTCAACTGCAGCTTTTTTGGTTCAGCGCCGAACTCGCCAGCGAGAGCGAACAACCAAACCCAGAGCAGCGCTACATCAGTTCAGAAGAAATTGCAGCGCTGGAAACCGCCATCGATACCGCGATGGGGAGAGTAACGCCGCTGCGCAGCTTTATTTTACCGGGCCGCAGCGAAGCGGCCAGCCGTCTGCATTTTGCCCGTACGCTGGCTCGCCGCGCAGAGAGGCGACTGGTGGAGCTTTCTGCCGATATCGCCGTCAGACATGTGCTGATGCGTTACATCAATCGTCTGTCCGACTGCTTATATGCGCTCGCACGGGCAGAAGATCATGACGCCCATCAAAACGACATTATTCAGAAAGTGGCTGAGCGTTATCTCGCCGCCATCCGTACATCAGCCACAAAGGAGCCGACTATGTCTCTGTCTTTTCAGGAGCTCCACCAACTGACTCGCGCTGCGGTGACGAGAGCAGAAGAACTTCAGGTTCCGGTCGTCATCAGCATTGTTGATGCGAACGGGACCCAAACGGTGACCTGGCGTATGCCTGACGCATTGCTCGTCAGTAGCGAACTGGCACCCAAAAAAGCCTGGACCGCCGTGGCGATGAAAACCGCCACGCATGAATTAACGTCAGCGGTGCAACCAGGCGCGGCGCTTTACGGTCTGGAAAGCCATATGCAGGGAAAAGTCGTCACTTTTGGTGGCGGATACGCATTATGGCGAGAGGGTCTACTCCTTGGGGGTCTTGGCATCAGCGGGGGAAGCGTTGACCAGGATATGGACATTGCAGAAACGGCCATTGCGGCGATTAACGTGAGAACACATCAATGAATACTTCAGAACTTGAAACCCTCATCCGTAACATTTTGAGTGAACAACTCGCCCCGGCAAAAACAGAAACCAAAGGAAACGGAATTTTTCCGTCCGTGGGTGAAGCTATCGAAGCCGCGCATCAGGCTTTTTTACGTTACCAGCAATCGCCATTGAAAACCCGCAGTGCCATCATTCACGCCCTGCGAGAAGAACTGACCCCTCATCTTGCTTCCCTGGCCGCTGAGAGCGCAGCTGAAACAGGAATGGGCAACAAAGAGGATAAATTCCTCAAGAATAAAGCTGCGCTGGACAATACTCCAGGGATCGAAGATCTCACCACCACGGCACTGACCGGCGATGGCGGCATGGTGTTATTCGAGTATTCACCATTTGGCGTGATTGGCTCCGTCGCCCCCAGTACCAACCCGACGGAAACCATTATTAACAACAGCATCAGCATGCTGGCTGCGGGGAACAGCGTTTATTTTAGCCCGCATCCGGGCGCGAAAGCGGTCTCACTGAAACTGATTGCCATGATTGAAGATATTGTTTACCGCTGCTGCGGGATCCGGAATCTTGTCGTCACGGTCACAGAACCCACCTTTGAGGCTACCCAGCAGATGATGGCACACCCTAAAATCGCAGTTCTGGCGATTACCGGTGGCCCAGGCATTGTTGCTATGGGTATGAAAAGCGGGAAAAAAGTCATTGGCGCAGGCGCAGGCAACCCTCCCTGTATTGTCGATGAAACAGCCGACCTGGTTAAGGCGGCGGAAGATATCATCAACGGCGCATCTTTTGATTACAACCTCCCCTGCATTGCTGAGAAGAGCCTGATTGTTGTTAGTGCCGTTGCCGAACGCCTGGTTCAACAAATGCAGTCTTTTGGCGCACTGCTTCTCACGAGCGAAGAGGTAGACAAACTGCGGGCAGTCTGTTTGCCCGAAGGCATGGCCAATAAAAAGCTGGTAGGAAAAAGCCCGGCCACCTTACTTGAAGCCGCAGGAATACCTGTTCCGGCAAAAGCGCCTCGATTACTGATAGGTATCGTCAAGGCTGACGACCCGTGGGTTACCAGCGAGCAGCTAATGCCAATGCTCCCCATCGTCACGGTGAGCGATTTTGACAGTGCGTTAACGTTGGCTCTGAAAGTTGAAGAGGGATTGCATCACACCGCCATTATGCATTCACAGAATGTGTCGCGTTTGAATCTTGCCGCACGCACGCTTCAGACCTCCATTTTTGTGAAAAATGGCCCCTCTTACGCCGGGATTGGCGTGGGTGGTGAAGGCTTTACCACTTTCACAATTGCGACGCCGACCGGTGAAGGAACAACATCGGCACGTACTTTCGCACGTTCTCGTCGTTGCGTGCTGACAAACGGTTTTTCTATTCGCTAATGGGGCCGTTATGAAAAGCTTTTCACTGCAAACTCGATTATTCAGCGGCCAGGGAAGCCTGGATGTGCTCAAGCGTTTCACGAATAAGCATATCTGGATTATCTGCGATGGTTTTCTGGCGCGTTCTCCTGTGATTGAAAAGCTGCGCAACACGCTTCCTGCGGATAATCGCATCAGCATTTTCAGCGATATTACCCCCGACCCAACCATTAGCACGGTGGTGCAAGGGATTGCGCAAATGCAGTCCCTGCGACCGGATGTTGTCATTGGTTTTGGCGGAGGCTCAGCGCTGGATGCCGCGAAAGCCATCGTTTGGTTCAGCCGACAGTTCGGTATTGAAATCGAAACCTGTGTTGCTATTCCCACCACCAGCGGCACAGGCTCGGAAGTGACCAGCGCCTGCGTGATTAGCGACCCGGATAAAGGCATTAAATATCCCTTGTTTGATAATGCGCTTTACCCGGATATGGCCATCCTCGATCCAACGCTGGTTGTCAGCGTACCTCCTGCCATCACCGCGAATACCGGCATGGACGTCCTGACACATGCGCTGGAGGCTTACGTGTCCACGAAGGCCAGCGACTTTACCGACGCGCTGGCGGAAAAAGCGGCACAAATCGTCTTCCAGTACCTTCCCGTCGCCGTCAGCAAAGGCGAGTGTCTGGCAACCAGGGGGAAAATGCACAACGCGTCAACGCTCGCAGGGATGGCATTTAGCCAGGCGGGGTTGGGTATAAACCATGCGATTGCCCATCAGTTGGGCGGCCAGTTTCATCTGCCCCACGGACTTGCCAATGCACTGCTGCTGACCCCTGTTATTCATTTTAATGCCCGCGACCCCAGGGCCGCGAAGCGCTATGCCCGTTTCGCTAAAGCCTGCCATTTATGCCCGGATAACGCGAACGATACGGCTGCGCTGAATGCGCTCATTCATCACATTGAGCTTCTCAAAAAACAGTGTGCGTTACCTTCTTTCGTTGACGCACTCAAAGACGGAAAGCAAAACTGGTCACAGCGTATACCGTCGATGGTTCAGGCCGCGCTGGCTGATGTCACGCTGCAAACCAATCCTCGTGTTGCCGACGCCAGTGCCATGCAGGAACTGCTTGAGGAATTATTATGAATACAGCCATGACGGCAGAGTCCACGCTTTATGATGCGCAGACGATACGCGAACGCGTTCGGGCTGCTGGCGTTGTTGGAGCCGGCGGTGCTGGCTTTCCTGCGCACGTAAAATTACAGGCGCAGGTCGATACATTTCTGGTGAATGCCGCCGAATGTGAACCGATGTTAAAAGTTGACCAGCAATTGATGAGCGTCCAGGCAGGTCGACTTATTCGCGGCGTTAAATATGCCATGACGGCTACCGGAGCCAGTGCCGGTATTATTGCGCTCAAAGAAAAATACCAGAAGGCTATCAATGCGTTAGCTCCTCTGCTACCTGCCGATATCCGGTTACACATTTTACCTGATGTCTACCCGGCCGGTGACGAGGTGCTGACCATCTGGATGGCAACAGGCCGGAGGGTCCCACCTGCCGCACTGCCGGTCAGCGTCGGCGTGGTGGTTAATAACGTCCAGACCGTGCTCAACATCGCCAGAGCGGTTGAACAGCAATATCCCGTTACCCGTCGTACGTTGACCGTCAACGGCGCAGTAGCCAAACCCATCACACTCACTGTCCCTATCGGGATGTCACTTCGCGAGGTGCTGGCGCTGGCGGGAGGCGCAACCGTTGACGATCCAGGATTTATTAATGGCGGCCCGATGATGGGCGGTCTGATTACCTCCCTGGATACCCCCGTCAGCAAGACCACCGGTGGGTTGCTGGTTTTACCAAAATCTCATGCGCTGATTCAGCGGCGAATGCAGGATGAACGCACCGTGCTTTCCGTCGCAAAAACCGTATGCGAGCAGTGCCGTTTGTGTACGGATTTGTGCCCAAGGCACTTAATCGGCCATGAATTATCACCGCATCTGCTGGTTCGCGCGGTTAATTATCTGCAGGCGGCCACACCACAGCTGCTGCTCACGGCCCTGACCTGTTCAGAATGCAATGTCTGTGAAAGCGTTGCCTGTCCGGTTGGAATATCGCCGATGCGAATCAACCGCATGCTTAAACGCGAACTACGGGCGCTCAACCATCGTTATGAAGGGCCGCTAAATCCTGAGGATGAAATGGCGAAGTACCGGTTGATCCCGGTTAAGCGCCTTATTACCAAACTGGGTCTTAGCGACTGGTATCACGATGCGCCACTGGCTGAGACTGATTTTTCCACCGATGAAACGACGCTGTTGCTACGCCAGCATATTGGCGCCAGCGCCATCCCATGTGTGCAGCAAGGCGATCGCGTTGTTCGCGGTCAATGCGTTGCCGATGTGCCGACAGGCGCATTAGGTGCGCCTGTCCACGCCAGTATTGACGGTATTGTCAGCGAAATCACTGAGCAATTCATCACGGTAATAAGAGGTTAATCATGTCTCAGGCTATAGGGATCTTAGAACTCACCAGCATTGCCAAAGGAATGGAAGCTGGCGATGCCATGTTAAAAAGCGCGAATGTGAATTTACTGGTCAGCAAAACCATCTGCCCGGGAAAATTCCTGCTCATGCTCGGTGGTGACGTAGGCGCAGTACAACAGGCGATAGCCACTGGTACATCTCTTGCTGGCGATATGCTCGTCGACAGTCTGGTACTGCCTAATATTCACGCCAGCGTACTCCCGGCAATCAGCGGGTTAAATAGCGTGGATAAGCGTCAGGCCGTCGGGATTGTTGAAACATGGAGCGTGGCGGCTTGTATCTGTGCTGCGGATCGCGCTGTTAAAGCTTCCAACGTCACATTGGTGCGCGTGCACATGGCATTTGGTATTGGCGGCAAGTGCTACATGGTTGTCGCTGGCGATGTATCCGATGTGAATAACGCAGTAACGGTTGCCAGTGAAAGCGCGGGTGAAAAAGGCCTGTTGGTTTATCGCTCCGTTATACCTCGCCCGCATGAAAGCATGTGGCGGCAGATGGTGGAGGGATAATGGAAAGACAGCCCACCACGGATCGTATGATCCAGGAATATGTTCCTGGCAAGCAGGTCACACTGGCGCATCTTATCGCCAATCCCGGAAAAGATTTGTTCAAGAAACTGGGATTACAGGATTCAGTATCCGCAATCGGGATTTTGACGATTACCCCCAGCGAAGCCTCAATTATCGCCTGCGATATCGCCACGAAATCCGGGGCGGTAGAGATTGGTTTTCTCGACCGATTTACCGGCGCAGTGGTACTGACGGGCGATGTCTCCGCCGTTGAGTACGCGCTAAAACAGGTAACCCGAACGCTGGGCGAAATGATGCGTTTTACCGCTTGCCCCATCACCCGGACGTAATCTCATGAAACGCATCATGCTAATCGGACCCAGCCAGTGCGGAAAAACGTCGCTCACACAATGCATGCGGGGAGAAGCGCTTCACTATCAGAAGACCCAGGCCATAGTCTGGTCGCCCACAGCAATAGATACACCGGGCGAATATCTTGAAAACCGCTGTCTGTATAGTGCGCTGCTGGCCAGCTCCTGTGACGCAGACATCATCGCGCTGGTCCTCAATGCTGACGCGCCGTGGTCGCCATTTTCTCCCGGTTTCACAGGCCCAATGAACCGACCCGTCATTGGCCTCGTCACTAAAGCCGATTTAGCCAATCCGCAGCGCATTTCCCTCGTTGAGAGCTGGTTAGTCGAGGCTGGCGCGCAAAAAGTGTTTGTCACCAGTGCGCTGGAGAATACAGGTGTCGATGAGATGTTCATTTTTCTGAATGCAAAGGAACTTTCATGTCTCACAAAATAATGGCCATTAATGCGGGGAGTTCCTCGCTCAAGTTTCAGCTTCTGGCGATGCCACAAGGTGAAATGATTTGTCAGGGGTTGATCGAGCGTATCGGTATGTCTGATGCGCAGGTCACCCTTAAAACGCCTGCGCAAAAATGGCAGGAAATATTGCCCGTAGCCGATCATCGTGAAGCAGTGACGCTGCTCCTGGAAAAACTGCTCAACCACAATATTATCAGCAGTCTGCAGGAGATCGACGGCGTGGGGCATCGCGTCGCACACGGCGGGGAATCTTTTAAAGATTCCGCACTGGTAACCGATGAAACGCTGGCGGAAATTGATCGCCTTGCGGAACTGGCCCCGCTACATAACCCGGTAAATGCGTTGGGAATTGCAGTATTTCGCCAGCTATTACCCGAAACGCCGGCCGTGGCGGTTTTTGACACCGCTTTTCATCAGACGCTTGACGAGCCTTCTTTCATTTATCCCCTGCCCTGGCGTTACTATTCAGAGCTGGGTATTCGTCGTTACGGATTTCATGGCACCAGCCACAAATATGTCAGCGCCCAGCTTGCTGAAAAGTTAGGGGTGCCTCTCAGCGCCCTGCGCGTCGTTTGTTGTCATCTTGGCAACGGCAGCAGCATCTGCGCCATCAAAGGTGGTCAATCAGTTAATACCTCTATGGGGTTTACGCCACAGTCTGGCGTGATGATGGGCACGCGAAGTGGCGATATTGATCCGTCTATTTTGCCGTGGATTGCCCTGCGCGAGGGCAAGACACCGCAGCAGCTCAACCAATTGCTTAACAATGAATCCGGCTTACTCGGCGTTTCTGGGATCTCACCTGACTATCGCGACGTTGAACATGCCGCAGATACGGGCAATCATCAGGCTGCGCTGGCGTTGACGCTTTTTGCCGAGCGAATTCGCGCCACCATTGGTAGCTATATTATGCAGATGGGCGGTCTGGATGCGCTGGTGTTTACCGGAGGCATAGGAGAAAACTCAGCGCGGGCGCGCGGCGCAATTTGTCACAATCTGAATTTCCTGGGACTGGCCGTCGATGAAGAAAAAAATCAGCGAAACGCCACCTTTATTCAGACAGAAAATTCGCTGGTCAAAGTGGCGGTGATCAATACCAACGAAGAGCTGATGATAGCGCAGGACGTTATGCGTTTAGCGATAGCGGAAACTGTGACGTTGGGCATTCCAGCTTAATCCTGCCGCACTGCAAATTGCGGCAAATCATGGTAATAGCGCGATCGCCATGACACTATGCGCCGAGGATTGCTGATCACAAAGGTGAATACGTGGCTATTGCGCAATGTCCCGCATCATGCGGAGAACTTATCCAGGGCTGGATTCTGGGCAGTGAGAAATTAGTCTCCTGCCCGGTCGAATGGTATAGCACCGTTGAGGTCACTTCAGGCTCACCGCTGGCAGAGGAACGTCCACTTTCACGGGCGATGGTTAATCGGCTATTGCAGCACTGGCAATACCCGCCGCAGATGAGTGAGGATATCCGAATTGATGTCCAGTCAACTATTCCTATCGCTAAAGGAATGGCCAGCAGCACTGCAGATATTGCCGCCACTGCTGTCGCCACGGCACATCACCTGGGCCATCACCTGGATGAATCTACGCTGGCGCAACTTTGCGTTTCGCTGGAGCCTACCGACAGCACCGTTTTTCGTAAGCTTACCCTTTTCGATCATAACGACGCCTCCACGCAAATTGCCTGCGAAGCCCAGCCTCAACTCGATCTGCTGGTTCTCGAAAGCCCGGAAACATTGCGCACTGCTGATTATCACCGTATTCCGCGTCATTCCGGGTTACAGGCAGGTGCTCCGGCCCTCAAACGAGCATGGGAAAAGGTACAGGAAGCTTGTATCAGCCAAAATCCTTACCGGATGGGCGAAGCTGCCACGCTAAGCGCAACCGCCAGCCAGTTGCTGTTACCGAAACCAGATTTTGATTCGCTATTAGCGCTGGTAGAGGAATGTGATTTATACGGCGTTAACGTTGCGCACAGCGGCAGCGTTGTCGGCCTGATGCTGGACAGAACGCGTCATGATGTGGATTACATAAAATGGATGCTGACACAGAAAAAACTGACGGTTCACTGGCCGGAACAGCATTTATTGCGAATGGTCGCAGGCGGAGTTGAACTGCAATAAGGGTCGCCGCACAGCAGCGACCCGGACAAGCATAAATCGTTACTCAGCTTTGGCTTCGCCGTTTTTCAGTTCACCCATGGCTTTCAGCTTCTTAGAAATATCGCGGCGCTCTTTTGAGATCTCAGCATTTTTGATGATGTAATCATCAACGCGATCTTCGTAATCGCTTTTCATGCTAGCGATAATGCCCTGAATCGCTTCCACGCTCATGCCTGGCTTGATGTAGTCGCTCAGGTTGTCCAACAGCAGGACACGTTTCTGGTTGTCACGGATCTTTTTCTCAACGTCCTGGATTTCACGTTGCAGTTTGTTTTTACGACGGAACAGACGAACAAATTCCAGCACGTCCTGGAAAGAAGGCTTGGTAGTTTCCATTTTTACACCCCTGATAATGTGAGATTCGGATTCGTTTAAACAACGGCTAAAGTGGGTCAACATTACTTTCATGCCCGCCATACTTCAAGTTGCATCTGCATCGACAATGCATGGTTGAAACCTGAATTATCGAGGGTAAAGCCATTGCAGTTACCAATGGTTTTAGCCTTTTTCAGTATCATACCTCTAATCGTTGCTGAATCGAAGCAGCAGTAGAACCAATCCCCTCATCTGCTCTTTATTTGCGCAGCGCGCGACAGATTAAATGAGAAAGTAACTCCAGCTGTCGCGCCATCTCCATATTCAACCAAACGTAGCCGTGAATAGGCGTTTCTGCGACATTATCGCCCTTATGCTCAGCGATAAGCTGACGCAGCTCCACCACGGTATCATTGAGCTTCTCCGTATTGGCAAGTACTGGCTGCGGATTACCTTCATACAATGCATGCGTTATCGTCAGTAGCGCCTGCTGCGTCCTGAGCTGGGTTTCACGCAAAGTATGCGCATTCAACATAACAAAGTGACTGGTACGGCTGGCCCAGAGCGCATTGATTTGCAACTCGAGCATGCAGACGAGGTTACGATTAACCGTCTGAATAGCCTCAAAAATGGATTTTTGAATATGCGTTTCTTTACTGGCAGGGACGATGAGCCCGCGCATTTTGACAACCTCGCTCAACAGCTGTTGTAAATGCTTCTCCAGTCGCGGTTGTTCAAGCAGATTGGGGGAGAGCGCCGCCTGGTACACCCGATTGTACCCCGTGACGCAATGCGCCAGTTGAATACGCCAGTGTATAAATGCCCGTTGTGGCCACACGCCGGTAAACAGCATTGCCAGCAACGATCCAAGAATAACGTCGCCGCCACGCCATAACGCCGTATTCATATCCCCAGCGGGAGCGCCCACTACAACGGCAAGCGTAATACCAATCAACAGCGCCTGATACGGTTTTTTGCCCAATGCCAGCCAACCGCAGAGAAACATCGCCACCGCGCACCATATCAGCATCAGCGGAAGCGAAAAAAGCTCCAGACGCAGGGCCACCAGCCCAAGCACCGATCCCAGGATCGTGCCGCCAATACGTTCAAAAGCTCTGGGAACAACGTTCCCCCAAAAAGAAATAGGCCCCATGATCACCACCAGCGTGATCAGAGGCCATGTACCTTCAGGAATGTTTAACAGGCGTACCAACAGAAAAGTGAGAATAAACGCAAGCGCAATGCGAATACCGTGCACTACACGATAATGACGATACAAACGAATTTCAAAAGGGCTCAGTGACTTATTGGCACGCACTCATGCACTCCGTCAGCGAATAGCAAAGAACAAAATTGTACTCGTTTTTTGCCTGAAAATATCATCCTGATTTGCATCAAAAACAGTTACTTCGACTGCACCGGTATGTACATTTCAATGTCCCAGTAGCCATCCTCGATGCCATTGTTCATGTACACTTCAAAGCAGGGTTTAGCAGCTATTTCGAAAGTCGTATCTTGCATCAAGCAGTCAAAAAACTGGTACCACGGCGTCGCAAAGTCATGATTTTCTACACGCGCAACGGCAACAGCATAGTCGCCACCCGCCACTTCGGTCAGGATCACCCCTTCGCTGTTTTCCGGGATCGCAAAATCTTCAGGCACAGATACCACGGTATCGCAACGCAGTTTCTCCGCCGGGACAACGTCAGGATTGTCGTAATAAACGGCTATCCATTCCAGCGGAACAATTTGCTTCCCGTCGACCCACTTCATTAACTGCTCAAAACCTTGCTTTACCGTTTGTTCCCACGGACCAACCATATGAAAACCGGCAATCCTGCGTTTATCGACCTGTTTAATCTCGTATTCCATATAACCTCCGCGATTACACTGTATGTATATACAGTGTAATTTTTAGGTATTACGGCAACAAGTAAATAGTGATTATTATGTGAGCAGATTCGCACTCTTGCCAGTCAGGTATTCCAGGAAATAACTACGCCTTGTGGTGGAAATAATCGCTCAGACGCGAGAAAACGCCACCTTCGCTGACGGACTCCAGCGTAACCAGAGGCCAGTGCGCCACCAGCTTATCCCGATCGTAGAGTTCAATTTCACCCACACGCTGATGTGCCGCGATTGGTGCAACCAGTTCTTTCTTATCAAGGACATATTTTGCTTTAATGTTAGCGACTTCCGCTTTAGGCAGGGCCATCCAGAAATCCTGCTCGGTGCCCAGGCTGATTTTTTCTTTGTCGCCATACCAGATCCGTTCAGTACCGACCTGCTTACCGCTACGCAAAACCTGCACCGTATCGAAGTTTTGTTGTCCCCATTGCAGCAGCTTACGCGCCTGGTCTTCGCGCCCTTTCGCACTCTCCGCCCCCATCACAACCGCAATCAGTCGACGTTGTCCATCAACGGCGGAAGCGATCAGATTGAACCCGGCACCGGACGTATGCCCTGTCTTCAGACCATCCACGTTCATGGTTTTATCCCACAACAGGCCATTACGGTTTTGCTGCGTGATTCCGTTCCAGGTAAGGCTTTTCTCACTGTACATATGGTAGAAATCCGGTTCACCATGGATGATAGCTCGCGACAATACGGCCAGATCGTAAGCAGAGCTATGCTGGCCTGGCGCATCCAGACCATGGACCGTTTCAAAATGGGTGTCCTGCAGGTTCAGCTTTTGCGCATAGTTGTTCATCATCGCCACAAACTGCGGTTGTCCCCCGGCGATGTAATCAGCCAGCGCCACGCAGGCATCATTCCCGGAATCAACAATTAGCCCGCGGCTGAGGTCGCGCACCGAAACGCGATCGCCTTGTTTCAAGAACATCAAGGATGAACCGACGAATACCGGATTGTCTTTCGCCCAGGCATCGCGCCCAACGGTGACAATATCGGTTGGACTAATGCGCTTACTGTCGATTGCGCGGTCAACAACATAGCCGGTCATCAGCTTGGTCAGACTGGCGGGGTTACGTTGCTGGTGTTCATTACCGGCTGTCAGAATTTGGCCCGTGGTGTAATCCATTAATACCCACGCCCCGGCATTTATCGCAGGCGGCTGTGGGGCGAAGCTGGCGGCATCGGTCGCCCAGGCGGACGTAAAACTCATCGTGAATAGTGAAGCGGCAATAAACAAACGGCGTTTCAACAGCATGTCCTCAGAAAAGGGATAAATAGCCGTTCTTTTTACGGAAGTTCTGTCGAACAAACTTGAATAAATTGCAAGAAAATGTGACATAAGGCACATTTTCTTGCTGTCATACAAGGCTGTCAGCGACAAACCGCGCGCGAAATTATCCTTTGCGTGGCGCAGTCTCTGCGTGATGGCTGCGATGGCGATGGTAACCGTCGATCATACTGCGGAAAATTTGCCCTGGCGTGTCGCCCAGCGTGCACAGGTAAATATGTGCGCAGATGAACAGTAAGCCGACAATCGCTAGCGCCATATGCAGCACCAGCATTATCGGCCCCGCTCCTGACACCTGCGGGTAGAGGCATAACAACCCGGTGATGATCAACAGCGGAACCAGCGCGTACATAATGGCCAGGTAGGCCAGTTGTTGCAGTGGGTTAAATTTATCCTTTGCCGTTGCGGCAAACGGATGCGGCTCGCCTTTCATGATGCCATACAGATAAAAGCGCGTTTGCAGCAGGCAGCGTGATATTAACCCGTTTAACTTCACGCGATAATGGCAGCCGTTGCCGCTGGTTGCGTTTATTAACACAAAGCCAATCCAGAAGGCCAGCAATGCGAAGCCGCACCAGGTATGTACCTGCACCATCAACGCTACCGGCCCGACAGAGAAGTGGCCAAACAGGCCGCTCAGCAAAAGCAGAATAAAGAGCAGCGCATTTCCCCAGTGCCAACGGCGAACAGCCAGCGAATAGAGGTACTCCCGGTGCTCCTCTCCGGTTACCGTTTTTGGCGCCAGCATCCGACGTAACAGCGCGTGCGTGACCAGGCCCGCAATCATCAGCACAACAATAACGCCCGCATAAATGAGCCACAGCTGCCAGTAGTCCGGCGCATAGTTAAGTTCCGCTCCCCAGATAGAATTCATACTTTACCCTCCTGATGGATCTCTTTACGCCGATAAACACTCACCGGGCCACTACGCGTATCCTGCTGGCGATAAACCTCTTTTTGATTGATCCAGTGCTGGATTTCCGGGTCATCGCGACGACCAAACTTCAACGCATCCGTCGGACAAACGGAAACGCAGGCGGGCGACTGTTCAACATCCAGACGGGTATCCGCGCAGAAATTACATTTGTCTGCGATTCCCGTTTGCGGATTGAGGTAGCGCACATGGAACGGACAAGCAGCGACGCAGTAGTCACAGCCAATACAGCGGGACTTATCCACCTGCACAATGCCGTTTTCATCGCGGAATGATGCACCGGTTGGACAAACGCTGACGCACGGCGCATCTTCACAATGCTGGCAAGAAACACGAACAAACTGGAAATGGGAAAGCGCCTCGGGTTCATGTTCCGGTGAACGGATCTGTACCTGTAAGCGGCTAAAACCTTCAGGCACGTCATTCAGTACCTTGCAGGCAACCGTACACGCCTGACAACCAATGCAGCGTTTTTCGTCATGCAGCATGACATAAGGGTTTGTTGATTGATTCATGATGTACTCCTTTCTCATGCCCGACGAAGCGTAACGCCAGCGGTGTGAACCACCGTACCTGACACCGGACTGGTGACATGCGGAAGCAAATTACCGCAATGAATACCGTGCGTCGTCGCGGCTGTTTTGGCTCCTGCCTTGGCGCCAAATCCCATATAAACGAATAGCGTATCGGGTCGAATACCAGCGGTGACCAGCGCTTTGCCTTTTTCCTTACCGGTTGCATTTTCCAGCCAGATGTCATCGCCGCTTTTGATGCCTTTTTCACGGGCCGTTTGCGGGTGGATCCACACCGCGTTGTCCCACATCAGCTCACTCAGCAGTGGCACATATTGCGTTGCGCCATTGGTATGAACCGCCACTTTGCCCTGAATAAAATAGAGTTCATTGTCGCCTTTGAGCGCAAAATTGCGGGCGCGAGGAACACCGTAGCCTGGCAGGAGTGTTTCCAGCTCGGCAGAGTAGAGTTCGATTTTTCCTGACGGGGATTTAAAACGCAGCTGCTCACCATAAGTGCCGTCGCTATCAACCGCTACCGCGCCCGGATAGCGTGCCACAAACTGACGCACCGCTTCGGGTTCGCGCAGCAATAGCGGAACGCCCCACTCGCGATACCCTTTCTGACGCAGCTCAGCAGATAACGCATGATCGCCATTAAGCTGGTACAGCTGGCGCGTTTGCATATCCTGCCATGGGTAGAATTGCCCAAGGCCTAACTGAACAGCCAGTTCTTTCCAGATTTGCCAGCTCGGACGCGCGTCACCGATAGGCTCAACCACCTGCTGACGCAAGGCATAGGCTGGATTCAGGCCCGACATATCAGAAACTTCTTCATCGCGCTCAAGGTAAGTACATTCAGGCAAAAGATAATCGGCATACGCCGCGCTTTCGCTTAAATAGACATCGCAACTGACCACCAGGTCGAGCTGTTCAACCGTCTTGACCAGGTCTGGTCGACAGGTCACGGTCTGGAAAGGGTTGTGTCGGGACATGATCCATCCCTTCACCGGATACGGCGTTTGCTTTAAGACGGCATCAATAATGCTTTGCACTACGCCGCCGCCGGCCGCGATGTACTTGAACTGCGGGGCCACCAGATCGATACGCTGCGCCGTTGGCTTGGGTAATTTGGCATCGGGTTTTGCCAGCACGGGAGCGACTTTCTCTCCGGCCAGCTTATTGTACGTTGCCGCCGCTTTTTTCTGATACAACCCACCCTCACGCTCAATATTTCCAAGTAACACATTGAGGGTGAAAATCATGCGCCGCATATCAATTTCTTCTTGCGAAAACGTCGCACGATGACCCGGACTGACAATGGCGTGAGGGGCGCTGGCTGCCATTTCGCGGGTGACCCGGATAATCACATCGGCAGGCACATCAGCGAGCTTTTGCGCCCATTCCGGCGTGGTCTCCTGGACCGCCTCAGCCAGTTGGTCAAACCCTGTGGTGTAGCGTGTAACAAAGTCTGCGTCATACAGCTTTTCTTTGATCATGACGTGACACATGGCCATCAGCACCGGTAGGTCGCCGCCAGGCTTAAGCGCATGCCATTCATCCGCTTTGCTGGAGAAGACGGATAAACGGGGATCAAAGCAGACCATTTTCGCGCCCTTTTCCTGCGCGGTCATCAGTTCATGGGTGTCGGCGACTTCAATACCTTCATAGAGGTTATGGCCAAAAGAGACCATATAACGGGTATTGACGATATCCATGGCTAAATCGCCACCCATCATAACTTTAGCGGCAATCGCTTTTCCGGCGGGGCATGTCGAGGCGTGAGTAAACGTGTTCGGCGATCCAAAAGCCGTCGCGAGGTGAAATAAATGGCCGGAAAGCGAACCGGACTTGGAAGAGAATACGACCCCCTCAGAACCATGCTGCGCTTTTATTGCCGTCATTTTTTCGGCAATTTCTTTATATGCCTGCTGCCAGCTAATTACCTGCCACTCACCGCTCCCGCGAGGTCCTGTGCGTTTCATCGGTTTAACAATACGATGCGGGTCGTTGACCAGGCTAACACCACTGCCTCCGCGCGCGCAGACACGCGTCCCCTGCTGAGGCGCATTAGGGTTTCCTTGAATAAAAACCGTCTTATTATTAATTACCTGAGCCTGAATTGGGCAGCGAAAAGAACACATTTCGCACAAACTTGGCGTCAGGGATGTTTTCCCTTTTATGTGCTCGGGAGAATTCCGCGCCAGTGCGCCTGGTGGAAAACTGCCTATTGCACAGGCTGAGCAACCTATACCCACCCCTCGTAAAAAATTACGCCGACTTATGCTCATATAACCTCCTGTTATTAGATATATCCAATTATTATATGGAGTTTATATTATTAATTTTTAACCTCACTCACATTTTATTACAATGCATACAAGCGCATTAATAGAAATATAAGGTCGTTGTTTTTAAAAGACTTTTAAAGAATCCAGAAAACAGAAGATGAAATAACAATAATGGTTATCAATTAACTTATTTCCCAAGGTGTGATTTTAAGAAAGTTTATTCCAGTAATTTCCTTTAACGGTAAGAAAATAATTAATCATTCGTTCGAAGCCGTGTTCAGCGCAATTTTCTTGCGTAGGCCATTCCGCATCGATAATCCTCTTGCTGATTACCTCGCTATTTTTTGGTATTCTTGGATAAGCGCTAAATTGATCCCGGACATAACTGAACAATGAATGACGGCAAGCAGCAACCTGGTTTTCTCTTCCACGATTACGAGACTTTTGGTACCCATCCGGCGCTGGACAGACCCGCGCAATTTGCGGCTATCCGCACAGATAATGATTTCAACATTATCGGTGAACCTGAAGTCTTTTATTGCAAACCCGCAGATGATTATCTGCCACAGCCCGAGGCGGTGCTGATTACCGGCATCACCCCGCAAGAAGCACGTGAAAAGGGAGAAAATGAAGCTGCTTTTGCTGCGCGTATTCACGCCCTGTTTACCGTACCGAAAACCTGTATTCTGGGCTATAACAACGTGCGCTTCGATGATGAAGTGACGCGAAATATCCTGTATCGCAATTTCTATGATCCCTATGCCTGGAGCTGGCAGAACGATAATTCGCGCTGGGATCTGCTGGATGTAATGCGTGCCTGCTATGCCCTGCGTCCTGAAGGTATTAACTGGCCGGAAAACGACGATGGCTTGCCCAGCTTCCGCCTGGAACATTTGACCAAAGCGAATGGGATTGAGCATGCCAATGCCCACGATGCAATGGCCGATGTGTATGCCACGATTGCGATGGCGCAATTAGTCAAGTCACGCCAGCCTCGTCTGTTTGAGTATCTCTATAGCCATCGTAATAAGCACAAACTGGCGGCGCTAATTGATGTGCCGCAGATGAAGCCGCTGGTCCATGTCTCGGGCATGTTCGGCGCATGGCGCGGTAACACCAGTTGGGTGGCGCCACTGGCCTGGCATCCGGAAAATCGCAACGCGGTTATCATGGTCGATCTGGCCGGTGATATTTCACCGCTGCTCGAACTGGACAGCGACGCGCTGCGTGAGCGGCTCTATACCGCTAAGGCAGATCTGGGAGATAACCCCGCAGTGCCGGTTAAACTGGTGCACATCAACAAATGTCCGGTACTGGCACAGGCGAACACCCTGCGCCCGGAAGATGCCGATCGTCTCGGTATTAACCGCCAGCATTGTCTGGATAATCTCAAAATTCTGCGCGAAAACCCACAGGTACGCGACAAGGTCGTGGCTATCTTTGCCGAGGCGGAACCCTTTGCGCCATCGGATAACGTAGATGCCCAGCTGTACAACGGCTTTTTCAGCGATGCCGACCGCGCTGCGATGAAAATCGTTCTGGAAACCGAACCGCGCAATTTACCGGCGCTGGATATCACCTTTGTCGATAAACGCATTGAAAAGCTGCTGTTTAACTACCGCGCGCGTAACTTCCCTGGAACGCTGGATGAAGCCGAACAACAGCGCTGGCTGGACCATCGTCGTCAGGTATTCACGCCGGAGTTTTTGCAAAATTACGCCAATGAATTACAGATGCTGAGTCAGCATTATGCGGATAACAAAGAGAAGCTGACGCTGCTGAAAGCACTCTGGCAATATGCGCAAGAGATTGTCTAAATCCCACGTATAAAAAAACGGAGAACATGTCTCCGTTTTTTTTCAGCTAAATGCAGTTATTACGCGATATCTTCGTCGTACTGCGGTACCGGGTTGCGGAAGCTTTTGGTCACGCACGCCAGGTAGATCAGACCGATACCCGCCCAGATCAGGCCCAGAACCATTGAGCTTTCTTCCAGGTTCACCCACAGCGCGCCAACGGTCAGCGCACCGCACATTGGCAGGAACAGGTACTGGAAGTGATCTTTCAGCGTCTTGTTACGCTTCTCACGGATCCAGAACTGGGAGATTACCGACAGGTTAACGAAGGTAAACGCCACCAGCGCACCAAAGTTAATCAGCGCCGTCGCCATCACCAGGTCGAAGTTGATTGCCAGCAAAGCAATCGCCCCAACCAGAATGATGTTCATGGACGGAGTACGCCATTTCGGGTGTACATAACCGAAGAAACTTTTCGGGAATACGCCGTCACGACCCATCACGTACATCAGACGCGCAACGCCTGCATGCGCCGCCATACCGGACGCCAGTACGGTAATGGTAGAGAAAATCAGCGCGCCGACCTGGAAGAACTTACCGGCAACATACAGCATGATTTCCGGCTGCGAAGCATCCGGATCCTTAAAGCGCGAGATATCCGGGAAGTACAACTGCAACAGATAAGTGGAGACGATAAAGATCAGGCCACCAATCAGCGCGGTCAGGAAAATCGCACGCGGGATCACGCGTTCAGCGTCTTTGGTTTCTTCTGACAGGTTGCTGATACCGTCAAAACCGGTGAACGAGAAGCACAGGATGGTAGCCCCGGTGATCATCGGGATCACGTGCGCATCACCCGACCAGAACGGACGGCTGCTCGCCAGCGTACCGGCGCCTTCCCCTTCGAACACGCCATAAACGACCATGCCGAGGATCACTGCAATCAGCACCACCTGCAACAACACGATCACGGTGTTGAAATTAGCGACGGACTTGAGGCTACGCAGGTTGAAGGCGGTCATAAAGGCCACCAGCGCCACCACGAACATCCACGATGGAATCGAAGGCACCAGCGCTTCAAAATAAATTTTCGCCAACAGAATGTTGATCATCGGCGCGAACAGGTAGTCCAGCAGCGATGACCAGCCAACCATAAAACCAACGGTCGGGCTAATGGATTTCTGAGCGTAAGTGTAGGCAGAGCCCGCGGACGGATAGCGGCGTACCAGTTTACCGTAGCTTAGTGCGGTAAAGAGGATGGCGATCAGTGCGAAGGCGTAAGCTGTCGGGACGTGACCATCGGTCATTCCTGAGACGATACCGAATGTATCGAACAGCGTCATCGGCTGCATATAGGCAAGGCCCATCATGACAACCGGAACCAGCGTAAGCGTTTTACGTAATTCCACGCGAGAGGTGTTTGGAGTAGCGTTATGCGACATGGTTATCCTCCATTACGGCGAAAACCGTCGCGTAAGCAAAAAATTGCCCCATTTTTTGTTAATCCTCAGCGACAACAACTGTCGATTTTTAAGTAAGTATCTATCCGGTACGAAGCCCGGCCTCTTTTATGAATGATTGGTTTGATGCAAAAAAATAACCGACGCGTATTAAAACGTCGGTTAATGTCATTTTTTGCAAGCGGCGTATTTTGCACTAATTTGGGGAGAAATAACAAGAGATTGAAGCAACTGTAAAAAAATATTTTTTCTCAACTGATTGATTTATCAGCATCCGTTTTAACGTACACCCCGGCAATAGCACTATTTGCTAAAATCTCGTCCCGCCACCAGGCGCTGGCAAGCCCGGCGGTCTGTTCATTCCACCCTATCCACACGGGTTCAAACAGAATTTGTCCAACCACTTTCTTCTCAATCAGCGCGCCGCTGTCCAAAAATCGCTGCGCCAGATAACGGGGAATATATCCGCATCCCAGACCACTGATTTGCAGCTCCAGCTTGGTTTTGAAGTCAAAAACGGTAATCGCTTCCTGATCGTCCAACACCTGAACGCCGGAGATGTTCGCTTGATGCACATTCTCTCCCACCGCGATGGCGCGAAATCGTCGAATAGTACGCCGATGTAACGGTTCCTGTTCCTGCGCCAGCGGATGATGCGGCGCAACCACAAACACCTGTTCCAGCGCGCCCAGCCGCGCAAAACCAAATTCGCTCCCCGCCGGCGGTTCGTGCATAGCGCCGACAATAATATCCGCCCGCCCCTGAGTAAGTGCATCCCAGGAACCACCCAGCACGCCGTTAATAAACTTCAGGCGCGTCACACTGTGATGTTGATAGAAGGATTCGATAAGGGGGGCCAGCAGTGAAAAGGGAAACGTATCATCGACGCCGATGACCAGTTCATTCTCCCAGCCTTCATGAAGTTTAATGGCTTGCTTTTCGAGTTCGCGGACGGAGTGCAATACCTCTCGCCCCTTTTCCAGCAGCATTTGACCGGTGCGGGTAAACTTAGCCCGGTGCCCACTGCGATCTAATAACTGAATATTAAGATCGCTTTCCAGTTTATGGACGGTGTAGCTAAGCGCAGACGGCGTCTTATACAATTTTGCCGACGCCGCCGCGAAACTGCCCTCTTTTTCTAACGCATCGAGGATGATAAGAACGTCCAGCAGTGGTTTCATACTCGCCCCCTGGCGGTATACAGCGACACTCTGCTGGCCTGTCACTCCATCGGCATCACCAGCGGATCGGGATACTGGTACTCAAATCCAAGCTCATTACAAATACGGCTGCCATCAATGACTTTACCTTTACCGTTATCCGCACCGCCGCGAAATTCCGGCGGTTCCATCCCCAACTGGCGGGCCATCTGCGGATAGAACACGTTACGCGCCGGATGCATAGGCGCACATATATTATAGATGTGTCCCCCTTTGGGCGCTTGCAGCAGCAACGTGATGGCAGAAACGACATCATCCAGATGCACCAGATTGACGCCATGGTGTCCATCTGGCGCCGTCTTGCCAGCGAAAAAGCGGCCAGGATGTCTTCCCGGGCCAACCAGTCCGGCCAGTCGCAGAATATCTACCGAGGTACCAGGCAGGTTATGCAACCAGTCTTCAAGATCTTTCAGAACACGCCCGCTGGCGGTGACCGGGTTACGCGGCGTTCCCTCTTTCACGATGCCCTGGATATCGCCATAGACCGACGTCGAGCTGGTAAAAATAATCCGCGGGATCCGGTACGCCAGCGCACTGTCAACCAGTTCCTGCATGGCCTGCAGGTAAAATGTCTCCCCCGGCCCGCTACGGCGCGCAGGTAGCGTTATAACCAGTGCATCAGCGTCCATGAGCGCGTCGAGATCGTCAGCCTCACAGACCAGTTCAGGCTCCAGGCGCAGCGAGTAACTCTCGATACCGCTCATACGGGCCGCTTCTACCCCATCCAGTGTGGTTTTGCTGCCGGTAACCTGCCAGCCTCTCGCCGCCAGCGACATGGCTAACGGCATGCCTAACCAACCTAACCCGACAATTGCGACCTTTTTCATGCCTTCTCTCCTGACTTTTGGCCTATAACGCAAGGCTACGCCAGCCCACGGTGGCTGACAATTCATAGTATCAATATGAAATGAATTAATGATCAAAAAAAGCCCTTGCTTTCCGTAGCTAAAGTGGTTTAGGTTAAAAGACATCAAATGAATAAACATTCATCGAGAAAATTTATGACACGCGCTCAATTTAAACACCATCATCACCATCATCCTGACTAGTCTTTCAGGCGATGTGTGCTGGGAGACATTTAAATCTTCCAGCGGTGCATGAGCGTATGAGAAAGCCCCCGGAAGATTTCTTCCGGGGGCTTTTTTTTGTGCGTGACCCAAACTGATTCAGACAGGATAACGAGGAACAAACAATGTTAGACAACACCCGTTTACGCATAGCTATGCAGAAATCAGGCCGTTTAAGCGACGATTCACGCGAATTACTGGCCCGTTGCGGCATTAAAATTAATCTTCACACTCAGCGCTTAATTGCGATGGCAGAAAATATGCCGATTGATATCCTGCGCGTGCGTGATGACGATATCCCAGGTCTGGTGATGGACGGCGTCGTTGATCTGGGCATTATTGGGGAAAACGTTCTGGAAGAAGAGCTGCTCAACCGTCGGGCACAGGGTGAAGATCCTCGCTATTTTACCCTGCGTCGTCTGGACTTCGGCGGCTGCCGTCTTTCGCTGGCGACGCCGGTTGATGAAGCCTGGGATGGCCCGGCAGAACTGAACGGGAAGCGTATCGCCACCTCTTACCCGCACCTGCTCAAGCGTTACCTCGATCAAAAAGGAGTGTCATTTAAATCCTGTCTGTTAAACGGTTCTGTCGAAGTCGCGCCCCGCGCGGGCCTGGCCGATGCAATCTGCGATCTGGTGTCAACCGGCGCGACGCTTGAAGCTAATGGTCTGCGTGAAGTGGAAGTGATATACCGCTCTAAAGCGTGTCTGATTCAGCGCGATGGCGAAATGGCCGCAGCCAAACAGCAACTGATCGACAAACTACTGACCCGCATCCAGGGGGTTATTCAGGCTCGTGAATCCAAATACATCATGATGCACGCACCGAGCGAGCGTCTGGACGAAGTTATCGCCCTGCTGCCTGGCGCTGAGCGCCCAACCATTCTGCCACTGGCGGGTGATCAGCAGCGCGTGGCCATGCACATGGTCAGCAGCGAAACCCTGTTCTGGGAAACAATGGAAAAACTGAAAGCGCTCGGCGCCAGCTCCATTCTGGTGCTGCCGATTGAGAAGATGATGGAGTAACGACCATGAGCTTCAACACCCTGATTGACTGGAATAGCTGTAGCCCTGAGCAGCAGCGCGAATTACTGATGCGCCCGGCGATTTCCGCCTCTGAAAGCATTAGCCGCACGGTGGCCGAGATCCTTGAAAATGTCAAAAACAACGGCGACCAGGCATTGCGCGAATACAGCGCGAAGTTTGATAAAACCGAGGTCGGCGCGCTGCGCGTCACTGAGGAAGAAATTCAGCAGGCCGGGAATCGTCTGAGCGACGAGCTGAAACAAGCCATGCAGGCGGCAGTACGTAATATTGATACTTTCCACAGCGCGCAGATCCTGCCGCCGGTGGATATCGAAACCCAGCCGGGCGTGCGCTGCCAGCAGGTTACCCGCCCCATCGCTTCCGTGGGCCTGTATATTCCAGGGGGATCGGCACCGCTGTTCTCTACTGTATTAATGCTGGCGACCCCGGCGCGTATCGCGGGCTGTAAAAAAGTGGTGCTGTGCTCGCCGCCGCCGATTGCCGATGAAATCCTCTACGCCGCGCAACTCTGTGGCGTGAAAGAAGTGTTTAACGTGGGCGGCGCACAGGCCATTGCCGCGCTGGCACTGGGCACGGAGTCTATTCCAAAAGTCGATAAAATCTTTGGGCCGGGCAACGCCTATGTGACCGAAGCCAAGCGCCAGGTCAGCCAGCGTCTTGACGGCGCGGCAATCGATATGCCCGCCGGACCGTCCGAAGTATTGGTTATCGCCGACAGCGGCGCAACGCCGGATTTTGTCGCCTCCGACCTGCTCTCTCAGGCCGAGCACGGCCCGGACTCGCAGGTGATCCTGCTAACGCCGGACGCTAAGCTTGCCGAAGGCGTGGCCGAAGCCGTTGAACGCCAGCTCGCCGAGCTGTCCCGCGCCGACACCGCGCGTCAGGCGCTCTCCGCCAGCCGTTTAATCGTGGCGAAAGATCTGGCACAGTGCGTTGAAATCTCCAACGCCTACGGTCCGGAGCACCTGATCATTCAAACCCGCAATGCACGTGAGCTGGTGGAAGGCATAACAAGCGCTGGTTCGGTGTTCCTTGGTGACTGGTCGCCGGAATCCGCAGGCGACTATGCTTCCGGCACTAATCACGTGCTGCCAACTTACGGCTATACCACTACCTGTTCCAGTCTGGGTCTGGCTGATTTCCAGAAACGGATGACCGTACAGGAATTAACACCACAAGGTTTCTCTGCGCTGGCCGCCACCATTGAAACCCTGGCCGCGGCTGAGCTGCTGACCGCCCACAAAAATGCCGTCATCCTGCGCGTTAACGCCCTGAAGGAGCAAGCATGAGCACTGACAACTTTCTCAGCGTCACTGATTTAGCCCGTAAGAATGTCCGCGAGTTAACGCCTTATCAGTCTGCCCGCCGTCTTGGCGGTAACGGCGACGTCTGGCTCAATGCGAATGAATATCCCACCGCCGTTGAGTTTCAGCTAAGTCAGCAAACGCTGAACCGCTATCCGGAGTGCCAGCCGAAAGCCGTGATTGAGAATTACGCGCAGTATGCAGGCGTCAAGCCGGAGCAGGTGCTGGTCAGTCGTGGCGCAGATGAAGGGATCGAGCTGCTGGTGCGCGCTTTTTGCGAGCCGGGTAAAGATGCGATTCTGTACTGTCCGCCGACTTACGGCATGTACAGCGTCAGCGCTGAAACGATTGGCGTTGAATGCCGTACCGTCCCGACACTTGACGACTGGCAACTGGATTTACAAGGTATCGCGGACAAGCTTGATGGTGTGAAGGTGGTCTACGTATGCAGCCCTAATAACCCAACGGGCCAGTTGATTAAGCCACAGGATCTGCGTTCACTGCTCGATATGACGCAGGGTAAAGCTATCGTGGTTGCCGATGAAGCGTATATCGAGTTTTGCCCGCAGGCCACGCTGGCGGGCTGGCTGTCTGAATATCCGCACCTGGTAATTTTACGCACACTATCCAAAGCGTTTGCTCTCGCCGGTTTACGCTGCGGATTTACGCTGGCAAATGAAGAAATTATCAATCTGCTGTTAAAGGTGATCGCCCCATACCCCCTCTCTACACCGGTGGCGGATATCGCCGCCCAGGCGCTGACGCCGCAAGGGGTTGCCGCCATGCGCCAACGCGTCCAGCAGATCCTGCAAGAGCGTCAGTTCCTGGTGGAGAACCTGAAAACAATTCGCTGTGTAGAACAGGTCTTCGCTTCTGAAACCAACTACGTTCTGGCGCGCTTCACCGCATCCAGCAGCGTATTTAAATCTTTGTGGGATCAGGGCATTATCTTACGAGACCAGAACAAACAACCCTCGTTAAGCGGCTGCCTGCGTATTACTGTCGGAACCCGTGAAGAGAGCCAGCGCGTCATTGACGCCTTACGTGCGGAGCAAGTATGAGCCAGAAGTATCTTTTTATAGACCGTGATGGAACCCTGATTTCCGAACCGCCAAGTGACTTTCAAGTCGATCGCTTTGACAAACTGGCTTTTGAGCCGGAAGTCGTTCCTGTTTTGCTGAAACTGCAAAAAGCGGGTTTTAAGCTGGTGATGATCACCAACCAGGATGGACTGGGAACCCAGAGCTTTCCACAGGCTGATTTTGACGGTCCGCATAACCTGATGATGCAAATATTCACCTCTCAGGGCGTGAGGTTTGATGACGTGCTGATTTGCCCGCACTTGCCGGCCGATGAGTGCGATTGCCGTAAGCCAAAAGTGAAGCTGGTTGAGCAGTATCTGGTTGAACAGGCTATGGACACCGAGAACAGCTACGTCATTGGCGATCGTGCCACAGATATTCAACTGGCTGAAAACATGGGGATTAGCGGATTACGCTATCACCGGGACACCCTGAACTGGGCGATGATCGGCGAGCAGTTGACCAAACGTGACCGCTACGCCCACGTTGAGCGCAATACCAAAGAAACGCAGATTGACGTCAAAATCTGGCTGGACCGCGAAGGCCAAAGCAAAATCAATACTGGCGTTGGCTTCTTTGACCACATGTTGGATCAAATCGCCACCCACGGCGGTTTCCGTATGGAGATAGCCGTCAAAGGCGATCTGTATATTGACGATCACCACACCGTAGAAGATACCGGTCTGGCGCTGGGTGAGGCCTTAAAGCTGGCATTAGGTGATAAACGTGGTATCAACCGTTTTGGTTTTGTCCTGCCGATGGACGAATGTCTGGCACGTTGCGCGCTGGATATCTCCGGACGTCCTCACCTGGAATACCGCGCTGAGTTTACCTACCAGCGCGTTGGCGATCTGAGCACGGAGATGATTGAACACTTCTTCCGCTCACTCTCCTACACCATGGGCGTTACCCTGCACCTGAAAACCAAAGGAAAAAATGACCACCACCGTGTGGAAAGCCTGTTTAAAGCCTTTGGCCGCACGCTGCGTCAGGCGATTCGCGTAGAAGGCGATACGCTACCCTCCTCAAAAGGAGTGCTGTAATGAACGTGGTGATCCTGGATACCGGCTGCGCCAACCTGAATTCTGTGAAATCCGCCGTTGCGCGCCATGGATACGACCCGGTTGTCAGCCGCGATGCGGATGTGGTGCTCCGGGCCGATAAGCTATTTCTACCCGGCGTTGGTACTGCGCAGGCGGCTATGGACCAGTTGCACGAGCGTGAACTTATTGAGCTGATTAAGGCCTGTACACAACCGGTGCTAGGGATCTGCTTAGGTATGCAACTGCTTGGTCGCCGCAGCGAAGAGAGTAACGGTGTCTCCCTGCTGGGCATTATTGAACAGGACGTCCCCAAAATGACCGATTTTGGCCTGCCGCTGCCGCATATGGGATGGAACCGTGTGTATCCACAAGCAGGCAATCGTCTGTTCCAGGGTATTGACGATGGGGCGTATTTCTACTTTGTCCACAGCTACGCGATGCCAGTGAACCCATGGACTATCGCCCAGTGTCATTACGGTGAACCGTTTACCGCGGCAGTCCAAAAGGACAATTTCTTTGGCGTGCAGTTCCACCCGGAACGTTCGGGTGCGGCTGGGGCGCAGTTGCTGAAAAACTTTCTGGAGATGTAATGATTATTCCGGCATTAGATTTAATCGACGGCACGGTGGTGCGTCTTCATCAGGGTGATTACGCACAGCAACGTGATTACGGCAACGATCCACTGCCCCGCCTGCAGGATTACGCGGCACAAGGCGCACAGGTACTGCACCTGGTCGATCTGACCGGGGCAAAAGATCCGCAGAAACGACAAATACCGCTGATTAAAACGCTGGTCGCGGGCGTCAATGTTCCGGTGCAGGTTGGCGGCGGTGTGCGTACTGAAGCGGACGTTGCGGCACTGCTTGACGCCGGCGTGGCACGCGTGGTGGTCGGTTCGACGGCGGTAAAATCCCCCGAGGAAGTGAAGAGCTGGTTTACCCGTTTTGGCGCCGACGCGCTGGTGCTGGCGCTGGACGTACGCATTGACGAACGCGGTAATAAACAGGTTGCGGTCAGCGGCTGGCAGGAAGATTCCGGGGTTTCGCTGGAAGAGCTGGTGGAAACCTATTTACCCGTTGGTCTGAAGCATGTGCTGTGCACTGATATCTCCCGCGACGGTACGCTGGCGGGTTCAAACGTCGCACTTTATGAAGAAGTGTGCGCCAAATATCCGCAGGTGGCGTTTCAGTCATCTGGCGGTATAGGTGGAATTGAGGACGTAGCCGCCCTGCGCGGGACTGGGGTTGGCGGCGTGATCGTCGGACGAGCCCTGCTGGAAGGTAAGTTCACCGTTGAGGAGGCCATCCAATGCTGGCAAAACGCATAATTCCTTGTCTGGACGTTCGCGATGGACAGGTGGTAAAAGGCGTCCAGTTTCGCAATCACGAGATTATTGGCGACATCGTTCCGCTGGCAAAACGCTATGCCGATGAAGGCGCAGATGAACTGGTCTTCTACGATATCACCGCCTCCAGCGATGGCCGTGTAGTCGATAAAAGCTGGGTATCGCGCGTGGCGGAAGTGATCGACATTCCGTTCTGCGTTGCCGGTGGGATTAAGTCCATTGATGATGCAGCGCGTATTCTCTCCTTCGGGGCGGATAAAATCTCCATCAACTCCCCGGCGCTGGCTGACCCGGAGCTTATCACGCGTCTGGCGGACCGCTTTGGCGTACAGTGCATTGTGGTGGGTATCGATACCTGGTATGACGCCGCAACCGGTAAATATCACGTTAACCAGTATACCGGTGATGAGAGTCGTACCCGCATCACGCAGTGGGAAACGCTGGATTGGGTGCAGGAAGTGCAGAAACGTGGCGCAGGCGAAATCGTGCTGAACATGATGAATCAGGACGGTGTGCGTAACGGCTATGACCTGGAGCAGTTGAGAAAAGTGCGCGACGTTTGCCACGTACCGCTGATTGCCTCCGGTGGCGCAGGCACCATGGAACACTTTCTCGAAGCCTTCCGTGATGCTGACGTTGACGGCGCGCTTGCCGCTTCCGTTTTCCACAAACAAATTATCAATATTGGCGAGTTAAAAACGTACCTGGCAACACAGGGCGTGGAGATCAGGATATGTTAACGAAGCAACAATGTCGCGAACTGGACTGGGAAAAAACCGACGGATTGATGCCGGTCGTGGTGCAGCATGCGGTATCCGGCGAAGTATTGATGCTGGGTTATATGAACCCGGAGGCGCTGGATAAAACGCTTGAAAGCGGTAAGGTAACCTTTTTCTCGCGGACCAAACAACGCCTGTGGACCAAAGGTGAAACCTCTGGCAACTTTCTTAATGTGGTTAACATCGCGCCTGACTGCGACAACGACACCCTGCTGGTGCTGGTTAACCCGATTGGGCCAACCTGCCACAAAGGCACCTCAAGCTGCTTTGCTGACACCAGTCATCAGTGGCTGTTCCTGTATCAGTTAGAACAACTACTGGCTGAGCGTAAAACCGCCGATCCGGCAAGCTCTTACACGGCGAAGCTGTATGCCAGTGGCACCAAACGCATTGCGCAGAAAGTGGGGGAAGAAGGCGTGGAAACCGCACTGGCCGCCACCGTGCACGATCGTTTTGAACTCACGAATGAAGCCTCTGACCTGATGTACCACCTGCTGGTTCTGCTACAGGATCAGGAGCTTGATCTGACCACCGTGATTGAGAACTTACGTAAGCGTCATCAGTAATCTGCAGACGTAAAAATACCGGGCGCTGTGAACTGCCCGGTTTTTTTGTGCTCAGAATAAAACTGCCTTCGACCTGCTACGCTCTGGCTTTGTAACCACGCAGCGCATTTCGCCCCAGCACGATACCTGCACCAATCATTCCCCCCAGCAGAACGGCCAGTACCAGGGTAATGGCTTTTTTCGGACTGTCACGACGAATCGGTAACGTTGGTTTCATCACGTAGCGATAGGAGTGCAACTCTGCCCCTTCAAGCTTAAGATTTCTGATATCCAGCAGTTTTTGTTTTGTCTGGAAGTAGTTATCAGACAATATCAAAGGACGCGTAGCCTCGTGTTCAACCATAGATTTCAGGGCATCGCTACCCAGCAACAGCATGCTGTCCTGCGTAACATCCTGGGTTTGTTGAATTTGCGGCTTAATCACACCAGCCTGTTCAGCATAACGCAGCGCTTCCTGGATTTGCTTAATTCGCAGATCTTTTTGTTCCTGAGCGACCACTTCCTGAGTCTTCAGAGAATCTTCTAGAGTACTGGTTTGCAGCTTGATGTTATCAGCCAGGTCAAGCTCCAGCTCTTTAGCAACATTTTCATCTGTTTGTTGAATGTACTCAGCCAGCTGACGCTGAGCATCTTCTGGAGAACTCGCCACATAGGAGAGCTCTAGCGGCAGTTGTTGGCCTTTAACAGACTGCTCAATCGACAGTTTCTGGGGTATTTCCTGATTAGCAAGCGTTTCTGCCAGGGCAGAGAAAGAGGTACTGAAACGACCAACCACATTTGTCTGAAGTTCAGTCACCTTAGGCGCGTTGGCGCCATACAACACGTTGAGCGCGTTGTTATAGGTGGCTATTTGACCAACATCCGGTTGAGTAATAATTGCGGTAGAGGTCCATTTCTCTTTAGCAACCGCCAGATAGCCCACCGCCAGAACAATGGTAACAACGATCGCGATAACGATTGTTGTTTTCCCACGCCATAACTGCAGCAGCAAATCAATCAGATCAATCTGTTCCGGATCGTTACCGCGCCCGGACATGTTGTTATCACTTACAGACATAGATACCCTAATTAAGGAAGGACTTAAACTCGAATTAGTTTAGCTAAAAATTGAAGCACTTCCATAGGATTAATGATAAAAAATCAAATTGATTGAGAGATTTTGATTGGTATTTTAGTCCCTTGAGAAAAAGGAAGGAATTTAAAAAAAGTGTCAATACTGAAAGGCCACTCTTTGCAGGAAAAGCGTCAAACAGCGGGTTAAATGTCATCAAGCGTAAATGCCAGACATTCTCGTTAATTAAATTCACGGCATGAATATTTATTAACTTACCACTAAAAATGGCATGCGTAAAAAGGATAACCATTAGCTTTTTTGCCATCTGACGGTATTATTTCACTTTTCGTCGCACCAAATAGTGCCTGGCTACTTTTTAGCCGAAAAGAGGAACGAACATGAAATACCTGGTTACGGGGGCCGCTGGTTTCATCGGCTTCCATGTTAGCAAACGCCTCCTTGAGGCTGGCCATCAAGTCGTCGGTATCGATAATCTGAACGATTACTACGACGTGAGTCTAAAGCAGGCCCGTCTGGAGCTGCTGGTACACCCCGGCTTCCAGTTTCATAAGAGTGATTTAGCCGACCGGGAAAGCATGTCAGCACTCTTCGCATCCGGGCATTTTGATCGTGTGATCCATCTCGCTGCACAGGCTGGCGTACGCTATTCACTCGAAAATCCTCATGCTTACGCAGACTCCAATCTCACAGGTTTTCTGAACATACTGGAAGGTTGTCGGCATAATAAAATTCAGCATTTACTTTATGCCTCTTCCAGCTCGGTATACGGCATGAATCGCAAAATGCCTTTCTCAACGGATGATTCCGTCGATCACCCCGTATCCCTGTATGCTGCAACCAAAAAAGCCAACGAACTGATGGCCCATACGTATTCTCATCTGTACGGATTGCCCACAACCGGCCTGCGTTTCTTTACCGTATACGGTCCGTGGGGTCGCCCGGATATGGCGCTGTTCAAATTCACCAAAGCGATGCTGGAAGGGAAAAGTATTGACGTCTATAACTACGGCAAAATGAAGCGTGACTTTACCTATATTGGTGATATCGCAGAAGCAATTATTCGCTTGCAGGATGTCATTCCTGCGCCCAACGAGGAGTGGACTGTTGAAAGCGGTTCCCCGGCAACCAGCTCCGCGCCGTATTGCGTCTACAATATCGGCAATAGTTCACCGGTTGAACTGATGGATTATATCAAGGCTCTGGAAGAAGCTCTTGGCATCGACGCGACAAAAAATATGCTCCCGCTACAACCCGGTGATGTGCTGGAAACCAGCGCGGACACCAAAGCACTGTATGACGTTATTGGTTTTAAACCTACAACAACGGTTAAAGATGGGGTTAAGAACTTTGTTGACTGGTACCGTGATTTCTACAACGTTTAATTAGTAACCTGCTTAAAATAAAAAGGCCTTTAATAAGGCCTTTTTTGTCGAGATGATGATTAATCACTACCGAACAAATCGCGGGTATATACTTTTTCTGCAACATCTGCTAATTCAGACGTCATTCGATTAGAAATAATAACATCCGCTTCATTTTTAAACGCGTTTAGATCGCGAACTACCCGAGAGTGGAAAAATTCATCCTCTTCCATGACCGGTTCATAAATAATAACGGGTACGCCCTTGGCTTTAATACGCTTCATGATCCCCTGAATAGAGGATGCACGGAAGTTATCAGAACCACTTTTCATGATCAATCTGTACACGCCAACCACTTTAGGCTTACGCGCCAGAATGGAATCTGCAATAAAGTCTTTGCGCGTACGGTTAGCATCGACGATCGCGCCGATAATGTTATTCGGCACAGACGCGTAGTTCGCCAACAACTGCTTAGTATCTTTCGGTAAGCAGTAGCCACCGTAGCCAAAGGACGGATTGTTGTAATGATTACCAATACGCGGATCCAGACATACGCCTTCAATAATTTGCCGGGTGTTCAGACCAAGGCTTTCGGCATAGCTATCAAGCTCATTAAAATAGGCCACGCGTAACGCCAGATAGGTATTAGCGAACAGCTTGATGGCTTCGGCTTCAGTAGAATCAGTAAACAGCGTCGGAATATCTTTCTTCACCGCACCTTCCTGCAACAGCGCGGCAAACCGTTCTGCACGTTCGGAGCTTTCACCTATAACGATACGCGACGGATGCAAATTGTCGTAGAGCGCACGACCTTCACGCAGGAACTCAGGCGAGAAGAAAATTTTATCAATGCCAAACTGTTCTTTAATTGAATTGGTAAAACCAACCGGAATGGTGGATTTGATGACCATCACCGCATTTGGGTTAATTGCAACCACATCGCGGATAACAGACTCGACGCTGGAGGTGTTGAAGTAGTTAGTTTTCGGATCGTAATCAGTCGGTGTCGCGATGATCACGTAATCCGCATCACGATAGGCATCATACTTATCAGTCGTTGCACGAAAATTCAGCTGCTTTGTCGCCAGGTACTCTTCGATCTCTTTGTCAACAATCGGCGATTTTTTCTGATTCAGCATCTCGACCTTCGCCGGGACGATATCCAGAGCAACCACTTCATGGTGCTGGGCGATCAGAATACCGTTGGATAAGCCGACATAACCTGTTCCTGAGATAGTTATCTTCATTCGCTCTGTAACTTCTTCCAGTTAAACATTGAGGTTGAGCACACCACCAGCCTTGTGGCGGATCGGCTCAGCATTGAATGAGTATATCGTGATTTGCTATAGCACCGCCTATCAGACCTGACCGAATCCCATTTTTTGACAATAAAAAAGCCCGGAGAAACGCTCCGGGCCTGGCTTTAGCAGTTGGCTATTTCAGATTAATCCAGCCATTCGGTGTGGAACACACCTTCTTTATCGATGCGTTTATAAGTGTGCGCACCGAAGTAATCACGCTGGGCCTGGATCAGGTTCGCCGGCAGTACCGCAGCACGGTAGCTGTCGTAGTAGGCAACTGCAGCAGAGAAAGTCGGTACCGGAATACCATTTTGCACAGCGTAAGCCACGACATCACGCAGCGCCTGCTGGTACTCATCAGCAATGTTTTTGAAGTATGGAGCCAGCAGCAGGTTAGCGATACCCGCATTCTCCGCGTAAGCGTCGGTGATTTTCTGCAGGAACTGCGCACGAATGATGCAGCCCGCGCGGAAAATCTTCGCGATCTCGCCGTAATTCAGATCCCAGTTGTACTCGTCAGACGCAGCACGTAGCTGAGAGAAGCCCTGCGCGTAGGAGACGATTTTGCCCAGATACAGCGCGCGACGCACTTTCTCAACAAACTCAGCTTTATCGCCAGCCAGTTTGGCCTGCGGGCCGGACAGCACCTTAGATGCCGCCACGCGCTGATCTTTCAGAGAAGAGATGTAACGCGCGAATACGGACTCGGTGATCAGCGACAGGGGTTCGCCCAGATCCAGAGAGCTCTGGCTGGTCCATTTACCGGTGCCTTTGTTCGCTGCTTCGTCCAGGATCACGTCAACCAGGTATTTACCCTCTTCATCTTTTTTGGTGAAGATGTCTTTGGTAATGTCGATCAGGTAGCTGCTCAGCTCACCTTCATTCCACTCGGTGAAGGTGGTTGCCAGCTCTTCATTAGACAGGTTCAGGCCACCTTTCAGCAGAGAATAGGCTTCCGCAATCAGTTGCATATCGCCGTATTCGATACCGTTGTGAACCATCTTCACGTAATGACCCGCGCCGTCAGCGCCGATATAGGTCACGCACGGTTCACCATCTTCCGCCACTGCAGCGATTTTGGTCAGGATCGGGGCAACCAGTTCGTAGGCTTCCTTCTGACCACCAGGCATGATGGACGGGCCTTTTAGCGCCCCCTCTTCACCGCCGGATACGCCGGTACCGATGAAGTTAAAGCCTTCTGCGGACAGTTCTCGATTACGACGAATAGTGTCCTGGAAGAAGGTGTTACCACCATCAATGATGATGTCGCCCTTATCCAGATACGGCTTCAGGGAGTCGATGGCAGCATCTGTGCCTGCGCCCGCTTTCACCATTAACAGGATACGACGTGGGGTTTCAAGAGACTCGACGAACTCTTTCACTGTGTAATAAGGAACCAGTTTCTTACCCGGGTTCTCGGCAACAACTTCTTCAGTTTTTTCGCGGGAGCGGTTGAAGATGGAGACGGTATAACCGCGGCTTTCGATGTTGAGCGCCAGGTTGCGCCCCATCACTGCCATACCGACGACGCCGATCTGTTGCTTGGACATTACATACTCCTGTCAGGTGTGGTTGCCCACCGGGCTGCCCCCGGGGGGCTTAAGTGACTAACATGTTAACTCAGAGACAAAGTAAGAAGGTAGCAATTGGTGTACTGATGCTTCCTTTTGGGTAGTAATCATCCATGTCTATACGCACTCAATACGCGCCGTCTCGATGCAAAACGACCTTCACAGTCTTAAACAAAATGGCAATGTCATTCCAGAGAGTCCAGTTTTTGACATACCATGAGTCAAAATAAACGCGTGTTTCATAGTCGACATCATTTCGGCCGCTAACTTGCCACAGCCCAGTCATACCAGGTTTTGCCATCAAATAATAATCAACGTCATCACAATAACGTTCCAGTTCATCTGAAATGATAGGCCGTGGACCAACCAGGCTCATCTCACCTTTTAATACGTTGAATAACTGGGGTAACTCATCAAGGCTGGTTTTCCGAATAAAACGCCCAACAGCAGTGATGCGTGGATCATTCTTTAATTTAAAATCTTTATCCCACTCAGCTCTTGCTGCCGGATCGTTATCCAAAAGTTCTTTTAACACTTCCTGAGAGTTCATCACCATTGAGCGAAACTTGTAGCATGGGAATAATTTTCCGTTTCGCCCAACACGCTGATGCCCATAAATAGCAGGCCCGCCATCACGAGTAACTTTGTACCATAAATAAATCATGAGCGGGGATGCAATTAGCAGAATCAATAAGGAGCAAACAATGTCGAAAGTACGTTTAAGAAAACGAGAAGTCCGCTTTGCGAGATTATTTTGTATTCTCAGCAACATAACTTCATGACTAAAAATGAAGGACATATCGGTATTATACAAAGGTAACCCACGGAAAGAAGGAACCACAGTAACTGAGCGACAATGGTGCTTTGATAACTCACGGAGCCAGTATTGTGTTTTATCGAGTTCTGTATATTCATAAGCCAGAATGTAATGAACATCACCGGTGCGATTCAGATTCCAAATTTCTTCCACATCTTTTATTACAGGTAGTGAGCTAATCTCGCAATCAACAGAATCAGTATCAAAAAATGCGATAACTTCAAAACCCATCATCTCTTCACTTTGTAGGGCACTGTATGCACCAAGTGCATTTTGGCCGCTGCCGAAAATGATAGTTGTTTTTTTCCAGATACCTAACTTATTAAGTAAATGTTTTGTAAACACACGAAATAAGGGTACCAATATCAGCGCAAATGACCAGCAAAATACCCAAACATAGCGAGAAAACTGCCATTTCGTAAATGCGATTAACGCCAAATCAAATACGGCAAAGATCACAATAGTACGAAAAATCTCTTTCAATTCATACCAGAATGGTTTGCGGTAGGTGTAATGACGCAGACGTACCCAAAACCACCCTACACATACTATAGAAAGTATGAAATGGGATATGACGCGTGTATCCAGCTGTTCCTGTGGGACAAATCGTTGTACCTCATCAAAAATCAGGTATACGCATCCCAAAGAAAACCACAAAGCCACATTAAAAAAAACCAGATCTGATATCGCTAATAAGATCTTACATAGCTGTGGATTATACTTATTATCAATATTATCCATTAACCCTCACCCTCAAAATGGGTACCAGATAACCAAGCCAGGCGTTTCTGGAAAGAAACGCCTTATGACTACTGTATTTAAACATTCTGACTAACTTGCTTTTTAATATTAGCGAGTACTGTTTCAACTAATTTATATGCCTCGTCTGGCGAGTCAGCTTCAGCGTAGCAACGTAGCTCTGGAGCGTTACCTGAAGGGCGCAAGTGGACAATATTATTATTGTTAAGTGTAATTCTCAACCCATCAGTCATATCAGTATATAGTATATGGTGATCATTTAATCCGATATACTCTAAGAATGCTTTTGGGTCCGACAGTCCAACATTTATCATCGACATGCTTGTGTTGGCACTAACATTCTGTAATCTATTAGAATGGGTGTAGCGAACAGGAAGTTTTTCAACTACTGCACTAATACCTTTATCCTTACTTCTAAAAAGAAGCATAATAGCGGGTAATACCGCATCACGCGTTGGTAACGCTTTAAGTAACTGCTGATTAACACAGATATCACTGCCTAATAAAAAACCACCATTTGCCTCAAATCCTACAATGCGATTATAGTTTTCAGATAATGTAGAAAATGCAGCTATAACATAAGGCGAACCAATTTTAGTACGCTCCACATGTTTGAAGAAATTACCTGATGAAATTGTACTATTGCAGCTTACAGGAACAGCGACAGCATCAGCGGCTAACTCAAGTGAACACAAGAGGCCTAGCAAATCCCCTCTTAGCCAGTTCCCATTTTCATCCGAGATAAGAGGACGATCACCATCCCCATCGGTAGAAAATATAGCATCTAACTGAAATTCCGCGGCCCATTTGATTGCCTTATTTCTGTCATCTTCACTCACAGCTTCCGTATCAATAGGAACAAATTCATCACTTCTGGCTAAAGTGATGACAGTAGCGCCCAAAGCGTTAAACAGTGGCTTATAGAGATCACGTCCAGCGCTTGAGTGCTCATAAATACCAATACGCTTGTTTTTCAGAAAAGGTGTTGGGAACAATGAAGTATATCGTGAAATATAATTTTCAGCTGCAACTGGAGAGACTGTCAATTCCTCAGATTCTGTCTGGCTAAATGAAGCGTCGGCATGAATAATAGAAATCTCATCATCTTTAGTTATTTCACCATCAGGCCTATAAAATTTGAGGCCATTACGATCAAAAGGAATATGGCTCCCTGTGACCATAATTGCAGGTATACCATCAGAAATAGATTGATAAGCCAAGGCTGGTGTCGGAATTACACCATAGAAAACGATATTGATGCCTTTTTCCTGTAGTGCAGCGGCACAAGCTTGGGCCATTGAGTAGCTACTCGGACGATTATCTATGGCTAGCGCGATAGTATCGAATGAGAACTGTTGTTGCATCACAGTCAAAAATGAAACTGAGAAAGCAGCACAAACCTCAGGCGAAAAATTAGTGACAAGACCGCGAGCACCGCTTGTTCCAAAAACAATTCCAGAATTATTAATAATATCTCGACTATTATAAAAACTGTTCATCAATTTCTCACTCCGAATATCCAGAACGCTGTTCCAGGCGTATGATATCATCCTCACTAAGATAAGTACCTGACTGGATTTCAATTAATTCCAATGGGATAACTCCTGGATTTTCTAGCGCATGGATGGTATTAACTGGTATAAATGTTGATTCATTTTCCGAAACTATAAAGGTTAGTTCACCCTTAGTAACGAGAGCGGTTCCTGATACGACGATCCAGTGCTCTACTCGATGCTCGTGCATTTGCGCAACAAATTTCTCACCAGGCTTAACACTTATACGTTTGACCAAGTAATTATCACCACTATCAATTACAGTATATTTTCCCCAGGGACGGAAGGTTTCCAGATGTTTTTTATGTTCGTTTCTGTTGTTCTTTTTTAGATAATCAACGACTTTTTTAACATCTTGTACTGAAGCTTTATCAGAGACTAATAACGCATCCGCAGTCTGAATGATAACTAAGTTATTTACTCCTATTGTGCTAATAAATGCACTTTCGGAGTAAATATAGTTATCTTCACTGCTATGGGCAAATACATCGCCATGCAAGACATTTCGTTGCTGATCTTTATGTGAAATATCCCAAAGTGAAGACCAAGAGCCTACATCCGACCACCCAGCATCCATAGGTACAACTACTGCGTGTTGCGTATGCTCCATTACCGCATAATCAATGGAATTACTCGGACATAAAGTAAATGACTCTTTATCAATACGGATAAAATCAAGATCCGGATTAATACGACCAACTGCTCTCTTGCAAGCATGGTATATATCAGGAGATAATTGTTTTAGTTCATTTAAGAAGCTACTTGCACGAAATAAGAACATACCACTGTTCCAATAATATTTCCCAGATTCAATATAATGACACGCAGTATTATAATCTGGTTTCTCTACAAATTCTGCGACAGCATAAGCTTGTGCATCAATGGCCTCACCTCTGCGAATATAGCCATAACCCGTTTCTGCGTGCGTAGGGACGATACCAAAAGTAACTAACTTACCGAGAGTTGCATGAGATTCAGCATGGTTAATAGCTTCAATAAATGCCTTTTCATCACGGATAACATGATCCGCAGCCAAGATTAATAATAATGGATCTTCATCATCAGTATTTTGGAGTGCACAAAAAGCAGCGAGTGCGATCGCTGGGGCAGTATTACGCCCTACAGGCTCAAGAATAATATTATTCGCAAGTTTATCAATAGCGCGAAGCTGTTCAGCAACAAGGAATCGGTGACTATCATTACAAATAACAACCGGTTCGCTAACCAAAAGTGGAGACAGTCGCTTAATGGTGTTTTGCAGCATTGAGAACTCACCCTCAACGGTCAAAAACTGTTTGGGATGATGTTCGCGTGAGAGCGGCCACAAGCGACTACCCGTGCCACCAGCCATTATTACTGGTACTAATTTTGACATTTAATTAACCACTATTAACGTTTGATAATTTGCTCTGCTTTGAAAAGATTCCACTTTTCATCTACAAAGTTCGTAAATTCTTTATTAAATCTCGAACGAGAAAATCTTTCAGCATTATCTCTGCATGCTTGAGATGTAAAAAGTGAAGAAGCCTTTTCAAACTCGCAAATTGCTGCATGTAATGAAACAACTGTCTGTTGCTTAAAGAAAATACCTGTTGGCCCTTCTGTACCTATTGGACGAACAGTTTCTAACGCACCACCTTTGCCAAATGCGATGACAGGGGTACCGCAAGCTTGAGCCTCAACAGGAATTATTCCAAAGTCCTCTTCTGCTGCAAAAACAAATGCTTTAGCATTCTGCATATGTTCCTTTAAAACAGAAAAAGGCTGGTAACCAAGCAACTTTATATTATCTTTTACCTTACTCTTTATTTTCTTCATCTCTGGCCCATCACCAATAACGACTAGTTTTTTATCTGGCATTTCGCTAAAGGCTTCAACAATAAGATCAATACGCTTATAAGGAACCATACGGGATGCTGTAAAATAATATTCTTCTTTTTTATCTTTTACTTCGAAATTCTCTACGTCAACAGGTGGGTATATTACAGAAGCTTCGCGACCATAAACCTTTTTTATTCTACGCGCAATGTATTGAGAGTTAGCGATAAAGTGATCAACCCCATGCGCGGTACGATAGTCCCAAATTCGTATTTTATGTAAAAACCACTTAGCTAACCAGCCTTTAATTCCTTTATTCAGACCAGACTCTCGAAGATACTGGTGTTGTAAATCCCATGCATATCGGATTGGCGAGTGAACATAACTTATATGCAACTGATCTGGCCCAGAAATAACGCCCTTTGCAACAGAGTGAGCGCTGCTAATGATGATGTTTGCATCAGATAAATCAAGCTGTTCAATAGCCAAAGGCATTAATGGTAAATATTTTTGGTATAATTTTTTTGCTTTTGGCAAATTTTGAATAAATGTAGTTGTTGCATGCTTTCCAAGAAAATTACTCCTTTGTTCATCTGTTAAAAAATCAACAACAGAATATAGTTCAGCCTCAGGGAAAGCATGTAATATTGCAGATGAAACCTGTTCAGAACCTGCATAGCTTAATAGCCATTCATGAACAAGAGATATTTTCGCCTCATTTAGTTTCATTGCATGCCTCTGTAAGTACCATTTCGATCTCATTAACAACGTTTTTCCAACTAAACTTCTTAGCTCGTAAAAGCCCTTCATGGACTAAATGTTCACGCAGTTTCGTATCATTAACTAATTTTGTAATCCCGTCGCTAATAGCACACACCGACACAGGATCTACAAGTATCGCAGCCTCTCCAGCCACCTCAGGTAAGGATGACGTAGTTGAAGTTAATACTGGAACACCACATGCCATCGCCTCCACTACAGGCAATCCAAATCCTTCATATAGGGAAGGAAAAACTAAGCCTAATGAACCTTTATATAACGATGGTAAGTTACTTTCGGAAACAAAACCTAAAAAATTAACACGATCACTTATCCCGTACTGCACTATTAATTTTTCTAAATCACTACTCGGATTACCTGAAAAAACGAGTTTGATTGAAGGGTCTATCTCCGCTTTGGAAAATGCAGATAAAATACGGCTTTCATTTTTATGAGTTTTCCGATTTCCTACACATAACAGATATTCATATCCTAAATCCATAGGCTGAACATCAATATTAAATTCGTCAGATACACCATTATAAACGGTAACAATTTTGTCGGGTTCAACTCCCGACCACTTTGCTATTCTTTCTTTAGAAAAATTTGAAACCGTAAATATTTTATAAGCCTGATGACAGCCCCGTTTGATTATGAATTTATAAAATAGCTTTTTAAAAAAAGACGAGTTATCATTCAAATCAAGATGATTTAAATCATGTATTGTAACTATAAATTTTTTTGAACAAAAAAGTGGTGGTATATAGCCAGGAAGTAAAATCAAATCAACTTTTCCCTGAAAAAGGATATTTACAGCAAGTCCAAGTGGGGCAAAAGGAGAAGCACATTTTTTATATATTTTTGCACATGATATTCCAGTCAATAACTTCGAGATCTCGTCTGTGAAACGACCAATCCCCCCCATGTTAGACCAACTAATATCCATCAGTATTTTTTTATTATTCATTAAATTGTACACCGCCTATTAGACAAGTTCAAAAAAGGCATTAAAGCTAAAATTGTCCAATAATATATTGAAAAAGTTGATGACGAAGGTGCAGAACTCAATGCTGCACTAATGAAGAAAGTTATCCCAAGCAGAAAATATACTCTAAAATGCGCATAACTACGATGAGTATCATATCTTCTGTCTAAAGAAAATGAAGCATAAAACTGACTTGCCATATAAAAAATATTAATAATTAAGCCAACAATTCCAGTTTCTAGTGCCATCCAGAAGAAATAGTTATCCGTATTTAATCTGTTATCTTTAACGGAAAGCATGTTTCCTGAACCTTGTGTACCTAAACCTATACCAGATGGGTGCTCTGAAAGATAACTTAAGGAATTCATTGCCATATCTATTCGTCCCTGCGTAGACCCACGTGATGTCTGCGATGAGTCTGTAAATCTGCCAACTAACGTATCTATATACTTATCAAAAATATTTGTAGATACCATTAAGATAGGAATGATTATTAAAAATAATGTAATACCACTTAGTAGCATTTTTCGGTTTGAAATCATGTAAAAAGCATAGATGATAACTGCAATAAGGATTGCCCCTCGGGTCAAAGTCATACAGATTGCAGTAAAAATAACCAAACTAGCAATCAACATCCATGCCCTTTTATATCCTTGCGAAAAGCACTCCATGCATAGTAGAACACCTAATGCCAACATATACCCGAAATTAAGAGCATCACTGAAACCACCAGTTGCTCTAATCATCCCATCATAGCTGTTAATTAAGTTTAACTGGTCTCCCGCATAGTGTTCATCATAACCAAGCAGTTTAATAAGTTCACCTTTCATTAATACATCAATGATAGCTATCACTGCTACAGTAAGCATTAACAAAATAATATAATGAACCACTTTCTCAACGTTTAAAGATTCAGAATAGCAAACTTTTAAAATTGCTAATGCAATGAAAACGGCAGGGAACAAAATATAACTTCGCCCTCCCATAATGGCTTGAACTTTGTCAGATGAAAATATAGTTAATGCTATTACCCATAAAACTAGTGCCCCCCATGCAAAAATAGTAAAAATAAGGGAAAAGTGAATTTTCTTCCTCTCAGTGAAAAAACGCATCAGCACCAACACTACAAAAAGTGCATTCAGTACATCCCTAAGAATTGCTCCGGGAGGAAATGGTAATACACCAACCATCCACGAGCTAATGTATGGAGAGAATAAGTTGACACTTAATATCGCAGCATAGAATATATTCATATAACTACTATTTTTAATTTAGAGAGTTTAAATACCAAGACGCGGAGTGCCGCCATTTTTGCTACGAATATATTTAATCAACGCATCATAACCTTTTCGTTTTAATACATATCCCAAAATAGCATGAATATAAAACAACTTTTCATTAGCAAAACCGATTTTTCGGAAATCATTAATCATTTTTAAATATGTAGTTAATGGTAAATCAAGTTGATCTCGAATGTAAGGATAAAAATAGTTTGCTAAATCCCTTTTAATACCAGCATAGACACCATTAATTTTTGTTGTATTTTCTATATGTTTTGCTATGAGGAGAAGTCCTTCAACCATATGTATCCGCCCCTCAGGTTTATAACCACCTGGGGTGAAAATACCTTTTTCAGTTCCTGCATTACCAAAATCAGGAGCTTCTGTATCTCTTGACAAAGTAATTACATCACTAAAATAGTATCCTTGACCTTCAGCCATAAGCATTCCAGCCAGATACATTTGATAATATAATCGGCCATCAAAAATATCACAGGATAATCTATTTGCTTTCTCGGCATTCACTATAAAACCAGAAATAACACCAACTCTACGGAAGAAAAATTTAATAGCATCTATGCCTGGTTGGAATAATGTATCCTCAGTTAAATGGCGAACGGTATCGCATAATTCATTTGGATTTTCTTTAAACCAACCATACGCCCGCGTTGCCAATACAATATCAGGATTTGCCTTCAAGACAGTAACGATCTTAGATAAAGCTCCATCAGCTAACAGATCATCATTGCCCATGATCATGCAATATTTGCCAGTAGCAGAACTAATGCAATTTTTTAAATTTCTATCATACCCTAAATTGTCTTTGTTCAGATTAATATTAAGGTTAGCTTTATTGTTTTTTATCTTATATTTTTCAATAATAGACTTTATTTCATCTCTTTGTGGAGATTTGTCTTCACAAATAATAACTTCGAAGTCTGTATTATTAGTAGCATAGTCTTGATTGTATATGCTATCCAATAAGGGCTCTAAAAATTCTGCACGGTTATAGGAAGGTATGCAAATACTGATAAAAACATTCATTTTAAAAAACCTTTAATACTTTGGCAGGAACTCCACCAATTAAACATGGCTTATCAACTTTCAAATCTTTGACTACTGCATTAGCTGCAATTACACAACCACCACAAATTTCACTGCCAGCTAAAATTACTGCATTATCTCCAATCCAACAACAGCTCCCAATTTTAATAGGAGCAATATCACCTAACATTTTATTAGCTGGTGGTGCTAGTCCCGAACAGCCAGTTTTATAGCTACCATGGCTATGATCTCCTATGTAGACTTTGCTTCCTATTAATATGTCATTTTCTAAAATTAAAGACGATACACAAGAAATATGAACGTTGTCACTTGCACATAAACGCTCACCTATATGTAAGCAAGGTTCAAATTTTTCACCAGCGTAATCATATACAGCTTCAATCCAGCAGTTATCACCAATACGCATACTACCCCATTTGGGCCACCCATTATTTTTTTTGATGTAAGGTCTAACTTTAAATTTAAAATTTCTTCCAACCATTTCGAAATCGTATCCAGTAAGCATAGTAAAAAACTTTGCTTTAAGTTTCCGCCTAACTTTGCTCAACAACGATATAATATGAAATAATTGTAATCTTACACTATAGCCAAACATTAAATAGTCCTATAGCTAGTCGCATAGTTTAATTAATAGAAATTGAAGAGTCACTCATTGACTTTACATCAATTTATCTATCTGTAGCTGGTTGAGATTTATAAGACTCAAACCACACAGCCTCTCATTTTGAAAACTATACAATTGTATATTTATCACAGATATTGGATTCACCATAATAAATTATTAGGAGTATTTTTCATTTTTGCATTAAAACCATTTTTATAATCAATTTTATTTTTCTAAGTAATGGCACCATGTTAGGATACTTGTAGAAAAATCTTAGCCCATATTTATAAGGAGCCAGATCAATAAATGCACTATCGCAATCTTTTAAATAATTTTTTGTATCGAAGTTCTTAGTTTTATCTTCATCACCTATAAAGTTAAGTAGAAAGAAGCATGCCGATGTTCGAATTTTCTTACTTACACTGTTTTTTCTAGGATAAAATATATCAAAGATCGTCGCAAGATTATAGGAAAATACCTTGTATAGATGATACCCTCCAGAATTATCCGCTTCAGCCACAATTATATTATTGTGTATAACAGCAAAATCAGCTCCATGTTTAAGTAATGATAATTGCCATGTTAAATGCATGAGATATTTTCCAGAGATTCGAGGACTGAAAATGCTAACATCCCTAATAAGTTTATCAGTTCTCTTGCATATCATCCCAGAAATAAAAGTAAACATAATTTTTACATCTGAAATAAAATCCACATCATTTGAGTAAAATGATACCCTTGTGTCAATATCATGTCTCAATGCCGTCTTTGCTGCTGAACCTACATGAATCATATCTAACGACGGATGAGACTTTATTATCGACAAAACTTTAGAAACCCCCCCCTTAACAATTAGATCATCGTCTCCAATCATCCAAAGATATTTTCCATTTGATAACTCGAAACATTTTTTGAAATTACCATCCATTCCTAAGTTTTTTTGATTAAGATGATAAGTACAGTTTTTTATTTTGTCCGAGTAACTCTTGGCTATTGTTGCTGTTTCATCTACTGATGCATTATCACAAATGATAACTTCAAGTTCGTCACAGCAATAGTTATCCTGTTGAATTATGCTATCAAGCAAACGAGCTAAGCATGAAGAACGGTTATATGTTGGAATTGCAATAGTCAGAAGAGGTCTATTACTCATAAGTACTCTTAAATTTTCTAAATATCATATAAGTTTGTGGAATAAAATATCCCCATGTCAACACTGCAAACATTAACATGTAGAACCCAGAATATCCTGAATACGCTATAAACCACATTGTAGTTATAGTCAGTAGTGCCATAATGCATGACGCCAATGTCATTTTTTCAGTTTTATGGGCCCTTATATAGGTCGCACCGCAGGCTACAAGGTGGTTGCCAATAATTGCTACAGATAGAAAGAAGAAATCCTGTAATTCAAGGAATCTCTCTACAATGTTTGAACCAGATAATTTCAATAGCCATAGAGAAATGTACACACCAGCTAAACCAGCAAGAACAAAAAGGGTGGATTGCATTACTGCATTTTTAAAAGATTTACTCAGTTCTGCCTGCTGCTTGCTGGAAACCATTACTCCCCATCTTGGATATTTAGTAGATATCCAAGCCAAGCCTGTAGCCATCACCATATTGCATAATGTTAAAGACATCCCCAGTTGCCCTGCATAGGCGGCCCCAAAATACTTAAATGCAATTGGAGTCATTGCAAAATAGATAAAATACCCAGATATCCAACTCAGGGCAATTCGCCATTGCATAGGAAATATCTCATGCCTCCATGAAATCCCCTCCAAAATACATTCACTTTTACGCTTAAAAGATTGAATGAAAATATTTTTAAAATGCTTATATGAAAAGATAGAGAATATAATAGTACCAGCGAGAGCTATTGCAGAAGTAGCATACAGTCCAAAACCACAAACTAGAAAGCTTACAGCCAATATACCAGCTAACAGAGATTGGTACATTCTCATTTTATTTACATCGGCAACTAAACCAGTACCCTCAGCGACAGAAATAACTGAAACAAGAAAAATATTCAAAGCTGTTGCTATTGTTAATAATAGCCATGCCCCCTGCCAATGCACTCCCAAGTCATTTTCTTGCGTAAAAAATATATAACCAACGGGCCCTACTACTAATAGTATTAACAATGCTATTGCTGCATACCATTTTATTGCCAACTGAAATAGTGAGAGATAGCGTTTTTTATTTAAACTTTCGCCAATAATATTTTTTTCAGAAAAATCATATTTTAGACCTGACATTTCATGACTAGCGAATTGTATTATTACCGTTGACAATCCCAATTCAAAAATTATTTGCAATGCCACTACTGAATTAAATGTATAATAGTAGCCCTGTGTATCTTTAGATAAATAGTGCGATATCAGCAGTATCAGCAACAGTCCTGTTAAAACAGATATTACTTTACCAAAAATGACATAGCGAATTGCTTTATCTACACCCAATATTCTGATAATACGATTCATTGACCTTTCGTTCTCAACATTTTTTTCATACCATCATAAAGGGAAAAATCGGCACTCCATCCCAATCGATTCAAAAAAGAAGTATCTGCGTGAGACTCCATAATTTCATCATTACGCATCGTAATTGCTCCATAATTTATCTTGCTAATGCTATTTAGTTCTTTTTTTATTATCTCAAACACTTCTTTTAATTCAACCGATCGTCCAGTACCTACTTCAACATCATAATGCCCGGGATTAAATCCTTCTTTTAGAATTTTCAAATATGCCGAAACAACGTCATCTATATAAATGAAATCTCTTTTTTGCTTCGCGATTGTACAATCAATATCTTCGTTATTCTTCATTTTATTAATAATATAAGGAATCAGCTTACCTGCTTTGTCCTCTTCACCATATACATGTTCCAAGCGTAGGTTTATAAAACAAACGTCCGGATTTTCCTCTACATATATTTTAGAAAGTTCAATAAAGTGTCTTTTAGATGCCATATATGACCGCATATATCCATACTGCCTCTCATACTTTCCAAAAAAAGAGTCAGTGGAAATGAAAAATTTAGATTTTAGCGTTGGCAGTAGTTCAAGCAACCTTGTAGGCAACAGTACATTACATTTATATTGTTCCAATATAGATGTTCCATCCCGACCATAATCTGTTGCAATGTGTATTATTGCATAAATATTTTCAGGAAATTCACTTTTTTTTTCTATATCAGATATATTTACCCATTTAATCAAGGCATTAACAATCGTTGGCTCCGTAGTAGGACGCTTTAATGCAATAATGCTATAACCTTCCTTTATTAGACTCAGTAGCAGATGGGTACCTACAAAGCTAGTAGCACCTGTCATTAAGATTTTCTTATTCACATTAAGCGCCCTATATTAATAATTAGAAATTCAAACCAAAGAATTCTTCAAACTTATTAACCACATAATCTAAGTGTTCATTAGTCAGTCCTGGATAAATACCAATCCAGAAGGTTTGATTCATTATGCGGTCTGTATTTGTTAATTCACCCACTACTCGATACTTCACATTCGCGAAATACGGTTGACGAGTCAGATTACCTGCGAATAACAGACGGGTACCGATTTTGGCTTCATCAAGAAACTTCACTAAATCGATACGTTCAACACCGCTAGTTTCTTTAAGTGTTATAGGGAAACCGAACCAGGAGGGGTCAGATTTCGCTGTGGCTTCCGGCAACTCAAGAAACTCAGCACAGGATTGTAAACCTTGCTTAAGATATACAAAGTTCTCTTTGCGCTTTTGCACAAACTCTTCAACGCGCTCTAGCTGTGCCAGGCCACATGCAGCCTGCATATCCGTAATCTTCAGGTTATAACCCAAATGAGAATAGGTGTATTTGTGATCGTATCCGAACGGCAGAGAACCAAGTTGCTGACCAAAACGTTTCCCGCAGGTATTATCACAACCTGGCGCGCAGTAACAATCACGCCCCCAGTCGCGGAAAGACTCAATCAATTTCTTTAACTCACCCGATTTAGTGAAGACAGCCCCCCCCTCTCCCATCGTGATATGGTGGGCCGGATAGAAACTCACAGTCCCAATATCACCGAATGTACCTACCATCTGGCCATCATACGTCGAGCCAAGTGCATCACAGCAATCTTCGATTAACCAAAGATTATACTTATCTGCAATACGGCGAACTTCAGTTAAATCAAACGTGTTACCCAATGTGTGCGCGATCATAATCGCTTTTGATTTTTCACTAACAGCGGCTTCAATAAGAGAAGCATCAACATTATAAGTTGGGATATCTACATCAACAAAAACTGGAATCAATCCGTTCTGGATTGCTGGGTTAACAGTTGTGGGAAATCCTGCTGCGACAGTAATAACTTCATCACCTGGCTTCAGTGCACGGTTGCCTAATTTTGGTGAGGTCAATGCAGTTAACGCTAACAAGTTTGCTGACGAGCCTGAAGTGGTTGTTAATACGTGAGGCACGCCAATAAACTCACCGAGTTTCTTTTCGAAAGCATCATTAAAACGCCCCGTGGTAAGCCATCCATCTAAAGATGCTTCAACCATCAGCTGCAATTCTTTGGCGCCGATGACCTTTCCTGAAGGTGGTACAACACTCACACCTGCATTAAAAGGTTTTGGGCTTAACGCCTCATCGGCATACTCGGCAACGAGTTTGGAAATTTGTTCACGCAGGTTTTTTGCTGTCATTGCTATAATTCCTGTACTTATCTATTTTAGCTAAAAGTAGTAGTGGTCATGTAATCATGAATTTCACGTTTCGAATATTCCAGCATATCCGAGCCGTTTATCCATGCTTTGTGCCATTTAACAATACGACCAAGTGTTTCAACTAGCGCCCATCGAGGGTGCCAACCTAATTGCATATGCGCTTTTGAGCAGTCCAGTTTGAGATAGTGTGCCTCATGTGGATGATCCTCGCCATCCAACAACCAACTCGCCCCCTCTCCCCACAACGTAACCATCTTATCGACAATAAACTCAACCGTTTTAGCATCCTCTTCACGAGGGCCAAAATTCCAACCTTCTGAGTATTTCACACCGTCAGTGTAGAGTTTTTGTGCAACCACGATATATCCTGAAAGTGGTTCAAGTACGTGTTGCCATGGCCGGATGGAGTGAGGGTTACGAATAACAACCTGCTGGTCATTCTCAAAAGAACGCAAAATATCGGGAATCAGACGATCTTCCGCCCAATCACCACCACCAATAACGTTTCCTGCTCTAACTGAAGCAAGGCCAACACCATGGTGAGCATAATTTTGAGGATTAAAAAACGAACGACGAAATGCAGAAGCAACTAATTCAGCACATCCTTTGCTATTAGAGTATGGATCATAGCCGCCCATAGCTTCGTTTTCGCGGTAACCCCAAACCCATTCACGATTTTCATAGCATTTATCGCTGGTGATATTAACTACAGCCTTTATGCCACCAACTTGTTTTACCGCTTCAAGTAAATGCACTGTACCCATGACATTCGTTGAATAAGTTTCAATAGGCTCTTTGTAAGACAGTCTGACAAGAGGTTGTGCTGCCATATGGAAAATAATTTCTGGCTTAAAAGATGCTATTGAGCCACGTAATTTTTCAAAATCACGAATATCACCTATTTCCGACTCCATCAGCGAACTGATATTGGCAATGTCAAATAAACTTGGGGTTGTGGGGGCATCAAGGGAATACCCTTTTAGCGTTGCGCCCATTTCACTTAGCCAAAGAGAAAGCCACCCCCCCTTAAACCCCGTATGACCGGTAATAAATACACGCTTGCCCTGCCAGAAGCTCTTATCAATCATGATATCACTCCCACGTTTTCCAAGGGGCAGTCCCTTTTTCCCATAGACCTTCAAGATACGTTTTATCACGCAGCGTGTCCATCGGCTGCCAGAATCCTGCATGCTCATAGGCCATGAGTTCACCCTGTTTCGCCAATGTCATCAACGGCTCTTGTTCCCAGGTAGTCGCATCATTTTCAATGAGATCAATTACCGAAGGATTCAGCACAAAGAAGCCACCGTTAATCATTGCACCATCGCCTTTCGGTTTTTCCTGAAATGATTGAACCTGGCCACCACGGATATCCAGCGCACCAAAACGTCCCGGAGGAAAAGTCGCCGTCAGGGTCGCTTTTTTACCATGTGCTTTATGAAAATCAATTGTCGCTCGGATATTAATATCAGCAACACCATCGCCATAGGTAAACAGGAAGGCTTCATCATCTTTTACATATTCGGCTACGCGCTTCAAACGTCCGCCAGTCATAGAAGAATCACCTGTATCAACCAAAGTTACGTTCCATGGTTCTACACGCTTGTGATGAACTTCCATTCGATTCTCTGCCATATGGAATGTTACATCAGACATATGCAGGAAATAGTTTGCAAAATATTCTTTGATTACATACCCTTTATACCCACAGCAGATAATAAAATCTTTAATGCCGTGGGCAGAGTACATTTTCATAATATGCCAAAGTATCGGTTTACCACCAATTTCAACCATTGGCTTTGGTTTTACTATTGTTTCTTCACTTAATCTGGTACCAAGCCCACCAGCCAAAATCACCGCTTTCATACCTAATCCTCTATTTTATTTAGATGCGGTAAAAGCATCACAATAGAAATTATCAACTGACATTTTTTTAGAAATAAAATCTTTTTTGCATGCTTCGATCATGATCGGTGAGCCACAAGCATAAATGTCAAATGGCTCCAGCGAATCAAAATCTTCTATTACTGCATGGTGAACAAAACCTTTTCGCCCACCCCATGTTGGATCATCACCAGACACCACCGGAACAAAATGAATTTGTTCAAATTTTTCATCTAGTTCTTGCGGTAGTGCAGAATAAAAATCTTTGGCTAAAGTCATACCCCAATAGATATAGATCTCGCGAGATGATGTTTTTTTCACCAAGTGCTCAACCATGGCTTTAACCGGGGCAAATCCAGTCCCCCCCGCGATAAAAATAATAGGACGGTCACTTTCTCTGATAAAAAAAGTTCCACATGGGCCTTCGATACGCATCAGAGTGTTAACTTGTAGTTCACTGAAAATCAATGAGCTCATTTGACCATTGGCAACATTTCTGATGTGCAACTCAATCCCATCAGCTTCATTGCTATTCGCAATAGAATAGCTACGCGTTACGCCCTCATGCTGCAGGTTAATAAATTGGCCCGGAAGAAAGTCCATTTTTGCAGTCGGTGGTAAACGAAGAGTTAACTTCATGACGTCCGCAGAGACAAGCTCAATACTATTTACTTTGCAAGGCACAATCTTTTTTACCTGTCCTTGCAATTCAGGATAGTACAAGGCCTGTAATTGCAGGTTACTCTTGGGCTTACAATTGCACGTCAGGATTTTATCACCTTGACCATATACTCTACCCTGAGGATCTGTTGCCTCTCCGGCGAGAAGTGTCGATTCACAAACTCCGCAATCCCCATTTTTACAACTGTGTTCCAGATGTATACCCGCAGCCAGTGCCGAATCAAGGATTGATGAGTCCTCTGCTCCAGAGAATTCGATATCTGATGGAAAAATTTTGATTAGATGTGACACAGTAATTATTTACTCAAATAAGGAAGCTTGTTTTAACAGCGGAGCAACCGCATCTTTTACTGAAAGTTCAGGCTGCTGTGTTATCGGCCATTCGATACCAATTGCGTCATCACTCCACAATATACTGCCTTCAGCAGATGGCGCATAATAATTAGTTGCTTTATAAAGAAACTCGGCAGTTTCGCTAAGAGTGACGAAACCATGTGCAAAACCTTCAGGAATCCACAATTGCTTTTTATTTTCTGCTGACAGATGTACGCCGACCCACTTTCCGAATGTTGGTGAACTGGTGCGGATATCGACTGCGACATCAAATACTTCACCCAGAGTACAGCGCACTAATTTACCTTGTGCATGCTCTCCTTTTTGAAAATGCAGACCTCTCAGTACTCCTTTGCGAGATTTCGAGTGATTATCTTGCACAAAAGATATTTTACGGCCAACTGCTTCCTCAAAAATTCTGTGGTTAAAACTTTCGAAAAAGAATCCCCGTTCATCGCCAAATACTTTCGGCTCAAAAATTAAAACGTCTGGAATTGCTGTTTTAATAACATTCATTTATTAGAAACCTTTAATCATTCTTTTAAGGTATTTGCCATAATCATTCTTTGACAAGGGTTCTGCAAGTTTTGCAACCTGTGCAGCATCAATGAATCCTTTACGATAAGCGATTTCTTCCGGACAGGAGACCTTCAGACCCTGGCGTTCTTCGATAGTGGCAATAAAGTTACTGGCTTCGATTAGGCTTTGATGGGTACCTGTATCAAGCCACGCATAGCCACGTCCCATCATTGCAACAGATAACCTTCCCTGTTCCATATAAATTTGGTTAATGTCGGTAATTTCCAGTTCGCCACGTGCTGAAGGTTTTAAGTTCTTTGCCATTTCAACAACAGCGTTGTCATAGAAATATAACCCTGTCACCGCATAATTACTTTTCGGCTCGAGTGGTTTTTCTTCAAGGCTAACTGCTGTACCACTTTTATCGAACTCAACTACACCGTAACGTTCAGGATCGTTAACATGATAGGCAAATACGGTTGCGCCGCTTTCTTGATTAACAGCTGTATCCATTAATTTAGGCAGGTCATGACCGTAAAAAATGTTGTCGCCAAGCACCAGAGCACAATCATCATTACCGATAAACTCTTCACCAATAATAAATGCCTGGGCCAGGCCATCCGGCGTCGGTTGTACTTTATACTGTATATTTAGTCCCCACTGGCTGCCGTCACCCAGTAACTGTTCAAATCGCGGGGTATCCTGTGGGGTACTAATAATCAAAATGTCACGAATACCTGCCAGCATCAGCGTGGAAAGCGGGTAATAGATCATTGGCTTATCATAGATCGGCAGCAGTTGCTTGCTAACAGCCATAGTGACTGGGTAAAGACGAGTTCCTGAACCACCAGCTAAAATAATCCCTTTACGCGTTTTCATTTCATCATCTCTTTGTGTACAAAATGTCCGTTAACGGGCGTTAAAAAGGTTCAAATCGCCGTTGTCGTGAACAATTCAGTCAGCATACGTTTTACACCCACGTCCCACTGAGGTAATACCAGATCAAAGTTATTCTGGAATTTTTCAGTGTTCAGGCGAGAATTTTCTGGACGGCGTGCGGATGTAGGATAAGCACTGGTCGGCACCGCATTTAACTGGGTTAATGCCAGTTTAATTCCTGCCTTACGGGCTTCCTCAAATACCAGCGCTGCATAGTCATGCCAGGTCGTAGTACCACCTGCAACCAAGTGGTAGAGTCCAGCCACCTCGGGTTTGTTCATCGCAACGCGGATAGCATGTGCCGTACAGTCAGCAAGAAGTTCCGCCCCGGTTGGCGCACCGAACTGGTCGTTAATCACCGAAAGCTCTGCGCGCTCTTTTGCCAGTTTCAGCATCGTTTTCGCAAAATTATTGCCTTTACCGGCATACACCCAGCTGGTTCTGAAAATCAGATGGTTGGCACAGTGCGTTTGTAGTACTTTTTCACCCGCCAGTTTCGTTTCACCGTAGACATTAAGCGGCGCTGTAGCATCTGTTTCTCGCCATGGTGTTTCGCCGGTACCAGGAAAAACGTAGTCCGTGGAGTAATGCACTACCCATGCCCCGATTTCTGCGGCAGCTTTGGCAATTGCCTCCACGCTGGTCGCATTTAGCAATCGCGCAAATTCTATTTCAGACTCGGCCTTATCTACTGCCGTATGGGCAGCTGCGTTGACGATAACGTCAGGCCAGATACGACGGACGGTGTCTGCCACGCCCAGCGGATCGCTGAAGTCACCGCAATAGTCAGTTGAATGTACATCTAACGCAATCAGGTTCCCCAGCGGGGCTAGTGCGCGTTGTAGTTCCCAACCCACCTGCCCTGTTTTACCAAACAGCAGAATATTCATTAGTTGCGTTCTCCGTAATTCTGCTCGATCCACGTCTTGTAGGCGCCGCTTTTCACATTTTCAACCCACTGCGTATTCGACAGATACCACTCAACAGTCTTACGGATCCCGCTCTCGAAGGTTTCCAGCGGCTTCCAGCCCAGTTCATCGCTGATTTTCGCTGCATCAATCGCATAGCGGCGATCGTGCCCAGGCCTATCCGCCACATACGTTATTTGATCGCGGTAAGAACCTTCTTTAGGCACAATCTCATCCAGTAGATCGCAAATAGTATGTACCACGTCCAGGTTTTTCTTCTCGTTATGACCCCCGATATTATAGGTTTCACCTACAATGCCCCTGGTCACAACGGTGTATAACGCTCGGGCATGATCTTCAACATACAACCAGTCGCGAATCTGATCGCCTCTGCCATAAATTGGCAATGCTTTACCCTCAAGTGCATTCAGGATCACCAGCGGAATCAGCTTTTCAGGGAAGTGATACGGGCCGTAGTTGTTGGAACAGTTGGTGACGATTGTCGGAAAACCATAGGTGCGTAACCATGCGCGAACCAGATGATCGCTGGAGGCTTTAGAAGCCGAGTACGGGCTGCTCGGTGCATAGGCCGTATTTTCCGTAAACAACGGCAAAGTGCTACCGGCTTGTACCTCGTCGGGATGTGGCAGGTCGCCGTATACTTCATCCGTGGAGATATGATGGAAACGAAATGCCTGTTTTTTATCTGCATCCAGCCCGTTCCAGTAGCCACGAGCGGCTTCGAGTAATGCATAAGTGCCGACGATATTCGTTTCAATAAAGTCTGCAGGACCAGTAATAGAGCGATCAACATGACTTTCAGCAGCCAGATGCATTACTGCATCTGGTTTATGCGCGGCGAAAATATGTTCCATAGCCGCCTTATCACAAATATCCGCGAGTTCAAAATAATATCGACTATTTTCACTGACTTCAGCAAGGGACTCAAGGTTACCGGCGTAGGTAAGTTTATCGACATTAACAACAGTATCCTGAGTATTTTTAATAATATGACGAACTACTGCAGATCCAATGAAACCCGCCCCACCAGTAACTAGTATTTTCACGTTTTAATTCCGAATATCGTTTATATGAATACTATTAACATGCTGGCACATAATGCGCATCTGGGCATTATGCACGCTACCGCCCCTGGCCTTGCAGCAACCAGAGCACTACTTGAATGATAAAGATGTAACCTGCCCGCCAGCTATCGCAAAGCAGGCAAAATTCAAACGCTAATTGTCTTACCAAATGCTTACAGAAACAAGAAAAAATCCAACAAAAAACAGATTAAAATTAGTAGGTTAACTCGTTGTAATTCTTTATTTTTAATATGAAAAACGACAGTAACACTCCACTGCATAAATCATAGGCGTTGGGGTGTTAGCTGCCGCTATTTTTTCTGGCTTACCGTCACAAAGTCCTGTGAAACTCTACTCGTTAAGTAGCTTTTCGATGCTCTTGCGGAACTTAGCCCCTTCCTTCAGATTACGCAAACCATACTTAACGAACGCCTGCATATAACCCATTTTTTTACCGCAGTCGTAACTGTCGCCCGTCATTAACATGGCATCGACAGACTGTTTTTTCGCCAGTTCTGCAATCGCATCTGTTAACTGAATACGTCCCCACGCGCCAGGTTGTGTATGCTCTAATTCAGCCCAAATATCAGCCGAAAGCACATAGCGCCCTACCGCCATCAGATCGGAATCCAGCGTTTGCGGCTGATCTGGTTTCTCAATGAATTCAACGATACGGCTGACTTTACCTTCGTTGTCCAAAGGCTCTTTGGTCTGAATAACGGAATACTCGGACAGATCGCCATCCATACGCTTAGCCAGCACCTGACTGCGCCCGGTTTCATTAAAACGAGCAACCATGGCAGCCAGATTGTAGCGCAGAGGGTCCGCACTTGCTGTATCCAGAACGACGTCCGGTAATACAACGACGAACGGGTTGTCCCCGATAATTGGGCGAGCACAAAGAATTGAATGACCAAGACCGAGTAATTGCGCCTGGCGAACGTTCATGATAGTCACGCCGGGAGGACAGATAGACTGAACCTCAGCCAGCAACTGGCGCTTGACGCGCTGCTCAAGCAACGATTCGAGTTCATAAGATGTATCGAAGTGGTTTTCTACTGCATTCTTTGACGCATGCGTTACCAGAACGATTTCTTTAATGCCAGCAGCTACAATCTCGTCGACAATGTATTGAATCATCGGCTTGTCTACGATCGGCAGCATCTCTTTAGGGATTGCCTTCGTGGCAGGCAACATGTGCATCCCGAGGCCCGCTACCGGAATAACTGCTTTCAAATTAGTCATTAAGTCATTCACCTATTCAATTGTTGCTGAATTATAGCTTTTTAGCTTGTTTTAGCCAGTATGAATTACATTTCACCGATACAGCGCATGTTACGCCGCTTATCTGCGGAATGCAGTAATCTTAAGCTCAAGTAGGTTCAATTCGAGCCAGGAATGGTCGCAAAGTTACCTCCCCTGTCCCGGTAGTCGGAAATTCACCGCTTCAACATTAACCACCTGATGGTTTATACGGTCAATGTCAACTGAACTTTGCCCGTTTTCGTTTACCGCATGGATATTCGCCAGTGATAGCAAGGTTTCCTGTTTAGCCATAAATTTTCCGCGTACATCCTGGCGCAGATCAAAATGCATCCTTAGCGCAGGTCCCGTCGTGGATTGCTGCATAACCTTGATGTTACGTAAGAAAAGGTGTTGCGGTTGGTTGTGCAACTCCAGCGTGGCGCGCTTCATCGCCACATTAGTGATGGCCACAAATGACGTGGCATTGCCCGAGGATATCTGAATGCCGCGTAATTTGTATTCCAGTTTTGAGTTATCCAGATGAATATTATTTAATTTAAAGTTTTGCGGAATGGATAAATATCGTCCTTTGATGACGCCATAGCCAATGAGCATACCTGCGCTATTCTCCATATTGATATTATCAATAACGAAATTATCACACCCATAAATCGCGACCGTTGCATTATCAATGCCCGCTTTCTTACTGAAATCCGGAGTGATATTTCGCGCGGTAATATTACGAATGACAAAATGTTTGCCGTTCTCCACATGGACTAACTGTCGGCAGTCGGAACCGGTGATGTTCGCCACCACAAAGTTTTTTACCGCCAGTTCCTCGGGATAGCTATTGTCATAAGTACTCCCCGCCAGCCCGATACCGATACCCCAGTTCACATTGCCGTTAGTACAGTTGATACGTTCGATAACATGGTCAGAAATGAGGATATTGCTGTCGTTAATCGCCACATTCCATTCGATAGCGTCCCCTTGTAAATCGCTAAAACGGCTGTTCGTGATCTTTACGCCGTCCATGCGGTTATGAAAGCCCTGACGCAGGATCCCATAGTTAGCGCGCGTGACGGTAATATCATCGATCGTCAGATTGCGCATCAGCCTTGAGGTTTTGCCGCCAATATAGATTTGCGTTACCGGAGCAAAACCACTCATGGCAATCCCTTTTATCACGCAGTCCGACCCCCGCACATCGAGAGTAACGTTCCTCAGGCTACCGCCCTGCTCGCCCATGACCTTGCATCCATCCTGCAGAACAAAGCGCCCACGCCCGTTGCCGCTTATGCGGCCTTGCACCGATAGCGTTTTGCCTGGCGGAATAACAATCGCGGTATTGATATTTTTACATTCCAGCCCTTCGGGTACGACTACCGTTTGCCCTTCCGTGAATGCCTGCCTGAAAGATGCGACCCAATCCTTTGGGTTGTAATCCTGAATATTGACGCTGCCAGATGATTCAAGCGCCCGACCAACGGGAGAGTGCAGCACGACAAGCGCAGAGCTTGCCGTCAGAAAACTACGACGTGAGAGTTTTTTCTCTGACATACAACCTCGATTTACATCGTTTGCAGCAGGCTGGCTAACTGTTTATTGATCGCTAACTGATTAAATTCAGCTTCAATTTTTTCTCGCGCGCATTGCACAATCGGCTGCACCTGTTCGCTGTCGAGCAGGCTGAATGCAGCTAACCGTTCAGCCAACGCCTGGGCATCGTTTTCCGGTGCCAGCCAGCCAGATTTACCCGACTCCACCAGCTCAGGGATCCCGCTGTGAACCGTCGAAATGACCGGGATCCCCACCGCCATCGCCTCCATCAGCGCTACCGGGATCCCCTCCATATCGCCATCCCTGCCGGTAATCGAAGGCAGCAGAAATACATCTGCTTGCTCAAGCATCTCCTTCACCTGATGACTGGGTTTAAAGCCAGGCATCTCAATCACATCATCGAGTTGGTATTGTTCGATCAGCGTCCGCAGACGACGTTCCCAGGGACCAATGCCAAGAATGCGATAGCGAAATAAGACGCCCTGCTCTTTCAACTGCCGACAGGCTTCGATGGCGACGTGCAGCCCTTTTTTCTCGGTTAAGCGCGCGACAGAAATAATCTCCAACGGCGCGGCTGGCGATTTCAGTTGGCGCGGGGTAAAACGCGTCATATCGATTCCCATACGCGAGACGGCAATTTTCTGCGGCGGACATCCCATGTTTTTTAAACGTCCGGCCCAGAGATTGCTGATGGGCAGCATCAAGTCACCGCGCTGAAACAGCTGCTGATATTCGGGGGTATAGCGGGCCAATACATCCCGGTGCGAAACATCAACGCCATGAAATACCGTGGCGATTTTCCCGCGGATCATTCCCAGCTCACGCAGTTTGGCAGCCGTCACGCCTGCCGGGCCAAAGTGCGCAATAAAGACATCCGCCTGAAATGCCTGCGGATTCCCACCGCAAATAGCCGCCAAAATCAAATTGCGCGCCTCGTCGCCATAGCGAGAGATATTCAGCGCTTTCCAGGTGGCTGCGCGGGTGATGCCCTGCAATGCAGCCGCCGCCCTGAATTTCAGCTTTGCCAGTTTGCCGTCCGGTTCATTCAGCAACCAGCGCGTTTTGTCGCCCAATTGGTAGGTATTAAATGAGGCATGCGTATTTTCAAGATCGCCCTTATGCATCGCGACAATCTCCACCTCATAGCCCATATCGATGAACGCAGTGATCTGATTTAATACGAAGGTCTCTGAGGAGAGTGGAAATTTAAGCAGGAAAAAACCAATCTTCATTTTTCCCCCTCAATGCGCGTTAATACCGACTGCACCATACGCACCCCACGTTCGCGTTCACGCATAACCGCGTCCCCTACCCGTATGTTCAGGTCAGGAAGCTGTCCGAGAATATCGGCGACTTTGCCCTCAAGGCTGCCATCCAGCAAATGGCGAATATCGACGGCCATCTCCGGTAGCCCCAGTTGCTGCATGATCCCTGCCGATTTATGCTCATAGTTAATGGCGATGGCGGGCGTCATAAAATTCATCGAGATGATGGCTGAGTGCAGGCGAGTGCCCACCGTCAGGTCGCATGCCCCGAGAATTTTTCCCATCTCAAGGTCGTTGAGTTCATCCATTACCACATGATAACGGGCCGGGTCGTTAACATGCTGACGCAGGTTCAACGCCACCATACGATCATCTTTGTTGTAACTATCGATACCGGTACAGGTTGACAACGCTATCACCTGGTACCCTTCATCGAGAATGCGGTTCACTACCCCGGCAAAGGCTTGTTCATAAGCCTGTTGCGTCGTCCCCAGACGCTTATCAAAGGGCGCCAGCTCACGCAAAGTAATGGCCACAGTCTTCTGCTTTGCTACCATTTGCAACCAGTGCTGTACGGCATAGCCTGGCTCAAAATCCTCATGATGATTGTCGACCAGCCAGGCGGTATCCACGCCTGCCTCAACCTTTTCCGTGGTTATTGCGCTGCGTTTCATCAGTTCCAGACTGACGGATTCGCGCAAAATCAGCGCGTTACAGTGGCCAAAAACGTAGTTCGCCAGTTGATTAAACTGCTCATCCTGGAATGGCCCCACGCTGTGCCCAATCATGTACAGCGGTTTTTTCGCCATAAATGAACACAGGGCATGTTCGAACTGCGGCACGCCATACAAATCAACAAAAAACGATCCGCCGACCTGGATAATGGCGTCATAGCGCGACAACAGACGGACAAAATCGGTAAATCCCTGGGCGATAGCGATGTTGCGCAGATTACCGGTGTCGGTGACGCGCGAGAGCAGCACCTGGTGCTGATAGCGACGGCGCAAGACCTTCTTCACCCGTCCCATGACACCCGCGGCGTTGTTGTGTTGCTTCATCTGCGAATATAACGGATCGCCCATCACCGGACGATTGAGTAACCATGATGAGCTTACCGGGTAGCGGCTCATAACATCGACTTCAGTCTCGGGACGCTGCGCGTTAATGGCATCCAGCAAACCGCGCAGAATAGCGCTATCCCCTCGGTTCCCGCAGGTATGGTTGCCCAAAATTAATAGTTTCATTATGACCTCTTAAAGCGTTGTTCTTATCCTGCACGGAGCAAGGTTTTCATTTTTTCACTGCGACAGAGCTGGCGTTTTATTTCCACCACCAGCGGATGGCGCGACAGCACAATCATCACCGCGAACGCCAGCGCCCCTGCCGCTATTTGGATCCCCAGCAATGTGCTTAGCGGCAGTTGGTTGCGCAGCATAAAACCCAGCGCATAGCTCACAACCACGGTTGGCAAGGAGAGATACAACGGTAGCCACAGACTGAGCATGTACTGACGGTAGCTGGAACCCAGAACAGGTTTGATCATCACGAAATAACTGAGAATGGTGTTAATCACCTGAACCAGCAAAAAGCCCAGCGTCACGCCTGTCACCCCCGCCAGATGTCCACCGATGAAAATGGCCGGAATAAACAGAAAGGTTTTGAACACATTGAATTTGAAGCTGATATCAACCCGCGCCTTCGCCATCAGCAGTGAACCGATCGGATTCCCGACAGAGCGCAGTAGCCCGACAATGCACAACAATTGCAGGACGGGGACAATACCGTTCCACTTCTCGCCAAATACCAGCGGCACCAGATTGTTCGATACCACCATTAATCCCAGCAGCGCCGGAAAATTGATGATCCCGACCACCGACAGTAGTTTGTAAAAATTCACCCGCAGTTTTTCGCTGTCGTCCTGAATTTTGGCAAACGCCGGAAACAGAACGCGGGTAATGATCGGGTTCAGTTTGATTGGCGGTACAACCGCCACGTTCCAGGCAAGATTGAATCCCCCCGCGACGCTTGCCCCCAACGTTCTGGCCAGCACCAGCGTAGAAAGATTGGTATTGATATAATTAATAATGCTATCCGCCGTCAGCCATGCGCCGAAACGTAGGTTTGACGAAACGGAAGCCAGCGAGAAATGCAGCCCCGGATGGTAAATCTGGCGACCAAAATAGCCGAACAGCAGCGTACGTAGTGTACTGTTCACCAGATACCCAAGAATAGCCGTCAGCGCGAGCGGCCAGAAATGGGCGCTCACCACGGTAAAGGTAAAACCGGCCAGCACCGAACTGGTCTCAATCATGCCGATTTTGTTAAAGGCCAGTTCTTTTTGCATCAGCGCGCGAAACTGCTGGCCGTGCGGTATCACCACAAACGCCAGTGATAACGTTTTGATGAGCGGAGCCAGTTCGGGGTTATTGAGTACGCTGGCAATTGTCTCGCCAAGCAGAAACATCGTCACGCATACCACAATACCGAGTCCGACATTGAGCCAGTACAAGGTGGTCAGTTCAAGGTAGCCAATCTCTTTGCGCTGAATAATGGAGTTGGCAATGCCAAAGTCAGACAACGTATCGGCCAGCGCAATGATCACCAGCGCCACGGTTAACAACCCGAACTGGTGATTATCAATAATCCGCGCCAGGACGGTCATCTGGATAAGTCCGAGGCCAATAATGATCACCGTGGCAATTGCCGACCACTTCGCGCCATTCAGCGTTTTTTCTCGTAAACTCATGTTAATACGCCGCTTTGTTCACAAAGCCTTTAAATATCGTCAGAAAAACAATTTTGATATCGAACCATAAGCTCCACTCGCGAATATATTCGAGGTCAAATTCCACACGTTTTTCCATTTTTTCCAGCGTATCGGTTTCCCCCCGCCAGCCGTTGATTTGCGCCCAACCGGTAATGCCCGGCTTCACCTTATGACGTAACATGTAACCCTCAATCAGTTGGCGGTACTGTTCGTTATGCGCCACCGCGTGCGGACGTGGCCCGACGATAGACATCCCTCCCGTCAGCACGTTAATAAACTGCGGTAACTCATCCAGCGACGTCCGGCGCAGAAAATTCCCCACCGGCGTCACGCGTGGGTCGTTTTGCGTCGCCTGCGTCACCACCGCGTCGTTTTCCATCACTTTCATTGAACGAAACTTCCAGACTTTGATCGGCTTCCCATCCATGCCGTAACGGGTCTGGCGGAAAATTACCGGTCCTTTTGAGGTCAGTTTCACCAGTAACGCAATGCCACACAGCACCGGAGAAATCAGCAGCAGGATCAGCGAGGCCAGCACGATATCTTCCGCACGCTTCAACAGACGGTTAATGCCCGAGAGCGGCGTGTCATACAGCGGCACCACCGGAACACCGTTCATCTCTTCAATCCGTGAATGCAGGATGTTGAAGGTAAAGACATCGGGGATGAGGATCACTGAGCAGGTCGTGTCGGCCAGATCGCGCACCAGTTTTTTCACACTGGCACCATCGTTCATCGACATGGCGATATAGACGTTATGAATGCGTGAAGCTTTAGCGTCATCCACCAGTTGTTGCAGATTCCCGGCCCAGTCGCGGGAGTTTTTCCCTGGAACAGGATCGTGATAGACACCGGCTACTTCAAACCCCAGCCACGGTTCATGGCGAAAGCTGTCCAGTAGCATTTGCCCGGCGGGCAGGTTGCCTGCCACCGCTACCCGGCGGGTGTTGTAACCGCGATTACGCAGCCATCCCGCACCGTAGCGAATAAACGAACGGCTCAACACCAGCCCCACGCTTGACAGTAGATACCACGCCAGCCAGACCGCAAGACGGTTATCGAAATCGTTATTAAAGGCAATTAAACCTGCGCTAAAAATCAGGCTCAGTGTCCAGTTTTGCAGCAACAGCACCAGCTCAGTGGATATTTTGACGCCGCGCCATGAGCGATAAAAATCCGTTATCCCGCCGAGCATCTGAAAAACCACCAGCGTAATCAACGCCACCAGCAGGTGCATGTACAGGAAAGGCAAACCGCTTAATTCGCAGATTACCCATAGCCCGCCAAACATGATGGTGATATCCGAAAAACGTTGCACCATCGAAATTAACGACGCATTGGTTTTGGCGCGTTCGCGCTTCTTTAGATGTGTCATCGTGGTTCCTGTTAGTCGCCTTTGGCCCATAACCGGGCAAAGGAAGCACCGGCATTACTGATTCAGCAACGCCAGAAGAGTGCGCGTTCGCGCTTCCATCAACGGAATATCTCCGCGCGATTCCACGTTCAGGCGCACCACCGGTTCGGTATTGGAAGAGCGTAAATTGAAACGCCAGTCGACAAACGACATGCTGATGCCATCCGTTCTGTCCACCGTCAGCGCTTCCCGGGAAAAGTGCTGCTCCACCCGCGCTATCGCTGCCGTCGGCTCCGCCAGCGTGCTGTTTATTTCTCCACTCGCCGGGTATGCCGCCATCCGGTCACGGACCAGCTCGCCCAGCGACTGTCCTTTCAGACACAGCAGCTCCGCCACCAGCAGCCACGGGATCATCCCGCTGTCGCAGTACGCAAAATCGCGGAAATAGTGATGCGCGCTCATCTCGCCGCCGTAAATGGCATCTTCATGGCGCATCCGCTCTTTAATAAACGCGTGTCCGGTTTTTGACATCACCGGTTTACCGCCTGCCGCCGTCACCACATCCACGGTGTTCCAGGACAGGCGCGGGTCGTGGATAATTTTCGCCCCCGGATTCTTCTCCAGAAACGCTTCCGCCAGCAGACCGACAATGTAGTACCCCTCAATGAACTGGCCTTTTTCATCGAACAGGAAGCAGCGGTCAAAATCCCCGTCAAAGGCAATCCCCATATCCGCACCGTGTGCAATCACCGCGTTACGCGTGTCTGCCCGGCACTCCGGCAGCAGAGGGTTGGGAATTCCGTTGGGGAAATTGCCATCCGGCGTGTTGTGAATTTTGATGAACTCGACCGGCACGCCCAGCGCCTTAAAACGGGCTTCAATGGCATCCACCACCGGGCCTGCCGCGCCGTTACCGGAATTGAGCACCAGCTTCATCGGTTTCAGGTTGCCGGGATTGATATAACCCAGCAGGTGGTCGATGTAGGCATCGCGAGGATTGATCCGCTGGTAGCGGCCACGTCTGCTCTCATCAACCGCCGGGAAGTCATTCGCTTCCGCCAGACGCTGCACGTCGCGCAGACCGGTATCGCCGCTGATGGGCCGCGCCCCTTCCCGCACCAGCTTCATGCCGTTGTAATCCAGCGGATTATGGCTGGCGGTCACTTCAATGCCGCCATCAACGCCAAGATGGAAAGTGGCGAAATAAATCTCTTCGGTGCCCGACATGCCAATATCCAGCACATCCACCCCTGCATCCTGCAGGCCTTTCGCCAGCGCCAGCTTCAGCGCCTCGCTGGTCAGGCGGACATCGCCACCGAGGACGATGGTTTTCGGCTGCAGAAACTCGCCGTAAGCGCGGCCAATACGCCACGCAATCTCTTCATTTAACTCTTCGCCCAGTCGGCCGCGGATGTCATACGCTTTAAAACAGGTCAGTTTTGTCATGATTTACCCTTTTTCAGGCAACAGGAGGCCCTGACTCTTAATGAGCCTTTTTAATAAGTGTTAATGCATTGCCCGGTGCGCTTCCCTTACCGAGCCTACGCTGTTGCAGGCCGGATAAGCGCATCCGGCATCAGGCGCGCCCGTATCTGTCCGCAAACCGCACCACATCATCCTCATCGAGGTAAGATCCGGAGCGTACTTCAATCAGATCGAGCGGGATTTTTCCGGGGTTCTCCAGACAGTGGGTCGCTCCCAGCGGAATATAGACAGACTCGTTTTCAGCGAGCAGTTTGATATCATCATTAATTGTCACTTTCGCGGTGCCTGCAACCACAACCCAGTGCTCAGCCCGATGATGATGCATCTGCACGGACAATCCCTCGCCAGGCTTGACGGTAATTCGCTTGACCTGGTAACGGTCTCCGGCATCAATGGAGTCATATTTGCCCCACGGACGATAAACTTCGCGGTGAATGTGGTGCTCATGGCGCCCGTCAGCTTTAATTTTCTCCACCACTTTTTTGACATCCTGTACCGCGTTGCGATCGGCAATCAGTACCGCGTCTTTGGTCTGCACCACCACCAGATCTTTCACCCCGACGGTCGTCACCAACCCGGATTCGGCATAGACGTAGCTGTTTTCCGTTTTGTGGCTAATGACATCGCCGTGATGCACATTACCTTCAGCAGTATGGGCGCTGATTTCCCACAATGATGACCAGGAGCCGACATCGCTCCAGCCTGCATTCATAGGCATCACCACCGCATCGGCCGTACGTTCCATTACCGCATAGTCCACAGACTCTTCCGGGCAGGCGAGAAACGCCTGTTCATCAACGCGAATAAAATCGAGATCGGGGTCGACGGTGCTCATGGCGTTTTCGCAGGCCTCAAGAATATCGGGACGATACTTTTTCAATTCTTCCAGGTAACGGCCTGCCCGGAACAGGAACATCCCGCTGTTCCAGTAGTAGTCGCCGCTTGCCACATACGCCTGTGCGGTTTCCAGATTGGGTTTTTCAACAAACTGCGCCACCTCAAAAGCCACCGCGTCAGTATTCGACGGTGAAACCTCGCCTCGACGGATATAGCCGTAGCCAGTCTCCGGTTGGTCCGGGACGATACCAAACGTCACCAGCTTACCCGCACTGGCATACGGCATCGCATTGCGAACCGCTTCGCGAAATGCCTCTTCGTCGGCAATCATATGATCGGCCGCCAGCACCAGTAGCAGCGGATCGTCACCCGGACACTGACGTTTTGCCGCCAGCGCAGCCAGCGCTATGGCTGGCGCAGTGTTGCGTCCGGCTGGTTCGAGAATAATGTTCTCGGTCAGTTTGTGCAGTTGCCGTAACTGTTCCGCAACGATAAAACGGTGTTGTTCATTACAGATAACAACCGGGCTTTCGCACTCCACACCGTTCAGACGGCAAATCGTCGTCTGCAACATGGTGAGATCGCCTTTCAGACACAGGAACTGCTTTGGATACAGTACGCGGGACAGCGGCCATAAACGGCTACCCGAGCCACCGGCCATGACTACCGGAAAGAGTTTGTTTTGACTCATCATGTACCCCGAATATCAGCAATAAATTGATTCAGCACGTTTTCTTTATCCAACGTGCGTTCGGCATACTCACGTGCCACCGTGTTAACTTTTGGCATGGTTAGCGCCTGTTGAATCCCGCCAACCAGCGCATTGACTGATTCCGGCTCGACACACACAGCGATGCCAGGATGAGCGTCACACAACTGACCCAATTCGGTCTCAGGCTCAGCGGTAATCACCGCGTTACCGCCAACGGCGAGGATATTAGTCAGTTTGGACGGCAGTACTGCATCCGCCGCACCACGCTTTTGTACGACCAGATGACAGTCCGCGAGCTTGAGCAGCGCAGGCAGCGCTTCATAAGATTGCAGCGGAAAGAACATTACGTTGCGCAGGTCGCGTTCGCTGACCATAGTCTCCAGTCGCGCTTTGCCCCCGCCCTGCCCGACGATCGCAAACAGCCAGGGTTGCTCACTCAACTGGGCCGCCGCGTCGATGACGCTCTCAAGCCCCTGCTTTTCACCGATATTGCCCGAGTAGAGAATGATTTTTTGATCCGCGTGCAATCCCAGTTTCTGGCGCAACGCCAAAGCATCGGCGTCGGTCACGTCACGAAAGCGCGCCACTTCCGACCAGTTGGGAAAGAAAATAACCTTGCGTGGCGCAACGCCTTTTTCCATGGCTTTGCGCATCATGGAACGGGAAATCGTCGAAATATTGTCCACGCTGTGCAAACCACTGCGTTCAAACACGCTGGCCAGTTTCGCCACCATACCGCGCTTGCCTTTGCCTGCCATGCCAAGTCCCAACATGGCATCGACTTCATAATCCTGAATGTGCAGCAGCGTGCGCGCGCCGCTGAGTTTTGCCAGCAAGCGCATCCCCGGCGTACAAAACAGCGTCGGCACCACGCCGATGATGCGATCCGGTTTCCAGCGACGTTGCGCCAGCAGCGGGAAGAAACTGCTCAGGGCGAAACTGCCCAAATGCAGAAGGCGCTTGAGCGTTGAGGGTTGCTCAGGCACATACAGCGGACAACGCCAGACGGTGGCATCCCCCTCCTCGCGACGATAGCGCCAGGATGAATAGCGACCATTAACTTTCCATTGCGGATAATAAGGCGGTGCGGTGATCACCCGCACGTCATGACCTTGTTGCACCATCCACTCCACCATTTCACCGGTGTACTTGCCAATACCGGTCAGCTCCGGCGAGTAGTTAATGCCATACACCAGGATCCTCATAGCCCAGGTACTCCGCTCTGGCTTGCCTGGCAGAAGTAAGCCCGGCTGTTGGCGTGTACGCTGTCACTGGCCTGAATCTCTGTCGCCGCCAGCCAGCGGTAGGCATCATGTTGTGCATCAGGCAGTTGCAGGTCGTTTTCTGATACGCGCAGACGAAATCCCAGCACGATGTAATGCGTTGAGAAATCATCCCCGGAAAAGTTGTCGTCATAGAAGTGCTGCCAGACACCATAAAACTCAGCGGTGGACAGCGGTAGACGCAACCCCAACTCAGCTTCAGTCAGCCGTTCAAAAGCCGCATGTAGCGATTCATCTTTTTGCACACGACCGCCGGGAACGAACCAGTAGCCCTGCGCCGGACGATTGAGACGCTTACCGAGCAGAAACTCTCCCTCGGCGTTTTCCACGATCAAGTCGATAGAAATCAGCGGGGTTGAACGTACGACGGTGGCAAAATCCTCATGACGTAAAAACATGCTTACCCCCGATAACGCTGCTGGTTTTCAAGGAACCACTGCCAGGTGCTGGCAAGCCCTGCCTCAAGTGATATCTCGTGATACCAGCCCAACTGATGCAAACGCGTAACGTCGAGTAATTTGCGCGGCGTCCCGTCCGGTTTGCTGGCGTCAAACACCACGCGCCCCTTGTAACCCACTACCTTGGCAATGGTCTGGGCCAGTTCACGGATGGTGCAGTCCACGCCGGTACCCACATTGATATGCGACAGCATCGGCTGGGTATATTCCTGCCAGACTTCATGAGCCAGCTCCATTACGTGGATGCTGGCCGCCGCCATATCATCCACATGCAGAAACTCGCGCATCGGCGTGCCGCTTCCCCACACCACCACATCCGGCGCATTTTGCTCGCAGGCTTCGTGAAAGCGGCGCAGCAGCGCCGGGATCACATGCGAATTGCTTGGATGAAAGTTGTCATGCGGCCCGTACAAATTCGTCGGCATCACCGAGCGATAATCACGGCCATACTGACGGTTATACGATTCACACAGCTTGATGCCGGCTATTTTGGCAATCGCATACGGCTCGTTGGTTGGCTCCAGTTGCCCCTGCAAGAGTTCGCTTTCGGCTATTGGCTGGCTAGCATGTTTGGGATAAATACAGGATGATCCGAGAAACAGCAGTTTATTCACGTTATGCAGATGCGCCGCATGAATAATGTTGCTCTCAATCATCATATTTTCGTAAATAAAATCAGCGGGATAAGTGTTATTGGCCACGATCCCACCCACTTTTGCCGCCGCCAGGTACACCTGGTCAATACGTTCAGCGGCGAAGAAGTGACGCACCGCGTCTCCATCCAGCAGGTTAAGCTCATCTCGGGTACGCAGCACCAGTTCGACATTATCTCGTTGGGCCAGCTGTCTTACGATGGCGGCCCCCACCATCCCGCGATGGCCCGCCACAAAAATACGTTGTTTCTTCATCCTCAGTACTCCAGCGCGATGGCAACCTCGTAACCGTGCGACTTCAGCAGGGAATGTTTCTTCGCTGCTTCAAGGTCGTTAGCGACCATTTCAGAGATCATCTGGCGCAGCGTAATTTCCGGTTTCCAGCCAAGTTTTTCATGTGCTCTGGCCGGGTCGCCCAATAGCGTTTCTACTTCTGCCGGACGGAAATAGCGCGGATCGACGGCGATTATCACGTCCCCGGGTTTCACGCCTGGCGCATCGTGTCCGGTCACGGAAACCACAATGCCTTTTTCATTCACGCCTTCACCTTCAAAACGCAGTTTGATACCCAGTTGCGCCGCCGCCATTTCTACAAACTGACGCACGGAATATTGCACGCCGGTGGCAATGACGAAATCTTCCGGCTGATCCTGCTGCAGCATCATCCACTGCATCCTGACGTAATCTTTGGCATGCCCCCAGTCACGCAGCGAATCCATGTTGCCCAGGTACAGGCACGACTCCAGGCCCTGAGCGATGTTGGCAATGGCGCGGGTGATTTTACGGGTGACGAAAGTTTCACCACGGCGTGGAGATTCGTGGTTAAACAGGATGCCGTTACAGGCATACATACCGTAAGATTCGCGGTAGTTAACGGTAATCCAGTAGGCGTAGAGCTTAGCCACCGCATAGGGCGAACGCGGGTAAAACGGCGTGGTCTCTTTCTGCGGAATTTCCTGTACCAGGCCGTAGAGTTCTGAGGTGGAGGCCTGATAGAAACGGGTCTTCTTTTCCAGACCAAGGAAGCGGATAGCCTCCAGCAAACGCAACGTACCTATTGCATCGACGTCCGCGGTGTATTCCGGTGAGTCAAACGACACCGCGACATGACTCATGGCGCCCAGGTTATAGACCTCATCCGGTTGGACCTCTTTTAAAATACGGGTCAGGTTGGATGAATCCGTTAAATCGCCATAGTGCAGATGGAATTTGGGGTTGCTTGAATGTGGATCCTGGTAGATATGGTCCACACGTTCGGTGTTGAATGATGAAGCGCGACGCTTAATGCCGTGCACTTCATACCCTTTTTCCAGCAGGAATTCTGCCAGGTAAGAACCATCCTGCCCGGTTACGCCAGTGATGAGAGCGACTTTTGACATGTTATTACCTCTTAAATGATCCCCTCAGGGAGTAACTTTCTCGACGCGTTCGCGCGTGACTACTGCGGGGTTTCCCCGACAAACGACATTTGCTGGCAGCGATTTAAATACGCTGCTGCGTGCTCCAACGACGGTGCCATCGCCAATCGTCACGCCTGGCGCGACAAAGACATCTGTCGCCAGCCAGCATTTATCGCCAACCACAATCGGTGTGGCGTTAATATCAAAATATTGGCTGGCGTAATCATGACTTCCGGTACATAAATAACTTTTTTGCGAAATAACCGCGTGTGCGCCAATCGTAATATTACCCAACGTATATAAAACCGCGTCATCACCCACCCAGGCATAATCTCCCAGGGTTAATTTCCACGGATAAGTAATTTTTACTGAAGGTCGAATAACTACGTTTTTTCCTATTTTCGCACCGAATATTCGTAATAAAAACGCACGCCAGCGATACATTACCTGGGGTGACCAGCGAAACAGTGTTGCCTGTACCGCCCACCATAATTGCACTTTAATGACACCGCTACCGCGAAAACCTTTCGGCACGTTGAAGCCGCTTAAATCCTGCATAATGTGCCCTTACGTTTTGCCATATAAGGTTTTTGTTTTACCGGTTGTACGCAGCCGTAAATATTCAGAAACCCCAGTCAAAAAACCTGGCATATGTAATATCTGCCGCTGAACTTTTTTTGCATCGCGGCATAATTCCAGATTATTCGTCGTTGACACTCCGCCCATCGAAAACTCCGACACCAGCCCGTCCAGTTTTTTGAAAGCGTAACCAGATTTATATAGTCTGGCAGCCAGCGCGTAATCTGACGATATTTTATATTGCAAATCATAGCGCCAGACATTCAGTCCTGAGAGCGGAAAAAAGATGGCCTGATGGCTGGCTGGCAGGCTGTGATAAATATACCAACCCGGCTTTGCCCGGCGCTTAATTTTGTTGCCATTGCCAAAATCCAGCAACGCGTCGCCGATAACCATGGCTTTATCACTCTGCGTTTTTAACTGGCGGATGAACTGAGCCGCATCGGCATGCAGAATATCCCCGGAATTGAGGAACAGCGCAAAGCGCCCGCGCGCCATCGCAATGCCTTTGTTCATCGCATCATAAATGCCGTTATCCGGTTCGCTGACAAACCGTAACCGGTGCTCTCCACCGAGACCTTCAAGAAACGCCGACGTACCGTCAGAGGAGCCGCCATCAACAACAATCCACTCAAAACTGATATCGCCTGCCTGCGCCAGGTGTGCCAGCGAGGCGTGAGTTTTGACGATCCCTTCCAGATTGCGAAAGGCGACGGTAATAATACTAAGCAGCATGTGATTTACCTCGCGATATTCAGCGCCTTGCGCAAAATAAACGGACACACAATTAAAAACGCGTATTCCGGACTAAATACTGACCCTGTAAAAAACAGCGACAGCGGCGTAAAAAGATATAGCTGCACCCGATAATTCTGATTATCACCAAAAGCAGTGATCATCATCTTCATGACTTTCCCCATGTACCACAGGGTTAATATCACGGCGAACCACGAAAAATAAATAATCAGCAGATACAAACCATTGTCTATCGTTTTACCCACATCCGCACCGTTAAAAATTCCGAATGACGCGACATATTCATAAAGCGAACCGAATCTTACTACGCCATCAACATGCATTAACGAATAACCGACCATCACTAGCGGCCCCACGATTCGATAATACGATGATGACCCCTCGGTGCCTAAATCCCCAAGGCGCGTTGCGATGTACGGAAACGCAAATATCACACCGACTAAAAACACGCTTAATGAGATTATCGCCAGCGGCAACTTCTTTTTAATCGCATCCTTATTCAGGTACTGAAACGCCCACTCCAGGAGATAAAACAAAATAAACGTCATCACCCCGGAAAACGACCCTGATAATATTATCCCTGCCAGAATCATAGCATCGGACTTAGGCGTTTTGATACCAAACTGTTTGATACTGAGCCAAATTGAGATTAACGCCAGAGCGAAGAATGCCGGTTCGAAATAAAGCGCAGTGGTGCGTTTTCCGCCAAACTTAATAAAGTTCAGAACATAGCTGTTACTGTAAATAAGATATTTCGAAATAACTTCCATTAAACTGCTGCCGCCGCTGAGAATGATCTGCGCCATTTCAACTGCCGCTAACCCTACCACCAGCCCGACAACCAGCCAGAAAAAGCGCAGGATCTTAATATAGTTATGCGGCGAAATGGTTTTGAAGCGAATACTCCACACCATGCCAATAATCACCACGGTATAGACAAACAGCATCGCGGACGTGACGTACTTACTGGCATTCAGCGATTGACCGAACAGGTAGTTAAACGCCGTCAATCCTCCCCCCACGCCCAGCGCAATCATTAATTTTTTAATATTGATGCGCTCGACAAACAGCAACAGCAGAACGGGCAAGAATGTGACAATCGTTATCGGGAAGCTCTCGCCAAGTTGGGCAAGTTTGACGTTAACCAGCAGATAAAGCAGCGGTAGCAGCAGATAGCTACAGATTCTGATAGAACGAGACATATTCCTCCAGCATCTGTTGTCCACTGTATGCCACCCGGCTGCGCTGGCTGAACGCGGCAAGCGACGTGTCGAATACCGCCTGCGCAATGTCTGATTTTTTCAGTTGTACCAGCCGCAATACATCCGCTTCACTGAACGTTTTGCCGCCCGCTTTCGCCAGTACCTCTTGTGCCGCCTCGCTGTGCGTAGCAATCACCGGTACCCCGATGGAAAGCGCTTCGCACAGAATCAGCGGGTAATTATCAACGCGGGAGCTGAACACCAGTCCATCCATCTCGTTAAGCGCACTCATCAACGTTCGCTTATCGCTTTCGAAGCCATGATTGATGACGTTATCGCCAGCAAAGGGAGAAAATTTGCCGAAGGTATGCAGCTCAATTTTTTCCCCGAGCGCCATCATCTCCTGCACCAGGCGCTGATTGGTTTTACCGTCATAGCGCAGGTCATGAGCCACCACCGCGATTTTCGGTCTGCCGTGTGGTTCATGTCTGGCGGGCAGTTCGGCAAGAATGGCTTCGGTTGCCACATCAATACCGTTGTTAATAATGCGGCAGCGCCCCATGCCATACAGACTGTTGAACGCGTCGGCCACATGCTGGCTGGGAGAGATAAACTGGCAGCCAAGCGCTAACATGTCGCGAAACCTCTGCCGCTTAGCGGGCACCTGCTGATGGGCTTTGTCGATTTTTACCGGCGGATAATTGCTTAACGTCGGGCATTTCTGGCAGCCGGTTTTCCAGCTTTCACACCCGTCTGTGAAAGCGCAACGCCCGGTCACGCTCCAGTGATCGTGCAGCGTCCAGACAAAGGTGATGTCCGGTTTATGCGCCTTCACCTTTTCACAAAAGGTCACGACCTCTTCCAGGTTCAACCAGTAACTGTGCAGCACATGAAAATGCAGTACCAGCGGGCCGGATGTGCGGGTCACCGTACGATATAAACTGTTAAGATTGCCAAACAGGTCGCGGTTAGCGAAACGAAATAGCGCAATATTCGCCGCCGACGTCAGGCGCGGCGTATGTTTGATAACATGCGGATAATTACCGTGGCTGGCGCTTTTCTTGCCGCCTTTGCCATAGCCGTACACAAAGCGTGACGTCAACCCTTTCGCCAGCGCGCGAAGATGCAGATCTAACGCCACACCTGCCGCTCCACCCTCTGCGAGTCGCACATTAAATTGTAAGATATTCATTTTGTTACCTTCACTCGTGCTTTCTCGCCCACCACCAGCGTGTTGTCAGGGATGCTATCCACTACCACGCTCCCGGCGCCAATGGTCACGTTATCGCCAATAGCGACATCGCCGAGCACAGTGACGTTGGCCCCCAGTTCGACACCGTTACCGATGACCGGACAGGACAAATCTTTGCCGCCAGGATTGCCAATGGTGACACCGTGGCGCAGGGTTAAATCGTCCCCTGCCACCACGTGTTTATTGATCACTACGCCATAACCATGATGGATAGTGAAACGACGACCGATAGATGCAGCGGCCTGAATTTCATAACCAAACAGGCATTCAGTGATCAGGCGATACAACACCAGCACCGGCGCAGCCCACAGGTTGTTCAAGATATTTTTTTTACGCCAGACGGAGCAAAAATGGGCAATCCGATAGGCCACTACCATGCAGCAGGGGCGCAGACTCCAGCCGTTCGCACGTAAATCTTCCAGCATACTTAGCGTCCTCGCAGTCCGTCGGCCAGACGCTTACTGTTGCGAATGGAAAGCAACGTCAGCAGCGTGCGCCAGTTCATTCGTTTATTGCGGATCTGATAGAGCGTAAACAGCTGATATTTCTTACTCGCCCGGTCAAATTTACCTTTGTGCTTACGATAGAACTGAAAGTAGCCGGAGAATTTATGCGGTGACGAGGTAATGCGCATCTCACCGTGGTTCACATGCAGGATCTGCGTCGCCTCTTTGACCTTCCACGGTTTGCCGTACGCCACCACCATCCTGAGAAAAATGTCGTAATCCTGCGCGGCTTTCAGTGTGGTATCGAACAGGCATGCTTTAAAACGCCATGCCCACGTAAACACCTGATTACCAATAATATTGCGCTTGTAAAACTTGCGTCGGGAGTAAACTGACTTCGGATAGAGCGGCAGACTGGCCGGTTGCGAATACACTTCGCCTTCACAAACATAATCATTGGCATACAGAAACGCGTGCGTAACCAGTTGATGACGATGCTGCAGAAACACGCTCAGGCGATTCGGCGTCCATTCATCATCATCATCAATACCCGTAATATATTGCCCATTAGCCTGCATGATGGCCTGATTGCGTACCGCGCAGGCCCCAGAGTTCGTCGCGTTATGCGTATAGCACACGCGTGGGTCGTTCAGTTCCTCAACGAACTGCTGTAGTTGCTCATACGAGGAAGAACAGTCATCCACGATGATCATCTCCCAGTGAGGATAGTCCTGGCGCAACACCGATTTAATCGCCCGAATGGCCAGCTGTTGGCGATTCCAGGTTGGCATATAAATTGAAATGAGTGGGTTTTCTGTCGTCATTTTCGTTTCCCAAATAAAGTTGCCTGATGGCGCTACGCTTATCAGGCCTACATTCGATATGCGTTGCTGTTCGTTATCTATTTCGAATCCGACGTGTACTCGTATTCGTAGTAACCGTAATCCTGATAGCCACTGGCACGGCGGAAGATCGAGTTCAGGATCACCCCTTTAACCTGAATGCCATTTTGCTCAAACCGACTCAGGCTGGTTTCCACCTCTTTCAGCGTATTGACCGCATAACGCGCCACCATCAGCGTGGTGCCGACATGGCGGCCAACAATTGCCGCATCGGTCACCGCCAGTATTGGCGGGGTATCTATCAGGACCAGGTCATAGTGCTCGCTGGCCCACGTAATCAGTTCGCCAAAGCGTTCACTCATCAGAAGCTCAGATGGATTAGGGGGTATTTGTCCGCGAGGGATCAGATCAAAATTCGCAATGGAGGTCGGTTTCGCGCTGGAGGAGATATCCCCCTTACCGACGAGGATCTCGGACAGACCGTTGACGTTACTGGTACCCAGCAGTTCGTGGGTATAGCCTTTGCGCATGTCACAGTCGATCAACAGCACGCGCTTGTGGGTCTGGCTAATGACCGCCGCCAGGTTAGCGCAGACAAATGTTTTACCTATCGACGGGCTGACGCCGGTCAGCATCAACACGTTGTTGCGCGCCTGCATCATGGCGAAGTGCAGACTGGTACGCAGGCTACGGACCGCTTCTATGGCGAGATCCGTTGGATTCCCCACCGCCAGTAACTGGGTTTGTTTGTAACGCTTCACACCTTTAATCGTCTGAACGTTATCGCGCGCTTTTTGCCATTCTGAAAGCGGGATGCTGGCATAAACGCTGATGCCATGCTCTTCCAGCGCCTGCGGGCTTTCAATGCCGCGATTAAACAGGGAACGCAGCAATACGCCCACCACCGAAAGCATCAAACCAAGAATAATGCTACCGAGAATAATCAACGCCTTTTTCGGCTTCAGCACGCCTGGCTGGGCAATCGCGGGATCGACGATGCGCACATCTCCGACCGTACTCGCCTCGGTGATCTTCAGTTCCTGTTGCTTATTTAACAGCTGCATATAGACCTGCTGACCGGACTCCACATCGCGGGTCAGCCGGACAATTTCCTGCTGCGTTTTCGGCATTGCCGTAACACGCCCGTTCAGCTTGCTTTTCTCATCTTCCAGCGCCTGGCGTTTTTCCAGCAATGTGCGATACGCCGGGTGCGCTTTGGTGAATAACTTGGAGATTTCCGCTTCTTTAAAGGTCAGTTCGTTGAGCTGCGCATCGATATTTACCATGGAATCGAGCACCGCTTTAGCTTCCAGCGGCAAATCCACGGAGTCTTTATCCTGACGGAAGGCATTCAGCTTATTTTCGGCAACGTCCAGCCGGTTACGCACCTCAGGCAACTGTTTTGCCAGAAACGCCAGGCTTTTAGCGGCCTCTTCTGACTTACGTTCTACGTTTTGTTGCAGATAGTTGCGGGTAATACTGTCGAGGATCTGGCGGATTTGTTCGCGGTCTTCGCCGGTAAAAGCCAGGCTCAATACGCCAGTATCTTTGCCGGTTTCTGTCACCATCAGGTTATTTTGCAGGGTGTTAATCATGCCCAATGTGGAAAATTTGCTGACGGTAAATTGGCTCTCAGGGCTGGCATGAATCGCCTCAACCAGCATCGTCACGCCATCGTGATTCAACAATTGCCCAACCTGACCGCGGGCGCTAAATCCCCCATCACTGACTAATTGATAACTTTTATCGTTCAACACGCTTAGCGTAAAAGTCTGTTCCTTCATCGCCTTTGGCAGCGTAAAGGTGGTGACATTAACGGTTTCATTCTGGCGCCCCATCAACCGATCCCAGCCTGCGCCAAAAATCGGAAATGTATCTTTCGTCACCGCGATATCCAGATTGAGATCGTCTACCGTTTTTCCCAGTACCAGCCGTGACTGAATGAGCTGAATTTCCGCTTCCGAAGCCGGCGGTTTATTCGACAACGCCGAGCCAATATCCTGCACCAGGGAATTCCCGGTATTTTGCTCAATTTGCACCAGCGCATCCGCACTGTAGATCGGCGTGGCAAACAGCGTGTAGACCGCCGCACATAACGCAAACGTCGCCGTAATACCAAGCACCCACCAGCGAGCTTCCACCACCGTTCCTACCAGACGACCAATATCGATTTCATCATTGCCCGTAACCGGCGCGGCAGACTGTTTTACTTTTTCTGTCATTGTTTTCCCTGCTCCGCGTTCAATGCCTGAGCCCACTGGCGGGCAGACCGTTCAAGTAATGCGTACACCGCGTCAAACGCATCCCGACTTTTACGGTATGGGTCGGGAATTTCACGTTCGCTGTCCCAGTGACCAAAAAGCATCACTTTGCCGCGCATCTCCGGCACCATTTCGCACAGGGCTGAAATATGGCGTTTTTCCATGGTCAGGATCAGGTCATACTCCCGGCACATGCGTCCTGAGATCTGGCGGGCACAATGATTTTCCAGTGACAGGTTGTGCGCCTGCGCGACGCTAATAGCACAGGGATCCGCACCTTTACCCACCAGCGCCCCTAGACCTGCAGAAGAGACCGTCAACGCCGGATGAAACTTCCTTAACAAGCGTTCTGCCGTCGGGGAACGGCAAATGTTCCCCACACAGACAACCAATATTTTGTTAAACATGACGATTACCAGTTGTGAAGGTCGCTGGCCGTGTCCGTCATATAGCGAACACCGCTAATGGTCGGCAGCAACTGATTGATCAAACGGTTCCAGCGGGCAACCGGCGCGGTCGTGACATACACCACATCGTAAGGCTGGAGTCGGAATGACGTCGCCATCACCAGCGAAGTCGCATCGGACATATCAAGCTGATAGATATTGGCGATCTTGCCGTTGTGCCCGCTTTCGCCTTTCAACGGACGAATAACGAAAATGCCGCTGGCGTTGGAGGTGGTCAGATCGATACCTTCCGCATTGCCAAGCGCTTCGGTGAGCGTCATACCGCTGAAATCCATTTTGAGGGTGCTCTGCTTCTTCACTTCCCCCATCACGAAGACTTTCAAATCGTCATTACGCGGAACAAACAGAATGTCGCCAGGATAGAGCAGACGGTTCTGGCTCAGGTCGCCATTTTGCATCAGCGCTTGCAGTGAAATTCGTTGCTCCTGCCCTTTGTGAGTCAGTACAACATTGCGCCAGTCAGCCGCCTCGGTGAGACCACCTGCGGCGTTAATGGCATCAAGAATGGTAAGCGGTACGTTGGTGATGGCCTGCTGGCCAGATTTATTCACCTGCCCGGAGACATAAGCCTTCTGCGAGCGGAAAGCGGCGATATTAACGTCCACCTGCGGGTCAGCAATGTACTTCGCTAAGCGCCCGGTAATATCACTACGAATTTCTGCCAGCGTTTTTCCCACCACGCTGACTTTGCCAATGTAGGGGTAAAACATGGTGCCATCAGGCTGCACCCAGTTGCCGGTATCGCTTGAGCTACGATACTGCCCGGCCGGGGTTGTTAGTTCAGGATGATCCCAGACGGTCACATTCAGGACATCGCCTGGACCGACCCGATACTGATATCCTGCAATCTCCTGCTCCAGCGACATGTTAGGCTGTGCAACATTCGGACGAGGACGTAATTGCTCGACCAGTCGCGGGGTCAGTGGATAAACATTCACCATCCGATTGATATCAAAATCAGCGTCCTGCTGTTTAATCACATCTTTGCCCATCGTAGACATATTGCTGCCCGGAAGCACGGTACAACCGTTTATCAAGATTACCGATACCAGGACTGGTATCAATTTAAGTTTGGAGTTCATCATTGATTATTTATCACTTTGGCAGAGTAATTATCACGTGCGTTCTAAATAGTGGCTTCGCCTGTACACATTTACCTTGCCGTTAATTGAAAAGGAATTTAACTGGCATCAGTCCTAAAAATAATGGATTCATCTGCGGTCTCTTGACAGAATAATTTAGGCTTGTTTTCAGGTGACCAGACACGCTACCGCCCCTGGCTTCATTAGCTACCAATGCACTGATTAATTTAAATTTTTATCTTCTCCTTTATTTTCATCATATTCAGAACAGCAACGCATCGGGAATAACGTCACCGATTAATGAGGAAATATTATCTTTTGATTATTACCGCAAGAATTGTTGCAGCTAAGTGAATAGCAGGCAAGATAACAAGCCTCCGTTCACTTGCTTTTAAGATTAATATTAAGCGTGGAATTTATATGTTTTTAGGATTTTATCGATATTGACAGCATGACTAAATAAATACGCCACCTGCGATATTTCCTAAATATAATTGGCTAAAGAAATTTATTTCCTGTAGTTACATTACGGCTATTATCCCGCAGGCATCCTGATATAACCGCCAGAGAAATCCCTTTCCGGCATTGCATTTTCCGCCAGTTTTACCCATGATCGAATTGTGACAATTGTCATACAACTATGGGTATAGCATTTACTATGGAATGGATTGCCGATCCGTCAATCTGGGCCGGACTCGTCACGCTAATCGTGATCGAACTTGTTCTTGGCATTGATAATCTTGTTTTTATTGCCATCCTCGCGGAGAAACTCCCTCCTGCCCAGCGGGATAAGGCGCGTATTACCGGGCTCCTGCTGGCGATGGTCATGCGACTGCTGCTACTGGCATCAATATCCTGGCTGGTGACGCTGACAACGCCACTGTTCAGCATTCGCGGCCTCAGTTTCAGTGCGCGCGATCTGATTATGCTGTTTGGCGGTTTCTTCCTGTTGTTTAAAGCCACAATGGAGCTAAACGAACGGCTGGAAGGCAAAGACAGCGACAATCCCACCCAGCGTAAAGGCGCTAAGTTCTGGGGAGTGGTCGCGCAAATTGTGGTGCTTGACGCCATCTTCTCTCTGGATTCCGTCATTACCGCCGTCGGGATGGTCGATCACCTGGCGGTGATGATGGCGGCGGTGATTATCGCCATCAGCCTGATGATGCTCGCCAGTAAGTCGTTGACTCGCTTTGTCAACAGCCACCCAACCATCGTCATTCTGTGCCTAAGCTTCCTGCTGATGATTGGTTTCAGCCTGGTCGCCGAAGGGTTCGGTTTCCATATCCCGAAAGGTTACCTGTACGCCGCTATCGGCTTCTCGGTTATGATCGAAGCCTTGAACCAGCTGGCAATCTTTAACCGTCGTCGCTTCCTGTCAGCCAACCATACCTTGCGTCAGCGCACTGCGGAGGCGGTGATGAGGCTGCTGAGCGGTCAAAAAGAAGATGCCGAACTGGATGCCGAAACCGCTGCTATGCTGGCGGATCATCAGGAAGGGCAGATTTTTGCGCCTCAGGAACGGCGGATGATTGAGCGCGTACTGAATCTTAATCAGCGTACCGTCAGCAGCATCATGACCTCACGCCACGACATTGAACACGTCGATCTCAACGCACCCGAAGCAGAAATTCGCGCTTTACTGGAAAAAAATCAGCATACGCGCCTGGTTGTTACCGGGGAAGACGAGGAGGAAGAGCTGCTGGGCGTAGTGCATGTCATCGATCTGCTGCAGCAGTCTCTGCGCGGCGAGGCGCTCGACTTACGCGCCCTGATTCGTCAGCCGCTGGTGTTCCCGGAAACCCTGCCGCTGCTTCCGGCGCTGGAGCAGTTCCGTAATGCCCGCACGCACTTCGCTTTTATTGCAGATGAATTTGGTTCTGTCGAAGGGATCGTAACGCTCAGTGACGTAATGGAAACCATCGCCGGTAATCTGCCAAATGAGGTAGAGGAGATTGATGCCCGCCATGATATCCAGAAAAATGCCGATGGTTCGTGGACAGCTAACGGTCACATGCCGCTGGAAGATCTGGTGCAGTACGTCCCTATTCCGTTAGATGAAAAACGTGAATATCACACCATTGCCGGGCTTTTGATGGAATATTTACAGCGTATTCCAAAAACCGGAGAGGAAGTTCAGGTTGGCGACTACCGACTAAAAACTCTGCAGGTGGAAAACCATCGCGTGCAAAAAGTCCAGTTGATACCGCTACACGGTGAAGAAGAGATGGATTACGAGGTGTAAATCACCCGCCGGATGGCGCATTAGCTGCCATCCGGCAATGTGAATCAGAGTTTATCCAGCAACTTTTTAACATCTTTACCGTTGCGGGAGTCTTTATTGCGATCGGCCCAATCGTTCAGACGACGTTTCGCTTCATCCTGCAGATGCTTACGCAGCAACTGATCGACCTGCAAGTTATAGTTCAGCGCCTGCCACTGGCCATAAACCCTGAGAGGAACCGGCGTGGCTTTCAGGAACTTAATCAGCTTGCTTTCGCCATCCCAACCGCCCAGCACGCGAATGTTAAACAGCGTGTCGCAATTCTGCTTCACCAGGTCTAACGTCCCCTTGCCAGTCAGCGCAAGCATCGCCGACTCACCGGCCATGTTATCCAGCGTAACCTCGCCGTTATCCAGCGTCATATCGGTGACAAAGCGATCCAGACGGGTGACGTTATCCAGATTTTGCTGTGATTTCACATCACCGCCGCTGCGTTCTACGGCTTGTTGTATCATCTGCTGGAAGTTCATCCCTTCCATTCGCGTATCACTCATTTCGACATGAGCCTGGCCTTGCCAACTATGGCGAAACGCCTGGGCGTCAATATCCGAGCCGGAAAAATCTCCCGCCAGTGACAGCTTGCCGGTCAGCGCGATGGGGTAATTGAAGGCTTTGAGGATAGCGCCTATTTCTACGCCTTCCAGCCGCGGATGAAAGACTGCTCGCGGCGCATCTTTTCTGGCGTCCAACGTACCGGGAAGCGAAACACGTCCACCGTTACTTTTGCCTTCCAGCTGTGCGATATTCATTAAGCCGAACTGGTTATTTATTTTTGCCGAGACATTCTCAAACGCCATTTTACGCCACAATACTTTGTCAGCCTGTAACGTGATGTCTGCCGAAAATCCCTTGAGTCCCTGGTAAGAGACGGCATCAACCTGCGAAGCAATGACGGGGCGCGCCAGCGTCGACTGACTCTGCCCTTGCTGAACCTCACCGTTTGTCGCCGCCACGGCATCGCGTTGCACAATCAGATTGTCCAGATTGAGCTGACCAAATTTCAGATCGACGAGCCATTCTGGTTTATCTAACAACGACACCTGGGCTTGCCCGGCGAGAGAGCTGTCGTTAGCGGTTAAATGAATCTGGCTAAACGCGAGCTGTTTTTTCTCTTCCAGCCACTGCGCCTGAAGCTGTCCCTCACCTTTAATGCCCTGCGACGGAAGATCGGCCCCCTGTAGCTGCCAGCTTAACTGCTCAATATTAGCGGACAAATTATGCGGGTAGTCGGAAGCATCGACGGTGCCGTTAAACGATAGCGCAAGGTCACGCTGATCGCGGTTCACACGCCCGGAGAAATCAAACGTACCGCGATGCTGGCTATCCTGTTCCATCTCCAGACGAATATCGCGAACCGTTACCTGCTCATCGTCTTCATGCTGGAATACCAGAACGCTGTCGGCGACGCGCAGACGGGCGATATCAAACGACCATCCTTTGTCTTCCGCCAGATCGGGCAACGTATTGTCTTTGGGGGCAACGGGCGCATCTTGTCCACGCACCGCCTCAGTTTGCGGGGTCAGTTGAATCACAGCCCCCTTGAGCATCACCTGCTTCACACTGAGCTGATGACTCAACAACGGCCACAACGCGACGTCGAGGCGCATATTGTCAGCACGAATCAGGGGTTCGCTGGCACCTTCAGCCGTCAACGCCATGCGCCCCGAGAGGATGCTCAACTGAGGCCATACGTGCCAACGCAGAGGACCATCCAACTGCAGTTGATATCCGCTACGCACAGCAACCTGCTTGACCATATACGCGCGGAAATCATTCGGATTCACCAACAGTACTAACGCAGAAAAACCGGCCACCAGCACGACCAGAAGGATCATCAGCGTTGTCAGAAATCGTCTCATGCTATCCCCAATGGACTGAAAACATTCAGTCTTTATCGATCCGGCTGGCAACGGCGCCCTGCTGATCGCGATACTTTGCATCCTGACGACGATTGTAAGGTCGCGCAGCCGGACCGGAAAGCGGTTCGAAACTCAACGCGCCAATTGGCATGCCAGGGCGCAGGGCCAGCGGTAATTTTCCGGAGTTGTAAAATTCCAGTACGATGCACCCTGACCAGCCCGGATCGATACGGTGTGCGGTAACGTGTACCATCAGTCCCAGACGCGCTAATGAAGAACGTCCATCTAACCAACCGACGAGATCGGAAGGCAACGTCACGGATTCGAACGTCACCGCCAGCGCAAGCTCCCCCGGATGCAGGAAAAATGCCTCGCCGTCCTTAAGGACGATTTCATCGCTCATCACGCGATCCAGCGCAGCGCTGACTTCATCTTTCGGTCCACTCAAATCGATATACGCCGCCGTATGACCGCGGAACGTACGGAATTTGTTACCAAGACGCACATCTACCGTGGCGCCATTGATTCGCTCGACAGGAGGGCGTGGAGTGATCGACAGGCGACCTTCATCCAACCAGGCTTCAATATCTCGGTCACATAAACGCATGGCACTTTCTCCTTTCGTGCTTCAACCCCTTAATGCCAGGCGCGTTAAGGGTGAGCCAGGTTATCACTGAACGGTACACAATTCGCTGAACTTATTCAAAGAACTGACTGATTTTAGCCTTCAGAATATCGATGGCGATGCGGTTTTTACCCCCGCGCGGCACGATGATGTCGGCGTATTGTTTTGAAGGCTCAATAAATTGCAGGAACATTGGACGTACGGTTTTTTGGTATTGCGCCATCACCGAATCCATGGAACGGCCACGCTCGTTCACATCCCGTTTAATACGGCGCATCAGGCATATATCCAGCGGCGTATCAACAAAAATAGAGAAGTTCATCTCGTCACGCAAACGCGCGTCTGTCAGCAGCAGAATGCCTTCCAGGATGATCACTTTCTTGGGTTCGATATGAATAGTGTCTTGCGTGCGTGTATGCTCAACATAACTGTAAACGGGTAGTTCAATGGCACTTCCGCGTTTAAGCGTCTGCAGATGTTGAAACAGCAGGCTGTGATCCATCGCGTTCGGATGGTCGTAGTTGGTTTTTACACGTTCTTCCATCGACAGATGGCTTTGATCTTTGTAATAGCTGTCTTCGGGAATAACGCCAATATGTTCGTCACCGACTTGTTCACGTAATTCGCGGTAAAGCGTGCTGGCAATAAGACTCTTGCCGGAAGCCGATGCGCCGGCGATGCCGATAATGACGCACTGATGGGACTGATCAGTCATAAATTTAGCGACCTGATTAACCTGGATGTTAAGGAAGGGCGGCGTCGAAACGCCAAACGCGGCAATTATAGGGATTTCAGCGGCGCGATGCCAGTCCAGCCTGCGCCAATGCTTTCCTTGTCGCAAATTAAAATGATCAGTTTTAAAGCAGGTGCTAAATTTATCTATCAGCCTTAGGAATTAATAGCTTGAGAGTGTTAATTTATGCGCAGCTGGCGTATAAATTGTAAATTATTTGTACTAGCATAATCGCAGATTAAACAAGATGTATTCGGCATATCTCCCGGACGACATCGGCTATTTGGGTAGAGTGGTAATGAGTAAACAATCCCAACATGTTTTAGTTACCTTACCTCATCCTCTACTGCGCATGGCCAGTTTAGGTCTGGTGGCTTTCATTTTTACGCTATTCTCGCTGGAACTGTCACGTTTCGGCGCGCAGCTGGCGCCGCTTTGGTTCCCAACGTCAATCATGATGGTGGCTTTTTACCGTCATGCGGGAAAGATGTGGCCGGGAATTGCGCTGGCTTGTTCATTTGGTAATATCGGCGCTTCCTTACTCTTCTTCCCCGGTGAATCGCTTAGCTTCACCTATACGGCTATCAACATTATTGAGGCTGTCGTTGGCGCAATGCTATTGCGTAAACTGCTGCCCTGGTACAACCCCTTACAAAATCTCAACGACTGGGCGCGCCTGGCTTTTGGCAGCGCCGTGGTTCCTCCCGTGTTGGGCGGCTTGCTACTGTGGTTATTGCTGCCAAAGGAAACCTCGTTAAATACCTTTCTTATTTGGGTGCTGTCAGAATCCATCGGCGCGCTGGCGCTGGTGCCGTTAGGTTTGCTGTTTAAGCCCCATTATCTGCTCCGCCACCGCGACCCACGGTTACTGCTTGAAACCGTCATCACACTTCTGGTGACCTTGACGCTCAGTTGGCTGTCCATGATGTATCTTCCATGGCCTTTTACCTGCGTTATCGTCCTGTTGATGTGGAGCGCTGTTCGTCTGCCGCGAATGGAGGCATTTTTAATTTTCCTCAGCACCGTAATGATGGTCTCGATGATGTTGGCCGCCGACCCTTCGCTGCTCTACATCCCAAAACCCAACTTGACGACCAGCCTGCCTTGGCTGCCGTTTTTGATGATCCTGCTGCCGGCCAATATGATGACGATGGTGATGTACGCGTTTCGGGCCGAACGCAAACATATCTCTGAAAGCGAATCGCGCTTTCGCAATGCCATGGAATATTCCGCGATTGGTATGGCGCTGGTGGGGACCGAGGGGCAATGGCTCCAGGCGAATAAAGCGTTGTGCCAGTTTCTGGGCTACAGCCAGGATGAGCTACGTTCGCTAACCTTCCAGCAATTAACCTGGCCGGAAGATCTGAACAATGATCTCGAACAGTTGGATATGCTGGCGCGCGGGGAAATCAACAGCTACTCCATGGAAAAACGCTATTACACGCGCTCCGGTGATGTCGTCTGGGCCTTGCTGGCCGTTTCATTGGTGCGTAATAGCGATAATACCCCACTCTACTTTATTGCGCAGGTTGAGGATATTAACGATCTGAAGCATACCGAGTGGATTAATAAACGGTTGATGGAGCGCATTACCCTCGCCAATGAAGCCGGGGGAATTGGCATCTGGGAATGGGAGCTGCAGCCTGACGTAATCAGTTGGGATAAGCGCATGTTTGATCTCTATGAAGTCCCTGCGCATATCAAACCCAGTTGGCAAGTCTGGTATGACTGCGTTGTGCCCGAAGATCGTGAACATGCTAAAAATGTCATTCGCGATTCGCTGGCCGCACGGGCCCCCTTTAAGCTCGAGTTTCGCATTGCGGTCAAAGATGGCGTGCGGCACATCCGCTCACTGGCAAACCGGGTACTGAATAAAGATGGTGAAGTTGAACGCTTCCTTGGCATCAATATGGATATGACCGAGGTGAAGCAGCTTAACGAAGCGTTGTATCAGGAAAAAGAACGTCTGCACATTACGCTGGATTCGATTGGCGAAGCAGTGATTTGTATTGATGTCGATATGAACGTGACCTTTATGAATCCGGTCGCAGAGAAGATGAGCGGCTGGCAGCAGGAAAGCGCCATCGGCATTCCGCTGCTGACGGTACTCCGTATTACTTTCGGCGACAACGGACCGCTGATGGAGAATATCTACAGCGCTGACATGTCGCGTACGGCCATCGAGCAGGAAGTCGTCCTGCATTGTCGCAACGGCAACAGTTATGACATTCAGTACAGCATCACCCCCCTCAGCACACTCGATGGCGGCAGCATTGGCTCGGTGCTGGTGATTCAGGATGTCACCGAGTCACGTAAAATGCTGCGCCAGCTTAGCTACAGCGCCTCGCATGACGATCTGACGCAGTTGGCAAACCGGGTCAGCTTCGAAAATCATCTAAAACAGTTACTGCATACGGTTCACGACACGCACCAACGTCATGCATTGGTTTTTATCGATCTCGATCGTTTTAAAGCCGTAAACGATAGCGCTGGTCACGCCGCAGGCGATGCCCTGCTACGCGAACTCTCTTCACTGATGCTCAGCATGCTGCGTTCCAGCGATATGCTGGCGCGCCTTGGCGGTGACGAGTTTGGTCTGTTGCTGCCGGATTGTAATATCGAAAGCGCCCGCTTTATCTCAGGTCGCATCATCAGCGCCATCAACGATTACCACTTTATGTGGGATGGACGCTTGCACCGTATTGGCGCCAGTGCGGGAATTACGCTAATTGATGAAAAAAACCATGTCGCGAGCGACGTCATGTCCCAGGCGGATATAGCCTGTTATGCGGCGAAGAACAGTGGACGTGGGCGAGTCTGCGTTTATGAACCCCAGCAAAGCGAGGCCCATGCGGCGCGAAGCCAACTGTCATTGGATGAACAAAGACACACCATTACGCACAATCCAATGTTAATCATCGCCAGGGGCGTGGCCTCCCCGCGGATACCAGAGACGTTTAGCTTCTGGCTGCTCTCGCTACGCTTAGGGACAGCTGAAGGGGAAATTATTGAAGAGCACGCTTTCCGTGCCGGGCTGGTCGATTCTACATTGAATCAGGCGCTTGACCGCCGGGTATTTACTGAGTTCTTCCAGAGCGCAGCCCCGGCCGTCGCCAGTAAGGGACTCAGCATTGCCCTGCCCCTTTCCGCCGCCGGATTGCTGAATACAGAACTTGTTGACGAACTGCTGGGGCAACTGCAAAGAAGTCCGTTACCACCACGACTGCTGCACCTGACCGTTCCGTCTAACGTGATAAAAACAAACCCAACGCAGGCTATATCCACACTACATCGACTGCGACAGTGCGGATGCCGAATTATTTTAAGTCATGTCGGTCGCGATTTAGATCTTTTTGACAACCTGAAGTATCACATGGTTGATTACCTTCTACTCGACAGCGAGCTAAGCGCCAGTGTCCACGGTAACTTGATTGACGAAATGTGGGTGTCCATTATCCAGGGCCATGCTCAGCGTCTGGACATTAAAACCATCGCTGGCCCGGTGCAGTTGCCGCTAATCATGGATGCGCTTTCTGGCATCGGGATTGATATGATTTATGGCGATATCATTGCCGACGCCCAACCGCTGGATCTGCTACTGAATACCAGTCATTTCGCCATCAACTGACGGCTGCCAGCCATCCGTATACCAGATATGTAATAACGCATAGGAGCGCCAGGGCTTCCAGCGCTCTGCATACCGCCGAATCTGGGCGGGTGTCATGCCGGCAAAACGTTGTTTAATCAGATAGTCATCCGGCAGAAAAACATCTTTCGCCTGCCAGCCGCGCAGCGCAAAGTAGTTGGCGGTCCAGCGCCCTATTCCGGGGAACGTTTGCAGATGTTTGACGCCTTGCTCGATATCGGCAGGCGCTTGTGTCGCAAGCGTTCCATCCAGCGTCGCGCGAGCCAGATGAATTAACGCTTCAGCGCGTTTGAGCGGCATCCCTAACGCTTTCAGGTGTAATGGATCGGCATCAGCGAGCGCTTCAGGGGTGGGAAAACACACATACTCTGGCGCATCCTCCAGCGTGTCCCCATAAGTATGCGCCACTTTCGCCGTCAGTTTCGCCGCCATAGCTACGCTGACTAACTGCCCTAAAATCGCCCGTACTCCTTGTTCAAACGCATCCACACTGCCCGGCAAACGCAGTCCCGGACGCGCTGCCCCAAGGCTTCCCAGCGCGCTGACGATTTGCTGCGGGCAACAGGTAAGATCGAATAAGCACGTCATTTTAGCCAGACACTCTGCGGCAACCGGCTGTAGCCCCGGACTCAACGTCACGTGTAGTTGATGGGTGTGTAGATCCGGTATCACGCGCACCAGACCACGATGATTCCCGACGGTCAGGCTTCTGGCATAACGCAGATCCCCCACGGTTTCTACCCCTTCCACCGCACGGGCGGCCAGGAACCCCAGCATCCAGGGCCAGTCATAAGGCGGTTGCCAACTCAGCGTGAACATTGCGTTTTCCTTTTCAAGCAAACCTACAGCATAAACGGTATTCAAACGATACGCCTTGCTTTCATATTCCAGTTGTCGGGACGTCGATATTTCGTTAAAGTCACGCCCCTTCTTCACTGGCATGGGGATTTTTACGGTGTTTATTGGTTTTGACTACGGTACGGCAAACTGTTCAGTGGCCGTTATGCAAAACGGGCAACCACACTTGCTCAAAATGGAAAACAACAGCACGCTTCTGCCCTCAATGCTGTGTGCGCCAACGCGCGAAGCGGTCAGCGAATGGCTGTATCGCCATCACGACGTGCCAACCACGGATGACGAAACGCAGGCGCTGCTGCGTCGTGCGATGCGCTATAACCGCGAAGAAGATATTGAGGTTAATGCCAACAGTGTGCAGTTCGGTCTGGCTTCACTGGGTCACTATATTGACGATCCGGAAGAGGTGTACTTCGTTAAATCACCAAAATCCTTTCTCGGTGCCAGCGGTCTGAAACCGCAGCAGGTTGCGCTGTTTGAGGATCTGGTCTGTGCCATGATGCTGCATATTCGTAATCAGGCACAAAGCCAGCTGCCAGAAGCCATCACCCAGGCCGTTATTGGTCGCCCAATCAACTTCCAGGGTTTAGGCGGCGATGACGCTAATGCTCAGGCGCAGGGGATTCTTGAACGTGCGGCAAAACGCGCTGGTTTTCAGGATGTTGTTTTTCAATACGAACCGGTAGCGGCTGGCCTGGATTACGAAGCCACGCTGCAGGAAGAAAAACGCGTATTGGTCGTGGACATTGGCGGGGGGACGACCGACTGTTCATTGTTGCTGATGGGACCGCAATGGCATCAACGCGGCGATCGCGAAAACAGCCTGCTGGGGCACAGCGGCTGCCGCGTAGGCGGGAACGATCTGGACATTGCGCTGGCATTTAAACACTTGATGCCGCTCCTCGGCATGGGTGGAGAAACGGAAAAAGGCATCGCCTTACCTATTCTGCCCTGGTGGAACGCGGTCGCGATTAACGATGTCCCCGCGCAAAGTGAGTTCTACAGTAGCGCCAACGGACGCTTACTGAACGATCTTGTGCGCGACGCCCGGGAAGCCGATAAAGTCGCCCTGTTGCTCAAAGTCTGGCGCGAGCGTCTGAGCTACCGCCTGGTACGCAGCGCAGAAGAGAGCAAAATCGCACTCTCCGACCAGAACATCGTTACGGCGGCGATACCGTTTATCAGTGAAACGCTGGCCACCGATATCAGCCAACACGGACTGGAAGCCGCGCTCAATCAGCCCCTGGTGCGCATTCTCGAGCAGGTTCAACTGGCGCTGGAAAACGCGCAGGAAAAACCGGACGTGATTTACCTGACCGGCGGCAGCGCGCGTTCGCCGTTGATCAAAAAAGCTCTCGCAGAGCAGCTTCCGGGGATCCCAATTGCCGGTGGCGATGATTTCGGTTCCGTCACCGCCGGACTGGCCCGCTGGGCTGAGGTTGTTTTCCGCTAAGCCGCTCGCATGCTGAAAAGGATGTGTATTGACATCACCTTAGCTGTAGCTTATTTTCAGGAGTGAGGGTTAGGGAAGGTTTCCCCTCCCCTGGTGTCTTAGTAAGCCGGTAAGCTAATCACTAAGAGTATCACCAGTATGATGACGTACTTCATCATAACCCTTTCCTTATTTTGGCCCCTTCCTCAGGAGGGGCTTTCCCGTTCCAGCGTCCCGCTGAAATCTCTGGCTTACCTCCTTTTTGCCTTGAACGCACTCTAACGCACTATTTCTTGTTCGCCGTTTTCACCGCTTAATGTTGCGTAATACCTCGCAAAGCCGCGTCAGCATTCAGACGAATCCCGACAGTGTTTCATAATTCCTCCATTTTTCTCCCTTGTTCGCTGGCTAAACTAGTATCATTCCGCGAATCGTTTCAGGATGAGAAACTCATAACAATGAAAGGCAGTAACAAATCCCGCCGGGTGATAGCAATTGTGATCGTCGTGGCCGCCATCGCCGCATTCTGGTTCTGGCAAAGCCGCAGTGAACCCCAGGGAACCGCACCAGGCGCGACCAAACCAGCACAGCACTCGCCAGGGGCTGGGCGTCGTGGTATGCGTTCCGGGCCGTTGGCTCCCGTTCAGGCTGCCACCGCCACCGAGGAAGCCGTTCCACGTTATCTGACGGGGCTAGGCACCATTACTGCCGCCAATACCGCTACGGTGCGAAGCCGGGTAGATGGCCAGCTCATCGCGTTACACTTCGAGGAAGGGCAACAGGTAAAAGCTGGCGACCTGCTGGCAGAGATAGACCCCAGCCAGTTTAAAGTTGCACTGGCTCAGGCGCAGGGGCAACTGGCAAAAGATAAAGCCACGCTGGCGAATGCCCGTCGAGACCTTGCGCGTTATCAGCAGTTGGTAAAAACCAATCTGGTCTCCCGCCAGGAGCTGGATGCCCAACAGGCGCTGGTAAATGAGACGTTAGGGACAATCAAAGCGGATGAAGCCAGCGTCGCCAGCGCCCAATTGCAGCTCGACTGGAGCCGTATAACTGCCCCTGTCGATGGTCGGGTCGGTTTGAAGCAGGTGGATGTTGGCAACCAGATTTCCAGCAGCGATACCACCGGTATCGTCGTCATTACACAAACCCACCCTATCGACCTGATATTTACCTTACCTGAAAACGACATCGCCACCGTGTTACGGGCGCAAAAATCGGGAAACCCGCTGAAAGTCGAAGCCTGGGACCGTACTAATTCGCAAAAACTGAGCGAAGGCGTCCTGCTGAGTCTCGACAATCAGATCGACACGAGCACCGGAACCATCAAAGTTAAGGCCCGGTTTAACAATCAGGATGATGCCTTATTCCCGAACCAGTTCGTTAACGCCCGCATGCTGGTCAATACGGAACAAAATGCCGTAGTCATCCCTACGGCCGCCCTGCAAATGGGTAATGAAGGTCACTTTGTCTGGGTGCTGAACAGCGACAATAAGGTGAGTAAACACCTGGTGAAACCGGGTATCCAGGATAGCCAGAAAGTGGTGATTACCGCCGGGCTGTCCGCAGGAGATCGCGTGGTGACCGACGGTATTGACCGCCTGACGGAAGGGGCAAAAGTTGAAGTCGTGGAGGGGCAAGACGCCTCAGTGACAGACGAGAAAACTGCGCCGCGCGGCTACGGCAAAAAAGGAGCTAACTCCTGATGCAGGTGTTACCACCCGGCAACTCAGGCGGCCCATCGCGCCTGTTTATTCTGCGCCCCATCGCCACCACGCTGCTGATGGTCGCCATTTTGTTAGCCGGTATTATCGGTTATCGTTTCTTGCCGATCGCCGCCTTACCGGAAGTGGATTACCCCACGATTCAGGTCGTAACGCTCTACCCCGGCGCCAGCCCGGACGTCATGACCTCGGCAGTGACCGCGCCGCTTGAACGTCAGTTTGGACAGATGTCCGGCTTAAAACAGATGTCATCGCAAAGTTCCGGCGGCGCCTCGGTCGTGACATTGCAGTTTCAACTGACGCTTCCGCTGGATGTCGCCGAGCAGGAAGTACAGGCCGCAATTAACGCCGCGACCAATTTATTACCGGGCGATCTGCCCAACCCGCCGGTTTACAGCAAGGTAAACCCGGCGGATCCACCAATCATGACGCTGGCTGTCACCTCCAGCGCCATGCCGATGACGCAGGTGGAAGATATGGTCGAAACCCGCGTCGCACAGAAAATCTCTCAGGTTTCCGGCGTGGGTCTGGTAACGCTTTCCGGTGGGCAACGTCCGGCCGTCCGCGTCAAGCTTAATGCGCAGGCCATTGCCGCGCTCGGTCTGACCAGCGAAACCATTCGTACGGCAATTACCGGCGCTAACGTCAATTCGGCCAAAGGCAGTCTTGATGGCCCAACGCGCGCCGTCACTCTCTCAGCTAACGACCAGATGCAGTCTGCAGATGAATATCGTCAGTTGATTATTGCCTATAAAAACGGTGCGCCGGTACGTCTGGGCGATGTCGCGACCGTGGAGCAAGGGGCAGAAAATAGCTGGCTGGGCGCATGGGCCAATAAGCAACAAGCCATTGTGATGAATGTTCAGCGCCAGCCTGGGGCAAACATCATTTCCACTGCTGACAGCATCCGCCAAATGCTGCCGCAGCTCACTGAAAGCCTGCCTAAATCAGTAAAAGTCAGCGTGCTTTCGGATCGTACAACCAATATTCGTGCATCTGTAGCTGATACCCAGTTTGAGCTGATGCTGGCGATTGCGCTGGTTGTTATGATTATCTACCTGTTTCTGCGCAATATCCCGGCGACGATTATACCCGCGGTCGCCGTTCCGCTGTCGCTAATCGGCACCTTTGCGGTCATGGTATTTCTTGATTTCTCTATCAATAACCTGACCTTAATGGCGCTAACCATCGCCACCGGTTTTGTGGTGGATGACGCCATCGTGGTGATTGAGAACATTTCACGTTATATCGAAAAAGGCGAAAAACCGCTGACCGCCGCCCTGAAAGGTGCGGGCGAGATTGGTTTTACCATCATCTCTCTGACATTTTCGCTGATCGCCGTGCTGATCCCACTGTTGTTTATGGGCGATATTGTCGGGCGATTGTTCCGCGAGTTTGCCGTAACGCTGGCCGTGGCGATCCTGATTTCTGCGGTGGTGTCGCTCACCCTTACGCCGATGATGTGCGCCCGCATGCTCAGCCAGGCATCGTTACGTAAACAGAACCGCTTCTCTCGCGCTTCGGAACGGATGTTTGATCGCGTCATCGCCGGGTACGGCCACTGGCTGGCAAAGGTGCTCAACCATCCGTGGCTGACGCTCAGCGTGGCGCTTGGCACGCTGGCGCTGAGCGTCATGCTGTGGATCTTTATTCCAAAAGGATTCTTCCCGATACAGGATAACGGCATCATTCAGGGCACGCTGCAGGCGCCGCAGTCCAGTTCGTTTGCCAGCATGGCCCAGCGTCAGCGTCAGGTTTCAGATGTCATCCTGCAAGATCCGGCGGTTGAGAGCCTGACCGCTTTTGTTGGCGTGGACGGCACCAATCCGGCATTAAACAGCGCACGTATGCAAATCAACCTTAAGCCACTGGATGAACGTGACGATCGCGTGCAGAAAGTGATCGCGCGGTTACAAGAGGCAGTAAACAACGTTCCCGGCGTCGACCTCTATCTTCAGCCTACGCAGGACCTGACGATTGACACTCAAGTCAGCCGGACGCAATATCAATTCACGCTGCAAGCAACCTCCCTGGATGCGCTCAGCACCTGGGTTCCCCAACTGTTGGAAAAGCTACAACAGCTTCCGCAGGTGTCTGATGTCAGCAGTGACTGGCAGGACAAAGGGCTGGTAGCCTATGTGAACGTCAATCGCGACAGCGCCAGCCGTTTAGGTATCAGCATGGCGGATGTCGATAACGCCCTGTACAACGCCTTCGGCCAGCGCCTGATTTCAACCATCTATACGCAGGCAAACCAGTATCGCGTCGTGTTAGAACATGACACCAACACGACGCCAGGGCTTGCGGCCATGGACACTGTTCGTCTGACCAGTAGCGACGGCGGCGTGGTGCCGCTCAGCGCTATCGCCAGCATTGAACAGCGTTTTGCCCCACTGTCGATTAACCATCTCGATCAGTTCCCGGTGACAACCATCTCGTTCAATGTGCCAGACGACTATTCATTGGGCGATGCGGTACAGGCGATTCTGGATGCCGAAAAAACGCTTAACCTGCCAGCGAACATTACCACCCAGTTCCAGGGCAGTACGTTGGCCTTCCAGGCCGCGTTGGGCAACACTATCTGGCTAATTGTGGCAGCGGTTGTTGCGATGTATATCGTACTCGGCGTGCTGTATGAAAGCTTTATTCACCCGATTACCATTCTCTCCACGCTGCCCACGGCAGGCGTTGGCGCGCTCCTGGCGTTAATGATTGCCGGCAGCGAACTGGACGTCATTGCGATTATCGGCATTATTTTGCTCATCGGTATCGTCAAGAAAAACGCCATCATGATGATCGACTTTGCCCTGGCCGCAGAGCGCGAACAGGGTATGGCGCCGCGTGAAGCTATTTTCCAGGCCTGCTTGCTGCGTTTTCGCCCGATCCTGATGACCACGCTGGCGGCGCTGCTGGGCGCGTTGCCCCTGATGTTAAGTACCGGTGTGGGTGCTGAATTACGCCGTCCATTAGGGATTGGTATGGTCGGTGGTCTGCTGTTAAGCCAGGTATTAACGCTGTTCACCACCCCGGTGATTTATCTGCTGTTTGATCGTTTGTCGCTGTATGTGAAAAGCCGTTTCCCACGTCAGGAAGAGGAAGCGTAAATGAAATTTTTCGCGCTTTTCATTCATCGTCCGGTGGCGACTATTCTCATTTCTGTGGCCATCACTCTGTGCGGCATACTGGGCTTTCGTCTGCTGCCGGTGGCCCCGCTGCCGCAGGTGGATTTCCCGGTGATTATGGTTAGCGCCTCATTACCCGGCGCATCTCCTGAAACGATGGCCTCCTCCGTCGCCACACCGCTGGAGCGCTCTCTGGGCCGCATCGCGGGCGTGAATGAAATGACCTCAAGCAGTTCGCTTGGCAGCACACGCATTATTCTCGAATTTAATTTCGACCGTGACATCAACGGCGCTGCGCGAGACGTTCAGGCCGCGATTAACGCCGCACAAAGCCTGCTACCAAGCGGAATGCCCAGTCGCCCAACGTACCGCAAAGCCAACCCTTCCGACGCGCCGATTATGATCCTGACGCTCACTTCTGATACGTATTCTCAGGGTGAGTTGTACGATTTCGCCTCGACCCAACTGGCGCAAACCATCGCGCAAATCGACGGCGTCGGTGACGTGGATGTGGGAGGCAGTTCTCTGCCCGCCGTGCGTGTAGGACTCAACCCGCAAGCGTTGTTTAACCAGGGAGTCTCACTCGACGACGTGCGTAGCGCAATTGATAACGCCAACGTGCGTAAGCCGCAGGGAGCTATCGAGAGTGAAACCCATCGTTGGCAGGTACAAACCAACGATGAGCTAAAAACGGCAGCCGAATACCAACCCATTATCATCCACTACAATAACGGCGCTGCGGTGAGGTTAGGTGACGTTGCGTCGGTGAGCGACTCGGTGCAGGACGTGCGCAATGCGGGGATGACCAATGCCAAACCGGCCATCCTGCTGATGATCCGCAAACTGCCGGAAGCCAATATCATTCAGACAGTAGACAGCATCCGGGCCAAACTACCGGAGTTACAAGCCCTGGTCCCGGCCGCCATCGATCTGCAAATTGCCCAGGACCGCTCTCCGACCATTCGCGCCTCGCTGGAGGAAGTTGAACAGACGCTGATTATCTCCGTGGCGCTGGTCATCCTGGTGGTCTTTGTCTTTCTGCGTTCCGGACGCGCAACACTTATCCCCGCCGTCGCGGTTCCGGTCTCGCTAATCGGCACATTTGCCGCCATGTATTTGTGCGGATTCAGCCTGAACAACCTGTCGTTAATGGCGCTAACCATTGCCACGGGTTTTGTCGTCGATGACGCCATCGTGGTACTGGAAAATATTGCCCGCCATCTGGAAGCCGGAATGAAACCACTTCAGGCAGCGTTACAAGGCACGCGCGAAGTCGGTTTTACGGTGCTCTCCATGAGCCTGTCACTGGTGGCAGTGTTTCTGCCGCTGCTGCTGATGGGCGGCCTGCCGGGGCGGCTGTTACGCGAATTTGCCGTCACGCTGTCGGTTGCCATCGGCATTTCCCTGCTGGTGTCGCTGACATTAACGCCAATGATGTGCGGCTGGATGCTTAAATCCAGCGCCCCGCGCGCGCAGACGCGTAAGCGGGGATTTGGTCGCGTGTTGGTAGCGCTGCAACAGAGTTACGGCACATCGCTTAAATGGGTACTGCGCCATACGCGCCTGGTGGGCGTGGTATTATTCGGTACCATTGCGCTGAATATTTGGCTCTACATTTCCATCCCGAAAACCTTCTTCCCTGAGCAGGATACAGGCGTATTGATGGGTGGGATCCAGGCTGACCAAAGCATCTCTTTCCAGGCGATGCGCGGCAAACTGCAGGACTTTATGCAGATCATCCGCGACGATCCGGCGGTGAATAATGTCACTGGCTTCACCGGCGGTTCCCGGGTCAATAGCGGGATGATGTTTATTACCCTCAAGCCACGCGATGAACGCCGTGAAAGCGCGCAACAGGTGATCGACCGCCTGCGCGTCGCGCTGGCAAAAGAGCCGGGCGCGAATCTGTTTCTGATGGCAGTGCAGGATATTCGCGTCGGTGGACGCCAGGCCAACGCCAGCTATCAGTACACACTGCTGTCCGACGATCTGGCGGCGCTGCGTGAATGGGAACCTAAAATTCGTAAGGCGTTAGCCGCCCTGCCCCAACTGGCGGACGTCAACTCCGATCAGCAGGACAATGGCGCGGAGATGAATCTGATTTACGATCGCGACACCATGTCCCGTCTGGGAATCGATGTTGCCGCCGCCAACAGCCTATTGAATAACGCTTTCGGACAACGGCAGATTTCGACAATTTATCAGCCCATGAACCAGTACAAAGTGGTGATGGAGGTCGATCGGCGCTATACCCAGGATATTAGCGCGCTGGACAAAATGTTCGTCATCAACAATGACGGTAAGGCGATCCCATTATCGTATTTTGCCAAATGGCAACCGGCGAATGCCCCGCTGTCGGTGAATCATCAGGGCTTGTCCGCCGCGTCAACGGTGTCGTTTAACCTGCCGACGGGCTCTTCACTTTCTGAAGCGACAGAGGCCATCAACAGGACGATGACCCAGCTTGGCGTGCCCTCAACGGTTCGCGGTAGTTTTGCCGGTACCGCGCAGGTCTTTCAGGACACCATGAACTCGCAGGTGATCCTGATTATCGCGGCCATCGCAACGGTCTACATTGTGTTGGGCATGCTGTATGAAAGTTATGTTCACCCTCTGACTATTCTTTCCACACTGCCTTCAGCGGGCGTCGGGGCGTTACTGGCACTGGAGCTATTCAATGCCCCGTTCAGCCTAATCGCCCTGATAGGGATCATGCTATTAATTGGTATTGTGAAGAAAAACGCCATCATGATGGTCGATTTTGCGTTGGAAGCGCAGAGAAACGGTAAGTTGCAACCGGAGGAAGCCATTTTCCAGGCCTGCCTGTTACGCTTTCGCCCAATAATGATGACCACGCTGGCTGCGCTGTTTGGCGCGCTGCCGCTGGTGTTATCCGCAGGTGATGGCTCCGAACTGCGCCAGCCATTAGGGATCACCATCGTCGGCGGGCTGGTAGTGAGTCAACTCCTGACGCTGTACACCACGCCCGTGGTGTATCTCTTTTTCGACCGTCTGCGTCTGCGTTTTTCGCGTAAAAATAGCAAACCGGTAGCCGAGTTATGACAGAACTTCCCGACAGCACCCGCTGGCAACTTTGGATTGTGGCATTTGGCTTTTTTATGCAGTCGCTGGATACCACCATCGTTAATACCGCGCTTCCTTCGATGGCCGCCAGCCTCGGAGAAAGCCCGTTACATATGCATATGGTCATTGTGTCGTATGTATTAACCGTTGCCGTAATGCTGCCTGCCAGCGGATGGCTGGCCGATAAAGTTGGCGTGCGCAATATCTTCTTCACCGCCATCATCCTGTTTACGCTTGGCTCGCTGTTTTGCGCCTGGTCCGGCACGCTCAACGAGCTGGTGATGGCGCGCGTCTTACAAGGCGTTGGCGGCGCGATGATGGTACCGGTTGGCAGGCTAACGGTGATGAAAATCGTCCCGCGTGAGCAATATATGGCGGCGATGACGTTTGTCACGTTACCCGGTCAGATTGGCCCATTGTTGGGTCCGGCGTTAGGCGGCGTTCTGGTTGAGTATGCCTCCTGGCACTGGATATTTTTGCTGAACATTCCGGTTGGTATTGTCGGCGCGATAGCAACGTTAATGCTGATGCCCAACTACACGATGCAAACGCGACGCTTTGATCTTTCGGGATTCGCGATGCTGGCGGTCGGCATGGCAGTGCTAACGGTGGCGCTCGATGGCAGTAAAGGAACCGGCATCTCCGGTATTACGCTGGCTGCGCTGGTTATCTGCGGGGTGTTGGCTATTGCGCTGTATCTGAAACACGCCCATCGTAATCCACGCGCGCTGTTTAGTTTGAATCTGTTTCACACACCAACCTTCTCGTTAGGTCTGCTCGGCAGTTTTGCCGGACGCATCGGCAGCGGTATGCTGCCGTTTATGACGCCGGTGTTTTTACAGATTGGCCTCGGTTTTTCACCTTTTCATGCCGGGCTGATGATGGTCCCGATGGTGCTCGGCAGTATGAGCATGAAGCGCATTGTGGTACAGGTCGTTAACCGCTTTGGCTACCGCCGCGTACTGGTCGCCACAACGCTTGGCCTGTCGCTGGTCAGCCTGTTGCTGATGACCACCGCGCTGCTCGGCTGGTATTACGCCCTGCCCTTGGTGCTGTTCTTACAGGGAATGGTCAACTCAACGCGTTTTTCATCCATGAATACCCTGACGCTGAAAGACCTGCCAGACGATCTCGCCAGCAGCGGCAACAGCCTGCTGTCGATGATCATGCAATTGTCGATGAGTATCGGGGTGACTATCGCTGGCCTGTTGCTAGGTATGTTTGGCCAGCAGCATATCGCTATCGACAGCGGCAGTACGCATACCGTCTTTATGTATACCTGGCTGTGCATTGCATTCATTATTGCGCTGCCCGCCATTATTTTTGCCCGCGTGCCGAACGACACGCAAACTAACGCGGTGATTTCACGGCGCAGAAGGAGCACCTGATGAAGTTCTGGCGGCCCGGTATTACCGGCAAACTGTTTCTGGCGATTTTCGCCACCTGCATCGTGTTGCTGATCAGTATGCACTGGGCCGTACGCATTAGCTTCGAACGGGGTTTTATTGACTATATCAAACACGGTAACGAGCAGCGTCTGCAAATGCTCAGCGACGCGTTGAGCGAGCAGTATGAGCAGCATGGCAACTGGCGGTTCTTACGCAATAACGATCGTTTTGTTTTTCAGATCCTGCGCTCATTTGAACACGACAACGACGATGATAAACCTGGTCCCGGCATGCCGCCGCACGGCTGGCGTACCCAATTTTGGGTTGTTGATCAAAACGCTCGCGTGTTGGTCGGCCCGCGCGCTCCGGTCCCTCACGACGGTATGCGCCATCCTATCCGCGTCAACGGTAGCGAAGTGGGTGCCGTGATTGCCTCTCCCGTAGAGCGCTTAACGCGAAATACGGATATCAATTTCGACATGCAGCAAAGACGCTCCAGCTGGCTTATCGTCGCGCTCTCCACAATTCTGGCGGCGCTGGCAACGTTTACGCTGGCGCGCAGCCTGTTGGCCCCGGTCAAGCGACTGGTGGAAGGCACGCATAAACTGGCGGCAGGCGATTTCACCACCCGCGTTGCGCCGACCAGTACCGATGAGCTGGGCAAACTGGCGCAAGACTTCAACCAGCTTGCCAGTACACTGGAAAAAAACCAGCAGATGCGGCGTGACTTTATGGCCGATATTTCTCACGAACTGCGTACGCCGTTGGCGGTGCTACGCGGCGAGCTGGAAGCCATTCAGGATGGGGTACGCCAGTTTACCCCTGACTCCATTACCTCTTTACAGGCAGAAGTCGCAACGCTCACCAAACTGGTGGACGATCTTCATCAGCTCTCCATGTCCGATGAAGGCGCGCTGGCCTATCAGAAAACATCGCTGGACCTTATTCCCCTGCTGGAAGTGGCAAGCGGTGCATTTCGTGAACGCTTTGCCAGTCGTGGATTGACGATACAACTTTCTCTCCCGGACAGCATGACGGTATTTGGCGACAGAGATCGTCTGATGCAATTATTCAACAATCTGCTGGAAAACAGCCTGCGCTATACCGACAGCGGCGGCGGGCTGCATATCAGCGCCGAACAACGTGAACGCATGGTGTTATTAACCTTCGCGGATTCCGCTCCCGGCGTGAGTGAAGAACAATTGCAGAAGCTGTTTGAACGGTTTTATCGCACCGAAGGCTCGCGTAACCGCGCCAGCGGAGGTTCCGGCTTGGGGCTGGCGATTTGCGTCAATATCGTCCAGGCGCATAATGGTCTGATCCACGCCGCCCATTCGCCTTTTGGCGGGGTTAGCATTACAGTAGAGCTACCGCTCGAACGCGATTTACAGAGAGATGTATGACAGAGTTACCCATTGATGAAAACACGCCGCGTATTCTGATCGTGGAAGACGAACCCAAGCTGGGACAACTGCTTATCGACTATCTGCGGGCGGCAAGCTACGCGCCTACGCTCATCAGCCATGGCGATCTGGTTCTGCCTTACGTACGTCAAACGCCGCCCGATCTGATCTTATTGGATCTGATGCTGCCCGGCACCGATGGCCTGACCCTGTGTCGGGAAATTCGCCGTTTCTCTGAAGTTCCCATCATGATGGTAACCGCAAAAATCGAAGAGATTGATCGCCTGCTGGGACTGGAGATTGGTGCGGATGATTATATTTGTAAACCCTACAGCCCGCGCGAAGTCGTCGCTCGCGTGAAGACGATCCTGCGTCGTTGTAAACCTCAGCGCGAACTGCAACAAATGGATGCAGACAGCCCGCTAATTGTCGACGAAAGTCGTTTTCAGGCGTCGTGGCGGGGGAAAATGCTCGACTTAACGCCCGCGGAATTCCGCTTACTCAAAACGCTGTCACATGAGCCGGGAAAAGTGTTCTCCCGCGAGCAGTTGCTCAACCATCTGTATGACGATTACCGCGTCGTTACCGACCGCACCATCGACAGCCATATTAAGAACCTGCGACGCAAGCTGGAATCGCTGGATGCGGAGCAGTCATTTATCCGCGCGGTGTATGGCGTAGGGTATCGCTGGGAAGCCGATGCGTGCCGAATTGCGTAATCAGCGATAGTCCAAATGATATCGGGTAAGGCGAAGCGACCACCAGCACAATGACTTTACCTGCCCGCCCCTCAGCGCTACAATGCCCGCCCTTAATATGGGGGCACTCCCCTAACCGCCTCATTAAGTGAGGCGAGTCTGACCTGTCATCAGAACGAGATAATTATGTTTAAACCGGAACTCCTTTCCCCGGCGGGAACGCTGAAAAATATGCGTTACGCTTTCGCCTATGGCGCAGATGCTGTCTATGCGGGCCAACCGCGTTATTCACTGCGCGTACGCAACAACGAATTCAACCACGAAAACCTGCAGCTCGGCATTAATGAAGCCCATGAACTGGGTAAAAAATTCTATGTGGTGGTTAATATCGCCCCGCACAATGCCAAGCTGAAGACCTTCATTCGTGATCTGAAACCGGTGGTGGAAATGGGTCCGGATGCGCTGATCATGTCGGACCCGGGTCTGATTATGCTGGTGCGCGAGAACTTCCCTGACATGGATATTCACCTGTCGGTGCAAGCTAATGCCGTTAACTGGGCGACGGTCAAATTCTGGAAGCAGATGGGGCTGACCCGCGTGATCCTCTCTCGTGAACTGTCGCTGGAAGAAATTGAAGAGATCCGTACCCAGGTGCCCGATATGGAGCTTGAGATCTTCGTTCACGGTGCATTGTGCATGGCCTACTCCGGGCGCTGCCTGCTCTCTGGTTACATCAACAAGCGCGACCCGAACCAGGGCACCTGTACCAATGCCTGCCGCTGGGAATACAACGTGCAGGAAGGGAAAGAAGACGTGGTGGGCAATATCGTACATAAGTACGAGCCGATCCCGGTACAAAACGTCGAACCCACATTGGGTATTGGCGCGCCGACAGATAAAGTCTTTATGATTGAAGAAGCCCAGCGACCTGGTGAGTACATGACCGCTTTCGAAGACGAACACGGCACTTACATCATGAACTCGAAAGATTTGCGTGCTATTGCCCACGTTGAGCGTCTGACGCAGATGGGCGTGCATTCGCTGAAAATCGAAGGCCGTACCAAGTCATACTATTACTGTGCACGTACCGCGCAGGTTTATCGCAAAGCCATTGATGATGCCGCTGCCGGCAAACCATTCGACCCGCAACTGCTGGAAACGCTGGAAGGTCTGGCGCATCGCGGTTACACCGAAGGATTCCTGCGCCGCCATACGCATGACGACTATCAGAACTACGAATACGGCTTCTCTGTGTCAGAGCGTCAGCAGTTTGTTGGCGAATTTACCGGCGAACGTAAAGGCAAACTGGCAGCCGTACTGGTGAAAAACAAATTTACCGTCGGCGACAGCCTGGAGTTGATGACCCCACAGGGCAATATCAACTTTACCCTTGAGCAGATGGAAAACGCGAAAGGCGAAGCCATGCCGGTTGCTCCGGGCGATGGTTACACCGTGTGGATGCCGGTACCTGAGGATATCGATCTGAATTATGCCTTGTTAATGCGTAATTTTGCCGGTGAGTCCACACGTAACCCGCATGCTAAGTAGTTAATTACGGTTATTTTTCAGCGATCGGAAGATTCTTAGAAATCGATCACATACCGTTTCGTTCATTAAGGGTATTATCCCACCCGCTGAAAAACATAACCCATAAATGCTAGCTGTACCAGGAACCACCTCCTTAGCCTGCGTAATCTCCCTTACGCAGGCTTATTTTTTGCCTGCCGGTTAAATACTCCGGGTACCCCCAATTCAAATCACAACATTCAGGCGAAAAAAAACCGGGCATTACGCCCGGCTCATTAGTGATTAGAACTTAATGTGCGGCTTCTGGCTTGTGCTTTTGCGCACTCTGGAAACCATAGGTCAGCTCATTTTTCTCTTTATCCAACTCAACGGTTACCTGACCACCATCCACCAGCGAACCAAACAGCAGTTCGTTGGCCAATGGTTTTTTCAGGTTGTCCTGAACAACACGCGTCATTGGACGTGCGCCCATCGCGCGGTCATAGCCTTTCTCAGCCAGCCAGTTACGTGCTTCCTGGCTTACTTCCAGTGAGACGCCTTTCTGATCCAGCTGTACCTGCAACTCGACAATAAACTTATCAACAACCTGATGAATCACCTCGGTAGAGAGATGGTCGAACCAGATAATATTGTCGAGACGGTTACGGAACTCCGGCGTAAACACTTTTTTGATTTCGCCCATCGCATCAGTGCTGTTGTCCTGATGAATAAGCCCAATCGATTTACGCTCGGTCTCACGTACCCCGGCGTTGGTGGTCATGACCAGCACCACGTTACGGAAGTCCGCCTTACGGCCATTATTGTCGGTCAGCGTACCGTTATCCATTACCTGCAGCAGCAGGTTAAAGACATCCGGGTGCGCTTTTTCGATTTCATCCAACAGCAGGACCGCATGCGGGTGCTTAATGACCGCGTCGGTCAGCAAACCGCCCTGGTCATAACCGACATATCCCGGAGGCGCGCCAATCAGACGACTGACGGTGTGACGTTCCATATACTCGGACATATCAAAACGCAGCAGCTCAATGCCGAGCGCTTTGGACAGCTGCACCGTGACTTCGGTCTTACCAACGCCAGTCGGTCCGGCAAACAGGAATGAACCGACAGGTTTATGCTCATGGCCGAGACCGGCACGGCTCATTTTGATCGCTTCAGTCAGCGCCTCAATGGCTTTATCTTGTCCGAATACCAGCATTTTCAGACGGTTACCCAGATTTTTCAGCGTATCACGATCGCTCTGCGACACGCTCTTCTCCGGGATACGCGCGATGCGGGCCACCACGGACTCAATATCGGCTACGTTAACGGTTTTCTTGCGTTTGCTGACCGGTAACAGACGCGCACGCGCCCCCGCTTCATCGATCACATCAATGGCTTTATCCGGCAGATGACGATCGTTGATGTATTTCACCGCCAGTTCGACCGCGGCACGCACTGCTTTCGCGGTGTAGCGAACGTCATGGTGCGCTTCGTATTTCGGTTTCAGACCGTTGATAATCTGCACGGTCTCTTCTACCGACGGCTCAGTGATATCAATTTTCTGGAAACGGCGCGCTAACGCCCGGTCCTTCTCAAAAATATTGCTGAATTCCTGATAGGTCGTGGAGCCTATCACACGGATTTTACCGCTGGAGAGCAGAGGCTTGATTAAGTTCGCCGCATCCACCTGGCCACCCGATGCCGCACCCGCACCGATAATGGTGTGGATCTCATCAATAAACAGGATGCTGTTGGTATCCTGTTCCAGCTGTTTCAGCAGCGCCTTAAAGCGTTTTTCAAAATCGCCGCGGTATTTGGTGCCCGCCAGCAGCGACCCGATATCCAGAGAGTAAAGGGTGCAGTCCGCCATAACTTCCGGCACGTCGCCCTGGACAATACGCCAGGCAAGGCCTTCGGCAATCGCGGTTTTACCGACGCCAGATTCACCCACCAACAGCGGGTTGTTTTTTCTACGGCGGCAGAGTACCTGAATGGCGCGCTCCAGCTCTTTTTCCCGGCCAATGAGCGGATCAATTCCACCCACACGGGCAAGCTGGTTAAGGTTAGTCGTGAAGTTCTCCATACGGTCCTCCCCGCCAGCTTGCTCTTCGTTATTTGGCTGATTCCCGGAGTCAGAAGACTGACTTGGTTCGTCTTTGCGCGTGCCATGAGAAATAAAATTCACCACGTCCAGACGACTCACTTCATGCTTACGCAGCAGATAGGCCGCCTGAGATTCCTGCTCGCTAAAGATAGCTACCAGAACATTTGCGCCGGTAACTTCATTGCGCCCGGAGGACTGAACATGAAAGACCGCGCGTTGCAGTACACGCTGAAAACTCAACGTTGGCTGCGTGTCGCGCTCTTCTTCACTGGCAGGCAATACGGGTGTGGTTTGTTCAATGAAGGCTTCGAGTTCCTGACGGAGCGCCACCAGATCCACAGAACACGCTTCCAGCGCTTCGCGGGCCGATGGGTTACTGAGCAACGCCAGTAACAAGTGCTCGACGGTCATAAACTCATGTCGGTGCTCGCGCGCTCTGGCGAAAGCCATGTTTAAACTGAGTTCCAGTTCTTGATTGAGCATAGGCACCTCCCCCAATATTTATGCCTGCATTCAGGCTTTTTCCAGCGTACACAGCAACGGATGCTCGTTCTCCCTTGCATATTTGTTCACCATCGCGACTTTGGTTTCAGCCACTTCGGCAGTGAATACGCCGCAGATAGCTTTACCTTGATAGTGAACTGCAAGCATCAGTTGCGTTGCACGTTCTACATCATAAGAAAAGAATTTTTGTAACACGTCAATAACAAACTCCATCGGAGTGTAATCATCATTGATTAATATCACTTTATACATAGATGGCGGTTTTAGCGCGTCGCGCAATTTGTCTTCCGCCAGCAGATCGAAATCCAGCCAGTCGTTCGTCTTACTCATTGTCAGTCGTCATCTTCAGTTACGGTTTCCGGCAGAAAATGTTGCCGCTGACAAGCAGCCTATGCACACAATCAATCTACCTCAAGTATTAGATAACTATCATCTATTAGTGCCATCCGCGACATCTGTCACAGAACCGACAATAGCGTTAACTGCTTCAAATTTTGATGCATTTTTACCCTATTCCATCCGTCTGACGCTTGACGCCCCGCCTGATTTCTCTAAATTGTAGTTTCGAGAGTTGGCGAGGTTTTGAACAGCCCCCACTCCGCAACCGGTTCATTCCATCTTACTTATATAAGATCTACGAAGGATGTCGAAGTATGGAAACGGGTACTGTTAAGTGGTTCAACAACGCCAAAGGGTTTGGTTTCATCTGCCCCGAAGGCGGCGGCGAAGACATTTTCGCCCATTACTCCACCATTCAGATGGATGGTTACAGAACGCTAAAAGCCGGACAGTCTGTCCAGTTTGATGTCCACCAGGGGCCAAAAGGCAATCATGCCAGTGTCATCGTGCCTGTCATTGAAGCAGAAGCCGTCGCTTAACCCTTCTGTTTCATTGTGTACATCCCGCAGTCAAAATGCCAGCCCTTGCGGCTGGCATTTTTATCTCTGTAACATTATTCCCGCGCTAACGCATCTACCGGATCAAGCCGCGCCGCATTACGCGCCGGTAACCAGCCAAACAAAATTCCGGTAGCGGTTGAGCACAGGAATGCCGTGAGCAGCGCAACGGGTGAGAAGCCAATTTCCCAGCCGGGCAGGAATAACTGTAGCGTAAAGGCGATCAGCATCGACAACGTGATGCCCAACGCGCCGCCAACCAGACATACCAGCACCGCTTCAATGAGGAACTGTTGCAGCACATCACTGGCGCGCGCGCCAACCGCCATACGAATGCCAATCTCGCGCGTTCGTTCGGTTACCGAAACCAGCATAATATTCATCACGCCGATCCCACCTACCACCAGCGAAATGACCGCCACCAGCGTCAGGAAGAGTTGTAATGTACGTGTGGTCTTTTCGGCGGTTTTCAAGACGCCGTCCATATTCCAGGTAAAGAAATCTTTCTTCCCATGGCGTAACGACAACAGACGGGTAAGTTGCTGCTCAGCCTGAGCGCTATCAAAACCGTCCTTCACTCGCACGGTGATTGAGTTCAGCCACGATTGCCCCATAATTCGCCCGGACATGGTGCTGTAAGGCAGCCAGACCCGCAGGATCTTACTACTGCCGAACATCGACTGTTTCTCCTCTGCAACACCAATCACCGTAGCAGGCATATTTCCCACCAAAATGACCTCGCCCACCACCTTCGCTTTGTTGGGGAACAACTGACGTCGGGTATTACTGTCAAGCACCACCACCTGCGCCCGGCCAGCCAGTTGCTCAGCGTTAAAGGTGGTGCCTTCGCTAAACGTCATACCATAGACGTTGAAATAGTCGCCGCTAACGCCGTTCGCACTGGCTGCCACGTCAATATTACCGTAGCGTAACCGCAGGTTCTTCGACACCGCAGGCGTCACCGAACTTACCCAGGGCTGTTTCTGCAGCGCGGTTAAATCGTCATATTTCAGCGCCTGTTGATACTGCGGATCGTCATCGCCGAAATCTTTGCCGGGATAGATATCAATGGTATTGGTACCGATAGCGCGAATGTCTGCCAGCACCAGCTGTTTTGCCGCATCCCCCACCACCACAATTGAAACCACCGAAGCAATACCGATGATAATCCCCAGCATGGTCAGCAACGTACGCATCTTATTCGCAGCCATTGCCAGCCAGGCCATGGTGAGCGCTTCGCGAAAACCGCTGATAAACTGACTCCAGCCGGATACTGTTTTCACTGTCGACTCGGAGATTTCGCGTCCACCAGAAGATTTGTGCGGCGGCGGATTACGTACGATCTCTCCGTCGCGAATTTCAATGACGCGCTCGGCCTGCGCGGCGACCTGGCTGTCGTGCGTAACGATAATTACCGTATGTCCGCGATCGCGAAGTTGATGCAAAATCGCCATCACCTCTTCGCCAGAATGGCTATCCAACGCGCCGGTGGGTTCGTCGGCAAGAATAACCTGCCCACCGTTCATCAACGCACGCGCAATACTGACCCGCTGCTGCTGACCACCGGAAAGCTGGGAAGGCTGATAGTCAACCCTGTCGCCCAGCCCCAGCCGCTGGAGTAATTCCTGCGCACGAGCCAGACGTTGCTTACGTTCAGTCCCGGCATAGACCGCTGGCACCTCAACGTTTTGCGCGGCGGTTAAATGCGACAGCAAATGATAACGCTGGAAGATAAAACCGAAATGCTCGCGTCGCAGTTGCGCTAGCGCATCGCTATCGAGGGTGGAGACATCGCGCCCGGCCACCCGATACGTGCCGCTGGTAGGTTTATCGAGACAGCCGAGAATGTTCATCAGCGTCGATTTACCCGAACCAGACGCGCCGACAATTGCCACCATTTCACCGGCCTGAATGCTCAAGGAAACGTCCTTTAACACCTCGACCTGCCCTTCGCCTGACGGGTAACTGCGGCGGATATTGCTCAGCTCAAGCAATGCCGTCATTTCGCCGCTCCTGGATTGCCCTCGCCGGTAATGACTTCATCTCCCTCTTCCAGCCCCTTCACAATCTCGACATCGGTGTCATTGCGCGCGCCGATCACCACCTCACGCTCGCGGGTTTCGCCGTTACGCAGCAGCCTGACGTTATAGCGATTATTGCCAATAGGATCGCCCAGCGCCGATAGCGGGATGGTCAGGACATTTTTGACATCCGTGAGCTGAATATGAACCTGTGCGGTCATATCCAGACGCAGGATCCCTTTCGGGTTAGGCACTTCAAAGCGGGCATAGTAGAAAATCGCATCATTCACTTTTTCCGGCGTCGGCAGGACATCTTTCAGCGTACCTTCGTAGCGCGTCTGCGGATCGCCCAGGACGGTGAACCAGGCTTTTTGTCCGGGATGCAGGTGAATAACATCCGCCTCGGAAACCTGCGCTTTCACCAGCATGGTACTCATGTCTGCTAACGTCAGAATGTTAGGCGCCTGCTGGGCGGCAATAACGGTTTGTCCTTGCAGGGTGGTTATTTGCGTAACCTCACCCGCCATCGGCGCCACAATGCGGGTGTAATCAAGGTTGGTCTTTGCTGTATCAAGAGAGGCTTGATTACGCTTAATCTGCGCATCAATGGTGCCGATTTGCGCCTGTTTGACCGCCATCTCGGTAGCCGCGGTATCGAGATCCTGTTGTGAAACCGCCTGGGTTTTCGCCAACTGTTGCTGACGGGAAAGCGTCACCCGCGCCAGCTTCCACTCGGCTTCAGCCTGTAAACGCTGAGCGCGTAATTCCATCAGCGTCGCTTCAACCTCTTTGATCTGGTTTTGCGCCTGTTCAGGATCGATAACGCCAAGCAGTTGATCTTTTTTTACTTTATCGCCAATCGCGACCGACAGCGTTTTTAACTGCCCACTGACCTGCGCCCCGACGTCAACTTTTCGCAGCGCATCCAGTTTCCCGGTTGCCAGTACGCTTTGCTGGAGATCGCCTGGACGAACAATTAACGTTTGGTACTGAGGTAAAGGCGCATTAAGCGTTCGCCATAGTGCAATTATCGCCACAATAAGGATGATGGCGAAGATAAAATAGCGTTTTTTGATTTTTCCCTTGAGCTTCATAAATGTCCCAATTTCCCCCAATACGTCCATCAGAGTGGAGTGTTAAACGTCAACGTTAAATAAATAGCCGTTGAAAAACGCAAGAATAACAGAGTTATTGATGAATGGTTAAGATCCGCTGTGCTGAAATTAATGCCAGGGTATCAATCGGATTTATATTATGAGTCAACTAACTGAAAGCGCTTTTCTTTCCAGCAAACCCATCACCAGCCTGGGTCTTTTTTACAGCCTGAGCCGCGGTCAATTACGGCCTGCACAGTGTTGGGATAAACGGAGCTTTCGGCGTAAGTTTATCTGGCGTTCATTGCTGATACCTCGCCTTACCCAGGAATGGATGACTGAACTGGCGCAGTGGCCGGAGCTTGAAGACCTGCTCGCCCGTCAACCCCGACTGCCCGTTCGTCTGCATCGTCCTTACCTTGCCGCCAACTTCGATCCCAGAATGCGATTAGATGCGGTGCGTTTTCATTATCATGTTATCCGCCATGCATTTTTACCTGGTGAATTTAACGCTTTATTAAGTCATGACGGCTTACAGTTGGCGCAAATTGCAGGCAAAGATAACGAGATATTTACCGTGACCATGATGATGTTTCCGGTACTGGATAAAGAGGGTGAAAGTACCATTCTGGTGCGAAATGGCGATGGTGACGAACTGACTAAAATGACATTTACGTTCTGCGAATATAATGGGAAAAGTACATTATTTATCGGCGGCATGCAGGGCAATTCACAACTTCCGCACGAAGCAACACAAAAAGCGACCAAATCCTGCCACGGAATATTCCCCAAACGCCTTGTTATGGAAGCCATTTGTCGTTTAGCGGAACAATTGAATATCGAAAAGGTAATGGCTGTCAGTAACGAGCAGCATATCTTTCGCAGTCCGCGTTACAACGATAAAAACAAAGTGATTCTTTCCGACTACAACGCATTTTGGGCGTCGCTTGGCGGCGAGTGCGACAGCCGCGGGTACTATCATATTCCGCGTGCGCTGGCACGAAAAAGCGAAGCGGAGATTGCCAGTAAAAAACGCGCAGAATACCGCCGTCGCTATCAGCTACTGGACAGCATCCACGCGCAGCTGTCGTCGATGTTTCGCCACTAATCCGCTCTGCCGCGTGCCAGCCACAGCACGCGGGAAAACATTTTCCGCAACAAAGTGGGAACGGCGTCTACACCACGCCGCCCTGCTTCCATCGCCACCTCGATCGCCAGATCCGGTTTTGACGAACGATGAATCGCCTTGGAGATAATTTTGCGCATATTCATTGGCACGTTTTCCGGGATCTGCGCGACGCGATGAAAGACATCGGCGAACCCCTGACGATACATAAAGTGTTCCATATCCAGCGCGGGGAGCATGGTTAAATGATCGCGCTCCTCCTCTCTGTCGTTATTCAATAAACCGCGCACCGTGGCGGCATACTTTTTCCCCGCTTCATCGCCATCGACCAACACGTGCCATTCAATTCCCATCCGGCGGGCAAACTTAACCAGTGGTTTGAGGCCTGACTGAGCGAATTCGATGACTTTAATGCCTTCCGCATCAAAGTGGTGTCCGCACTGGCGGGCCAGCTCGTTAATGACCCAGGTTTCCGTTTCGCCTTCCACCAGCAGCCAGCAGCGGGCAAACAGTGAAGATGCGCGATTGAAACGAATATGGAAAGCAATACGCCGACCGTCCTCCGCGCTGATCCCACCCGGCCCCAGTCGCCAGGCGGCGACGCGGGATGACTCACGCACCAGACGGACAACGTGTTCCACCGGCGTGAGAGACAGCAACTCACCGGAGTTGGTGGTCGCCACCCGCTGGAGAGGAAGTAGATTCAGCAGGTGCCAGGCAACCGACAACATGATGGGATGTAAACGCGTTTCCGGGTCTTCTATCAGCAATAAAGGCCGGGCATCTTTATCCAGCCTTAACGTGCCTTTGGCCTGCAACAGCGTCGAGAACAGTCCCAACAGGATAACGCGATGCGTTCGTCCGCCAGGTTTATCAATCATGCGGTTAATGATATCCAGATAGCGCCAGCTACGTTGTTCGTTATTGGAGCGGCGACGCATCAGGCGATAGCGGGACTGACCAGAACCCTGCTCAGAAAAATAGTGCTCTAATAGCTGCACCATAGCCGACAGCCCCTGACGAATCTGCCCATCGGTCAGGTTTTGTGGTCGGGTAGCCAGTTCACGCGCCAGAAAATCCAGCTGGCGAGCGGTCACTTCAACATCCGCCGAATCCGGCACCGTACCGTTACGAATGCGCCGCATAAAACGCGCGTCACGCAGACGCAACACAGGCATCAGACGCACGAGATGCCGCGCCAGATCGTTAATGTCGTCGAGATTGAGCGGATGACCATCACTATCAAGAAAACTACGTAGCGTCAGGACGCTCCCATCATCCGCGCACTCGCCCTCCAGACGATAGAATATACGGTGATAGCTATCGTGGCACGGCGTCCAGCAGGCTTCCAGAGGACGGTAGCGACGAACCCGATGACGACCCGGCTGAGATTCACGAAACGTCAGGATAATGTGCAAATGATGTTCCCGGCCCTGTATATCCCCCGGCGGGAACCAAAAATCATCGCGGTTAAAGTGGTACAAATCAGATTCCGGTGACAGCAGCAAGGTTAAAGCATCCAGCAGACTGGACTTACCCCACGCGTTCTCCCCAATCAGCACGTTACTCTGCTCAAGCATCAACGACAGGCGGTTAATACCACGAAATCCAACAATCTCAACGCGTTCGAGAATCATATAGCCTCCGGAAATGCTAACTTTTTCCTTCAAGTTATCAGGAGTATAACGTTAACCGAGCGCTCAGGGCACCCGATATCATCAGGAGGTTAATCGCAGAAATCAAAAAAATTAAGAATATTCTTCTTATGTTTTCCTGTGATTATAATTTCTGAGCCCAATCATCATTTTTAGCTAATTGAACTATGCTTCATTCATCCAATATTCAAAAAGGAATCACGACATATTGCCTTAAATCAAATTTTTTCATCAATTTAACTGGCGAAGGGATGATGTTTTTTTCTAAAATACCCGCTCTTTCATCATCGTCCCTTTAAGCGATGAATTACCGGGCAAGGAACACGAACCCGGAACTTTTAATTGAGGTGGTTATGTTCAGGAAATTAGCAGCCGAATTCTTCGGTACGTTTTGGCTCGTCTTTGGTGGGTGCGGTAGCGCAGTACTGGCCGCAGCATTCCCGGAATTGGGAATTGGATTCACCGGTGTCGCATTGGCATTTGGTCTGACCGTATTAACTATGGCCTTTGCCGTGGGCCATATTTCAGGTGGACATTTTAACCCGGCAGTAACCTTCGGTTTATGGGCTGGCGGTCGCTTCCCGGCGAAAGACGTTATTGGATATGTTTTTGCGCAGGTTGTGGGCGGTATTGTTGCAGCTGCGGCTCTGTATCTAATTGCCAGCGGTAAAGCAGGTTTTGATGCAACCGCCAGCGGTTTTGCTTCGAACGGCTTTGGTGAGCATTCACCTGGCGGTTATTCCATGCTTTCTGCTGTTGTAATTGAAATTATTCTGACCGCTGGTTTCTTATTAGTGATCCACGGCGCGACCGACAAACATGCTCCGGCAGGTTTTGCCCCTATTGCAATCGGTCTGGCGTTAACACTGATCCACTTGATCAGCATTCCAGTCACTAATACCTCCGTAAACCCGGCACGTAGTACCGCAGTTGCCATTTTCCAGGGCGGCTGGGCATTGCAACAATTGTGGTTCTTCTGGGTCATGCCAATTATCGGTGGGGTTCTCGGTGGTCTTATTTACCGCACTCTGCTGGAAAAACGCGATTAATCGATAACAAAAAGGCCTGGCGAAAGTCAGGCCTTTTTTTCCTCGCTATATTTCCTTTTATTTGCAACTTTACTCCCCTCTTTGCATTGAGTAGTGTGTGCTTGCGCATTTCGTCTTACATCTCAGCAAGGATCGGGTTTTCATGTTTTCAGGGCTGTTAATCATTCTGGTTCCCCTTATTGTGGGCTACCTTATTCCACTTCGGCACATGGGCGCACTAAAACTCATCAATCGCCTGTTGAGCTGGATCGTGTACCTTATTCTCTTTTTTATGGGCATCAGCCTGGCGTTTCTGGATAATCTCGCCAGCAACCTGTTAGCCATACTTCATTATTCTGCTGTCAGCGTGACGGTCATTTTGCTGTGTAATATCGCCGCGCTGTTCTGGCTGGAGCGTTCACTGCCCTGGCGGCATAACCATCAGCAAGAGAAACTACCGTCGCGGATCGCGATGGCGTTTGAGTCGCTCCAGCTTTGCGGGGTTGTCGTGGTGGGCTTCCTGCTGGGTCTCACCGGTCTTTCCTTTTTGCAGCACGCCACCGAAGCCAGCGAATATACGTTAATCTTTTTACTGTTCCTGGTGGGGATTCAGCTTCGCAACAGCGGTATGACCCTCAAGCAAATCGTGCTGAATCGCCGGGGCATGATTGTTGCCGCCGTCGTCGTCGCCAGTTCGATGCTGGCGGGGGTTATCAATGCGTTTATCCTCGGCCTGCCGGTCAAAACCGCGATGGCGATGGCGTCAGGTTTTGGCTGGTATTCGCTGTCCGGTATTCTGTTAACCGAATCGTTCGGGCCGGTGATTGGCAGTGCCGCCTTCTTTAATGACCTGGCGCGAGAACTGATTGCCATTATGTTGATTCCCGGCATGGTGGGCCGCAGTCGCTCCACCGCGTTGGGGCTATGCGGGGCCACATCGATGGATTTCACCCTGCCGGTTTTACAACGCAGCGGTGGACTGGAAATGGTTCCGGCAGCCATCGTGCACGGTTTTATCCTGAGTCTGTTAGTCCCTCTGTTGATGGCGTTTTTCTCCGCCTGACCCTCATACAAATACCTCTCTGGCGGTAGTCGGCTACCGCCAAAATTGCGCTAAATCAATCTCCTTGCAAGTTGTAGCAGAAATCCCTTTTATCCCTGCGCGCACAGGCATAACCTTAAACATGTATATTAAATATAACTTTAAAAGGTGTGACCATGTTTTGTGTGCAATGTGAACAAACCATCCGTACTCCGGCAGGGAACGGCTGCTCTTACGCGCAGGGTATGTGCGGTAAAACGGCTGAAACCTCCGATTTGCAGGATCTGCTGATTGCTTCCCTACAAGGTCTGTCTGCATGGGCTGTTAAAGCGCGTGAATACGGCATCATCGACCATGACGTTGATAACTTCGCACCGCGCGCGTTCTTCTCCACGCTGACCAACGTTAACTTCGACTCCCCGCGTATTGTTGGCTATGCCCGTGAAGCGATTGCCATGCGCGACGCGCTGAAAGCACAATGTCTGAACATCGATGCGAACGCAGCGGTCAACAACCCGATGGCCGATCTGCAACTGGTCAGCGACGATCTGGGCGACCTGCAACGTCAGGCGGCTGAATTTACCCCGAACAAAGACAAAGCGGCCATCGGCGAGAACATTCTCGGCCTGCGCCTGCTGTGCCTGTACGGTCTGAAAGGTGCCGCGGCCTATATGGAACACGCGCACGTTCTCGGCCAGTACGACAACGACATCTACGCCCAGTACCACAAAATTATGGCGTGGCTGGGTACCTGGCCTGCCGATATGAACGCTCTGCTGGAGTGTTCTATGGAAATCGGCCAGATGAACTTCAAAGTGATGAGCATCCTGGACGCCGGTGAAACCACTAAATACGGTCACCCGACGCCGACTCAGGTCAATGTTAAAGCCACCGTTGGTAAATGCATCCTGATCTCCGGTCACGACCTGAAAGATCTCTACAACCTGCTGGAGCAGACCGAAGGTACCGGCGTTAATGTCTATACCCACGGCGAAATGCTGCCGGCACACGGCTACCCGGAACTGCGCAAGTTCAAACATCTGATTGGTAACTATGGCAGCGGCTGGCAGAACCAGCAGGTTGAGTTCGCTCGCTTCCCTGGCCCAATCGTGATGACCTCTAACTGCATCATCGACCCAACCGTGGGCGCCTACGACGACCGTATCTGGACCCGTAGCATCGTCGGCTGGCCGGGTGTGAGCCACCTCGAAGGCGACAACTTCGGTCCGGTCATCGCTCAGGCACAACAGATGGCTGGCTTCCCGTACAGCGAAATCCCACACCTGATCACCGTAGGTTTCGGTCGTCAGACGCTGCTGGGCGCTGCTGATACGCTGATCGACCTGGTCAGCCGTGAAAAACTGCGTCACATCTTCCTGGTCGGCGGCTGCGACGGCGCGCGCGGCGAACGTAACTACTTCACCGACTTCGCCACCAGCGTACCAGACGATTGCCTGATCCTGACCCTGGCGTGCGGTAAATACCGTTTCAACAAACTGGAGTTCGGCGATATCGAAGGCCTGCCGCGTCTGGTCGATGCCGGTCAGTGTAACGATGCTTACTCTGCCATCATCCTGGCGGTCACTCTGGCAGAGAAGCTGGGCTGCGGCGTCAACGACCTGCCGCTGTCTCTGGTGCTCTCCTGGTTTGAACAGAAAGCGATTGTGATTCTGCTGACCCTGCTGTCGCTGGGCGTGAAAAACATCGTCACTGGCCCAACAGCGCCTGGCTTCTTCACGCCGGATCTGCTGGCTGTGCTCAACGAGAAATTCGGCCTGCGTTCCGTGACCACCGTTGAAGAAGACATGAAGCAGTTGCTGAGCGCGTAAGGAGTAAAGAATGACAATGCCAACTCATCAGTGCCCATGGCGGATGCAGGTGCATCACATCCATCAGGAAACGCCGGATGTATGGACGATTTCGTTGCTGTGCCACGACTATTATCCGTACCGCGCCGGGCAGTATGCACTGGTCAGCGTACGTAACTCAGCCCAGACGCTGCGTGCTTACACCATTTCATCTACCCCGGGAGTAAGCGAGTACATTACGCTGACCGTTCGCCGGATTGACGATGGCGCAGGTTCACAGTGGCTGACCCGTGACGTGAAGCGCGGCGACTATATCTGGCTGTCCGATGCCATGGGTGAATTTACCTGTGAAGATAAGGCGGAAGATAAGTTCCTGATGCTGGCTGCCGGTTGCGGCGTGACGCCAATCATGTCAATGCGTCGCTGGTTGGCAAAGTACCGCCCACAGGCCGATGTGCAGGTGATCTTTAACGTTCGTTCACCGCAAGATGTTATTTTTGCCGACGAATGGCGTGACTATCCGGTGACGCTAGTCGCTGAAAACAATGCCACCCACGGTTTTGTTTCTGGCCGACTGACGACCGATCTGCTGAAAAGCGTGCCGGATCTGGTCTCTCGTACCGTGATGACCTGCGGCCCGGCGCCGTATATGGATCTGGTCGAGAAAGAAGTCAAAGCACTGGGCGTGACGCGCTTCTTTAAAGAGCAGTTCTTCACGCCAGTTGCCGAGGCCGCCACCAGCGGTCTGAAGTTCACCAAGCTGCAACCGGCGAAAGAGTTTTACGCGCCGGTGGGCAGTACGCTGCTGGACGCGCTGGAAAGCAATAAAGTGCCGGTCGTTGCCGCATGTCGTGCGGGCGTTTGCGGCTGCTGCAAAACCAAAGTGGTTGACGGTAACTACACGGTCAGCAGTACCATGACGCTGACGGATGCAGAAATAGCCGAAGGCTATGTACTGGCCTGCTCCTGTCATCCGCAGAGCGATTTAGTACTCGCTTAATCTGTAAAATACCCCTTCGTAGCTGCTCCAGGCCGGATAATGCGTTTACGCCATATCCGGCCTTTTTTTACCGCCAGGCCGAATTTCCTGCCACCGAGAAACGCCCCGCCCCTAAAAACGCGACAGCCAGCGCGCCGAGCAAGAAGTACACCAGACTCTCAATCGCCCATGCGCCGGTTTTGTCCAGTGACCAGGTTTCGCCCATCCCGACCATCAGCCACGCCACCACCATCGTAAACGCCAGCCCCAACGCCGCCGGACGGGTCAGGATCCCCAGGATAATCAGGCAAGGCGCAACGACCTCCCCCAACAGAACGCCGTAAGCAATAAAGCCCGGAAAACCTTTCGCTATCAGCATGCCGCTGATGCCCTCAATACCGGAGAACAATTTATGTAAGCCATGAAACAGCATCAGCCCGCCGACAGCGATGCGTAACAGAAACTTGCCAAAGTCTTCATGAGTCAGCGTTCGGTTAACTGCATTTAATAGTTTAGTAACCATTTGAATTCATTCCTTGTTTCACCATGCCAGATATCAAACTACGCGTTATCTGCTCGAAATGTAAGCTGCCGAAAATAAGGGGGAAATGAGAAGCATAACTATCATCTTCATCTAAACTTGTAACCGGTATCACATTAAAGGAGATGGAAAACCATGAAACAAACGGTTGCCGCTTTTATTGCTAAAACCCTCGAACAAGCTGGCGTTAAACGCATTTGGGGCGTGACGGGCGACTCATTAAATGGTCTTAGTGACAGTCTTAATCGTATGGGAACGATTGACTGGATGCCGACCCGTCATGAAGAAGTTGCCGCCTTCGCCGCTGGCGCAGAGGCGCAGCTAACCGGCGAACTGGCCGTCTGTGCCGGTTCATGTGGACCAGGGAACCTGCACCTGATCAATGGGCTGTTTGATTGCCACCGCAACCATGTTCCGGTCCTGGCGATTGCCGCACATATCCCTTCCAGTGAGATCGGCAGCGGTTATTTTCAGGAGACCCACCCGCAAGAGTTGTTCCGCGAATGTAGCCACTATTGCGAGCTGGTTTCCAGCCCTGAACAGATCCCGCAGGTACTCGCCATTGCCATGCGTAAAGCCGTATTAAATCGTGGCGTCTCAGTCGTGGTATTACCCGGCGACGTCGCGCTGAAGCCCGCGCCGGAAAGCGCCAGCACGCACTGGTATCATGCGCCACTCCCGGTCGTCACCCCGGAAGAAGAAGAACTCAGAAAACTGGCGCAACTGCTGCGTTATTCCAGCAATATCGCCCTGATGTGCGGCAGCGGCTGTGCCGGCGCGCATCAAGAACTGGTTGAGTTTGCGGCAAAAATCAAAGCGCCGATTGTTCATGCCCTGCGGGGTAAAGAACACGTCGAATACGATAACCCGTATGACGTCGGTATGACCGGGCTGATTGGCTTTTCATCCGGATTCCACACCATGATGAATGCCGACACGCTGATCCTGCTCGGCACCCAGTTCCCCTATCGCCCGTTCTATCCGACCGACGCCAAAATTATTCAGATTGATATCAATCCGGCGAGCATCGGCGCGCACAGTAAAGTTGATATGGCGCTGGTGGGCGATATTAAATCCACTCTCCGCGCCCTGCTGCCGCTGGTGGAGGAAAAAACCGAGCGGAAGTTTTTGGACAAAGCGCTGGAGCACTATCGTGAGGCGCGCAAGGGTCTGGATGATTTAGCCAAACCGAGCGATAAAGCCATTCATCCGCAGTATCTGGCGCAGCAGATCAGCCATTTTGCCGCTGACGACGCGATCTTTACCTGCGATGTTGGTACCCCGACGGTTTGGGCGGCACGCTATCTGAAAATGAACGGCAAACGCCGCCTTCTCGGGTCGTTTAACCACGGGTCGATGGCGAACGCTATGCCACAGGCGCTCGGCGCCCAAGCGACCGAACCGGGACGCCAGGTCATCGCCATGTGCGGTGACGGCGGTTTTAGCATGCTGATGGGCGATTTTCTGTCGGTTGTCCAGATGAAGCTGCCGGTGAAGATTATCGTCTTCAACAACAGCGTGCTGGGATTTGTGGCGATGGAGATGAAGGCTGGCGGTTATCTGACCGACGGCACGGAGCTGCACGACACAAACTTCGCGCGGATTGCCGAAGCCTGCGGCATTACGGGCATTCGTGTGGAGAAATCCTCAGAGGTCGATGAAGCGCTGCAAAGGGCGATGTCGATTGACGGTCCGGTGCTGGTCGACGTGGTGGTGGCGAAAGAAGAGTTAGCCATCCCGCCGCAGATCAAACTCGAACAAGCAAAAGGTTTTAGCCTGTATATGTTGCGCGCAATCATCAGTGGACGCGGTGATGAAGTGATCGAACTGGCGAAAACGAACTGGCTCAGGTAAAACAGAGGGCATTACCTCACTAAAAAAGGAATGCCCGTGATTGACTTACGCAGTGATACCGTAACCCGGCCGAGTCGCGCCATGCTGGAAGAGATGATGGCCGCCCCGGTCGGGGACGACGTATACGGAGATGACCCTACCGTTAACGCTCTCCAGCAATACGCTGCAGAGCTTTCCGGCAAAGAAGCCGCTATTTTCTTACCTACCGGCACTCAGGCGAACCTGGTTGCGCTGCTCAGCCACTGCCAGCGCGGCGAAGAATATATTGCAGGCCAGGGCGCACATAACTATCTCTACGAAGCGGGCGGCGCAGCGGTGCTCGGCAGCATTCAGCCGCAGCCTATCGACGCCGCGCCGGATGGCACTTTACCGCTGGACAAAGTGGCGGCAAAAATCAAAGCGGACGATATCCATTTTGCCCGCACACGCCTGCTTAGTCTGGAAAACACCCACAACGGCAAAGTGCTGCCACGCGAGTATCTGAAAGATGCCTGGGAATTCACTCGTGAGCGCAATCTGGCCCTGCACGTTGATGGCGCGCGTATTTTTAACGCCGTCGTCGCTTACGGTTGTGAGCTGAAAGAGATCGCGCAATACTGCGACTCGTTCACCATTTGTCTCTCCAAAGGTCTGGGAACGCCGGTAGGCTCACTGCTGGTCGGTAGTCACGACTACATTAAACGCGCCATCCGCTGGCGTAAAATGACCGGAGGCGGAATGCGTCAGGCCGGGATTCTGGCGGCGGCCGGACTGTATGCGTTGAAAAATAACGTGGCGCGTTTACAGGAAGACCATGACAACGCGGCCTGGATGGCGGAACAACTGCGCGAAGCAGGCGCAGATGTCATGCGTCACGATACCAATATGCTGTTTGTCCGCGTTGGCGAAGAACACGCTGCTGCGCTGGGCGAGTACATGAAGGCGCAAGGGGTACTGATTAACGCCTCCCCGATTGTACGCCTGGTGATGCATCTGGACGTATCGCGTGAACAACTTGCTGAAGTCGCCGCCCACTGGCGCGCTTTTTTAACTCGCTAAGGAGATAGGCGTGCCGCAACGGATTTTGGTTCTTGGCGCCAGTGGCTACATTGGTCAGCATCTGGTACAGGCGCTCAGTCAGCAAGGGCACCAGGTACTGGCTGCGGCACGCCGGATTGAACGGCTGGAAAAACTGCAACTGGCCAACGTCAGTTGCCACAAAGTCGACTTAACCTGGCCTGATAACCTGACTCCGCTGCTGACGGATGTTGATACGGTTTATTACCTGGTCCATGGCATGGGTGAAGGCGGTGATTTTATCGCTCATGAGCGCCAGGTCGCGATGAACGTGCGTGATGCGCTACGTAGCATCCCCGTCAAACAGCTTATTTTCCTGAGCTCATTACAGGCTCCGCGACATGAACAATCCGATCATCTGCGTGCGCGGCAGATAACCGCAGACATCCTGCGCGAAGCCGGCGTGCCGATGACCGAATTACGGGCAGGCATTATCGTCGGGGCGGGTTCCGCCGCTTTTGAAGTGATGCGCGATATGGTCTACAACCTGCCGGTACTTACGCCTCCGCGCTGGGTACGTTCGCGTACCACGCCCATCGCGCTGGAAAATTTGATGTACTATCTGGTGGCGCTGTTGGACCATCCCACAGGCCATCACCGCGTACTCGAAGCCGCAGGGCCACAGATATTAAGCTATCAGGAACAGTTCGAGCATTTCATGGCCGTCAGCGGCAAACACCGCTTGTTGATCCCTATCCCGTTTCCGACCAGTTGGATTTCGGTGTGGTTTTTGAATGTTATTACGTCGGTACCGCCCACTACGGCAAAGGCGCTGATACAAGGCTTAAAGCATAACCTGCTGGCCGATGACGCTGAGCTACGCGCGCTGATCCCGCAAAAGCTGATCGCCTTTGATGACGCAGTGCGCAGCACGCTGAAAGAAGAAGAGAAGCTGGTTAACTCCAGCGACTGGGGGTATGACGCTCAGGCATTCGCCCGCTGGCGTCCCGAATATGGCTATTTTGCCAAACAGGCTGGCTTTAGCGTCGACACCTCCGCCAGTCTGAAAGCGCTGTGGCAAGTGGTGAACCGACTCGGCGGGAAAGAAGGCTATTTCTTTGGCAATTTTTTGTGGAAGACGCGCGCCGCGCTGGACCTGCTGGTCGGCCATAAGCTGGCAAAAGGCCGCCCGGAAAACCCGTTGTTGCAGGTTGGCGATGCCGTGGATAGCTGGAAAGTGATCATCGTTGAGCCAGAAAAACAGCTCACACTGCTGTTTGGCATGAAAGCGCCGGGATTAGGCCGTTTAAGCTTTACACTGGAAGATAAAGGCGATCATCGGCGCATCGATGTACGCGCCTGGTGGCATCCGCACGGCATGCCCGGTCTCTTCTACTGGTTGTTGATGATCCCGGCTCATCTGTTCATTTTCAGAGGGATGGCAAAGCGTATCGCCAAACTTGCAGAACAAATCACAGACTAATGACAAAAAGAGACTGTATTCTTTCACGTTTCCCATTGCATACAGGCGTATTTCACGGAAGAATGCGCACGATGTTTTTTAAACACAGTGGATTGATATGAAGGTACTGGTTACCGGAGCCACCAGCGGCTTGGGCCGAAATGCGGTTGAGTTTCTATGCAGCAAAGGCGTCAGCGTCAGAGCCACCGGTCGCAACGAAGCGATGGGCAAGCTGCTGGAGAAAATGGGCGCAGAATTTGTGCATGCGGATTTGACCGAACTGGTCTCTTCGCAGGCAAAGGTCATGCTCGCAGGTATCGACACGCTGTGGCACTGCTCCAGTTTTACCTCGCCGTGGGGAACGCAGGAAGCCTTCGATCTGGCCAACGTTCGTGCTACCCGCCGTCTGGGCGAATGGGCCGTTGCCTGGGGCGTACGTAACTTTATCCATATCTCCTCTCCGTCACTCTATTTTGACTATCACCATCATCGGGATATCAAAGAGGACTTCCGACCACATCGCTTCGCCAATGAATTCGCCCGCAGTAAAGCGGCTGGTGAAGATGTGATTGCGCTGCTCGCGCAGGCTAACCCGCAGACCCGCTTCACGGTATTGCGTCCACAAAGTCTGTTCGGACCTCACGATAAAGTTTTTATCCCCCGTCTGGCCCACATGATGTACCACTACGGCAGCATCCTGTTGCCGCACGGTGGAAGTGCGTTGGTGGATATGACCTATTATGAGAACGCGGTACACGCAATGTGGCTGGTAAGCCAGGAAGCTTGCGATAACCTGCCGTCAGGCCGCGCATACAACATTACTAACGGCGAGCATCGAACGCTGCGCAGTATCGTGCAGAAGCTGATCGACGAGTTGAATATTGATTGCCGAATCCGCTCGGTGCCCTACCCGATGCTGGACATGATTGCTCGCAGCATGGAGCGTCTGGGCAATAAATCGGCGAAAGAGCCAAAGCTTACGCACTACGGCGTCTCGAAGCTGAATTTTGACTTTACGCTGGATACCACCCGCGCTCAGGAAGAGTTAGGTTACCAGCCCATTGTCACGCTGGATGAAGGGATTGAGCGTACCGCGGCCTGGCTGCGCGACCACGGTAAGCTGCCGCGTTAACCCTGCCCGTATTTCTCCAGCAAGGCCTCCGCAATCGCCTGCGTTTCTGCATCCGCCACGCCGTTCCACAACGTCGGGCGGAAGTGCATCTGGAATGCCATAATCACTCGCTGCTGTTCACGCGGCGTCATTTCGGGTTTCACCTCATAACCATAGCGCGACAGCAGATCGAGTAACGATGCAGTGTCTACCGGTGTAGACGGCGCTCTCCCGTTGAGATAAAACGCCACGCGCTGAGCATCAGGCCATGCGCCGATTCCCTGTGCAGCCAGCTGTTTCCATGGAAACAATGGGCCAGGATCGTCCTTACGCTGCGGTGCGACGTCCGCATGAGCCACCACGTTTTGCGGCTTGATGTCGTAGCGAGCAATAATGTCCTTCGCCAGTGGGATCAACGCCTGAATCTGCGCTGGCTCAAACGGGGCAAAATATTTCGTTCCCGCCGATTTTTGCCAGCCGCGGTTTTCCAGCTCAATGCCAATCGAGGTATCGTTAATCCGCGTCGCGCCGCGCCAGAAGCTAATCCCGGCATGCCAGGCCAAATCTTTTTCCGGCACCAGTTGCCAGATACGTGGCTTGCCATGGTAGAGCGGCGGCACAGCCGGGATCAGATAGTGCGAACTGACGTTTTTATCGGTCAGCGTAGCCAGAGAAGCGTCAAAATCATCGGCCGTGTAATGGATAACCAGCACTTTGATGCGCGGATAAGCGGCCTGCGCCTGACGGCGGGTATCTAACTGATATCCGTCTTTATCGACAATCCCTTTTTCGCCAGCACAGCCCGCCAGCAGCAGCGTCAATGCCAGCAGCCACAACAGACGCTTCATCGGCGAGTTTTCACCGCAGTGCCGCTGACGCTCACCATCAACATGCTGCCATCTTTACCCACGGTTTCGTAATCAATGTCGATACCGACGACCGCATCGGCACCCAGCGCTTTCGCCTGTTCACCCAGCTCCTGAAAAGCAATTTCGCGCGCTTTACGCAGCTCTTTTTCATACGCGCCGGAGCGGCCGCCGACAATATCGCGAATGCCGGCGAAGAAATCGCGGAAGATATTCGCGCCTAAAATCGCTTCGCCCGTCACCACACCGCAGTATTCCACGATGCTCTGCCCTTCAAGCGTTGGGGTAGTTGAAAACTGCATGATTAATCTCCTTTTTGCGCTAAGAGCACGATCTCAAAAGCATTATCGAACCGATCCACTATCATTGAAAGGATATATTCTATCAACGTAGAACACTAATAGTAGAAAGCTAATAAGGAAATCATTATGCGCTACTCGAAACTCTCACTGCTGGTTCCCTGTGCACTACTTCTCAGCGCCTGTACAACCGTGACCCCGGTTTATAAAGATAACGGCTCTCGTAGCGGTGCATGCGTAGAAGGCGGGCCAGACAGCGTGGCTCAACAATTCTATGATTACCGTATTCAGCATCGAAACAATGATATTACCGCCCTTCGCCCGTACCTCAGCGACAATCTGGCTAAACTGCTGACCGATGCCAGCCGTGATAACGCGCATCGCGATCTGTTTAACAGCGATCCGTTCTCCAGTCGCACGACGTTACCGGATAGCGCCAGCGTCGCCAGCGCATCGACTATTCCGAATAGTGATGCACGCAACATTCCGCTGCGCGTAGAGCTGAAACAGGGTGACCAAAGCTGGCGTGACGAAGTGCTGATGATCCGCGAAGGCCAGTGCTGGGTAGTAGACGACGTCCGCTATCTGGGCGGCAGCGTACACGCGCCAGCCGGGACGCTGCGCCAGTCTGTGGAAAACCGCTAGTCCCCCCCATTCACCCGCCCGCATCATAACCCCCATAAATTGTCCGGCATTCTGCATAGAATGCCGACAATTATTCTTGCCCGCTGGTGGCCCCGCTATTTTGTGCTATGTTTAGATAAGAATGCGGTTTGCATTTAACTTTTAACGCATAAATATTGCATAACTATTCTGTCAAAGGTAGTATCTGCGGCTTCAATAGCTATCAGACTGCCAGCATACGAGTGTCAATGAGTATTCAATTAAACGGCATTAACTGCTTCTACGGCGCACATCAGGCGCTGTTCGATATCACGCTGGATTGCCCTCAGGGTGAAACACTGGTGTTACTTGGCCCTAGTGGAGCCGGGAAAAGCTCGCTACTGCGCGTACTCAACCTGCTTGAGATGCCGCGCTCGGGCACGCTCTCTATTGCGGGTAACCGTTTCGACTTCACGAAAACACCGTCAGATAAAGCTATTCGCGATCTGCGCCAGAACGTGGGTATGGTTTTTCAGCAATATAATCTTTGGCCGCACCTCACGGTTGTACAGAATCTGATTGAAGCGCCCTGCCGTGTGCTCGGTCTGACAAAAGAGCAGGCAATGGCGCGCGCCGAGAAACTGCTCGAACGTCTGCGTCTGAAGCCCTACAGCGATCGTTATCCGCTGCATCTCTCCGGCGGCCAGCAGCAGCGTGTGGCCATTGCCCGCGCGTTGATGATGGAACCGCAGGTGCTGCTGTTTGATGAACCGACCGCCGCGCTTGATCCGGAAATTACCGCGCAAATCGTTAGCATCATTCGTGAGCTGGCGGAAACCAACATTACTCAGGTGATCGTCACCCACGAAGTGGAAGTTGCTCGTAAAACGGCCAGTCGTGTGGTGTATATGGAAAACGGTCATATCGTCGAGTTTGGGGATGCGAGCTGCTTTGCCAACCCGCAAACCGAAGCATTTAAAAACTATCTCTCTCACTAAGATTCGGGACAATACAATGAAAAAAGTTCTGATTGCCGCGCTAATCGCAGGTTTTAGCCTTTCCGCTACCGCAGCCCAAACCATTCGTTTCGCTACCGAAGCGTCTTATCCTCCGTTTGAATCTATCGATGCGAATAACAAGATCGTCGGTTTTGACGTTGATCTGGCGAACGCGCTGTGTAAAGAGATCGATGCTACCTGTACGTTTACCAATCAGGCATTCGACAGCCTGATCCCGAGCCTGAAATTCCGTCGTTTTGACGCGGTGATGGCCGGTATGGACATCACGCCTGAGCGTGAAAAACAGGTCCTGTTTACCACCCCTTACTACGACAACTCTGCGCTGTTTGTTGGCCAGCAGGGTAAATACACCAGCATTGATCAGCTGAAAGGCAAAAAAGTTGGCGTACAAAACGGGACGACGCACCAGAAATTCATCATGGATAAGCATCCGGAAGTGACCACCGTACCGTATGACAGCTACCAGAATGCCAAGCTCGATCTGCAAAACGGTCGCATTGACGGCGTCTTCGGTGATACCGCAGTGGTAACCGAATGGCTGAAAGACAATCCAAAACTGGCCGCTGTTGGCGACAAAGTGACGGATAAAGATTACTTCGGTACAGGTCTGGGCATCGCGGTGCGTCAGGGCAACACTGAGCTGCAGCAGAAATTTAACGCTGCACTGGAAAAAGTGAAGAAAGATGGGACTTACGAGACCATCTACAACAAATGGTTCCAGAAGTAATATTTGATGAATGAATTTTTTCCGTTAGCAAGCGCCGCCGGGATGACCGTCGGCCTTGCGGTTTGTGCGCTGATCATCGGCCTTGCGCTCGCCATGTTTTTTGCCGTCTGGGAGTCCGTAAAATGGCGTCCAGTGGCATGGGCAGGTTCTGCGCTGGTCACCATTCTGCGCGGGTTACCAGAAATTCTGGTGGTTCTGTTTATCTATTTCGGCTCCTCGCAACTGCTGCTGACGCTGGCCGATGGTTTTACGATTAATCTCGGGTTTGTAGAAATCCCGGTACAGATGCAGATCGAAAACTTCGACGTCAGCCCGTTCCTGTGCGGTGTGATTGCGCTGTCTTTGCTGTACGCCGCCTATGCGTCGCAAACGCTGCGTGGCGCGCTGAAGGCCGTGCCGCTCGGACAATGGGAATCCGGTCAGGCGTTGGGTTTGTCTAAAGCCGCGATCTTCTTTCGTCTGGTGATGCCGCAGATGTGGCGTCACGCTCTGCCGGGGCTGGGTAACCAGTGGCTGGTATTGCTGAAAGATACCGCGCTGGTCAGCCTGATCAGCGTGAACGATTTGATGCTGCAAACCAAAAGCATTGCCACGCGTACCCAGGAGCCATTTACCTGGTACATTGTGGCGGCGGCTATTTACCTGGTGATTACGTTGGTGAGTCAGTACATTCTCAAACGCATTGACCTGCGCGCGACACGTTTTGAGCGGAGACCAGGCTGATGCTTGAGTATTTACCTGAATTGTTGAAAGGGCTGCATACCAGCCTGACGCTGACGGTCGCCTCCATCGTGGTTGCTCTGGTGCTGGCGCTGATTTTTACCGTCATCCTGACGCTAAAAACGCCGGTACTGGTCTGGCTGGTTCGCGCCTATATCACGCTGTTTACCGGTACGCCATTGCTGGTGCAAATCTTCCTGATCTACTACGGGCCAGGACAGTTCCCGACGCTGCAGGAATATCCGGTACTGTGGCATCTGCTCTCCGAACCGTGGCTGTGCGCGTTAATTGCGCTGTCGTTAAACAGTGCGGCTTACACCACGCAGCTGTTCTACGGCGCTATCCGCGCCATCCCGGAAGGCCAGTGGCAGTCATGCGGTGCATTAGGGATGAGCAAAAAGGATACGCTGGCGATTCTGTTGCCATACGCCTTTAAACGCGCCCTCTCCTCGTATTCCAACGAAGTGGTGCTGGTGTTTAAAAGTACCTCACTGGCTTACACTATCACGCTGATGGAAGTCATGGGTTATAGCCAACTGCTGTATGGTCGCACTTATGATGTCATGGTCTTCGGCGCGGCGGGCGTGATTTACCTGATCGTCAACGGTTTGCTGACGCTGATGATGCGCTTAATCGAACGTAAAGCGCTGGCGTTTGAACACCGGAATTAAGCCGAAACTGCATAAAGCGAAAAATAAAAGACGGGCAAGTCTAACAACCGCCCGTCTTTTTTTATATCGGTAAAATACTTAATCATTTTTATTGCATATAAATTCATTAAATGGCATTGTTAATTCACGCCGCAGACACGGTAAATCATCATAAGATTGACAGACGGGAGTTCCACCATGAAAAAGTTAGTACTGGCCGCATTACTGGCTACTTTCGCCGCTGGCGCCTCAGCCGCTGATAAAATTAGCTTTGGTGTATCAGCGACTTATCCGCCATTTGAATCGCTGGACGCGAGCAACAAAATTGTCGGTTTTGACATTGACCTGGCAACGGCGCTGTGCAAACAAATGCAGGCGGAATGTACGTTTACCAATCATGCTTTCGACAGCCTGATCCCCGCGCTGAAATTCAAAAAATATGATGCAGTGATTTCCGGAATGGATATCACGCCTGAACGTAGCAAACAGGTTGCGTTCACACAGCCTTACTATGCTAACTCCGCGCTGGTTATTGCCAAGAAAGACGCCTATAAAACCTTTGCCGATCTGAAAGGCAAACGCATCGGTATGGAAAACGGCACCACGCACCAGAAATACCTGCAGGACAAACATCCTGAAGTGAAAACCGTGGCCTATGACAGCTATCAGAATGCGATTATCGACCTGAAAAATGGCCGTATTGATGGCGTATTTGGCGATACCGCCGTCGTTAACGAATGGCTGAAAACTAACCCGCAGTTAGGCGTGGCTACCGACAAAGTGACCGACCCACAATACTTCGGTACCGGTCTTGGCATTGCGGTTCGTCCGGATAACAAAGCCCTGCTGGAAAAACTGAATAACGCGCTGGCCGCCATCAAAGCGGACGGCACCTACCAAAAAATCAGCGATCAGTGGTTCCCGCAGTAATTTCCGCTCAATCTGAAAAGCCGCAACCGCGGCTTTTTTTATCTCTTCTCCTGCGCTTTCAGTCAGTTCTTACGCCAGAAATGCATTCATGGCATACACTAATTAAAACGATAAAGAATGAGGCATAAGGATGATAGCGTTTCCTGCCAGCTTGCTGATCCTCAATGGAAAAAGTGCTGATAATCTCCCTCTGCGTGAAACTATTGCGCAGCTTCGCGATGAGGGCGTGGAAATTCATGTACGCGTCACCTGGGAAAAAGGCGACGCTCAACGTTACGTTGATGAAGCGCGTCGATTAGGCGTTGCAACGGTGATTGCCGGCGGCGGCGATGGCACGATCAACGAAGTCTCGACAGCGCTAATCCAGTCGCAGGGCGGCAATGTTCCCGCCCTGGGTATTTTACCGTTGGGAACGGCGAATGACTTTGCCACCAGCGTGGGTATTCCTGAAGCATTGGATAAAGCGTTAAAACTGGCTATCGCCGGAAATGCGACAGAGATCGATATGGTGCAGGTCAATGATAAAACCTGTTTTATCAACATGGCGACCGGCGGCTTCGGCACTCGTATCACCACCGAAACGCCAGAAAAACTCAAAGCCGCGCTGGGCGGCGTATCGTATTTTATTCACGGTTTAATGCGCATGGATACGCTCAAGCCCGACGTCTGCGACATCCGTGGAGAAGATTTTCACTGGCAGGGCAAAGCGCTGGTGATTGGGATTGGTAATGGCCGCCAGGCCGGTGGTGGACAACAGCTTTGCCCGACGGCGCTGATTAACGACGGATTGCTGCAACTACGCATTTTTACTGGCGAGGAGTTGTTGCCCGGCCTGCTTTCAGCGTTAACGCAATCTGAAGACAACCCTAATATCATTGATGGCGCTTCATCGTGGTTTGATATCCGCGCCCCACACGAAATTACCTTTAATCTTGATGGCGAACCGCTCAGCGGACAGGAGTTTCATATTGAAATCCTGCCCGCGGCGCTACGTTGCAGATTGCCGCCGGGTTGCCCGCTGTTGCGCTAACAAAACGGCACCCCGCCGCAATCAGGCAATGGTGACTTTGCTGTCCAGATAAACATCCTGCACGGCGTTAATCAGCTTAACGCCGTCGGCCATGGTTTTCTTGAATGCTTTGCGTCCAAGAATCAGCCCCATACCGCCAGCGCGCTTATTAATGACCGCCGTACGTACCGCATCGCTCAGATCGGTTTCTCCACCGGCAGCGCCGCCAGAGTTAATTAATCCGGCGCGCCCCATATAGCAGTTCGCCAACTGATAACGTACCAGGTCAATCGGGTTGTCGCTGGTCAGCTTGTTGTAGACGCGATCGTCGGTGTAGCCAAAGTTAACGGCTTTGTATCCGCCGTTATTTTCCGCCATTTTCTGCTTCACGATATCCGCCCCAATGGTGGCGGCCAGATGGTTAGCCTGACCAGTGAGATCGGCGGAGACATGATAATCCACCCCGTCTTTCTTAAACGCGGAGTTACGCAGATAAGCCCACAGTACGGTGACCATACCCAGCTCATGGGCACGCTCAAACGCGGCGGAAATCTCTTCAATCTGACGTCGAGACTCCTCAGAACCGAAATAAATAGTCGCCCCGACCGCCACCGCGCCCATATTGAACGCCTGCTCGACGCTGGCATATAACGTCTGGTCAAACGTATTGGGATAACTGAGCGTTTCGTTGTGGTTAATCTTCACAAGGAACGGAATACGGTGCGCGTAACGGCGGGAAACAGAAGCCAGCACGCCATAGGTCGATGCCACGCAGTTACACCCTGCTTCGATTGCCAGTTCCACGATATTCTTTGGATCAAAGTACAACGGGTTAGCCGCAAACGATGCCCCAGCGGAGTGCTCCACGCCCTGGTCCACCGGAAGAATCGACAGGTACCCTGTTCCAGCCAGGCGCCCCGTGTTATATAGCGTCTGCATATTACGCAGTACGGCTGGGGGACGGTTGTTATCAACCATTACGCGATCAACGTAATCATGTCCTGGCAGGTAAAGTTGGTCAGAAGGAATGGTCATACAACGATGCTGTAAAAGGCTGTCGGCATCTTTGCCAAGCAACTGCGCAATATCAGTCATAGCTATGCTCCCGTAAGTTCCGATTAATAATCGGAATGTGAATTATCCTGACCCGCTTTTTTGCGGGCAGCAATAAGCCTGGTACCGACTGCGCTTTTTTTCCATCTTTAGCGCACTTTTCAGCGATTTCCGCTGGAACGATTCAGGAAGAAATAATGTTAAGGCGGTCAAATTTAGACCGCAAAGGTATTTTAAAGGTATTATCAGATGGTACTATCAACGCGTACCTTACCTGTCATGAAGGATTTAAAGATGAAAACTACAGTTAAGCTGTCGTTCATGATGTTTGTTGAGTGGTTTATCTGGGGCGCCTGGTTTGTCCCGCTTTGGCTGTGGCTCAGCAAAAGTGGCTTTACCGCGGGTGAAATTGGTTGGTCATACGCCTGTACCGCCATTGCTGCGATCCTGTCGCCGATTCTGGTCGGCTCTATCACTGACCGTTTCTTCTCGGCGCAAAAAGTCCTCGCCGTATTGATGTTTGTCGGCGCTATCCTGATGTACTTCGCCGCGCAGCAAACCACCTTTAGCGGATTCTTCCCGCTGTTACTGGCCTATTCACTGACCTATATGCCGACAATTGCGTTAACCAACAGTATCGCTTTTGCCAACGTACCGGACGTGGAACGTGATTTCCCACGCATTCGCGTGATGGGCACCATTGGCTGGATTGCGTCTGGTTTGGCCTGCGGCTTCTTGCCGCAAATGCTCGGCTATAGCGATATTTCCCCCACCAATATCCCCCTGCTTGTTACGGCCGGAAGTTCCGCGCTGTTAGGCGTTTTTGCGTTCTTTTTACCAGATACACCGCCGAAAAGTACCGGCAAGATGGATTTCAAAGTCATGCTGGGGCTGGATGCGCTGATCCTGCTGCGGGATAAGAACTTCCTCGTCTTTTTCTGTTGCTCATTCCTGTTTGCCATGCCGCTGGCATTTTATTACATCTTCGCCAACGGTTATCTGACAGAAGTTGGGATGAAAAATGCGACCGGTTGGATGACGCTGGGCCAGTTCTCTGAAATCTTCTTTATGCTGGCGCTGCCGTTCTTCACCAAACGCTTTGGCATTAAAAAGGTATTACTGCTTGGTCTTATTACTGCGGCTATCCGCTACGGATTCTTCGTTTACGGCGGTGCGGAAGAATATTTCACTTATGCCCTGCTGTTTCTCGGCATTCTGCTACACGGCGTCAGTTACGACTTCTACTACGTTACGGCTTATATCTATGTCGATAAAAAAGCGCCGGTACACATGCGCACCGCAGCGCAAGGGCTTATCACGCTCTGCTGTCAGGGATTCGGCAGCCTGCTGGGTTATCGCCTGGGCGGCGTAATGATGGAAAAAATGTTTGCCTATAAGGAACCGATTAATGGTCTCACCTTCAACTGGGCGGGCATGTGGGGATTTGGCGCGATCATGATCGCCGTCATTGCCGTGCTGTTTATGATTTTCTTTCGCGAATCAGATAAAGAAATTACCGCCATTCAGGTGGACGATCGCGATGTAGCGTTGAAACAAGGGGAAGTGAAATGAAAGCAGAACGTATTCTCGGTGCTCTTTATGGGCAGGCGTTAGGGGATGCGATGGGCATGCCGTCTGAACTGTGGCCAAGAACCCGGGTTAAAGCACACTTCGGTTGGATCGACCGTTTTTTGCCTGGACCTGCGGAGAATAATGCCGCCTGTTATTTTAACCAGGCGGAGTTTACCGATGACACATCCATGGCCCTGTGTCTGGCTGATGCCTTGCTTGAATGTGATGGAAAGATAGTTCCAGACGTTATTGGCCGCAATATTCTGGCCTGGGCCGAACGTTTCGATGCCTTTAATAAAAACGTGCTTGGTCCAACGTCAAAAATTGCGCTAAATGCCATTCGCAACGGCAAACCTGTTGCCGAACTGGAAAATAATGGCGTCACTAACGGAGCGGCAATGCGCGTTTCGCCGCTGGGATGTCTGCTGCCCGCGCGCGATCTCGATACCTTTATTGATGACGTCGCACTGGCCTCCAGCCCGACACATAAATCGGATCTGGCTATCGCCGGCGCTGTCGTCATCGCGTGGGCGGTGTCGCGTGCTATCGACGGAGGAAAATGGTCGGAGATCGTCGACGCGCTGCCTGCCATTGCCCGACATGCGCAGCAAAAACGGATCACCACCTTTAGCGCCTCGCTCTCTGCCCGCCTTGAACTGGCGCTAAAAATCGTTCGTCATGCCGATGGTATAGAGTCCGCCAGCGAGCAGTTATACCAGGTCGTTGGGGCCGGAACCAGCACCATTGAGTCCGTGCCCTGCGCCATCGCGATGGTCGAACTGGCGCAGACCGATCCTAACCGCTGCGCCATTCTGTGCGCGAATCTTGGGGGCGATACCGACACCATCGGGGCAATGGCGACCGCTATTTGCGGTGCGTTACATGGCGTAAGCGCGATTGACCCGGCATTGAAACAGGAACTGGATGCGGTAAATCAGTTGGACTTTACCCGCTACGCCAATGGATTACTACGACTGCGCGGACAACGGGAGGCGCTATGAACAGCACCACGCGTCTGCAACAACTTCTCCCCCAGTTAGGTTCACACAGGCCGGTCACGGTGGTGGGGGCAGCGGTCATTGATGTCATTGCCGATGCGTATGCCCTCCCCTGGCGCGGGTGTGATATCGAGCTTAAACAGCAAGGCGTTAACATTGGCGGCTGCGCGCTCAATATTGCCGTTGCGCTCAGGCGTTTAGGTATCAGCGCCAGCAATGCGCTACCGCTGGGTCAGGGGGTATGGGCCGATATTATCCGCAACCGGATGGCAAAAGAGGGATTGCATAGCCTGATCGACAACGCAGAAGGCGATAACGGCTGGTGTCTGGCGCTGGTGGAACCGGATGGCGAACGAACCTTTATGTCTTTTAGCGGCGTCGAAAACCAGTGGAACACCGACTGGTTGGCGCGACTGAACATCCCGCGTAACAGCCTGGTCTATCTGTCAGGCTATCAGTTAGCCTCTCCATGTGGCGAGCTGCTGGTCCAGTGGCTGGAAGGTCTGGAAGACGTGACGCCGTTTATCGATTTTGGTCCGCGAATCGGCGATATTTCAGACGCCTTAATGGCGCGAATCATGGCCTGCCGACCACTGGTATCACTCAATCGACAGGAGGCCGAAATTGCCACCGAGCGGTTTGCATTAAGCCAGGATGTAGAGGGTTTTGGCGCAGAGTGGGTACGCCGTTTCGCCGCACCGGTGGTGATACGCCACGATAAAGACGGCGCGTGGTATTTCAGCGCGCAAACATCCGGTTGCGTACCAGCATTTAAGACGACCGTCGTGGATACCATTGGCGCGGGCGACAGCCACGCCGGCGGCATGCTGGCCGGACTGGCGTCAGGCTGGCCGCTGGCTGATGCGGTACTGCTGGGCAATGCGGTGGCTTCCTGGGTAGTCGGGCATCGCGGCGGCGATTGCGCCCCCTCGCGAGAGGCGTTACTCCTCGCACACAAAGACGTATAGATCGCTTCGGCAATAGCTGATGCTGTATTCAATGGGCCGTTGCTGCTGGTCAAGCGCTACCTGCTTGATCACCAGCACCGGCACTTTGCTGTCCATTTGAATGTGTGCCTGGAACTCTGCGTCAGGCATCCTGGCGCTGACGCGTGAACGCGTGCGCTGCGGGAAGATATGCTGGCTGCGAAAATAGTCGTACAGCGAAACGCCGATGGCATCCACATCATGGATTAGTTGGACCGGCACCCATGACTCTTCAATAGAAACGGCGTCTTCATCGACATAGCGAATACGCTTGAGCAGAAAAACGTCACTCCCGGCGGCAACAGCCAACTGCTGCGCTACCTCTTCCGGACAAGGCACAATGCGCTTGTTGACCCACAGCGTATCTGGTTTTTTACCGCGTAAAACGACCTGCTGCGAAAAACCCCGCGCTTCTTTAAGCGAATACTCGAAGATGTTGTTGATCTGCGTCCCGTAACCGCGGGCGCGTGTCACCACACCTTCTTCCTCCAGGGCCTGCATAGCCTTGCGTACCGTAATTCGCGACACGCCGGTCAACTGACTGAGATCGCGCTCGCCGGGCAGGATATTGCCATGCTCAAGGATCCCGCTGCGCACAGCGTTTTTCACCGTTTGCGCAAATTTCATATACAGCGGCGTGTTATCTGCCGCTGCAATGCGTTCATTCAGTTGCGCGATAAGCTGGGTATGCGCTTGTTCCATTTATCTTTTTCCAGGCAGACGTTTCTGCTGCCAGTATACTCATTACCACCACGCGTGGAAATGATGCACCGGACCTATTCCCTGCCCGACTTCAAGGGTGTCGGCTTGTGCCAGCGCAGCTGAAAGCCACAGCTTGGCTTCCTGTACCGTATCAGCCCAGTTGTTATGCCGTGGACGCAGCGCCGCCAGCGCTGCGGACAGCGTACAACCGGTACCGTGGGTATTTTTAGTGATAACACGGGGCGCAGTAAAACGCTGTTCGCCGTCACGGGTAAACAGCCAGTCCGGGCTTTGCGCATCCTCCAGATGACCGCCTTTCATCAGCACCGCCTCACAGCCCAGCGCTCGCAGCGCCCTTCCCTGTTCTAACATCTCCTGTTCCGTTTGCGCATGCGATGCGCCGAGCAATGCCGCGGCCTCCGGCAAATTTGGGGTGATAATTGAAACCTGCGGCAGCAAACGGGTACGCAGCGTTTTTACCGCCGCGGACGACAGTAACGGATCGCCGCTTTTCGCCAGCATTACCGTATCCAGCACCACATTTTGCACCCGATGGCGGTGCAAACGTTCGGCGACCGCTTCAACAATATCCGCTTCCGCCAGCATGCCGATTTTGGTGGTATCAATACGTACATCGCTGAACACTGAGTCCAGTTGCGCGGCGACAAAGTCAGGTTCAATGCGATATACCGACTGCACCCCACGCGTATTTTGCGCCACCAACGCAGTGATCACCGAACAGCCGTAAGCGCCAAGCGCGGAGAACGTTTTTAAATCGGCCTGAATACCCGCGCCACCGCTGGGATCGGTTCCGGCAATCGTTAATGCGTTAATCCGTTTCATGCTTGCTCCTGCGCGTTCAGGTTATAGAGGGCGTCGAGAAATGCCGGGACAAAACTGCCCGGCCCGGTCGATTGTTGCGTGGCGATTTGTCCGGCCTGTTTCATCCAGCTACAGGCGGAGGCGACGTTATCAAGCCGGTCACCGGGCAGTGCGCAACTGGCCGCAACGACCGCAGATAGCGCACATCCGGTGCCGACCACGCGCGTCATCAACGGATCGCCGCCATTCACGCAGACGGTGCGCAGACCATCGGTAACATAGTCCACTTCGCCGGTCACCACGACGATGGTCTCTACCTGACGGGCCAGCGCCTGGGCCGCGCCAAGCGCAGCGGCTGGCGTATCGGTCGTGTCCACGCCACGCCCCCCGCCGTTCATTCCTGCCAGCGCCAGTATTTCCGAGGCATTACCGCGAATTACGGCTGGCTGTAGCGACAGTAAATCCAGACAGAAGCGGCGGCGAAACTCAAGAGCGCCCACGGCAACGGGATCGAGCGTCCAGGGGGTTTTAGCAAGAAGCGCCTGCTCAACGGCGACGCGCATCGCCGTGGCCCGCTCCAGGGTAAGCGTGCCGACGTTAACCAGCAATGCGCTGGCAATAGCCGCAAACTGGCTGGCTTCTTCAGGTTCAACCACCATCGCAGGTGATGCGCCTAACGCCAGCAGCGTATTGGCGGTAAAGTTTTGCACGACCTCATTGGTCATACAGTGCGTGAGGGGGGAAAGCGTTCTAAAGTGGTGTAAGGCATGGGCCGCGAGCGCGCGGCTGTGCAGGTCAGGCTGCATGGTTCAGCTCCTGCCCGCGCGAAGAAGGGACACGAGCAGTGTCAGACTTCCCTACGCTGGCATTATCCAGATCAGGTGGTACGGGTATTTCTCAGCCTTCACAAAGAAGGGCACCCCGAGTCGTTTTACATAAAACTCAATAATATTAAAGGATAGCGAGAGAAACTTACATACTCGAGCCCCTGCTATCCATTTACTGAATGGCGGAATGTATCCACACCACATACTTTACCAGTCAGTGAGGGAAGTGAACAGCAGGGGTTGATTCTGGAAAGGATGATCATTGGCGCAGGCGACGTCATCCACTCAGGCATTTCGTATAGCGTCTCAATGCTGGGACACAACGATCATCCCTGCTTAAATTTCCAGGCAGACAGAAACGTTGCCACTGAACATTCAGCCAGTTTCTCAAGTTTATGGGGATCAACTGCTTTTTGCGCAATTATTGCACCAGGAAGGAGATAACCCATAATGGCCCCGAGGAAAGCAGTAGCCTGTAATTCCGGATTATCTAACGTAACTATTCCTTCATTATTTTTCTGTTCCAGAATTTCCGTCAACGCCTGCAAAACGCGTCCAGAGTTTCTTTGCTCCAGCATGACATGTAAATCGGGCTTTTGAACCAGCACTTGAATCAATAAACGCTGGAAATGGATATTCTCCGGAGTATAGAAATGATTCTGTACAACCCGGGCAAACCCTCTCAGGAGATCGGGAAAATCCAGTTGCTCCTGGAGCAACTGGCGTAAAGGCGGCTGCATTTTGTCATTCAGAAATTCAAACGTCGCCAGCAGGAGAGCATCCTTTCCCCCTGGAAAATGGCTGTAAAGTGTCGGCCGCGTTGTCCCTGCTTCACTGGCAATAGTATCAAGAGACACGTCAATGCCATGCTTGAGAAACAGCTCACATGCCGTTTGTAAAATGCGAGGACGGGACTTCATTGGCCGCCCACGTTGATTAACCATTATTGCATTCCTTACGTTTGCCTTTTTTCAGTCTCGAGATTCTCTGCTGAATGAGAATAAAAAATATTGGGACAAAGAGCAGCGTCAGTAACGTGCCTGTGAGCATACCGCCGATTACCGAAGTTCCAATCTCTTTTTGGCTGGAGGCCCCTGCGCCAGTAGAGAGTACCAGAGGGATAACACCAACAACAAATGCCAGAGACGTCATGATGACAGGACGTAAGCGTAATCTTGCTCCTTCAAAAGCAGCCTGAATCAAAGGTTTACCCTTGCGGATTTGCGCCAGAGCAAATTCAATAATGAGAATTGCATTTTTTGCTGAGAGCCCCATCGTTGTGAGTATACCCACCTGGAAGTAGACATCATTTTCAAATCCGGCGATCAAGGCTGCGCTCACTGCGCCGAGAACCCCAAGTGGGATAATCAGCAGCACAGCAATGGGCACAGACCAGCTTTCATATAAAGCAGCCAGACATAAAAATACGAACGCAACGGAGGCAAGATATACCCATAGTGTCTGTGCCGATGAAGCCTGTTCCTGCCATGATATCCCGCTCCACTGCAGATCAAATCCTTCAATTGGCGCTATCAGCCGGGCCATTTCAGCCATTGCTGCCCCAGAACTTATTCCCGGAGCTGCGTCTCCTTGAAATTGCACAGCAGGTAATCCATTGAATCGCTGAAGCATTTGTGGACCAGTAGTCCAACGGAAGGAAGCAAAACTGGCGAATGAGGTCATATTATCGCTACTGTTACGTACAAACCAGGAGGATAAGTTTTCAGGTAGTGAACGCCATGGCGCATCACCTTGTATATAAACCCTTTTTACACGGCCACGGTCAATAAAGTCATTAACGTAAATCCCTCCCCATGCAGCAGAAAGCGTTTCGTTGATATCCGCCTGTTCAAGGCCGTGAGCTTGTGCTTTTTGTCTGTCAATATCTACCTGCAGCAACGCCTTCTCGGCCAGGCTGTTCATTCGCACAGCGCTCAGATTTTGGTTTTCTCTGGCAGCCGTAAGTAACATTGTTTGCGCCTGATTAAGACTGTGGTAACCGCGGTCTGAAATGTCCTGAAGCCATAATTCGAACCCGCTGGATTGTCCTAGCCCCCGAACTGTGGGTGGCGATACAATGCTGACAGAGGCGTTCTGAGACGTTTGATTAAAATATTGATTAGCTCTTGCGATAATAGCCTGAGCGCTGTTAGTTTCCCCCTGACGTTCGTCCCAGTGCTTTAACTCAGCAACGGACATTCCCACATTTTGCCCGCTACCTGCGTTATTTCGTCCAGCGACAGTAAATATAGCGTTAAGATTGGCATTCTCCCGCGTCATGAAATAGCGTGTGATTTCATCTCCAACCCTCTGAGTCATTGACATTGGTGCCCCTGGAGGAAGAGTGAACTGGATTGATATTGCCCCCTGATCCTCCTCCGGAAGAAAACTGGTCGCGAGTTTTTGATATTGCCAAACCATGAACATCGACATCAGAAAAGCGAGAATAATGATTCTCACAGGGCGTGCTGATATTTGCGCGAGCACATTAATATAACGATGCTGGCTTTTTTCGACATACCTGTTGAAATGAGTGAAGAATTTCCCTTTCTTCTCATTTCGGCTTTTAAGCAAATGAGCGCACAATGTAGGGGTTAAAGTCAGTGCAACCAGCACGGAAAGCACCATAGCAGAAACAATGGTGACCGTGAACTGGCGGTAAATAATGCCGACTGAGCCACCAAAAAAAGCAACTGGAATAAAAACTGCGGATAAGACCAGCGCGATACCTATTAATGCACCGGTTATTTCCCGCATGGAGTTTAGCGTAGCCTGCAGCGGCTCGAGATGTTCTTCTTCCATTACTCGTTCGACATTCTCAACCACGACAATCGCGTCGTCGACAAGTAACCCAATGGCAAGCACCATGGCAAAAAGTGTTAAGGTATTGATGCTATACCCTAGCAGGCTGAGGATGCCGAATGTGCCCAATAATACGACAGGTACCGTCAATGAGGGAATTAATGTGGCTCTCCAGTTTTGTAAGAACAGATACATTACCACCACAACAAAAACGATCGCTTCAATCAGCGTCTGCACAACATTTGTGATGGACACCGTCACAAACGGAGTACTGTCACGAGGATAGGCAACTACAATGCCTTGCGGAAATCGATCTTTTAATCTGTTAACTTCAGCGCGAACCTTTTCAGCAGTTTCCAGAGCATTAGCTCCGGATGCGAGTTGAATAGATATTCCAGCCGCAGGATGACCATTAAGTGTGGTCAGATTCTGATAGTTTTCAGCCCCGAGTTCGACTCGAGCAACATCTCGCAAATATACAGCTGAGCCATCATTATTTGTCCGAAGAATGATACTTTCAAATTGCGTCGATGTTTCCAGGCGGGACTGGGCGGTCACCGTCGCATTCAGATACTGATCATTGAGAGAAGGAAGAGAGCCAATTTCTCCGCTGGTAACTTGCGAATTTTGTGCCTCGATAGCCGTTTGTACATCAGAGGGCATCAAACCATAATTATTGAGCTGATGTGGGTTGAGCCAAATCCGCATAGCATATTGCGCACCAAAAACTGTTGTTTCTCCCACCCCCTTAACTCTACTTAAGGGCTCCTGCAACGTGTTGATAAGGAAGTCGCTGATATCGACACTGGTTAAACGGTCGTTCTGGTCATATAAGGAGATAACCATCAGGCTATCTCCCTGTGATTTAGTCACAGAAAGTCCCTGTTGTTGCACTTCCTGCGGTAGCCGTGTCATAGCCTGGTTTACAGCATTTTGTACCTGGACCTGGGCTATATCGGGATTGATACCTTGTTCAAAACTAAGGCTAATACGGGACTGACCAGCTGAACTGCTGGTTGAAGAAAAATAAAGCAGACCATCAATTCCTTTTATTTGCTGTTCAAGTAGCTGCGTTACGCTGTCCTCAACGTTTTGCGCAGAAGCGCCTGGGTAGTTTGCCGTAACGTTCACCCCCGGTGGCGCAATATCCGGATACTGCTCAACAGGCAGTGTTAAAAGAGCCAGGATACCAGCAGAAACGATGCAAATAGCAATGACCGCGGAGAAAACAGGACGGAAAATAAAGAAGTGAGCCAGCATCGTGTTTTCCTCCGTTTAGTCAATGGGGTCGCGCAGTGAAAACACGTGCGGAGGCCTGGCTCGTTGAATAAAAGCCATATGCGATGTTTGCCACAAATTAAAAACAGGTTGAGGTATGGGTAATTTGACCGTTGCTGGGCATAGCAGAATATTGATTGCTTTCGCGACAATGTATCTGCTGATTTCGAGGCAAGACATTGTTCGTTGATGTTCACGCCATAAATAGTCATAGGTTTGGATAGTGAAACTATTTTGGAGTAGTAAAAAACGTAAATAGCTGAGTCGTAACTGCATATGCTGATAATTCAAATCGGTACACTGAAAGCAAGCCTGCTCCCGGTCCCGCGTAACAAGACAGCGATCAACCGTCTTTGGCTCTACAGCCCCCCCTCCAGGCAGAGATGCCTTAAGATGACATGACAAAGTCATTAACAATATGAAAATTAATAACTTTCCCCATTTACTAAAGTTCGTCATAGTAAAGCCTCGCCAATTTATTTACTTTACAGTAAAGTAAATAAATTGATTAAACAAGCATCAACTTTTTACTCCATTCCTGTAGTGGGTTTTCTTGAAGACAATTGTTCCGGGTCACAGAAACCGGAGCAACTCATGTATGCTGTGGAACAGCGCTACCCTGAGTTGATATGCAAAAACGTGACACCTCATCGCTAAATTGCCACTCGAAATTGTCGCAATGCTGTACATTCATTTACACTTTTTACGAAATTACTGGAGTGATAACAAAAAAGTCCTTGTCAGATGCCCTGTAAGCCAGGAATGATACATGACTGATTTTGATGACCCGAAGAGGTAGAGAAGATGGGTATGAAGAATAAAATGTTGCTGGGTGCACTCCTGCTTGCGAGCAGTGTCGTCTGGGCCGCGCCGGCTGCAACAGCTGCCCCCACCGGTATCGATAAATATGAGCTGAGCAGCTTTATTGCTGACTTCACCCATTTCAAACCCGGTGACAAAGTTCCACCACTGTATCTCACCAGCGAATACACTATTAAGCAGTGGAATCTGCGCAACCTGCCCGAACCGACAGCAGGCACCCACTGGACCTACATGGGCGGCGCGTATGTGCTGGTCAATGATGCCGATGCTAAGATCATTAAAGCCTACGACGGCGAGATTTTTTATCATCGGTGAAAAAACACGCACTCGCTCTGATGAGGGAGTGCGTAAAATACCATAGCGTGATCAATCATAATCGATAACAATTTTTACACGGCTTAGTACCTGCCCGGCTTTAAATATCTTATCTCCATAAGGAGTGTATTTATATTTCAGCGGTATAATCGTATTTCTGGCCACGTTTTCTTTTAAATCTCCCCATGCTATCAGATCATAATGATTATTGCTTAAATTAACTACAGAACCATCTTTTATTAACTCAAAGCCAATATTTCCAGCGCTATCACTATTCGTATATTCATTAGGTAAAACATTACCGACAGCATTATCAGAAACGAATCTGTAATGAACTGATCTTGTGGCATAGGCCACAATTTGGTCACAATCAATTTTCACTTCGGCATCAGCATCATATGAAAGATTATTCTTCACATCACTATAATTTACAGTATTAACTCTAACTGCAGTATCAGTAAAAGAACAGGTAGTAGGAGTATAATTAAATTTCACCTTGATTTTTTGGGCTAAATAATGACTAGAGTCAGTACGGTCCTCCGTAAAAACAATATAATCGCCAAGGAGCGTTGAATTATTTAATTTTATAGACGTAGTTCCTCCCGGATCTTGATTGATTAATTTATAATCTACCCTGTAGCTTCCTTTCGAATTAATTTCACCACCATTGAAATTAAAATACTCATACTGACTCAATATCCCCGCAATTCGAGAAAGTGGAAAGACAGGGGAATTTTGCACTATAATTCTCACTGCGACATATATATAACTACTTATATCTTCTGACTCTATCCGATAGTACATGATATGATTATAAAGAGGTATGGCAGTGAGTTCGTAATTATTACTATTTTTATTCGAAAATTGACAGTGGAATTTTCTTGAAGAAGTAAAATTAAAATTTTGAGCAATAGTTTGCTGAAATAAATTTAACTGCGCCTCATTTAAATTTATTTCTATATCTTCACTTACAGCCACCCCATCCGAAATTTTTGTCGCAGTTCCTAAAAAAGAAAAATCATCATCATAACACATAGAAAAACTTGAAAATGATACAACCATAAGAAATAACAAACATATAAATCTCATACATCCTCCTTACCGGCAAATATAAACTTTACTTTCATCAATCGTTTTACCAAAGGAGATTGAGCATGAAAGTCCCTGTTGTTTATCCACTGCGACTTTAATTTCCGGCGGCACACTGTCGGTACGAATAAAGAGCTGGCTGCCCTGACCGACCAGGCCAATATTATTCCCTTGGTTATCTTCCACCTCATAACCAAAAGTTAACGGTGAACCATCCGGGCGCTGGGCGCGAATAAACCAGGGCTGCCGTTGGTCGGTATCGAATTTCACCAGCACCACGGCGCCGCGATAAGGCGCGGCACTGTGTCGGTTACCCAATAGCTCGGTTTTACTGTCGGTATTAGAAACGTCCAGCGTCAGGCTATTTTCCCGGTACGGGGTCAACATATCATATAACACCACACCGCTGCGGTTAGTGGTGCGGTAACGTTGCCCGTTGACGTAGGCGCCTTGCAGTCCCGGCGCCTGCATTACTGCAAAAGTATCGGAAAGGCGGTTCGCAAGATTCACCCCGCCGGACCAGGCCACTATCCCGCCCGAAATATTACCACCCGCCTGCCGGTATTTATTAGACTGGCTATAGCTACCGCTTAGTTTAGCAATCGGTGCGTTCCAGGTTAAGTTGGTGCCTGCCGTCGTTTCGCTGTCCTGGCGCTGATGGCTCAGGTTAACGCCATAGTTAAACTGGTCGCGATCGCCCATCGTCCCGGAAAGTCCGGTATTGTTTGAGGAAAACCCATCGTTATTAAAGGTCGTTGAGTTAGATAAATATATCTGGCGGCGTCTTGAGGTAATATCATCCCCCCAGTCAAACGGAACAGAAATTAAAAGGTTAAAACGCTTATCCTCGCGATGATCCTCGTCATAGGTCTGGCTGGCCGAAAAGGTATAGCTAATACGTTGCCAGTTATTGGTATAACTCAACTGATAATCCTTACTCGTGCCACTACGCTCCCAGTAATCGCGCCACAATATACTTAGTGATAAGGAACCATAGCCCGCCGGTAAAGTTTGGCTCACATTGGCGGAAAAACTGTTTTTGCGACCAAAATCATACTGGTAATAATCCGCTATGTCATAAACATCATTTTCATCACGATGATAGCTGTCTTTATTATTGGCCCAAACGTGATCGTTAAAAGTCCGATAATCCCGTGATGAGTATCGATAGGCAGCAAGGCCAAAACGCGTGGCGGTTTGTGTCAAATATTTATTATAAGCAATTTGATAGCTTTGCCCATCAAATACATCACCATTATCCTGTTTACTGTGTGAACGCGTCGCATCCACGGAGATTGCGCCAATTCGGGTATTCCAGCCAGTTCCTAACGTGAACGAATTATAGTTATCAGCGAGCATCGTACCGCCATATAACGTTAATAGGTTACTCCACCCATATTGATAGCTCATCTGCGCAAAGTCGGTCTGATTACTTGCCCCTTCGATATGGCTACGTCCGGCGGCAAAATCATATTTTGAGACCCCAGGCTGCAACATGTTAGGTACCGCTGCATATGGCACCAGATAGGTGGTAACCGATCCATCGGCTTCTTTGATGCTAACATCAAGATCTGCACCTCCCCCTGCTAACTGCAAATCCGCGATAGAAAACGGGCCTGGCGGTACTTCTTTCTGATACACCACAAAACCGTTCTGCTCAATAGTGACCAGCGCATTGCTCTGCGCAATCCCCTGCACCACCGGGGTAAAGCTTTGTTTTGAGTTGGGTAACATCTGCATATCACGGTATAAACGCACCCCACGAAAGCGTACCGAGTCAAAAATATCAGATGAGGTGTACATATCCCCGGCGCGTAACGTGCCGAGAATTTGTGGAATACCGTATTCCAGATAAAGGGTGTTACTTTTCCATTCCCCGCTGCTGTCATCCGTTTTGTTGTAGCTGGCATCGGAATGCAACTGCCAGCCCAGCAGGTTTAATCCACTGGTAAATCGCGCATAGGTACTTTTGCTGTTACCAGAATTCTTATAGTCGCTATTGTACTGGCTGAGATAATAGGAGGTATAAAGGGCATTGATACCGCGATCCCAGCTTTCCGGCGGCACATAGCCATTTTCCAGCTCGTCAACGTAGGCCTGGGGTACGCTAAGATCTAACTGAAATTTTCCTATGTTCCAGCGATAACTCCCGCCCTGCACCGCTTGCTCAAGAGAAAGGCAGTTTTTGGTTTTATCAAGCTTATCGGTATTAATCCCTAAACGCGTGATGGTATCGCGAGTCAGGCAGGTTTCAGCAGCCGTATCTTTAACTGTAATCTCATATTTGCCGCGCCACTGTTTATTAACGTAGATATCCACGTCATATTGTCCAGGTAAAGGATGATTATCATCAACGCGTAAAGCAGAAACTTTTTCGCCCTTCATCCCGCCCATCATAAAGTGTGTATCAAAAGTTTCTTCTGCCGACAGGACAGAAAAAGACAACAAAGACAATAATATCGCAGAAGCAAGCGGGGTCATCCTTAACATAATCAGCTCCTGTCATCTCAGGCTGACGTTATCACTTATATAATTGCCATGATCATCAATAATTGTTAGTTTATACTGACTGGCATTACTATTTTTCACCGTAAAAGATTCGCTAGATAATGGCGCAACCATCACCGAGTCATTATTTATCTTGATACTGCCAGCTTTAACTTCCGTGACCGTTATCCAGTTAGCACTGCTATTTTTTATAGAGAAATTTCTTCCACTATGGTTTAACGATAATTTTTTAAAAATTTCTTTATTAACTGGCGCAACACCTGCAGGACGATAAAAGAGCTTAATCCGGTTCTGCATAGCAAATTTAAGTACATTTTTACCATCATATGCCGGATTATTGGGTGGGATATCCAACACATTGAGATAAAACAGACTCTCTTTATTATTTGGTAGCATATTAGGCATTTTCTTAATTTTAAGCTGCTGCCCTGAATTTCCCGCTACTTTAGCGACTGGAGGCGTCAGCAAAAAAGGTACCTGAATCTTCTCGGGTGGCAGCGTTGTATTACCATCATCAATCCAGGCCTGTATCAAAGAAGCGCTTTTTTCCTGGTTCATCAACTGTATAACTATTTCATTTTTTTCTGCAGGGTAAATTACTCTTGTGCCATAAATCACTATCCCTGCCTGAGCCGGTGTCATAAGTGATAATGTAATTACCGCGCCTAATATTTTCATTTTAATTCCCTTTTTATACCGGCAACCAGGGTTGCCGGTATAACACTAATCCTGAACAACAATCAGTTTTATATTTGCTTTTACTTCACCTGTACCAACGGGAGCACCCGCAGCACCTAAAGCCTTTGCATAACGAGCCGAAAGTCGAAGCCCGTATTGAGTATTACCCTCAGTTGATAAACCCAACCGTTCAAGATCTGAAAGCTTAAATTCATCCTGACCATCTTTTGTAATTAAAACATTCTTGTGAAATAATTTAAAACCGACCTCTGCAGGACCTGTGCCTGTATTTTCAATAACACTATTATAATCAAAAGCACTACCATCAACTTTTATTTTGACATTATCGCTACTATTACACTCAAGAATTAAATTCTTATCTGCTTCATTTTCACCATACCCCGTATCCTGACCCGCGGCCAGTGGAGTAAGTACTGTAGCGGGAATATCGTCTAATGTAATAGTAGCGGTATTTGCTGTATCAAGGAACTTACAAGCGGTACCTGACACCATACCGGTAATTGTTAACGTACCTTCTTCAACCCCAGCAGCAAACGCCCCGCTACTCATAAATAATCCTGTTACCACTGCCGCAGCAATAATTGAACGTTTCATAGTATCTTCCTTAATCAACATATTTAGATTTGTTACGTGGTGTTATTCCTGTAATTAGAATCTACACACTTAAATCGTTACCGCAATGTAAACGGAATGTTTTTTTGATTTAAGACAAGTTACTCAATGCAATATAATTACAACAAATAGTCAGGAACCAATCTTATTTACACAATTAATAAGTTAACGTAATTTACCATTCATATTTATTTTTAAGATAAATAAAAAAGCCCACATCATTCATGAGAGTGATGTGGGCTATATGAAAGAGAGTATCCTAGTCGTAGCGGTTGAGGATAATTTGACGATTATCACTGCCTGGAACAGCGACCAGTTCCGTTGTTACTCCCCTCACCACCGATGAAACAGTTTGTTCGGTACTCGAAACGTGGGTGGTGTTGCCGCAGCGCTGTTGAAGCTGAGCATTTACCACTTCGGTACTGCAGGTCGGCGCGACAACGTTGCCGCTAATAGTTAAGGTTGCGGTATCTGTTCCCAACGCGGGAAGACTTAATCCATAAGCCAGAACTATAATTCCCAGCGACAAAGTTTTTTTCATCTAAACGTCATTCCTGTATTAAGCCCGATTTAACATGCAGGGTAGTTATTTAGCGTAATAATAGGTGCGCTACCACGCGAAAACCAATTGAAATACTAAATCAATAGGATAGGCATGATCAATTTAAATGATGAATATCGGATTTAATTCAGAAAAAAACATGTTTTATTAAGACAGGGTAAACAATGCTCTATTTTTTCTTCATCTTACATATTCACCGCATCAATATATCATTGATGCGGTGAATAATATTTAACGCCAGAAATTACACCGCGCGGAAGGCAATTTCGCCCGGAATAACTTCACCCTGCCAGTACAGCTGCGCTGCCACGCGCCCTGCAAGGTCACGGTAAATGGCGGTAAATTCGCTGTCTGGACGGCTGATAACCGTCGGCGTACCGCGATCGAGGTCTTCACGCAGAGAAATATGCAGCGGCATTTGTCCCAGCAGTTGGGTGTGGTACTGCTCGGCCAGTTTCTGTGCGCCGCCGGTGCCAAAGATTGGCTCATGATGCCCGCAGTTGCTGCAAATATGCATACTCATATTCTCAACAATACCCAACACCGGCACTTCGACTTTTTCGAACATCACAATGCCTTTTTTCGCATCGATCAGCGCAATATCCTGCGGCGTGGTCACTACAACCGCCCCAGTTACCGGAATGTTCTGCGCCAGAGTCAGTTGGATGTCACCGGTGCCTGGCGGCATATCCAGTACCAGATAATCAAGATCTGGCCATAAGGTTTCCTGCAGCATCTGCAATAGCGCTTTACTGGCCATCGGCCCGCGCCACACCATAGCGTTATCGTCGGTGACCAGATAGCCAATGGAGTTGGTCGCCAGACCGTGAGACATGATCGGCGCCATATGGGTGCCGTCCGGTGAAGTGGGACGCTGGTTTTCCGCGCCGAGCATCGTCGGGATGGACGGGCCATAAATATCGGCGTCAAGAATGCCCACCTTTGCCCCTTCCGCAGCCAGCGCCAGCGCCAGGTTCACCGCAGTGGAAGATTTACCCACCCCGCCTTTGCCGGAACTGACGGCAATGATGTTTTTCACACCATTAATACCCGGCTGATTTTTCACACGTTTCAGGGTGGCGATGTTATGTGACAACTTCCAGTCAATCGCTTTCGCGCCGGTAATACGCAACAGATCTGCACTGCATTGCTCTTTTAATGCTTCAAACGCGCTATGCCAGACGAAGGGCATGACCAGCTCGACGTGCAACGTGTCATCCATCCAGGCGACGTGGTGCAACGCTTTAAGCGTCGTCAGATTATGCTTCAGGGTTGAATGCTGAAAATTCGCCAGCGTCCCGGCGACCATCGCGCGCAGGGTTTCTGGTGATTTGGCCTGGGATTGTGCGTTCATCCCGACTCCTTTTTGTTGTTCTGAAAATACAATAGTCACCAGGTAGTTTACTCCAACCGCAACAATTATTCATTTACGGATAAATGCCCTTATCGCTTGGCGCAGTAATTACCATTTTGGTACTATCTAAGCCCTTTTCACTACAAAAGAAGTAATTGCCCACTATGACTCAAGTCGCGAAGAAAATTCTGGTAACGTGCGCGCTGCCGTACGCCAACGGCTCTATCCACCTCGGCCATATGCTGGAGCACATCCAGGCTGATGTCTGGGTCCGTTACCAGCGAATGCGCGGCCACCAGGTAAACTTCATCTGCGCGGACGACGCCCACGGTACGCCAATCATGCTGAAAGCACAGCAGCTTGGGATCACGCCAGAGCAGATGATCGGTGAAATGAGTCAGGAGCATCAGACTGATTTTGCGGGTTTTGACATCAGCTATGACAACTACCACTCTACGCATAGCGAAGAGAACCGCGAGCTGTCTGAGCTGATTTACACGCGCCTGAAGGAGAACGGTTTTATTAAAAACCGCACTATCTCCCAGCTTTACGATCCGGAAAAAGGCATGTTCCTGCCGGACCGTTTCGTTAAAGGCACCTGCCCGAAATGTAAGTCTGCGGATCAATACGGCGATAACTGTGAAGTCTGTGGCGCAACCTACAGCCCGACCGAACTTATCGAGCCGAAATCCGTCGTTTCCGGCGCAACGCCGGTGATGCGTGACTCAGAACACTTCTTCTTTGACCTGCCGTCATTCAGCGAAATGCTGCAGGCATGGACGCGCAGCGGCGCGTTGCAGGAGCAGGTCGCCAACAAAATGCAGGAATGGTTTGAAGCCGGCCTGCAGCAGTGGGATATTTCCCGCGACTCACCGTACTTCGGTTTTGAAATCCCGAATGCGCCTGGCAAGTACTTCTACGTCTGGCTGGATGCGCCGATTGGCTATATGGGATCGTTCAAAAACCTGTGCGATAAGCGCGGCGACACCACTAGCTTTGACGAATACTGGAAGAAAGACTCTACCGCCGAGCTATATCACTTCATCGGTAAAGATATCGTCTACTTCCACAGCCTGTTCTGGCCTGCCATGCTGGAAGGCAGCAACTTCCGTAAGCCGACCAACCTGTTCGTACACGGTTATGTGACGGTGAACGGCGCGAAGATGTCCAAATCTCGCGGCACCTTTATTAAGGCCAGCACCTGGCTGAAGCACTTTGACGCCGACAGCCTGCGCTACTACTACACCGCGAAGCTCTCTTCACGTATTGATGACATCGACCTGAACCTGGAAGACTTTGTCCAGCGCGTTAACGCCGATATCGTCAACAAGGTGGTTAACCTGGCCTCCCGTAACGCTGGTTTTATCGCCAAGCGTTTTGACGGCGTGCTGGCGGCAGAACTGGCCGATCCGGCACTGTATAAAACCTTTACCGATGCCGCTGCAGTCATTGGCGAAGCGTGGGAAAGCCGTGAATTCGGTAAAGCTATCCGTGAGATCATGGCGCTGGCCGATGTGGCAAACCGCTACGTTGACGAACAGGCCCCGTGGGTTGTGGCTAAACAGGAAGGCCGCGATGCGGACCTGCAGGCAATTTGCTCAATGGGCATTAACCTGTTCCGCGTGCTGATGACTTACCTGAAACCGGTACTGCCGACGCTGGCTGAGCGTGTTGAAGCTTTCCTGAACAGCGAACTAAGCTGGGATGCTATCGAGCAGCCGCTGCTCGGCCACAAGGTCAACACCTTTAAAGCGCTCTACAATCGCATCGACATGAAACAAGTTGAAGCGCTGGTTGAAGCGTCTAAAGAAGAGGTGAAAGCCGCAGCCGCACCGGTCACCGGCCCGCTGGCGGACGATCCGATTCAGGAAACCATCACCTTTGACGATTTCGCCAAAGTTGACCTGCGCGTAGCGTTGATTGAAAACGCTGAGTTTGTAGACGGTTCTGACAAGCTGCTGCGTCTGACGCTGGATCTCGGTGGCGAAAAGCGTAACGTCTTCTCCGGTATTCGTTCTGCTTATCCGGATCCGCAGGTTCTGATTGGACGTCAGACCATTATGGTAGCCAACCTGGCTCCGCGTAAAATGCGCTTCGGTATTTCCGAAGGTATGGTGATGGCGGCGGGTCCTGGCGGGAAAGATATCTTCCTGTTAAGTCCGGATGAAGGCGCAAAACCAGGCCAACAGGTGAAGTAAGACCTATCAAGCCTATCAAGCCTATCAAGCGCTGCAATGGCAGCGCTTTTTTTTTGCAGTAGCTATTCCCCTAATCTCAAACGCGTCACTTCACTCCATTTTCGGACTGCTCAGCCATTGCGATTAGATTTATTCTATACTGCTTTGCTATTAAGGTCGTACGGGCCCATCAAATTCATAGGCTCTATTATTTTGCATCCGATATTCATGAAATGGAGTTTTACATGACAGCGTTTCAAAAATTAGTTTCTCTTGCCGTAGCGTCGGTTGTCATTTTTTCCCTGACGGGGTGTGGTGATAAAGAAGAGACAAAAACATTTAATGCCAACCTAAACGGCTCGGATATTACCGTCTCTTACACCTATAAGGGCGATAAGGTTCTGAAACAAATCTCTGAAAGCAAAATCAGCTATGCGTCGGTCGGCGCCAGCAATAAAGAAGAAGCAGCAAAAGTATTTGACGCCTTAAGCGCTAAATATCAAAACATCCCTGGCATAGAAGAAAAGCTCACCTATTCAGACACCTATGCGCAGGAAAACGTCACTATCGATATGGAAAAAGTCGATGTAAAAGCATTGCAGGCAATTTCCGGGATGAAGCTGTCTGAGAATACCGATAAAAACATCAGCATGAAGCAAATGCAAACGGTAATGGAATCGGAGGGTTTTAAAGAAGTGAAGTAAACCGTCGGCGACCCGATTTTAATCGTGGTCGCCCGTTTTTCTCGTTATGCTTTCGTGCTATGTACGCGTGCGGTCAAACCGCGCAGGAAATAACGCAGGAACTGATCGCCGCATTCGCGATAGTTTTTATGATCCGGCGCGCGCATCATGGCGGTAATTTCCGGCATCGACACGCGAAATTTCTGCTCGGTCATAATGGCCAGAATATCATCGGTTTTCAGCGAAAAGGCGATACGCAGCTTTTTCAGCACCGTATTGTTATTAACACGACGCTCAAGCGCCAGCTCCGGCGCTGATTCATCTTTCCCACGCAGATGATAAATCAGACCGTTTAAAAAACCGGAAAGAATGATATCCGGGCAACGCACAAACCCGTCTTCATCTTCTTTTGTCATCCAGGTATCGAAACCCGCGGAGGTGGATTCCATGTCAGCAAGCGCAAGAATACGCACCATGTCGTTATTGTTCGCTTTCAGGGTGTAGCGCAGGCTACGAAGAATATCGTTACTTAGCATAGAGCCTTCAACAGTCGGTGATGCAATGGCGCGCAGTGTATCAGTTTTACAGTCCAATCGCCTCTTTTAGACTTTTAAGATAACGACGACTCACCGGAACGGTCAGCCCGTTACGCAAAATCAGCTCGGCCTGGCCGTTATCTTCCAGTCGGATTTCCTGCAATTGCGCCAAATTCACCAGATATTGGCGGTGGCAGCGCAGGAGTGGCGTACGGCTTTCCAGCGTTCTGAGCGTTAACTCTGTGAACCCCTCTTTGCCATCGCTACTGGTGACATACACGCCGCTCATACGGCTGCTGATAAACGCCACATCATCCATTTGCAGCAAATAAATACGGCTATGACCGCTGCACGGAATAAACTTCAGCGGCTGCTGATGCTCGGGCAGTAGCGATACATCCTGCTTCGTGCGTTCCTGACGTAAACGGCTCAGCGTTTTTTCCAACCGCGCTTCTTCAATCGGCTTGAGCAGATAATCAAACGCGTGTTCTTCAAAGGCTTTGACCGCATACTCATCAAACGCGGTCAGGAAAACAATGTATGGACGATGTTCGGGATCAAGCATCCCGACCATTTCCAGGCCGCTGATACGCGGCATCTGAATATCGAGAAACAGGACATCCGGGTGCAGTTTATGTACCGCGCCGATGGCTTCCACCGCATTCGAACACTCCCCGATAATCTCGATGTCGCTTTGCTCCTGCAACAGGATCCGCAGATTCTCCCGCGCTAACGGTTCGTCATCGACAATCAGCACTTTGATCATGCCTGTTCCTCCAGAGGAAGTCGTAAAGTAATTCGGGTAAAGCGGTCAGGTTCACACGCTACGCTGATGCCAAAGTCATCGCCAAACCGCTCGCGTAGTCGCTTATCGACCAGATTCATACCCAACCCGCTGGCCTCAGACGTTGGCTGATACAGCCCGGCATTATCTTCAATATCCAGCATCAGATACTGCCCTTCGCGACGGGCGGTAATCGACACCTCTCCGGTATCCAGTAATTGAGAGGTACCATGCTTAATGGCATTCTCCACGATGGGCTGCAGGGTAAAAGCCGGTAATTGCTGATGCGAAAGTTCATCAGGCACCGTTAAAGTCACCTGTAGCCGTGACTGGAATCGTGCCTTTTCAATTTGCAAATAGGCGTTCACGTGCTCAATTTCATCGGCCAGTGTGACAATCTCCGACGGGCGTTTTAAGTTTTTGCGAAAGAAGGTCGACAGGTACTGCACCAGTTGACTGGCCTGCTCGCTATCGCGGCGGATCACGGCTTTGATGGTATTGAGCGCATTGAACAGAAAATGAGGATTCACCTGGGCATGCAGGAGTTTTATTTCTGACTGCGTAAGCATTGCTTTTTGCCGCTCGTACTGTCCGGCCAGTATTTGCGCCGAAAGTAGCTGAGCGATCCCCTCCCCCAGCGTGCGGTTGATCGAGCTAAAGAGGCGGTTTTTAGCCTCATACAGTTTGATGGTCCCCATCACCCGCTGATTTTCACCCCGCAGCGGAATCACCAGCGTCGAGCCTAATTTGCATTGCGGATGCAAAGAGCAACGGTAAGGGACTTCATTCCCGTCGGCATACACCACCTCTCCGGTTTCTATTGCCCGTAGAGTGTACGACGACGAAATCGGTTTACCAGGCAGGTGGTGATCGTCACCAATGCCGGTAAATGCCAGCAGCTTCTCACGATCGGTAATCGCCACCGCGCCGATATCCAGCTCTTCGTACAGCACCTGGGCCACCTTCATGCTGTTAACCTCGTTGAATCCCTGACGCAAAATACCTTCCGTAGAGGCGGCAACTTTGAGCGCAGTAGCGGAAAAAGCGGAGGTGTATTTTTCAAACATCGCCCGTTTATCGAGCAATATACGCATAAACAGGGCTGCGCCCACGGTATTCGTCACCATCATCGGCGCGGCAATATTGCTGACCAACCGAAACGCATCATCAAACGGACGAGCAATTAACAAGATAATCAGCATCTGCACCAGTTCGGCCACAAAGGTAATCGCGCCCGCCGTCAACGGGCTGAAGACTTTATCGGTACGACCGCGACGAGTGAGCACGCTGTGCACCAGCCCGCCGAGTAAACCTTCCACAATGGTCGAAATCATGCAGCTTAGCGCCGTCATACCGCCCATTGAATAACGGTGTAAGCCACCGGTCAGACCGACTAAACCACCGACTACGGGACCGCCAAGCAGCCCGCCCATCACCGCGCCGATGGCACGCGTGTTAGCAATAGAGTCATCAATGTGCAGCCCGAAATAGGTGCCCAAAATGCAGAAAATGGAAAAGGTGACATAGCAAAGCAGTTTGTGCGGGAGACGGATAGTGACCTGCATCAGCGGGATAAACAAACGCGTTTTGCTCATTAGCCACGCGATAACGAGAAACACGCACATCTGCTGAAGCAGCAGCAACACCAGATTAAACTCGTACATACGCGCCAACCACACATCACTTAAAAGCGCGTAACATACATGGGCTGCGCGTAACTTTCTTTGAAGTGTTGCAAAAAAACAGGAATTTGTGAGAACGATCACTCGAAAGCGCGAGTAGGACGACAAACTCACCCCTTCATTGATCAAAAAACAGACAAAACTACCTGGTTCGTAAAAGAGCGTCTAAAGTAAAACTGGGACCTCGCGAGCAAGAGTGAGACGACGATGGCGCTTTACACAATAGGTGAAGTGGCTTTGCTTTGTGATATCAACCCTGTCACTTTACGCGCGTGGCAGAGGCGTTACGGATTACTCAAACCGCAGAGGACAGACGGCGGTCATCGCCTGTTTAACGACGCGGATATTGACCGGATCCGAGAGATAAAACGCTGGATAAACAACGGCGTTCAGGTCAGTAAGGTGAAAATGTTGCTCAGCAATGAGAACATTGATGTGCATAACGGCTGGCGTGAACAGCAAGAGACGCTATTAAGCTATTTGCAAAGCAATAATTTGCATAGTCTGAGAATGTGGATCAAAGAGCGTGGCCAGGATTATCCCGCGCAAACGCTCAACACCCATTTGTTCACACCGTTACGCCGCCGTCTGCAGTGTCAGCAGCCGATCCTCCAGGCGTTACTCGGGATCCTCGACGGCGTCCTCATCAACTATATCGCGATTTGTCTGGCCTCAGCGCGCAAGAAACAGGGTAAAGATGCGCTGGTTGTCGGCTGGAACATTCACGATACCACCCGTTTGTGGCTGGAGGGTTGGGTTGCCAGTCAGCAGGGATGGCGCGTTGACGTTCTGGCTCACTCACTGAACCAACTACGACCGGAAATGTTTGAGGGTCGAACCTTACTTGTCTGGTGCGGCGAGAACCAGACGCCCGCTCAGCAACAGCAGCTGAGTGAATGGCGCGCGTTAGGTCACGATATTTATCCACTCGGTATTTAATATTCTATTAACAAAAGTGTACAATCCTTAGATTCACATAAGGAGTGCACAATGAGCGCAGCTAAAATCGGTGTAATAACCCTCTTCCTGCTGATGGCTATCGGCGGTATCGGCGGCGTCATGCTGGCAGGCTACACCTTCATTTTACGTGCCGGGTAAGGTAGCTCGCTAATCGCTCAAATCCGCGATCGACAATTACTGCCGCCAACGCGACCAGCAACGCCCCCTGAATCACATAGGCGGTATTGAATCCGCTAAGTCCGATAATTATCGGCGTGCCCAGCGTATTCGCCCCGACGGTTGAGGCTATCGTTGCGGTGCCGATATTAATGATCACCGATGTGCGGATCCCCGCCAGAATAACCGGTGCCGCCAGCGGCAACTCCACTTTACGCAGGCGCTGCCAGCGACTCATCCCCATCCCGCTGGCGATATCCATCACGCTGGCAGAGACGCCTCCCAACCCCGCCAGGGTTGCCTGTAGGATCGGTAACACGCCATACAGGATCAGCGCGATAACCGCCGGCTCAAGACCAAATCCCATCACCGGCACGGCAATCGCCAGCACCGCGACCGGGGGAAAAGTCTGCCCCACGGCGGCGATAGTTTCCACCATCGGTCTGAACTCTGCCCCCCAGGGCCGGGTTACCGCAATCCCGGCGCCGGTGCCGATGAGTACAGCGATAAGACTCGATATTCCCACCAGTGCAAAATGACTCAGCGCCAGCGCCGTAAAACTTTCCTGCTGATACACGGGACGCGGCAACTCTGGAAACAACGAACTAAACAGGGTCTGACTGTGCGGCAACCCGACCAACAGGATCAGGAACAGGACAACCAGCCACAGCAATGGATCAGTAAGACGTTTCACGGGGCGGCATCTCCGAAAGCAGATCGCGAAAGTGAAGCGTACCGCAGGACACGCCCTGCGGCGTCACAACCGGCAGTACATCGCACCCCCGCGCCACAAACATCGACAGCGCATCACGCAGCGTCATTTCAGCCACCAGCGGCTCACCGGCTGAATGTTCGCCGCGACGAATAAAATCCCCCACCGTACGCAGCGACAGTAACCGTACGCCCAGTTCGCTGCGGCCAAAGAACGTTTGTACGAAATCGTTCGCTGGCGCAGTCAGCATCGACAACGGCGTCCCTTGCTGCACGACCTTACCCGCGTCCATCAGGACCAGATGTTCCGCCAGCCTCAGCGCCTCGTCGATATCATGCGTCACCAATACAATGGTACGCCCCAGAAGACGATGAATACGGGTCATCTCCTGCTGCAGCGCACCGCGGGTGACGGGATCCAGCGCGCCAAAAGGCTCATCCATCAGTAACACCTGCGGATCTGCCGCCAGCGCGCGTGCAACCCCGACCCGCTGCTGTTGCCCACCGGAAAGCTGATGCGGATAACGGTGACGCAAACTCGCCTCCAGCCCCAACAGCGCCATAAGTTCATCTGTGCGATCATCAATACGCGAACGCGACCACTTTTGTAATTGCGGCACGGTGGCGATGTTCTGCGCGACGGTCCAGTGCGGGAACAAACCGATAGACTGGATCGCGTACCCCATACGCCGCCTTAATTCCAGTACCGGCAGACTGCGAATCTCCTCGCCCGCAAAAAGAATCTGCCCGCGGTCATGCTCGACCAGTCGATTGATCATCTTCAGTGTGGTGGATTTCCCGGAACCCGACGTGCCAATCAGCACCGAAAAGCTCCCCTCCGCCAAATGCAGATTAAGGTCGTCGACGGCTTTTTGCTGACCGTAGGTTTTACTGACATGACTAAATTCAATCATTATTCGTTCCCTTCAGCAGCGCTAGCCCTAAATCAAACAGCGCATCAATCAGCACTGCCAGCACAACTACCGGGATCACGCCCAGCAGCACTAAATCAACGGCGCTACTGAGCAATCCCTGAAAGACCAGCGCGCCAAAACCCCCGGCACCGATCAGCGCGGCAATCACCGCCATCCCTACTGTCTGGATCATCACCACCCGCAAACTGCGCAAGAAGACAGGCAGCGCCAGCGGCAACTGCACCGAGATAAACCGTTGACGCGCGCTCATCCCCATCGCCCGGGCGCTTTCCAGTACATCCTGTGGAACCTGATTCAGTCCAGCCACCACGCCACGTACCAACGGTAAGAGCGCGTACAGTACCAACGCAATAAGCGCGGGTGTCAGGCCGGTTCCCGCAACGCCGAGTGAGCTTAACCAGGGAAAATGCTTAACCAACCCAGCGAGCGGCGCAATCAACAGGCCAAACAAGGCCACCGAGGGAATGGTCTGGATAATGTTCAGTACGGCGAAAACGGGTCCCTGACGCGAGTCAGAAAAAGAGCACCAAACGCCCAGCGGCACACCAAGGAATAGCGCGGGTATCACGGTGCCAAACAGAATAGTCAGATGCTGCGCCAGTGCGTCGTTAAAGACATCCTGGCGGTTGGCATACTCTTTCAGCAGGGAAAGATCGTTAAACGTGCCGGACAGTAATAACACTATCGGCATAACAAAAAGTTGCGCATGCAGCACCCATCGCCACAACATCTGACGGGTGATGCGCCGAATGGCGTCACTGGCAGCCAGCAGCATGAATCCGAGACCCAGCCAGAACCCGGAGCCAAGACTGGTTCTGGCCAACGTACTGCCCGTCTGCGCCAGATACGTTGCCGTTGTACCTGCGGTTACCAGCGCCGCAATCACCAACAGCTGGCTGATAACAAGCGTCAATATATTGCCGGGTTTGCCCGACACAAAGCACAGAAGAAACAGTAGCAGACAGGCCACCGCCAGTCCCCACGCCATGTCGGGCCTGATATCCCAGAGTTGACGACCTTCGCCGGAAACCAGGCGATTGGGAGCATAGCTAATGAAAGGAAGCGCAGCTGCTGCGAAGGTAAGAAGAACCAGCAGCAACAGCACCCGATTAACCGAGATATTGGACAAAACACCCACCCGCCGTAAATTCCGTTACTTAACCCATCCTTTTTGCTTCAGATAATCTGCCGCAACTTTTTTTGCATCCAGCCCCTCTACAGCAATACTGGCGTTAAGCTGCTGGAGCGTTTTTTCATCCAGACTGGCAAAAACAGGCTGCAGCCATTCTTCCATTTGCGGATAGTCCTTGAGTACCGACTCACGTACCACTGGCGCAGGCGCATAAATCGGCTGAACGCCTTGCGGATCGCTTAACGTTTGCAGCCCCAGCGCGGCGACCGGACCATCGGTGCCGTAGGCCATCGCGGCATTGACGCCGGAGGTTTGCTGCGCTGCGGCTTTAATCGTCACGGCGGTATCCCCCCCGGCCAGTGATAAAAGCTGATTCTGATTCAGTTTAAAATCATAGGCTTTTTCAAACGCTGGCAGCGCGTCCGCACGTTCGATAAACTCCGCAGAGGCGGCCAGTTTGAAAGTGCCCCCCTCCTTGAGGTAGCGCCCTAAGTCTGCAAGCGAAACCAGTTTATTCTTTTCGGCGACATCCTGGCGGACCGCAATGGTCCAGGTATTGTTGGCGGGCGCAGGCGTTAGCCAGACCAGTTTATTTTTCTCTGCGTCCAGCTTTTTCACTTTGTCGAAACCAGCCTGCGCATTTTTCCACGCCGGATCATTCTCATCTTTAAAGAAGAAGGCGCCATTGCCGGTATATTCCGGGTAGATATCCAGCTCGCCGGATGTAATCGCGCCACGCACCACTGGCGTAGTCCCCAGTTGCACTTTATTGACGGTTTTCACACCATGGCTTTCGAGCACTTGCAAAATAATGTTACCGAGCAGCGCCCCTTCAGTATCAATTTTTGACCCAACCGTAACGGGCGACGCGGCCTGCAAGGGCATACTTATCGCGGCTAAAAATGCCAACGACCCTACCCCAAACTTTGAGATTATCATGCTGTGCTCCTCATCCTTTTGCGGCCCTTTTCAGAGACTTGAGGAAAAAGCATAGTCGAAAAATCAGGCCTTAACCTGGCAATTGGGTAGTAACACTGAGAGTAATTAGCAGTAAGGCGAAAAAAATCCGGCAAACCCAAAGTGAATTTGCCGGATAGCGTTATTTCATAGACCAGATAAGCATTGCGCCATCAGGCATGATGCGTGGCTTTCTTCATCAACTACAGCAGTTCAAATTCACCCTGCTTCACTCTGGCGGAATCCACGCCGATAAAGACGTTAAATTTACCCGGTTCAGCATCGTATTTCATACGCTGGTTCCAGAATTTCAGCGCTTCGATATCAATCGGGAAGCTGACAGTCTGCGTTTCACCCGGTTTAAGATTCACTTTCTCAAAGCCTTTCAGCTGTTTTACCGGACGGCTCATTGAAGCGGTCACATCCTGCAAATACATCTGAATCACCGTGGCACCTTCGCGCTTGCCGGTGTTGGTCACCTGGACGCTGGCCGTCACAGTCCCGTCACGTTTCATCGTCGGTGCAGAGAGTTTCACATCCGAAACGGTAAAGGTGGTGTAGCTCAGGCCATAGCCAAAGGGATACAACGGACCGTTTGCCTCGTCAAAATAACGCGAGGTGTACTTATTCGGCTTATCGGCGTTATACGGACGACCGGTATTGAGATGGCTGTAATAGACCGGAATCTGTCCGACAGAGCGTGGGAAAGACATCGGCAGCTTGCCTGATGGGTTGTAATCGCCAAACAACACATCGGCGATGGCGTTACCGCCTTCCGTCCCGGCAAACCAGGTTTCGAGGATCGCATCAGCCTGTTGATCTTCCTTAACCAGCGCCAGCGGACGTCCGTTCATCAGCACCAGCACCAGCGGTTTGCCCGTTGCTTTCAGCGCGGCAATCAGGTCGCGTTGGCTCTGCGGAATAGTAATGTCCGTACGACTGGAGGCTTCATGCGCCATTCCCTGTGCCTCACCGACCACCGCAACCACCACATCAGACTGTTTCGCCGCGTTAACGGCTTCATCAATCATCGCCTGCGGCGAACGCGGATCAACTTTCACCGCCTCTTCATACAGGTTCAGGAAGTCGACAATGCCTTTATCGTTGGTGATATTCGCCCCTTTGGCGTATATCACTTTGCCCTGCTCGCCAATGGCATTTTTAATCCCCGTCAGCACCGTTACCGACTGATCGGCAACCCCCGCTGCGGACCAACTGCCCATCACATCACGCTTGCTGTCGGCCAGTGGCCCGACAACCGCCACGGTAGCGGATTTTTTCAGCGGCAGCGTGTCGAGGCGGTTTTTCAGCAGCACCAGGCTTTCACGCGCCACTTCACGCGCTTCTTTACGGTGCAGGCGGCTTTCGGCGTTGGTATCCACCGGGTCAGACTCTTTGGCTCCCAGATGGCTGTACGGATCGTTAAACAGCCCCATATCATATTTCACGTTCAGCACGTGACGCGCAGCGTCGTCAAGCTCCGCCATCGTCACTTTGCCTGATTTAATCAGCCCCGGCAGGTATTTGCTGTAATACTCATCGCTCATACTCATGTTGATACCGGACTTGATAGCCACGCGTACCGCATCCTCAGGATCGGAGGCCGTACCGTGCTTAATCAGTTCCTTAATCGCGCCGTGATCGGAAACGGTGATGCCTTTAAAGCCCCACTCATCGCGCAGCACGTCTTTCAGCAGCCATGCATCCGACGTCGCCGGCGTACCGTTGAGTGAATTAAGTCCTACCATCACCGCGCCGCTACCGGCATCCAGCCCGGCTTTGTACGGCGGCATGTAGTCGTTAAACAGACGCTGCGGGCTCATATCGACGGTGTTGTACTCTTTCCCGCCCTCTACCGCACCATAAGCAGCGAAGTGCTTGACGCTGGTCATCACCGAATAGCGATCGGCCGGGCTTTTCCCCTGCATCGCTTCCACCATGGTTTTACCCATTGTGGCGGTCAAATACGTGTCTTCGCCAAACCCTTCCGATGCCCGGCCCCAGCGCGGATCGCGGGAGACATCAACCATCGGCGCCCAGGTCATGTTCAGGCCATCGTCAGCGGCTTCATACGCTGAAACGCGACCGACGGTTCTGACCGCATCGAGATTAAAGGAGGACGCCAGACCGAGGCTTATCGGGAACACGGTACGCTGGCCGTGCAATACGTCGTAGGCAAAAAAGAGAGGAATTTTCAGGCGGCTGAGTTCCATCACCTGATCCTGCATTTTGCGGATATCCTGGCGTGTGACGGTGTTAAAAATAGCCCCAACCTGCCCGTCTTTGATCATCTCGCGGATGGCTTCCTTCGGATTATCAGGCCCGACGCTGATTAAGCGTAATTGACCAATTTTCTCATCCACGGTCATCTGTTTGAGTAAATCGGTAACAAACGCATCCCGCGCTTCTGGCGTCAGCGGATGGTTACCAAACAGAGTGTCCGCCAGCGCGGGTTGCACCGCCAGACTCACCGCAACACCTACAGAACATAGCCATTTCATGTTGATTCTCTCTTTATTTTTTCCTGACGCATCAGCGAAAATATAACAAAAACCGCAATTTGCCGTAAGACTAAACGGGAGCGCTAAAGAAAGCTAAGGTTATTCTCCTAATTTTCAAAACCAGCGTGAATCAATGAAAGACAAGCCAGAGACAATATGAATGAGAAAGCGTATTGTCATACAAAGCGCTATGCTTGTTCCTGATATTGAGTCCCACCACAAGGAGTGGAGAATGTCTTCCATTACAACAGATAATAAAGCTTTCCTGAATGAACTGACCCGCCTGGTGGGTCATTCGCACCTGCTCACTGAACCCGCTAAAACCGCCCGCTATCGCAAGGGATTCCGCTCCGGCCAGGGCGATGCGCTCGCCGTCGTTTTCCCGGGCTCGCTTTTAGAACTGTGGCGCGTCCTGAACGCCTGTGTCGCCGCAGACAAAATCATTCTGATGCAGGCCGCCAATACCGGCCTGACCGAAGGCTCTACGCCAAGCGGCAATGATTACGACCGTGAGATTGTTATTATCAGCACCCTGCGTCTTGATAAGCTGCACGTCATCGGCAAAGGCGAACAGGTGCTGGCCTGGCCTGGAACAACGCTCTATTCGCTGGAAAAAGCGCTCAAACCTTTTGGTCGTGAACCGCATTCAGTGATCGGTTCTTCCTGCATCGGTGCTTCCGTGATTGGCGGCATTTGTAACAACTCCGGCGGCTCGCTGGTGCAACGAGGCCCGGCCTACACGGAGATGTCGCTGTTTGCGCGTATTGATGAACAGGGCAAATTACAGCTGGTTAACCATCTGGGCATCGAGCTTGGCCAAACCCCAGAGCAGATCCTTAGCAAACTCGATGACGAGCGCATCAAAGATGACGATGTTCGCCACGACGGACGTCATGCGCACGATCACGACTACGTGACCCGCGTCAGAGATATTGAGGCGGACACGCCCGCACGCTATAACGCCGACCCGGACCGCTTGTTTGAATCTTCCGGTTGTGCCGGAAAGCTCGCGGTTTTCGCCGTGCGTCTGGACACTTTCGAAGCCGAAAAAAATCAGCAGGTCTTTTATATCGGCACCAACCAGCCAGAGGTGTTGACGGAGATCCGCCGTCATATTCTGGCGAAGTTTGAGCATCTGCCGGTTGCCGGTGAATATATGCATCGCGATATTTACGACATTGCAGAGCAGTACGGTAAAGATACGTTCCTGATGATCGACAAACTCGGCACCGACAAAATGCCGTTTTTCTTCACCCTGAAAGGTCGCACCGATGCGATGCTGGAAAAAGTGAAATTTTTCCGTCCGCACTTCACCGACCGGGCGATGCAGAAGTTTGGCCATTTATTCCCCAGCCACTTACCGGCGCGTATGAAAAGCTGGCGCGACAAATACGAGCATCACCTGCTGTTAAAAATGGCCGGTGGCGGCGTGGCTGAAGCGCAAAACTGGCTAAATGAGTTTTTCAAAACGGCCGAGGGCGACTTCTTTGCCTGTACGCCGGAAGAAGGCAGCAAGGCATTCCTGCACCGCTTTGCGGCGGCTGGCGCAGCTATTCGTTATCAGGCCGTTCATGCGGATGAGGTGGAAGATATTCTGGCGCTGGATATCGCGCTGCGTCGTAACGACACCGAATGGTATGAACATCTGCCGCCAGAAATCGACAGCCAACTGGTGCACAAGCTCTATTACGGGCATTTTATGTGCTATGTATTCCATCAGGATTACATCGTCAAAAAAGGCGTGGATGCCCATGCGCTGAAAGAGCAGATGCTGGAGTTACTTCGCGAGCGTGGGGCACAGTATCCGGCGGAGCATAACGTCGGGCATCTGTACCAGGCGCCGGAAACATTAACCCGCTTTTACCGCGAGAATGACCCCACCAACAGTATGAACCCGGGTATTGGGAAAACGAGTAAGCAGAAGTTCTGGAAAGAGTCGTAGGCCCGATAAGCATAAGCGCCATCGGGCACGTTGCCGGGGGCGCTTCGCTTGCCCGGCCGACGGTTTAATCGTTCTGCGCGGTTTGCTCACCCGTAGCTGAACCTGCCGCCGCCATCTGCGCCGCTTTTTGCTTTTTGTAGCTCAGCGCCGCCGCCGGAACCGGCATCACCTTGCCGGTTTCAATCCAGGTGCGTAAACGGCTGGCATCGGCAAAGTGGGTATATTTCCCAAAAGCATCCATCACCACCAGCGCCACCGGTTTGTTATTAATCACCGTACGCATCACCAGACAGTGGCCCGCCGCATTGGTAAACCCGGTTTTAGTTAACTGAATATTCCAGTTATCGCGATACACCAGATGGTTGGTATTACGGAACGGCAATGTATATGCCGGATTGGCAAACGTCGCCATATCTTCACGCGTAGTACTTAGCTGACCAATCAGCGGATACTGTTTGCTGGCAATCAGTAACTTCGTTAAATCACGCGCGGTTGAGACGTTATGAATCGATAACCCGGTCGGCTCCACAAAACGGGTATGGGTCATGCCCAGCGCTTTCGCTTTCGCATTCATCGCCTTGATAAACGCGTTATAGCCGCCAGGGTAATGATGCGCCAGACTGGCTGCCGCACGGTTTTCAGATGACATCAGCGCCAGTAACAGCATGTCTTTACGGCTGATTACACTGTTCAGCCGTACGCGAGAGTAAATTCCTTTCATCTCAGGCGTCTGGCTGATATCAACTTTCAGCTTTTCATCCAGCGGCAGTCGCGCATCAAGCACCACCATCGCCGTCATTAATTTGGTAATCGACGCAATCGGACGCACCAGATCCGGATGGTTCGAATAGATAACCTTGTTGGTATTCAGATCAACAATCATCGCGCTACCGGACGCTATCTCAGGTTGAGAAGCCGCTACGGTAGGTGCCGTTTTCGCCACGGCTTGGGGTGCAAAAGGAACGGCCAGCACCAGGGCAAGGCTTAATAATGAAACTCGGAATTTCAGCATGATGAGATTTCTGATAAGGGTTCACGCACGTCACAACGCACACCGCCCGAGATTAAGTATTTTCTCAGGCTAGCTCAGGCATCATAGCGATCCGGCAGGTTTGCCGCTACAGGATAATCGTCTCGAAATGCTGCGTTGCTGACTTTTACGTCAACAACGCAGCGCAGAGGCGTTTTACAGGTCAGAATAAGCGATAGCCGTAACCCCACAGGATTACCGTAATCGCCAGCAGAACCTCCAGTACCAGCACACCAATAGCCAGCGTGGAACTGGAAAAACTTAACCCTTCCTCACGAGTGATATTCAGGAACGTTGGAATACCGAGATAGAGTAAATAACCGGTGTAAAACAGCGCGATAGTTCCCACCAACGCACACAGCCAGACCAGCGGATAAAGGGCGACCAGACCGCTTAAAAACAGCGGAGTCGCGACATATCCGGCAAAGACCATACAGTGCGCCAGCGATGGACGCTGCGGGTAATTTCGCGCCATCCACCAGATAACCCGGCCCATGACAGCCACGCCCGCCAGCATCACGCCGTAAAACAGAATGGCCAGCGCCAGTCCGGTCAACAGGGATAACTGCAGTATGTTGCCGTCACCAAAATTCCAGCCGATTTGTGTGGTACCGATAAACGCGCAAACAACCGGGATTGCCGCCATCAGCAGTACATGATGGGTATAGTGATGCGAAACGCTTTCGTTTTCGCTGTTGATCACGTGCATTTCACGATCGGGATGGGAAAACAGCCCCCAGACATGGTTCATACCGCCCCCTTCTTGTCAGCTCCGGACCTCAACACTTCAAGTATAATTCAGCTTTTGATTATTTTATGTACACAGAGAAAATACCGGATCGCTACGGCGTATTGTTACGTTCACCCAATGTTTATCACTTCTCTGAAACGATACTGCCTGTGAAGAGAAATGACACCGCGGAGGTGAACGGAACCCTGAGCCAGAATCACATGTCCTTCATAATACTTAACTGACAAGCATTAGATCGCTACGGCGCGGCTTTTCCGGCATCAAGTATTCATAGGGTGTATGCTATAAGCGGTGGAGGTCATACAATCGTATGGATATAAATCATTATGTTGCGCAATACGGCTATGCCGCATTAGTGATTGGCAGTCTGGCTGAAGGGGAAACCATTACCCTGTTAGGCGGCGTCGCGGCCCATCAGGGAGTACTTAAATTTCCGCTGGTGGTGCTCTCCGTCGCGCTGGGCGGGATGATTGGCGATCAGTTGCTCTATTTACTCGGACGTCGTTTTGGCGGCAAAATTCTGCGGCGTTTTTCGCGTCATCAGGCAAAAATTGATTACGCGCAGAAGATGATCCAACGGCGTCCTTATCTGTTCGTGGTCGGCACGCGTTTTATGTACGGTTTTCGCGTTATTGGCCCTTTGTTGATTGGCGCCAGTCACCTGCCACCGAAGATCTTTTTACCGCTCAATATTCTCGGGGCGCTGGTGTGGGCGCTGATATTTACCACTCTGGGTTATGTGGGGGGAGAAGTCATCGCGCCGTGGCTGCACAATCTCGACCAGCACATTAAGCACTGGATATGGCTGGTTCTGGTGATTGTACTGGTGGTAGGCGCGCGCTGGTGGTTGAAAAAACGCAGCAGCAAGAAGACGGCCCGGTAGAGCGGCATCTACCGGGCAGGTGTGTTACGACGCGTGGTAACCGCCGCCCAGCGCGCTGGTCAACTGAATGGAAGCATCCAGCCACTGGCCTTGCAATACCAGACCGTTACACTGCTCACGTAACGCCGGGATCTTTGCTTCGCTGACCCGGGAACCCGCGATAATACCGGCGTTAAATCGCGCCTGCGCAAGTCCCACCACACGCTGTGCATCATGTTCGATCTGCTGCTGATGCTGATTCTTCTGCGCCAGTGTTTCCACCTGCGATGCGGCACGCGCCACGTCATTCACCGCATCTACCACGGCTTTGTTGTAATTCGCCACCGTCAGGTTGCTTTGCGCTTTGGTGATATCAAGATTGGCATTCAATCTGCCGCTGTCGAAAATAGGCAGCGTGAGTCCGGCTGTGACCCCCATCTGCTGCGCGGAATGGCGGAACAGATCGCTCAGATGTAACGCATCTTGTTGTAAAAACGCCATCAAATTCACGTCCGGATAAAACGCGGCTTTGGCCGCATCAATGCTGCTCAGGGATGATTCAATATACCAGTGCGCGGCCTGTAAATCCGGTCGACGGGCCAGCAGCGAATAGCCTAACTGGGACGGGAGCTGGCTTTCTACGGTAGGTAACTTACTGGTATGCAGTTTCAGAACGGTAGACTGTGAATTAGTCAGGGCGCTCAGCCGCGCCTCAATCACTTTCATTTTGCCGTTAACATCGTTCAGCTGCTGATCCGTTTTACTGGAATCGATATCGGTCTCCACGCCTTCCACTGATGAGGTAATGCCGTTTTGATACAGCTGACGATCGACAGTTATCACGTTCTGTTGCTCATTTTTAATCTGCGTCAGCACGCTTTTCAGTGCCGCCTGCGTCTGCCATTCCCAGTACAGACGCGAAACACCGCTCGCCAGCAGTTGGCGGGTTTGTTCACGCTCAGCTTCACGCGCTTTAACGGCCCCAATACGCGCCGTCACTTCGGCCCGATTTTTCCCCCACAGATCCAGATTCCAGCCGGCGGTTAAACCAAACGTCCCGTTGGTGTACCACGGGCCTGTCGTTCCGGCGGCAGGATCGGTAATGGCAAACGGTCCCATCAGCCCTTCAGCTGACATTCTCTGACGCTCAACGTCCGCAGAAAAATCGATCTCCGGACCATCCTGCGCCTCAACGGCCTTCGCCTGCGCCTCCGCCAGTTGAATGCGCTGTTCCGCCACCTGCATATCAGGAGAGTTTCGCAACGTGCTGTCAATCAGCGCATTAAGCTGAGGATCGTGGTATGCCTTCCACCATTGGCTGTCCGGCCAGCCATTTTTTAACGCCGCAGGTAATGCGGAATCGACATTCGCAGCAGGGGTCTGCTGCGACAGAGACTGACGGTCATCATGCATAGGCGCACAGCCAGCCATGAGAATAAAAAGGGGCAACAATGCCGTCGCGGCAAAAACAGAATTACGATTCATGGAGATATACAGGTAAGAAAAGATGCGCAGAGAGTACGACTTGTCGCTGTTACTTTTTTAGTTACGCGTGGCAATACATCTTTGGCAATAAAAATATATAATCAGAAAAATATACACCACACAAATAATACAGATTAAATAATTTTAATAATTTATAGATGGAAACCTTATGTCACAGAATATTTATGACGACCCGGAATTCTTTGCCGGATATGCCACGCTGGATCGTTCAGTAAAAGGACTTGATGGCGCACCGGAATGGCCAGCAATACAGGCTATGCTCCCCGCTCTGCAGGGTAAAAACATTCTCGATTTGGGCTGCGGATATGGCTGGTTTTGTCGCTACGCGCGCGATAATCATGCCGCCAGCGTCGTGGGGCTGGATATCTCACAAAAGATGTTAACCCAGGCGCATAATATGACTCACGGCAATGGCATCGTCTATCGCCGTGAAGATCTCGAAACGCTTACGCTCTCGCCGGCGTCTTTCGACCTGGCGTATAGCTCCCTTGCCCTGCACTATTTACACGATATTGAACGATTATTCGTAACGATTTACCAGGCATTAACACCGGGAGGCATGTTGGTTTTCTCTGCCGAGCACCCCATTTATACCGCACCGCTTAACCAGGGCTGGATAAAAGACAAAACCGGGCAGCTGTCCTGGCCGGTTAATCATTACCAACAAGAAGGCGAGCGTATCAGTAACTGGTTTGCTGAAGGCGTTAAAAAACAGCACCGCAAGCTGGCGACCTGGATTAACGCGCTCATTGCCGCCGGATTCGACATTGTGTGTGTTGATGAATGGGGACCCTCTGCTCAGCAGATTGCTGAAAACCCGGCGCTGGATGAAGAAAAAGAGCGGCCAATGGTGTTTCTGCTAAGCGCACGTAAACCCGCATAACAGCGCCGCCAGGCAGAATAGTTGATACTTTCCTATACTCAATCTGAATTTACCAAAAAAAGGAAAGTTAATGAAAATTCTGCTGTGGATTATTCTAATTATTTTTCTGATTGGACTGTTGGTGGTAACCGGCGTGTTTAAGATGATTTTCTGATGTTGTCTTTTAGCCCAGGCCTGATAGCAGAAATGTCAGGCGATTATTCTCTCTGATGCCGGATGGCGGCGTAAACGCCTTATCCGGCCTACCAGAACTGACGTCAGGCGGTAATCTCGATGGCCTGAATCGCCCGAGCGATATCCGGCGAATTGTTTAACGCGCGAATCTCCTGAAACAACGCCGTGGCTTCTGAATATTCTTTACGCAAATACCCTAACCACTGCTTAATACGCGCCACATGATACAACCCCGTGTCACCCTGCTTTTCGAGACGGGTATATTTTTGCAGCAGCATCACGACGTCAGGCCACGGCATACGCGGCTCGTTGTACTTCACCACGCGACTCAGGTTCGGGATATTTAACGCACCACGACCGATCATCACCGCATCGCATCCGCTGATGGCCATACAATCCTGGGCGCTCTGCCAGTCCCAGATTTCACCATTTGCGATAACCGGAATGGTAAGTCGCTGGCGAATTTCGCCAATCGCCTGCCAGTTAATATGCTCGGCCTTATAGCCCTGCTCTTTGGTACGACCATGCACCACCAGTTCACTGGCACCAGCCTGCTGGACGGCATCGGCAATTTCAAACTGCCGGTCGCTGTTGTCCCAGCCCAGACGTACTTTCACCGTCACCGGGAGAGGGTCCGGCACAGCCTCGCGCATGGCTTTTGCGCCGCGGTAGATGAGCTCAGGATCTTTCAATAACGTCGCGCCACCGCCGCTGCCGTTGACCAGCTTCGACGGGCAACCGCAGTTCAGATCGACACCGTACGATCCCAGTTCGACCGCGCGCGCGGCGTTCTCCGCCAGCCACTGCGGGTACTGGCCCAACAGCTGTATGCGCACCCGCGTGCCGGATGGCGTGCGGCTGTTGTTATGCAGTTCCGGGCAGAGCCGGTGAAATACTTTTGCCGGCAGGAGCTGATCCACCACGCGCACAAACTCCGTGATGCACAGATCGTAATCATTCACTTCAGTCAGCAGCTCGCGCACCAGGGAATCGAGCACGCCTTCCATCGGCGCCAGTAAAACACGCATATCGTCACCCGCAAAAAAAGAGGCGCTATGGTAGCGCCTCCGTTCGGGAGATTAAAGAGGCTCAGCGCGGCAACAGACAGTTATCTTCTTTCCAGCCGTACAGCCACTCCATACCGCGATAAAACTCCGCCTGTGATTTACCTTTCCACAGCAGATTACGCACCTGGCGCTCGACGCCCGCGGCGTGATAAACGCGGCCCATTTCGCGCGTCGACCAGACAATCCGCGCCGTACGCGGAATGCGCACCGACTCATACAGGGCAAAGGCATCAGCCGCATCGCCGTCACACTGCTGTAACGCCTTACCAAGCGTGACGGCATCCTCCAACGCCATACAGGCTCCCTGCGCCATATATTGCGCCACCGGGTGCGCGGCATCACCCACCAGCGTAATGCGGTCGGTACCCCATTTCTCGACCGGCTCGCGGTCAGCGGTGGACCAGCGCCGCCATGATGTCGGTTTATCCAGCATCTGGCGCGGACGTGGATGAATACCGGCAAAATAGGAGAGCACCTCCTCTTTACTGCCATCCTTCACGCCCCACTCTTCCTGCTGACGACTATGAAAGGTCACCACCAGATTGTATTGTTTGCCGCCGCGCAGCGGATAGTGCACCAGGTGACAGTGCGGTCCGGCCCACAGCACCGGCGCGTTAATGCGCAAATCTTCCGGCATATCATCGCAATCAATTACAGCGCGGTAGACCACGTGCCCGGTCACGCGTGGCGCATCGCCAATCAGAGACTGACGGACAACCGACTTCACACCGTCACAGCCGACCAAAATATCTGCCGTCCAGCTGTTGCCATGCTCGTCAAATACCGTCACGTCATTCTCGGTCTGGCGAATATCAACCACGTTAGTTGAAGTGCGATACTCAACGTTGGGATGAACCAGCGCCGCTTCCCACACAGAAGCATGAATATCCACCCGATGGATAACCGCATAAGGACCGCCAAAGTGATCGCGGAACGCCTGTCCGGTTTCAATACGCACGACTTCCTGCGCATTTACCGCATCCATCATGGTGATATGATCGGTAAAAACGGCGCGCTGGCGGGCAACCTCTCCCACGCCAAGGCTGTCGAGAGCAGAGAACGCGTTTGGCCCGAGCTGAATGCCCGCGCCGATTTCGCCAATCTCATGCGCTTTCTCCAGCAACATCACTTTGATTCCCTGACGGGCCAGCGATAACGCGGTCGCCGCGCCGCCAATCCCACCACCCACGATAATTGCGCGTGTCACTTTAGCCATTGTCGTTCTCCTTATCAGGCCGGAATTTTGTCTTGTTGGTTCTCGGGCGCGGCGGCGATAAACGCCGGAAGCTGGGTACAGGCATCATAGACCGCCTTACAGCGTGGATATGCGCTCAAATCGCAGCCCATACGTAGCGCGTTCGCCCATTGCGGGATCAGGCAGCAATCCGCCAGCGTCGGCGCATCACCCACGCAGAACGCCCCCGAATGACTCTGGCGCAGCATCTGTTCCACTGCGCTTAACCCTTGCTGGATCCAGTGCGCATACCAGCGTTTTTTATCCTCTTCACTGATCTTTAATTCGTCGCTCAGGTAGCGCAGTACCCGCAGATTATTCACGGGGTGGATATCACAAGCGATGGCATAAACAATTTCCAGCACCCGACTGCGCATCGGGAAGTCAGCAGGCAGCAGCGGCGACTGCGGAAAGTGGCCATCCAGCCAGTCGATTATCGCCAGCGATTGTCCAAGCGATTCTCCGTCGTCGGTCACCAGCGTCGGCACCAGCCCCACCGGATTCATCCGCCGGTAGGCCAGCTCGTTCTGCTGACCGATGCGAATGTTGACGCCCACCGTCTGGTAATCGAGCCCTTTCAGCGCCAGCGCAATACGCACGCGATATGACGCGGAGCTATTAAAGAAACTGTACAGCTTCATCATCCACCTCAGACAATCTTCACGGCGATGGGGGTTAAACCGTCTACGTTGCCGGTGATCACATCCCCTTTCACTACCGCCCCCACGCCTTCCGGCGTACCGGTGTAGATCAGATCGCCCGGCTGCAGTTCGAAAAATCCGGACAGATAGCTGATGGTTTCATTCACAGACCAGATAAGGTGACGAATATCGCTCCGCTGATGATCGTCGCCGTTAACCTGCAGCCAGATAGGCGCATTGTTAACATCAGCGATTTCACTGGCTTTATGCAGCGGCGCGATGGGCGCAGAGAGATCAAACGCTTTGCCGATTTCCCACGGACGCCCCATCTGGCGCATCTCCATCTGCCTGTCACGACGGGTCATATCCAGACCGGTGGCATAGCCCCAGATATATTCGTGCGCTTTTTCCAGCGGTATATCGCTGCCCTTTTTACCAATCGCCACCACCAGTTCTATCTCGTAGTGATAGTTATCGGTCTGCGACGGGTACGGCAGTTCAAGGGTTTGACCAGCCGCCACCGGAACCACCGCGTCGGCCGGTTTACAGAAGAAGAACGGCGGTTCGCGATCCGGGTCAAAGCCCATTTCACGCGCGTGTGCAGCATAGTTGCGCCCCACGCAGTAAACGCGGCGCACGGGAAATTGTTCATCACTACCAACCACCGGAACGGTAACAGGCGCTTGTGGTTCGAATACGTATTGCGTCATTTTCTCTCTCCCAAATTAATAGCGTGCTTCACGGAACAACCCCAGCGCTTCCTGAACCGGTCTGTCCGAAAAACTGAATAAGACGGCATCTTCGCTGGCCTGGAACGACACACCGTGCCAGGTCGGCACCACGAAGATATCTTTTGGCGAAAAGTTGAAGGTTTCGTTGCCGATGGTGACCCGCCCGCTTCCTTCCACCACATGGTAGATAGTGCTGTCAGTGGTACGCGCCATCCGTGAAGAAAAGCCCTTCGGCAACAATTGCAGGAAGGTCCCCATTGACGGCATGGGATAACCGCCAGTTACCGGGTTCACGTAGCGCATCTTGTAACCATCCCACTCGTCGGCTTCGCCCATGCGGGTCAGGTCATGCAGTGCTTCACGGCTACGATCGTAGCGATAGTTGAAAATGGGCGATGAGTTACCCTTCTGATGACGCAGCGGCAACATGTTGGCCGCATAGCGCGGTAAATAATCCCCTTCCTTGCGCGTGACCGGCTGCTGATCTTCCGGGTAGTCTTCCGCAAAGCCGCAGCCCAGCAGATTCACCAGCGGCAGATCCAGACCGTCCAGCCACACTACCGGTTCGCTGCCTGGGTTGCCGTGATCGTGCCAGCGCCATTGCGGCGTCAGAATAAAATCGCCTTCATGCATCTGGGTGCGCTCGCCATCGACGGCGGTAAATGCCCCTTTCCCTTCGACAATAAAGCGCAGCGCAGACTGATTATGGCGGTGGCTCGGCGCAACCTCGCCCGGCATAATCAACTGTAATCCCGCGTACAGCGTCGGGGTGATTGAAGACTGTCCGCGCAGCATTGGGTTTTCCAGCACCAGCACGCGACGAATTGCCTCTTTCGCGCCAATCAGATCGCCGCTTTCCAGCAGTAGCGGACGGATCTCCTGATAGTTCCAGTACGCAGGCGCGCAATTCGCGTTCGGCGTTGACGGCACCAGACGGTGCAACGACTCCCACAGCGGGGTCAGATTCTGCCCGGAAATATGCTGGTAAAACTGCTGACGGCTGTTCTTAACATCCTGATTCAGTTCAGACATAGGGATTCTCCTTATTCATTCACGATGCCTGCGCGTGGCAAGGCGTCAGGGACAGAGGCCGACTGGCGAACAACAACCGTCAGCAGCGTAAGCATCACCGCGCTGATGGCCGCCGGAACGGCAATAATGAAAAACAGGTTATCGAATGAGAAATTCATCGCCATCATCACGCCGCCGGAAAGCGAACCGACAATCGCGCCGCAGCGGCCAATGGCATTAGACCAGCTGACGCCCGTCGCCCGGCTTTGCGTCGGATAAAGGGTGGCGGTTAACGCATTGAGACCCACCTGAGAACCGCTAATCCCGATGCCGGTGCCAAAAATCGCCAACGCCATCAGCCACAGGCCGTTTTCGCTCAGGCCAATCATGACGATACATGCCGCCCCCAGCGCATAGCTCACCGCCAGCACGCGGAAAGGATTGTATTTATCCATCAGTACGCCCAGCGCCAGCGCGCCTAACGTACCGCCAATCTGGAAGGCCGCAGTCACCCAGGAGGCATGTTGCAGGTCGATTCCTCGATGGTTAAGCAGCGTTGGCATCCAACTGGAGAGCAGATAAATAATCAGCAGGCTCATAAAGAACACCACCCATAACATCAGGGTAATGGGCAACTGTCGCCCGACGAACAGCTGGCGGATACTGCCTTTGGCAATCGCTGCGCCTTCGTTGAGATAAAAATGGGTATCGTCATAACGTTCCCGGGTAATAGCGCTGACAGTTCTGGCAATCACGTTTTGCGGTAGCTGGCGACGAACCTGCCAGCGCGGGGATTCCGGTAGCGCAAACAGCAGGGCGACAAACAGCATGAGCGGCAAAACGCCCCCCAGCACCAGAATGCCGTGCCAACCAATAACCGGCACCAGTTGAGCACTGACGATGCCGCCCATAGCCGATCCGAGAGTAAAGCCGCAGAACATCATGGTGACCAATGCGCCACGCCGACGGGCAGGCAGGTATTCCGACGTCATGGTGATGGTATTAGGCATCGCGCCGCCCAGACCTAACCCGGTAAGGAAACGCAAAATGACCAGCGTTTGCAGATCGGGCGAAAAAGCAGAGATCAGACTCAGCGCGCCAAACAGCGCCACGCAAAGCTCAATCACCCGTTTACGGCCAAAACGATCGGACAGAGGGCCGCAGAGCAACGCGCCAGCAGTTAGCCCCAGCAGTCCTGCGCCAAAAAGCGGCGCCAGATCCCCGGCGGTCAATTGCCAGTGAGTGCGTATATCGGGTGCGATAAAACCAATCGCCGCGGTATCAAAACCGTCGAGCATGACGACCAAAAAACAGCAAATAATCACGCGCCACTGCGTCTTACCGACGGGAGCGGAATCTATTAGTGCTTGTAGATCACGTTGTTGAGTCATAGTGAATGCCTCAGTGCAGGTAGAGTAGATGTCTGTTTTGTTTTAGGTATGTTGCGACTTTGTATGTTTGGAGATGAAATGTACAATGGCTTTTCATGCAGAGGCATAACCTGGAGGTTATAGCAAATGGCTAACTGGGCACAGAAACTGAAGTTGCACCACCTGCAAACGCTGGTCGCGCTAGGGGAACAGGGAAATTTGACTCACGTCGCCCGAATGATGAATATCACCCAGCCTGCCTTGTCCAAATGGTTATCACAGCTCGAAGATGAGATTGGCATCACGCTCTTTGAACGACATAGCAAAGGCTTACGCCCCTCCGAAGGCGGCAAGCTGTTGCTGCAACATGCTCAACGCCTGATCAATGATATGGAGCGTTCGCAGTATGAAATTGCCCGTTTCAAACAAGGCGGTCTGGTAGGAAGTCTGAAGATTGGCTGCTCGCCGGTGGCGACCGACTGCGTTTCACAGGCAATACTGGGCTTGCTTACGGAGCTACCCACTCTGCATCTCAATATTGAAGAGAAAGTGATGACCCCGTTACTGCACGATCTGCTGGCGGGTTCAGTGGATGTCGTCGTCGGTCGCGTTGGCGGCCGGGCGCTTCAGCTGCCGCTTAATTACCAGGTGCTCTATACCGAGCCGGTCTGTTTTGTCGCCCGCCCCGATCATCCGCTGGCAAAATATCCCCTGCTCACCTGGAACGATCTGGCTAACTGGCGCTGGATTGTCTGGCCGACAGGCACCCCCATTCGGATTAGCATTGACAACGCGCTGGTCGATAATGGCGTAATGCTGCCGGAAAACACCATTGAATCAGCGTCGATAAACGTCAGCACCAACCTGCTGCAAAGTAGCGACATGGTTTCTATTCTTTCTCTGCGTCTGGCACAGCGTTACGCCGCCCAGGGACAACTGGCTATCCTGAATCTGCCGAAGATTGAACAAAAAGGCAGCGTAGGCGTATTCTGGCGCAACAATGAAACGCCTACCACAGCCCTGAGTCGTTTTTTGTATTACCTGGCGCAGGTTTAGCGCGGTCATATGCGCAATGTTCCAGACGTCTATTTCCTCTATGCTTAGAATTCATGATGTGATCGGTAGCACGTTTTGAAGTTTAATTGTATGATGAATCAGTCTCGTCAAGGGTTTCAATTATGAGCAAATCACTGAACATTATCTGGCAATATTTGCGCGCATTCGTCCTGATCTATGCCTGCCTCTATGCAGGTATTTTTATCGCTTCGCTGCTGCCGATCACGATTCCGGGCAGCATCATTGGCATGCTGATTCTGTTTGTCTTACTGGCATTGCAGGTATTACCGGCAAAATGGGTTAATCCCGGCTGTTATGTCCTGATTCGCTATATGGCCCTGTTATTTGTCCCGATTGGCGTGGGGATCATGCAGTACTTTGATTTGCTCCGCGCACAATTTGGCCCTGTGGTGGTGTCATGCACCATCAGTACGCTGGTTGTTTTCCTCGTGGTGAGCTGGAGCTCGCATCTTGTACACGGTGAACGCAAAATTGTTGGCCAAAAAGGTTCGAAAGAATGATGACATATATCTGGTGGTCGTTGCCCCTGACTCTCGCGGTGTTCTTTGGCGCACGTAAGCTGGCAGCACGCTTTAAAATGCCGCTGCTGAATCCGCTGCTGGTCGCGATGGTGGTGATTATTCCCATTCTGATGCTGACCGGAATTCCCTACGATCACTATTTCAAAGGCAGCGAGGTGCTGAACGATTTACTGCAACCTGCCGTGGTCGCGCTGGCCTATCCGTTATACGAACAGCTGCACCAAATTCGCGCGCGCTGGAAATCGATAATCGCTATCTGTTTTGCGGGGAGCGTCGTGGCGATGGTTACCGGCACAACAATCGCCCTGTTGATGGGCGCCTCACCGGAAATTGCCGCGTCAATCATGCCGAAATCGGTCACCACGCCTATCGCTATGGCGGTGGGAGGAAGTATTGGTGGTATTCCGGCCATCAGTGCGGTGTGCGTCATTTTTGTCGGCATTCTCGGGGCGGTATTTGGTCATACTTTACTGAATGCTATGCGCATTCGCACGAAGGCCGCGCGAGGACTGGCAATGGGTACCGCTTCGCACGCCCTGGGAACCGCGCGTTGCGCAGAACTGGATTATCAGGAAGGCGCGTTTAGCTCTCTGGCGCTGGTCATTTGCGGCATTATCACCTCGTTGGTCGCCCCGTTTCTGTTCCCGGTTATTCTGGCAGTGGTCGGCTAACCTTCACTTTTTGGTTATTTATTTGCGATGCGTTGCACATTTTTCATTTAAGTTTCATAAGTTGCACACACAATGAGATTTGGATCACATATAAAGCCGTAACAGGCCCGTAAACTACGATTCCATTACATTGTTATGAGGCATCGCCATGCATCCACGTTTTCAAACTGCTTTTGCCCAACTCGCGGATAACTTGCAATCAGCCCTGGCCCCTGTTCTGGCGGATACGCATTTCCCCGCCATGCTGACTGCTGAGCAGGTCTCTTTGCTGAAACGCGAATCGGGACTGGACGAAGACGCGCTGGCATTCGCTCTGCTGCCGCTGGCTGCGGCCTGCGCACGTACCCCGCTTTCCAACTTCAACGTGGGCGCGATCTCTCGCGGCATTAGCGGCACCTGGTACTTCGGTGGCAACATGGAGTTCCTGGGCGCAACAATGCAGCAAACCGTTCATGCCGAGCAAAGCGCCATCAGCCACGCCTGGCTGCGCGGTGAAAAAGGCCTCGCCGCCATCACCGTTAACTACACCCCTTGCGGCCACTGCCGCCAGTTTATGAACGAACTGAACAGCGGGTTGGATTTACGCATTCATCTGCCTGGGCGCGAACCACACGCACTGCGCGACTATCTCCCGGACGCGTTCGGGCCAAAAGATCTCGACATCAAAACGCTACTGATGGACGACCAGGATCACGGCTTCGCGCTGCAGGGCGACGCCCTGACCCAGGCGGCAATTACCGCCGCCAACAGATGCCATATGCCATACAGCAAATCGCCAAGCGGCGTGGCGCTCGAGTGTAAAGACGGGCGAATTTTCAGTGGCAGCTATGCTGAAAACGCCGCCTTTAACCCCACTCTCCCACCGCTGCAAGGCGCGTTAAACCTGTTGAGTCTGAACGGTTACGACTATCCGGACATTCAACGCGCGGTGCTGGCAGAAAAAGCCGATGCGCCGTTAATCCAGTGGGATGCGACCTCCGCCACCCTGCACGCGCTGGGCTGCAACAATATTGAGCGCGTGCTGCTCAGTTAACTCATAAAGCCCGGTGGCGCTGCGCTAACCGGGTAACAGTGACTAAAATCCCCTCAATCAGACTGCTGTTTCTTGCGCTACGTCTTCCGGTACAGTAGCCTGATTGAAATTCCACCCAAATAACGAGTTTTCTGCATGTTAAAGCGCGTGTTTTACAGCCTGTTAGTCCTGTCAGGCTTGCTGCTGTTGACTGTGCTTGGACTCGACAGATGGATGAGCTGGAAGACTGCCCCCTATATCTACGACGAATTACAGGATTTACCCTACCGCCAGGTCGGTGTGGTCCTGGGTACAGCAAAATACTATCGAACCGGCGTTATCAACCAGTATTACCGCTACCGTATTCAGGGCGCATTGAACGCCTATAACAGCGGGAAGGTAAACTATCTGTTGCTGAGCGGCGACAACGCGCAGCAAAGCTATAATGAACCCATGACGATGCGTAAGGATCTGATTGCCGCAGGCGTCGATCCGGCTGACATTGTGCTTGATTACGCCGGGTTCCGTACGCTCGACTCCATCGTGCGTACCCGTAAGGTATTCGATACCAACGATTTCATCATTATTACTCAGCGATTCCACTGTGAACGCGCCTTGTTTATTGCGCTGCATATGGGCATTCAGGCCCAGTGCTATGCGGTGCCTTCACCAAAAGATATGCTTACCGTGCGGGTACGCGAATTCGGCGCGCGTTTTGGCGCACTCGCCGATCTCTATATTTTTAAACGTGAACCCCGTTTTTTAGGCCCACTGGTACCCATCCCTACCATGCATCAGGTACCCGACGATGCGCAGGGGTATCCGGCGGTTACGCCTGAACAATTACTCGAATTACAAAAGAAACAAGGAAAATAAGCATGGATGTACAAACCCTCTTCGTCGTGTTGGCCTTTCTGCTCATTCCTGTTTTTTGTTTCCGCGAGGCCTGGAAAGGCTGGCGCACCGGGGCCGTAGATAAAATTAAGAAGAATACGCGCGAACCGGTATACGCTTATCGCCATCAAGAGCCCCTGCAATTTTGGTCCTATGTGTTGGTTTATGCCGGATGCGGATGTTTATCCTTCGGTATGGTTATTTACTTAATTTTCTATCGATAAAGATATTATTTTTATATTAGCGTTTGAGAATAGCTAATATTATGATAACGGTTACCATTTCAAAGTAAGGGATTAATGCTGCCCGCCAGCATTTCCCGCCAACACTCTTCTATTTGTGAATCCTTTCACAGAATACTCTTCCTGCAGTGCTTAGCCTTAAGAATAGCCTTTCGATTTTTATATTTTGTTATTAACGGTTTGCCTTAATTTACTCACGCATTAAGGAAGAAAATATGCCACAACAAAATTATCTGGATGAGCTCACGCCTGCTTTTACGCCATTATTAGCCATAAAAGAGGCTTCCCGCTGTTTATTATGTCACGATGCCCCCTGTAGCCAGGATTGTCCGGCGCAAACTGACCCGGGAAAATTTATTCGCTCCATTTATTTTCGTAATTTTAAGGGTGCAGCCGAAACTATTCGTGAAAATAATGCACTTGGGGCAGTATGCGCCCGGGTATGCCCAACCGAAAAGTTATGCCAACGCGGGTGTACACGCTCAGGCATTGATAAGCCGATTGATATTGCACGTCTGCAACGCTTTATTACCGACTTTGAGCAGCAGACCGCAATGAAAATTTATCAACCCGCCACAAAAACACGTGGCAAGGTAGCCATCATTGGCGCAGGCCCGGCAGGATTACAAGCCAGCGTAACGCTGAGCAATCTGGGCTATGACGTCACTATCTATGAAAAGCAGACCCAACCTGGCGGCTGGTTACGCTATGGCATTCCAGAGTTTCGTCTGCCGCATGCTGTTTTAGATAACGAAATTGCTCGTATCGTTGAAATGGGCGTAACAATCAAATGCAATTGTGAAGTCGGCACTGCCCTTTCCATTGAGCAACTCAAAACAGAATACCGCGCCGTACTGGTTACCGTAGGGATGTCTTACGGTTCAACGTTACCGCTGTTTGAGAAGGCCAATCACGTTGAAATTGCCGTCGATTTTCTGCAACGAGCCCGGCAAACCAGCGGCGATATTACCGTCGCGCAAAGCGCATTGATCATCGGCGGCGGCGATGTCGCGATGGATGTCGCCAGCACGTTGAAACTGCTGGGCTGTCCGTCAGTTACCTGTGTCGCCCGTGAAGAACTGGCCGATTTCCCAGCCAGCGATAAAGAGTTCAGCAGCACACAAGCGTTAGGGGTATCGATTATTGACGGTTTCACGCCTGTGGCGGTTAGCGGAAACCGGGTTACTTTTAAACACGTTCGCCTGCCGGGAGAACTGACGCTTGAAGCCGAACATATTATTCTCGCCGTTGGTCAACATGCTCAACTTGAACATTTCGCCGCGTTAAAACCACAGCGCAATCTTATCGACACGCATCATTATCAAACCGCCGATCCCGCTTTGTTTGCCGCGGGCGATATTGTAAAAGGCGATAAAACGGTGGTTTACGCCGTGAAAACCGGAAAAGAAGCCGCTCAGGCCATTCATCACTACTTAGAGGGAGCTTGCTCATGTTAACGAAAGATCTTTCTATTACTTTTTGCGGCGTCAAATTCCCCAACCCGTTCTGCCTCTCTTCTTCTCCGGTGGGCAACTGCTATGACATGTGCGCCAAAGCCTATGACACCGGCTGGGGCGGTATTGTTTTTAAAACCATTGGTTTCTTTATTGCGAATGAAGTCTCTCCACGCTTTGACCATCTGACCAAAGAAGATACCGGCTTTGTTGGCTTCAAAAATATGGAGCAAATTGCCGAGCACCCGCTGGAGGAAAATCTGGCCGCTATTCGCCGGCTGAAACAGGACTACCCGGATAAAGTTCTGATTGCATCGATCATGGGAGAAAATGAACAGCAGTGGCAGGAGCTGGCACGGCTGGTCGAAGAGGCGGGTGCAGACATGATCGAATGCAACTTCTCTTGCCCGCAAATGACCTCACATGCCATGGGTAGCGATGTTGGGCAAAGCCCTGAGCTGGTCGAAAAATATTGTCGGGCAGTTAAACGCGGTTCTTCCCTGCCGATGCTGGCTAAAATGACACCGAATATCGGTGATATGTGTGAGGTTGCGCTGGCGGCAAAACGCGGTGGCGCCGACGGTATTGCAACCATCAATACGGTTAAATCCATTACCAATATCGATCTGAACCGGAAAATTGGGATGCCGGTCGTCAACGGTAAATCCAGTATTTCCGGCTACTCCGGCAAGGCCGTTAAACCTATCGCCCTGCGATTTATTCAGCAACTGCGCATGCACCCTGAACTGCGCGATTTCCCGATTAGCGGCATCGGGGGTATAGAAAACTGGGAAGATGCCGCCGAGTTTTTACTGTTAGGCGCGGCCACGCTGCAGGTGACCACCGGGATAATGCAGTATGGTTATCGGATTGTGGAGGACATGACCAGCGGGCTGTCACATTACCTCGCCGATCAAGGATTTGACTCACTGGAGGAGATGGTGGGCCTTGCCAATGCCAATATCATCCCCGCTGAAGATCTTGACCGTAGCTACATCGTCTACCCAAACATCCATCTCGATAAATGCGTGGGCTGTGGTCGCTGCTACATTTCCTGTTATGACGGCGGGCATCAGGCGATGGAATGGAATGAGGAAACCCGAACCCCACACTGCGACACGGAAAAATGTGTGGGATGCTTGCTGTGCGGCCACGTTTGCCCGGTCGCCTGTATCGACCTGGGTGAAGTAAAATTTAAACCCGGAGAGAAAGAGCACGCGTTAACATTATAACGCGGACAAAAAAGGCCGGTGCAGATTGCGCTGCACCGGCCTTTTGGCGTTTTATCGTTACTTCTTACGCGCGTACTTCAGGGAGTCCAGCGCCACCGCGAAGATGATGATGCCGCCCTTAATAATGTACTGCCAGTATGGGTTAACGCCGATGTAAGTCAGCCCGTAGTTGATGACGGTAAAGATAATCACACCGGTCACCACGCCGAAGACGGTCCCTACCCCACCGCTAAACGAGACGCCGCCAACCACGCACGCCGCAATCGCATCCAGCTCATACATAAAACCGAGGTTGTTGGTCGCCGAGCCGATACGTCCTGCTTCCAGCAAACCACCGAAGGCATAGAACACACCAGACAACGCATAGATAATCAGCAGGTTCAGCGCGACGTTCACGCCAGACACTTTCGCCGCTTCTGGGTTACCGCCGATAGCAAAAATGTTTTTACCGAAGCGGGTCTTGTTCCACAGCACCCACACAAAGGCCACGGCAATCAGCGCATAGAAGGTGATATAAGAGAGTCGGAAGCTGCCCAGCGCGATAAAGCCCTGCGCAAAGGTAGAGAATCCGCTGTCAAAGCCAGAAATTGGCGATGCGCCGACAAAATCATAGTACAGGGAGTTGATCCCGTAGACGATGATCATCGTACCCAACGTGGTAATAAACGGCGTCACGTTCAGATACGCGATGATGATACCGTTCACCAGACCGATAATCGCGCCGATGACGCAAACAATCAGTACCACCACGATAATCGGCATCGTCGCCATTTCCGGGAATACCTTGTTGGCGTTCTCCATCGATTGCAATAAGGTTGCCGCCACCACTGCCGCCAGACCAACCTGACGCCCTGCCGACAGGTCTGTCCCTTGCGTCACAATCAGTCCGGCAACACCCAATGCGATAATAATACGCACTGAGGATTGCGTCAGAATATTACTCAGGTTGAGTAAACTTAAGAAAGTGGGATCCTGGAAAATAATAATTGCCAGCAAAACCAAAAGAACAACGTATATTCCGCCTTCTTTCAGATAAGTAAGAAAACTTTTCTTATTTAACGCACTCATGAGGAGCCCCTAATCTTAAAGGTGCAAAGACGCAAGACGGAGGATTTCGTTTTGCGTTGTCGTTTTAGTGTCAACAATTCCGGCAACGAGACCATTGCTCATCACCAGAATACGATCGGTAATACCCAGCAGCTCCGGCATTTCAGAGGAAATAATAATAATCCCCTTATCTTTTTTCGCGAGTTCGGCTATCAACTGATAAATTTCAAATTTTGCGCCGACATCGATACCACGTGTAGGTTCATCCAGCATCAGGATTTCTGGCTGCGTTAATAGCCAGCGGCCAATAACCACCTTTTGCTGATTCCCCCCGGAAAGTGAACCAATTTGTGTACGATGGCCCGGCGTTTTCACCCTCATAGAGTCAATCACCCACTGGGTATCGCTCTTCATGCGGGAATTATCCAGCAGACCGACTTTATTTTTATAGTTTTGGATATTGGAGATTAACGAGTTAAAACCAATGTCCAGATACGCATAAATACCGGTCGAGCGGCGCTCTTCCGTGACCAGTGCAAAGCCATGGTTGATGGCTTCATTGGCGCTGTGGTTATTAATTTTTTTGCCGTGTAACGTAATCGTACCCGATGATTTCTCACGAATACCAAAAAGCGTTTCAACGATATCAGTGCGTTTTGCGCCTACCAGACCGGCAATCCCGAGGATTTCCCCTTTGTGCAAATCAAACGAGACATCACGAATCGATGGCTGACGCAGCGAGGTCAGGTTACGCACTTGCAGAATCACTTCACCAGGTTTGTTTTCTTTATCAGGAAAACGTTGGTTCAGCGAACGTCCAACCATCATGGCGATGATCTTGTCCATATCCAGCCCTTCCAGCGGCTGGGTTGCGATCCACTGCCCGTCGCGCAGCACGGTAATTTCATCACACAGCTGGAAAATTTCTTCCATTTTGTGAGAAATATAAACAATACCGCATCCACGCTCTTTCAGCTTACGAATGATGGTGAACAGATGATTAACTTCTTTCTCGGTTAACGATGACGTCGGCTCATCCATGATGACGATTTTGGCATCGTAGGAGAAGGCTTTCGCAATTTCGATCATCTGCATTTGTGAAACGGATAATGTACCGACGCGCGCCCGCGGATCGATATCAATATCCAGCTCATCAAATATCGCTTTGGTATCACGGTACATTTTTTCCTGATCGACAAACATACCTTTGGTGGGATAGCGCCCCAACCACATGTTGTCCATCACGGAACGTTGTAATACCAGGTTTAATTCCTGGTGGACCATCGAAATACCATTTTCAAGCGCTTCTTTCGCCGAATGAAAATCGATTTCTTTACCCTGAAATAAAATACTACCGGAATCTTTTTGATAGATGCCGAAAAGACATTTCAATAATGTGGATTTCCCCGCGCCGTTCTCGCCCATTAAGGCGTGAATTGAATGCGGGCGGACCTTTAAATTAACGTTATCAAGAGCCTTAACGCCGGGGAAAGACTTGTTAATGCCGGTCATTTCCAACAAGTATTCGCCTGACGACTGAGTATGTGTGCTGACCATAAATATACCTTGTTGGCCTTGCAAAGCGCGTTATTAAGGGCGCAATGACATTGCGCCCATAGACGGAGATTTATTTATTAGTGAACTCAGCCAGATTATCTTTATCGACACCGACGTACGGAACGCGAACAATTTTGTTGTCAATTTTCCAGTTAGTGCCGTCTGCTGCGCCTTTGCCATCAGCCAGGTTTTTCGCCAAATCGAAGGTCGCTTTCGCCTGGTTGTTGGCATCGTTCAGCACGGTACCGGCCATGGCGCCGGATTTCACCAGGGCCAGCGCTTCAGGCAGCGCATCCACGCCAAACACCGGTACGCTGGTTTTGTTGTGCGCTTTCAGTGCTTCAACTGCGCCCATCGCCATCGCATCGTTGTTGGCGATAACCACTTCAATTTTGTTAGCGTTCGGACCGGACATCCACGCATCCATCTTATCTTTCGCCTGAGCGGTATCCCACATCGCGGTATCTAACTGCAGTTGCTCAGTTTTAATGCCCTTGTCGTTCAGCTCTTTGATCACGTAAGTGGTACGTGCTTCAGCATCCGGGTGTCCCGGTTCGCCTTTCAGCAGAACAAACTGGATTTTACCGTCTTTATTCAGATCCCAGTTCGGGTTAGCAGCCCAGTGTTTAGCAATCAAGTCACCCTGAATAATGCCAGACTCTTTAGAGTCAGTACCGACGTAATACGCTTTGTCATAGCTGTCCAGCGCTTTACGAGAAGGTTCTTTGTTGAAGAACACGATCGGCACGTTCTGACCGCGTGCTTTTTCAATTACCGTGCCTGCAGCTGCCGGGTCAACCAGGTTAATCGCCAGTGCTTTAACGCCTTTTGCCAGCAATACGTCGATCTGGTCGTTTTGTTTGGACTGGTCGTTCTGCGAGTCATTCATCAGCAACTGTACGTCAGGCGCCGCTTTGGCATCCTTTTCAATAGCCTTACGTACCACAGACATAAAGTTATCGTCGTACTTATAAATCGTCACACCAATGCGGGTATCAGCAGCGTGCGCAGCCGCGCCGAATAACATGCTTGCCATTACAGCAGACAGGGTCAACACCTTCTTATTCATGGTATCTCCGGTTTTATTATGCAGGGTAGTACTTGAGATAAATGCTCGGCAGGCAGAACGTTACTGAAGTGTTACTGAACGCCGAAGCTCACTTTTAAAAATAATTCTTCCGTGCCTGGCAACGCTCCAAAAACTGGCTTTAATTTTTGTTTAAGGCACCAATACCTCGATGAAAGTGATTATTCACCGTTACATAGTAGTTACAGCGCAACAAACAGTGTCATCATAGCTATCGCATTGTTAATATACTGTGAATTTACTCACATATTGAAAGCGGTTACATAGTTCGACTTTATGAGTTAGTGATCGGTGCCGCATTCTGCCGCAATGCCACAGAATGACGACGCACCAGTGTCGGCATAAAGCAATGCGACGCCGCAGGATCTAACGTGCCCGCCGCGCCTTGCAGCGCAAGCTCCGTCGCCATTTTTGCCATTGAGGCGATGGGATAGCGTACGGTTGTCAGTTGCGGATCGGTGTAACGCGCAATGGGAATATCATCAAAGCCAATGATAGAAAGATGTAATGGGATGGCGATGCCGTTGTCTTTTAACGCGGTCAGTGCGCCCGCTGCCATGTTGTCGTTGTAGGCGAAGACCGCCGTCAGTTGCAAATTGCGCCCCAGCAGCTCCACCATGGCAGACTCTCCTCCCTGCATATCGGGCGAACCGGTACCGATCCAGCTTTCCGCCGCATCAATTCCTTGTTCTTTCAGGGCCGATAACCACCCTTCTTTGCGCATCGCATCATCTTCAATACGGTGGCTTGATGCCAGGTAACCAATGCGTTGATGACCATTATTCAGCAGCATGCGGGTCGCCATTTTGGCGCCGCTGATATTATCCAGGCAGACGCAACGGTGGGCGTAACCCGGAACAAGGCGATTGATCAGCACCATGCCAGGAATCTGATCCATAAACTCTGCCAGTTCCCGATCGCTGAGCGCTTTAGAGTGAACAATCAGAGCGTTACAGCGTTGGCGAATCAAAACCTCGATAGCATGGCGTTCTTTTTCAGCCTCATGATAGCTATTACCAATCAGGACATATTTCTGATGCTGCTGGGCAACCATATCGACAGCTTTAACCAGCGCGCCAAAAAACGCATCTGACACATCCATCACCACCACACCAATGGTGTCACTTACCTGTGTCGCCAACGCCTGCGCATTGGCGTTAGGTCGATAGCCTAACTGAGTGACTGCTTTCATCACCGCTTCACGCGTGTCGGGACTCACCAGCGCACTGTTGTTCAGTACGCGGGAAACGGTCGCTACAGATACGCCAGACTGTCGTGCCACATCACGGATGGTTACCATATTCACTGCCCTGTTTTAGATTGCGGTTAGCCACAGACACCCCAGGCTGGGTATTTTGTCAGCACAATGAAACGGACTGCGTGAGTGATGTCACAGGAATGAAAGCGCTTACATCCATTTTGTTAATGAATGTGATCCAGATCGTTATCTGGATGTACGTGGTAATGATGTCCCTGAAGCACGCAGGGTTAATTGACGCCACAGCCACTCTACCGGGCCCTGCCGGTAAAAACGCAGCCAAATGACGGAGAACAGAAGATTAACGGCCCAGACAGGAATGACGAAACAGAGCAGCTCCAGCCGATCGAATTTCATAAACAAGCCGAATTGATAAAACAGCGTGGTGCAAATTAAGGTTTGAAACAGATAGTTAGTTAACGCCATACGTCCCACGCAGACGATGGCAATCACCCACTTTAAGCGGCTCAGCTGCGGCCAGAAGCCAAACATCAGGGCGGCGTAGCCGATAGTCTGCAACGGCGCGCCCAGCTCGCGCGGAGCTTGTAACAGGAAAGCACACCAGCGGTAGGCCCACTCCAAATGCCACTGAATGATAATAGCAGGCAGGTTAATCGCCATGCCAATAATGACCAACAGTACGCCGGTACGTCGATAATGCTGCAGACTGTACTGCCCTTTCAGCCAGCCGCTGCGCATTAATGCTGCGCCAAGCAGCATCATCCCAGCCAGTTGCCAGCCGTACTGCGCGCCCAGTGCCAGCAAGCTATTGGACATCATATCCACGCGATTGCTGACCGCTTCCAGACCGCCATTCACTTTCCAGTATTTTTCATACAGCAAAGCTGAGGCATCCGGCGTCCAGGCCCGACTGGTTTCCCCGCCGGAGATAACGCCCAGCAGCAACAGTACGCCAATCCCCACCAGATAAAGCAGGACGCCGGTGTTAAACAGGCTTTTTACCGAAGGGGCATCGCGAATCAACCGCCAGCAAATCAGACCAATTAAGCCATAAGCCAACAGGATATCGCCGTCCCAGAAGAGTAAACCGTGAATAAAACCCAACAGCACCAGTAGCGTAAGCCGCGACTGGATCCAGCGTTTGCCGCGCGGGAGCAGCATTTGCAGCCCTGCCCCAAACAGCAATGCAAACAGCGTGAGAAACTTGACCTGTGCGAAGAGATCAAGCACCGCCCAGCTCCAGGCGTCGGATAAGGTGATATTGCCATACCAGGCGGGATTGAGATATGCCGCCTTTGGCAGGCCAAAGGCGTTAATATTGAGAAGCAGGATGCCAAGAATGGCGACGCCACGAATAAAATCCAGCGTGACATTACGCTCCATAGCCCCTGCCCTAATCAGTTATGATGACGTACTGCGCGCAGGAATTCCTGACGCGTGTTCTGGCTGGACTTAAACAATCCGCCCAGAGAAGTGGTGGTGGTCGCGCTGGTCGCATCGCGAATACCGCGCGCTTTCACGCAGTAATGCACCGCATCAATCGACACCGCAACATTATTCGTCCCAAGCAGCGTTTGCAGCGCGGTGAGAATTTGCTGGGTCAGACGTTCCTGCACCTGCGGACGCTGCGCAAAGAACTGCACAATGCGGTTGATCTTCGACAGGCCAATGACTGAATCTTTCGGGATATACGCCACCGTCGCTTTACCATCGATAGTGACAAAGTGATGCTCGCAGGTGCTGGTCAGCGTGATATCGCGGACCGTAACCATCTCGTCCACCTTCATTTTGTTTTCAATGACGGTGATTTTCGGGAAGTTGGCGTAATCGAGACCGGAGAAAATCTCATCGACATACATTTTCGCAATGCGATGCGGAGTTTCCATCAAACTGTCATCGCTCAAATCGAGATTGAGCAATTGCATAATCTCGGTCATATGGCCTGAGATAAGACGTTTGCGCGTTTCGTTATCCATCTCCTGCACGGGCGGGCGTAGTGGTGTTTCGAGACCACGCGCGACCAGCGCTTCATGAACCAAAGCCGCTTCTTTACTGAGTGATGACATTTCTTTTTCTCCTGCAGGTGTGGCGCCTCTGCCCTGCATGGGGCAAAGTTTTTAGGCTGTGTCACAGCCAGAACATTGTGCGTGAGGCGGCGCACATAATCCAGTATTCACCGCGATAATTATTGAAATTGGCACAGCCTTTCAGCGTATCAAATTCACGTAGCGTTCAGCCCGGCGATGTTGAGTGTTAATGTAAAGTTATATAGATGATGAAGTATGTTTGCCCAATGCGGAAGTGAAAGTTACTCACAGTGCAATGAATAATCTGTATTATGATGAATTCGCAAACATATTCAGGTTCAACACAACAAGGAGCCACGCATGGAAATGCTTGAAGAGCACCGCTGTTTTGAAGGCTGGCAGCAACGCTGGCGTCACGACTCCGCCACGTTAAATTGCGCTATGACTTTCAGCATCTTTCTTCCCCCGCCTCGTGAGAATACCCCGCCTCCGGTGCTGTACTGGTTGTCGGGCCTGACCTGCAATGACGAAAACTTCACCACCAAAGCGGGCGCGCAACGTGTGGCGGCTGAGCTGGGTATTGTGCTGGTGATGCCGGATACCAGTCCACGCGGCGATCAAGTAGCCAACGATGATGGCTACGATTTAGGCCAGGGGGCTGGGTTTTACCTCAATGCCACCCAGCAACCGTGGGCAAGCCATTTTCGCATGTATGACTATCTGCGTGATGAGCTTCCGGCACTGATCCAGTCGCAGTTTAACGTCAGCGATCGTTGCGCCATCAGCGGACATTCCATGGGTGGTCACGGGGCGTTGATTATGGCGCTGAAAAATCCGGGGAAATACACCAGCATCTCCGCTTTTGCCCCCATCGTTAACCCTTGCCGCGTTCCGTGGGGCGAGAAGGCTTTTAGCGCTTATCTGGGTGAAGATAAATCGCTGTGGGCCGAATGGGATAGCTGCGCGTTAATGTTGGCCAGCAGGCCCGAAGATGCGATTCCGACGCTTATCGATCAAGGGGACAACGATCAGTTTCTTGCCGATCAGTTGCAGCCCGCGGTACTGGCCGAAACAGCACGTCAGACCGCATGGCCGATGACGTTACGCATCCAGCCGGGTTACGATCACAGCTATTACTTTATTGCGTCGTTTATTGAGGATCACCTGCGCTTCCATGCGCAATATTTACTGAAGTAACGCCTGAGTGAGGGCGAAAGCCCTCTTCATTTCGCCATCATCCCTTCACTTTTTCTCCATTTTTCTTTTTCACTTATCTTATTGATTTAATAATAATTTCCCCTCAAACTACATCAAACACAAATGATTTCTATTATCATTTGTGTTTACAAAAATTCATACTTTTGTACAATCCATTCGCTTCTTTACTGAAAAGAGTCCTTAAAAGACAAATACATACAATTGTCATGGCCTTTCACATGACGCGCAGTTTGATTCATTTAAATGGAATGATACAAATGACTATACCTCACGTTAAGGCTGTAGCTGCCGCAGTATGCGTCGCCAGTCTCCCATCACTCGGCCATGCCGCTGAACAGGACACCGTCGTCGTCACCGCTACCGGCTTCGAGCAGAAAATTCAGGACGCCCCCGCGTCGATATCTGTTATTACCAAGCAGCAAATTGAAGACAAAGCCTATCGCGATGTCACCGATGCGCTAAAAGATGTCCCTGGCGTCGTCGTCACCGGTGGCGGCAGCAGCAGCGATATCAGTATTCGCGGTATGGCTTCGCAATACACGTTGTTCCTGGTCAACGGCAAACGCATCAGCACACGCAGCACACGACCTAACAGCGATAACTCAGGGATTGAACAAGGCTGGTTACCGCCGCTGGAATCCATCGAGCGCATCGAAGTTATCCGTGGACCAATGTCATCGCTTTACGGCTCTGATGCGATGGGTGGCGTTATCAACGTCATCACCAAAAAAGTGTCGAATACCAAAGCCTGGACCGGCTCCTTACATGGCGATGCCACTTTCCAGGAAGACAGGGATTCCGGTGATATTTACCAGACGAATGCCTATGCGTCCGGGCCGCTGATTGACGGGTTACTCGGTGCGAAGGTGACCGGATTATTCTCTCATCGTGCCGAAGATGAAATCCTCAATGGCTACAATGAACAGCGTATGCGTAACGGGGGTTTAACCCTCAACTTCACGCCGGATGATAAAAACGACATCGACTTCGATTACGCACGTGAACTGCAGGATCGTGACAGTACGCCGGGCAAATCCAGGGCTGAAGAAATCTGCCGCAACGGAAGCTGTAAGCCCAACAGTAAAAGCGAAAGCAAGTATGTGCACACCACACATTCACTCACCCATAGCGGCTATTACGACGACTTCAACTCCACCAGCTATATCCAGCAGGAAGAGACCGACAACCCTGGTCGCCAGATGAAGTCCTACAACACCATCTTTAACAATCAGAACCAGATTTTCCTCGGGGCGCACACCCTGACAGTGGGTGGACAGTACCGTTATGAGAAACTGCGCGATAACGGCAATCAGTTGCAAGCTGCCGATGGGCTGAACAAACTGACCCGCTGGAGCTGGGCGCTGTTTGCTGAAGATGAATGGGCTATTACCGATACCTTCGCGCTGACCGGCGGTCTGCGTATGGATAAAGATGAAAACTACGGCGACAACTGGACACCACGCGGTTACGGCGTATGGCATCTGAGCGATCAATGGACCTTGAAAGGTGGCGTATCTGCAGGCTATCGCGCACCGGATCTGCGTCAGTCTTCTGCCAGTTGGGGACAGGTCACCGGCGGCGGCCGTCTGAACGGGATCATTGTCGGCAACCCGGATCTGAAGCCAGAGAAAAGCCTGAGCGAAGAGATCGGGTTATTGTGGGATAACGGCAACGACCTCAACGCGGGCGTGACGCTGTTCAATACCGACTTCAAAAACAAAATTACCGAAGTGCGTCGCTGTAACAGCAGTTCCGACCCGGCCTGCACCATCGGTGGCACCCATTATGATTTCGTCAGCGATCGTGTGAACGTCGATAAAGCCAATATGCGCGGCGTAGAATCCACCTTCGGCTGGAAAATCACCTCCGACGTCAACTGGACGGCGAACTACACCTATACGGAATCTGAGCAGAAAAGCGGTCAGTTCTCCGGTCAGCCATTAAACAAAATGCCAAAGCATATGTTTAACACCACCCTGGACTGGCAGGCAACGCAGGATCTCGGTTTCTGGAGCCGTCTGAATCTACGCGGTAAAACGTCTGAGTACCTGAGCCGTACCTCCATGGCACAGGGTACGCCATCGTATACGCAGGTCGATGTTGGTTTACGCTACTATGCTACCAAGGATCTGCTGATGACCGCCGGCGTGTATAACGTGCTGGATAAGCAAATCGATTATGACACCTACGACACCGTTCTCGATGGCCGTCGTTACACGGTTGGCCTGACTTACAGCTTCTAAGTTTGGCGCAATAAAAAAACCCCGGCAAGGTGAATGCCTAATGCCTGTTAGTTAAGCATGTATGGAGAACATTTTATTCCGCTACGGGGTTCCGTTCACCTCAGCGGTATCACTTCTCTGAATCACAGATACCCGTGAACGTGCAAGGGAGGCTCACCGCCGCCTCCCTTGCATCCCAGGCTCCCGGCGGGAAAATCGTCGCTGCGCGATTCATTCGTCTTATGCCGTCTGCCTGTCGGGTCGGGGCCGAGCCTGCGTCCCTGCAGGCCATCCCCTCTGCCCGCATCCCTGCGGGCAGACCCGGTCAGCCGTCAACGACTCATCGATTTTCAGCCGGACCGGAGTCATCGCTTCAACGCTCTGACTTCCAGTTAAATCTGTTTTGCTGTTCAGACCAAAAAACGCAGATGGTGAAGTGTGGGCTGGTCCGGCTGAAAATTGCCGACGTGTTTCCGTAAGGCCGGGAGAGCCAGCATGGATGCTGGCTCAGGGCGCGCTTTGCAAGGACGCTACCTCGCGCCCGGCCCGGTAGCCTGAAGGAATAAGCGGAGGGTATTGCGCAGCAACAATTTTCCTGCCGGGAGCCGGGATTGTTAAGGGTGCGGCGATAGCACCCTTAACACGTTCACTGGCGTTCAGTGTACAGAGAAGCGATGAACATGAGGTGAACGGAACCCTTTCTCAGAGAGAGCATGTTCATTATCCCGCCAACACATGTTGATGCTTTCTGAAACTGAGATGTTAACTGAACATGGTGAGTGGCGGGGGGGTTATTGTCTGCCGGATGGCAGCATGGAGGGCTTACCCGACCTACACTATCTTACGTAGGTCGGATTAGCACGGTGCCATCAGGTACAAGATTACTTCTTCACGCGTCCAGGGAATTTCATTTCACTGTAGCGAACGAAATGAGTCCCTTTCGTCAGCTTGTAACCAAACCAGATAATCAGGAACAGTGGAATACCGATATAGGTTGCCATCACGCCGCCCCAGTCAATACTATCCTTCAGGAACGCTTCGTAGTTCTGACCCAGAGTGATGATCAGGCACAGCACAAAGGCAAAGATCGGCCCCAGCGGGAAGAAGCCAGAACGATACGGCAGATCCTGCACATCATGCCCCTGCAGCACATAACCACGACGGAAACGATAATGGCTGATAGCAATCCCTAACCAGGCGATAAAGCCCGTCATCCCGGAAGTATTCAGCAGCCACAGGTATACGGTCTGGTTGCCAAACATTGAGGTCAGGAAGCACAGCCCCGCCACCACCGTAGTTGCATACAGTGCGTTACGCGGCACACCGCCACGAGACAGTTTGGCGAAGATACGCGGCGCTTTACCGTCGCAGGCCAGGGTGTAAAGCATACGCGTTGAGGCATACATCCCGGAGTTACCCGCAGACAGTACCGCCGTCAGGATAACCGCGTTCATTACCGCTGCCGCAGACAGCAGACCCGCATGCTGGAATACCAGCGTGAACGGGCTAACGCTGATGTCTTTCACATCGTTACGCAGCAGGCTTGGATCGGTGTACGGAATGATCAGGCTAATAATCAAAATCGCGAACACATAGAACAGCAGGATTCGCCAGAACACCTGACGCACCGCGCGTGGAATATTCTTCTCAGGATCTTCCGATTCACCTGCCGCGATACCAATAAGCTCAGTTCCCTGGAATGAGAAGCCGACAATCATCGCCACGCCAATCATAGCGGCAAAACCACCGGCAAACGGCGCATCACCGGTCGTCCAGTTGCTCCAGCCCACCGGCTGAGCGCCTTTGAAGATACCGAAGATCATCATTACGCCAACCACGATAAAGATAATCACGGTGGTCACTTTGATCAGTGAGAACCAGTACTCCGCTTCGCCAAACCCGCGCACGGAAATGTAGTTCAGCAGGAAGATAACGCCGAGGAACAGCGCACTCCAGATCCAGCCTGGCGTGTCCGGGAACCACCAGCTCATTACCAACTGTGCGGCCACCAGGTCAACGGCAATTGTCACCGCCCAGTTGTACCAGTAGTTCCAGCCCAGCGCGAAGCCGAAGCCTTCTTCTACATAGTTCTGACCGTAGGTGGAGAACGAACCGGAAACCGGCATGAAGGCTGCCAGTTCACCGAGACTGGTCATCAGGAAGTACACCATCAGACCAATCAGAATATACGAGAACAACGCGCCGCCAGGACCCGCCGCAGAAATAGTTGCACCAGATGCAACAAAAAGACCTGTACCGATGGAGCCTCCGATGGCAATCATCGTCAGGTGACGCGCCTTCAGTTCACGACGTAGCGTGGGCGCTTCTGTGGTTTTAGTTTCGGAAACCATGTGAAAATGCTATCCATCCAAAAAATGAGGCGCGATTGTAGCAGACGAATGGGCTTTCTTCCGGCACAAATGCGCTGTTATAAGAGACCTTCATGACTGGCCGCGGATTATAAGTAAAGCAGAAAATGGGCGGAGCATGGCGGTTAAGACGAAACCGCCGTTATACATAGAGGTGATATTACGCCAGTGAGTGCCTTATTCGCCCTGCGCAACCTGATCGCTGTAATGTAAAAAGCGCGTAATGGCATTAGAGAGATGCTTTTGTCGATGATGAACGCGCCAGAGCGTGCGAACTAAACGCGGCAGCGGCACAGGGACTTCACTCAGCGTACCCGCCTGTAACTGTTCTGCAATGACCCGACGCGACAAACAGCTGATACCGAGCCCATGGCGGACCGCATGCTTAATGGCCTCGGAGTTACCCAACTCCATCGCCATCTGGAATCTCGGCAGATGCGATAACAACAGATAATCTACCAGTTCACGCGTACCGGAGCCTCGCTCACGTAAAATCCACGGCGAAGCAGCCAGTTGATCCAGCGTCACGGGACCTTTTGTCAGCGGCGAAGATGGGGCGGCAAACACCACCAGTTCGTCCTCCAGCCATGGTTCAGAGATAATTTCTGTGCTGTGACACGGTCCTTCGATCAGCCCAATATCTACCCGAAAATCCAGAACAGCGTTGATCACATCCTGGCTGTTACCCACGCTTAGCTCCAGCGGTAAATCGGGAAAATCCTGGCGATAGCGGGCGATCATGGCGGGCAAAATGTAATTGCCAATGGTGCTGCTGGCATAGACGCGAATCGCGCCATTATCCTCACGAAAAAGCTGTTCGATTTCTATCGTTTGCTCAAGTAACGCCAGCGCGCGCGGGTAGAGCAAGCGCCCGTGCTCATTGACCACCAGCCGCTTGCCAACGCGGTCGAAGAGCTGTACGCCAAGCTGCCCTTCCAGATCGGTAAGCGCCGCACTCACCGCCGACTGCGACAATGCCAGCATGACAGATGCCTGAGTCGTCGAGCCGCTTTTCAGTACCTCAGCAAACACTTCAAGTTGTCGCAGGGTGATATGCATAGTCGTTTTCCACCGGATATCCGTTACTTATACCCTAAATAATTCAAGTTGCAGGAAGGCGGCAAGAGAGAGCATCCCCGGGAGCGTACTTAAGTACGTGACTGGGGTGAACGAGCGCAGCCAACGCACATGCAACTTGAAGTATGACGGGTATACCACTTATATAGATTAATTATAAATATATAATCAATTTTATTTTTAAACCACATCGCCGTACTCTTTTACCCAGATAAAGGAGAAGGATATGACAGAACTCACCTTACAGACTCATCGTCGTACAGCGTGGCATTTTATTCCGGGGCTTGCCCTGAGTGCAGTTATCACTGGGGCCGCCTTATGGGGGGGATCCATTCCCGCCGTCGCAGGTGCCGGGTTTAGCGCCCTCACCTTAGCCATCTTGTTTGGGATGGTTATCGGCAACACCGTGTATCCACAAATCTGGAAAAGCTGCGATGGCGGCGTACTGTTTGCTAAACAACATTTATTACGCCTGGGGATAATCCTCTACGGTTTCCGCCTTACCTTCGCGCAAATTGCTGACGTCGGCGTCAGCGGTATCGTAATCGACATATTAACGCTCAGCAGCACCTTCATGATTGCCTGCTTCCTTGGGCAGAAAGTGTTTGGTCTGGACCGTCATACCAGTTGGCTGATTGGCGCGGGGAGCAGCATCTGTGGCGCCGCCGCGGTACTGGCAACAGAGCCTGTCGTTAAAGCCGAAGCCAGTAAGGTGACGGTCGCCGTCGCCACGGTGGTTATCTTCGGTACTATCGCTATCTTCCTGTATCCGGCGATGTATCCGCTGTTAGCGCACTGGTTTACTCCCGAGACTTACGGGATTTACATTGGCTCCACCATGCATGAAGTTGCGCAGGTTGTTGCCGCCGGACACGCCATTAACCCGGATGCTGAAAACGCCGCGGTTATTGCCAAAATGCTGCGCGTCATGATGCTGGCTCCGTTCCTCATCCTGCTGGCCGCACGAGTAAAACAACTGTCTCCGGCAACCGGTGGTGAGAAGAGCAAAATCACCATTCCATGGTTTGCCATCATGTTCATTGTGGTGGCGATTTTTAACTCTTTCCACCTGCTGCCGCAGTCGGTAGTGAGTATGCTGGTGACGCTGGATACCGTGCTGCTGGCAATGGCGATGGCCGCACTGGGACTAACCACTCACGTGAGCGCCCTGAAAAAAGCTGGTGCTAAACCTTTGCTGATGGCGCTACTGCTGTTTGTCTGGCTGATTGTAGGCGGTGGTGCGATTAACTTCGCCATCCACGCGCTAATGGCATAAACGATCACGACTAACGTTAGTTGACCCGCTATACTCTTCCTTTTTTGAATTTGAGTATGGCGGGTTTAATTCATGAAATACATCGGAGCGCACGTAAGCGCCGCTGGCGGTCTGGCTAACGCCGCTATTCGGGCCGCAGAAATCGAAGCTACCGCATTCGCCCTGTTCACCAAAAATCAGCGTCAGTGGCGCGCCGCGGCGTTGACCACTGAAATCATTGATGATTTCAAATCCGCTTGCGAGAAGTATCACTATACTTCCGCTCAGATCCTGCCTCACGACAGCTACCTGATTAATCTCGGCCACCCGGTCAGCGATGCGCTGGAAAAATCACGCGATGCATTTATCGATGAAATGCAGCGCTGTGAACTGCTCGGTTTATCGCTGCTCAACTTTCATCCGGGCAGCCATTTGATGCAGCTCCCGGAAGATGAATGTCTGGCGCGCATTGCTGAATCTATCAACATCGCCCTCGCTCAGACCCAGGGGGTTACGGCAGTTATCGAAAATACCGCCGGACAGGGCAGCAATCTCGGATTTAAGTTTGAGCACCTTGCCGCCATTATTGATGGTGTTGAAGATAAATCCCGTGTTGGCGTCTGTATTGATACCTGCCACGCTTTCGCTGCCGGTTACGATTTGCGTTCTGTCGAGGAATGCGAAAAGACGTTTGCGGAATTTGAACGTATTGTCGGTTTCAGCTATCTACGCGGTATGCACCTGAACGACGCCAAGAGCACGTTTGGCAGTCGTGTCGACCGCCACCACAGCTTAGGTGAAGGGAATATTGGCCACGACGCTTTCCGTTGGATCATGCAGGACAGTCGTTTTGACGGCATTCCGCTGGTGCTGGAAACGATTAATCCGGATATCTGGGCAGAAGAGATTGCCTGGCTGAAAGCCCAGCAAACAGAACAAGCGGTGGCGTAATCATGAACGACAGGGAAAAGCAGATCCTTAAGATCCTGCGTCGCAATCCGTTGATTCAGCAGAATGAAATCGCCGATATTCTGCAAATCAGCCGTTCACGCGTCGCTGCGCATATTATGGATTTGATGCGTAAAGGCATGATCAAAGGTAAAGGTTATATCCTTACCGAACAGGATTATTGCGTGGTTGTCGGAGCAATCAACATGGATATTCGTGGTGTTGCAGACATCCATTATCCTCAGGCGGCCTCTAATCCTGGCAGCATTCACTGCTCGGCAGGCGGCGTAGGACGCAACATCGCCCACAACCTGGCGCTGCTGGGCCGTGACGTTCACTTAATTTCCGCTGTTGGCAGTGATTTCTATGGGGAAACATTGCTGGAACAAACGCGTCAGGCCGGCGTTAACGTTGCAAGTTGCATACGCCTGCATGGGCATAACACCTCAACCTACCTGTCGATCGCTAATCAGCAGGAAGAAACCGTACTGGCAATTAACGATACCCATATCCTGCAGCAATTAACGCCGCAGTTGCTGAACGGATCGCGAGATTTGATCCGCCATTCCGGTGTCGTACTGGCAGATTGCAATCTGACCGCCGAAGCCATTGAGTGGGTCTTTACTATTGCTGATGATATTCCGGTATTCATTGACACCGTTTCAGAGTTCAAAGCGGCAAAAATGAAGACATGGTTTACGCGTATTCATACGCTAAAACCAACGCAGAAAGAGCTGGCGATTTTGTGGGGCCAACCTATCCATTCAGATGCCGATCGCGTACTGGCCGTCAATAGTCTGCATCAGCAAGGGGTAAAACGGATCTTTGTCTGTCTGGAAGATGAATCTGTTTTTTGCAGCGAAAAGGACGGAGAACAATTTTTACTGACGCCTCCCAATCATACGATCGTAGACAGTTTTGGCGCCGATGACGCTTTTATGGCCGGATTGCTGTACAGCTTTCTGGAAGGTAGCGAGTTCCGTGAAAGCGCTCACTTTGCCATGGCCTGCGCGGCATTATCGCGAGCCAGCGTCAGCATTAACAACCCAACCCTTTCGGCAGATAACGCCTTATATTTGCTGCAAACAGCTTAAATGTAATGCCGGATAGCGCCACGCTTATCCGGCATTATCTCACTATGCTATACCGATAAAGAAACCCGCTATGGTGGCGCTCATCAGGTTTGACAACGTTGCTGCTGCCAGCGCGCGCATTCCAAGCTGCGCGATTTCCGGGGCTCGCTGTGGTGCTATCGCCGAAAACGCGCCGACAACAACGCCAATCGAACCAAAGTTAGCGAACCCGCACAGCGCAAACGAGATAATCGCAATGGTCTTCACATCCAGTGTCCCGCCGGTTTGCAGATACGGCGAGAAGTTGAGATAGGCGACAAACTCGTTGATTGCCAGCTTCTGTCCAATCAGGCTACCTGCCAGCGTCGCCTCGCTCCAGTCAACGCCCATAATCCACGCCAGCGGGGCTAACACATAGCCGAAGATCCCTTCCAGGGTGGCATGACCAAAACCAAACCAACCACCAATTCCGCCGATAATGCCGTTAATCAGCGCAATAATGGCGACAAATGCCATTACTACCGTTGCCACGCCTGCGGCAATTTTCAGCCCGGTCATCGCCCCACTCGCCGCTGCTTCGATGATGCTTTTCGGCGGCGTTTCGGTAAATGACAGGTTCTCAAAGGTGACGCGAGATTCTTCAGTTGCCGGACTCAGCATACGCGCGAATAAAATACCACCAGGGATTGCCATCAACGATGCCGCCAGCAGATAGTCAATCGGAACGCCCATTCCAGCGTAACCAATCATCATTGAGCCAGCAATCGAGGCCATCCCGCTACAGATAGCGGTAAATAGCTCATTGCGATTCAGCCGGTCAATAAACGGTTTCACGATTGCCGGGATCTCGTTTTGCCCGAGGAAAATCGTGGTTACTGCGACAAATGACTCGATCTTACTGATGTTCAACGCTTTCTGGAAAATACCGCCAAGGATGCGGATCAACAGCCCCATCACGCCAATGTAGTAGAGTAGACTGATCAGCGCGGTCACAAAAATGATGGCCGGGAGCACCCGAAAGGCGAAGATAAACCCGGCTCCGTCGAACAGCACATCCATTTTTGGCCCGACCAGGGAGCCAAAGATAAATGCACTACCCGCGTCACTGTATGACATCACCTTGTGGACACCGAGCGCGGCCTGTTCAACCAGCCATTTCCCCGGCGGGAAATAGAGCATAATGCCGCCGATTGCAATTTGCAGCACCAGTGCTGCCCCGACCGTACGCAGACTAATACGCTTTTTATTTACTGACAGCAGAAACGCGATAGTCAGTAATACCACCATACCCACAACACTTCTCATTATATCCATAATGAAATTCCCTTCATGCCAGGAAACCCGGCGTTACCGCCAGGTTTTGGTAGGTTTGCTATCCGCGGGCGACCGCATTCTGCCCGGAAAATTTGGTCAGGCGAGGCGTTGATACTCCTTCGCAATTTCACAAGCCAGTACCGCGTTGTTGAACACCAACTGAATATTTGATTTCAGGCTGTCACCGCCGGTCAGCTCCGCAACACGCGCCAGCAGGAACGGCGTACTCTCTTTGCCCACAACCCCCTGCTCTTCCGCTTCTTTTACCGCCCGATCGATTGCCGCATTAATTTTCTCTTCAGCCATCGCAAACTGTTCCGGGATTGGGTTTGCAACAACCAGACCGCCGTCGAGACCTGTCTGCCATTTCACCGCCATGGCACGGGCAATCTCTTTTGCGCTGTCCAGACGGATACTGACCTCAAACGGACTGGTTCGGCAGAAAAATGCCGGCAACGCCTTAGTCTGATATCCAATTAACGGCACGCCAAAGGTTTCTAAATATTCGGTCGTTAAACCGAGATCAAGAATAGATTTCGCCCCGGCACAAATTACCGTGACATTGGTATGCGCCAGTTCTTGCAGATCTGCGGAAATATCAAAGGTATGTTCAGCACCACGGTGAACACCACCAATCCCGCCCGTCGCAAATACTTTAATTCCAGCCAGGGAGGCAATAATCATGGTTGAGGCAACTGTCGTCGCACCATTTTTCCCTGCAGCAACCACAAATGGTAAATCACGACGACTGACTTTAGTAACGCTATGCCCCTCTCTTCCAAGCAACTCAATTTCATCTTTGCTTAAACCAACTTTCATTACCCCGCCAATAATGGCAATGGTCGCAGGAACTGCCCCGTGCTTACGAATAGTTTCTTCTACTTCAATAGCAGTCTGGGCATTCTGCGGAAATGGCATACCATGAGAAATAATGGTTGACTCGAGGGCAACAATCGGTTTTTTACTGTTTAATGCTTCCTGTACTTCTGGAGATATTTGTAATAATTCAGAGGAAAGAGTTAATTCAGACATTCTGTGTTCTCCACGATTGAGATAACATTCGCAACAGACAAATCAGGGTTATTGGTATATTCACAGGCTAATGCCATTGATGAACAACCCTGCGCAAATCGAACCGAATCAATAAAGGGCATGCCGTCTACCCAGCAGGAAGCCAGTCCCGCCATCATCGCATCGCCAGCCCCGGTAACATTAATGACGTGAGTTTTAATCGGCAGCGACCAACCGCAATCCCCCGCAATATCACTGTAATAAACTCCGTCACCGCCCATGCTGAGCACCAGGCGATTTAAGCCGCGATCGTGAAACCAGGCGGCCACTTTGCCAACATCATCACGCCCGGAAAGCGCAATACCGCTCAGCGTTTCGGCTTCAAGCCGGTTAGGTTTGAGGGTGTGAATTTGTCCAAGCCGCTCGCGAACTTTGACGCATTTCCATGCCGATACCGGGTCGACAAACACCGGAACATCTCCGGCATTATCCAGCACCCATGCAAGGGCGTCTTCGCTGATATTGCAATCGGCGACGATAACTTTCGCCTGCCGAATAAAATCATGCTGCTGCGATAAAAAACTCGGTGAAATATGTTCGGTAATGCTCATATCATTAATGGCAACCAGCATTTCACCGGTGTTATCAAGCAGAGATAAATAACTCGATGTATTCTCTCCCGGAACGATAAGACACTTATCAACATGTACTCCGGATAGATTAGTTTGCGCCAATAACGATTGACCATAAAAATCATTACCAACCGCAGTCAGTAACCACGAATTTTTACCCAGTAGCGCGAGATTATGTGCAATGTTGCGTCCAACTCCGCCGGGGGTGAATTTTATCTTTCCTGGATTCGAATCCGCATAATTTAGAGAAGCATGCGAATACCCAGCAACATCCATATTGGCTGAGCCAATAGTTACTATGTATTCCTTTTCACGCATAGCACGTCCCCTGGCAATTATCTTGCCACAAATGAGTTCGTTAAGAATAACCACCGCCACACACAAAATTATTAGAGCACATGTTCAGTATCGAACATGTGTTTATAGTAAGCATGTTTTTGACAAAGTAAATCTATCTGCAAGAACCAAAGTCAATAGATATGAACAGAATCACAATTTTTTATAGATACAGTTTGTAAGGGAGAGAGAAAATGAGAGGTAGTACACAAATTAAGCAGGCTAAAAAGTATAACTCCGGTATAACCGGAAATTTTTCAGATGCGCCAGGCGAGCTGGCGCGTCTCAGGTAAGCGAAACCAGGTCCTCTGGCATATGGTTGTACAAAATACGCCAGAAATGTTCAGCCGTTTTATTCAATCGGGTATCCATCCGGTAAATATAGGCCTGAATAGGTACCATCAGTTCAGGTGTCTCCAGGCGCACTAGACGCTTATCGCGCAGCTCGTTGACGATCGACCACGCTGGTAGCCAGGCGATCCCATGCCCATCCAGCGCCATGTTTTTCAACAACTCACTCATCGAAGACATAAACAACGTTCGTGCTGAAATGCCGCCAACTTCCGCTAACTGACGGTTTACCAATCTTCCCATGTAGGATGTGCTGGTATAGTTCAGAATCGGCGCCTGCGGCTGATAGATATCAAACAACGCGTTCCCCTGTCCATCGGTAGCACAGACAGGATAGAGCTCTGACTCAAAAACCTTCAAGCCACAGAAAGGCGACTGCATTAAATCCTCATCACGAAACGAGATAATAAAATCACTTTTCCCCTCGCGCAGGGTATTCACCGCTTGCACCACATCAATCGCCTCGACGTGCCAGACAAATTCTTCCCCCCAGGCCGCCATTGAATGCACTAACCGGGGCAACATGGTCAGCGACAAAGAATGCGCTGCCGCGATTTTTATGTTGGGGACCCCAAGCAGATTGTGACCACTGAGTTCGTCCAGATTACATTCCAGCTGTTGTAGCAGGCTACGCGTTTGCGAATGGAATAACTTGCCCTCCTCCGTCAATTGCAGCGGCGTCGTCGTGCGATCAAACAGCTGCACCCCCACGGCTGATTCGAGCGCTTTGATCCTCCGGCTAAATGCCGGCTGAGATATATTGCGCTCCTCCGCAGCCTGGGAAAAATGACGGCATGCCTCCAGCGTCAGGAAATCATATAACCATTTTGTCTCAATATTTTTCATGCCTGTCACGCGGATGTTTAAATATGTTGATGAGCCTAACAACATCATGCCTGAAGAATTCCAGAGATGGTATTGACGATTAGCCCATAATGATTCGTTTTTTGCATCAAGCCTTCGTTTTTGACATTGACATGTCAGCGTCACCATCCAGCCGCAACCCTACTCTGCTTGCAGATCTTCAGGCTCCGCACCCTATCCTGACCTCATGGAACGGCGAAAAAAACTACAGTCATGCGGTTTTTGCATTAAGCCAAACATTATTGCATTTCTCGTCGCGACGCTCTGCTGTTAAACATTAGGGCAAGATAAAACACAGCCTGAATATTATTTAATGGTTAAACGAGGTATATATCGTGAAAGGTTTAATTGGCGTACTTGGTGGTATGGGACCTGCTGCAACCGTCGATCTATTTAATAAATTCGTCACATTTACTACAGCGCAACGCGATCAGGAACATATTCCATTAATTATTTCATCCATTCCTGATATACCCGACCGTACTGACGCATTAATGCGTCATGGTAATTCCCCGCTTCCGGCCATGCGCGATTATATGCATAAACTCGAAGATGCTGGCGCGGAGTGTATTGTGATCCCGTGTAATACCGCCCACTTTTGGTTTAAAGAGTTAAAAGAATCCTGTCATACGGAGTTGCTGAGTATTGTGGAGACAACCCTGGGTGAGGTCAGAAGCTGCGGAAAATCGCGCATCGGACTGCTGGCTACCAATGCCACGTTGTACATGGGGCTCTACCAAAAAGGGATAGAGTCTCTTGGGTTAACCTGCGTCAGCCCTGATTCTTCCAGCCAGGAAAAAGTCATGGAAAGTATTTATTGCCTGAAAGCAGGAGAGGTTAAGCAAGCACAAAAATTAATGAATGAACAGGCTGAAGCACTTTTTGCACGCGGCGCGGAAGTCATCGTTCTGGGATGTACTGAAGTCCCCGTTATCCTTGCTGAAGCCGTCAAGAAATCACCAGCAAAATATATTGATTCAACCGGTTCATTGGTTCGTGCCGGAATTAAGTGGTATGAAAAACGCGTTGGAAAAAGCCACCTTCTGGCGCAATAAATAAAACCACAATTTAATCATCACATTTAATAAAAGCCATTCTTATAGCGAATTATTATCTGGCGGAGGCCATTATGCTTTGGTTGGAAATTATCGTAGTATTAGGCGCAATATTTTTCGGCATCCGCCTCGGCGGAATTGGTATCGGTTTATGCGGTGGGTTGGGGTTGGCTATTTTAACCCTGGGGTTTGGTCTGAAAATTGGCTCGCCGCCTGTGGACGTCATTCTTATTATTATGACGGTGGTTGTGGCGGCATCAGCGCTACAGGCAGCCGGAGGCATGGATTATCTGGTACGCATTGCCGGTAATTTTATGCGTCGTAATCCTAAATATATCAATGTTATTGCACCGATTATCACCTGGTCGATGACCATAATGGCGGGAACAGGTTTCATTGTCTTTTCCACCCTGCCGGTGATTGCCGAAGTTGCGAAAGAGTCAGGCATCCGCCCTTCTCGTACGCTCGCAGGCTCCGTAGTGGCATCTCAGGTTGCAATATCCGGCTCGCCGATCAGCGCCGCAATGGCCGCGATGCTGACCATCATGGAAGGCAACGGTATCAGCTTTATCCAGGTTATGGCGGTATGTCTGCCCGCCTCGTTTGTTGCCGCGATGGTTGGGGCATTCATCGCCTCGCGCCAGGGATGTGAACTCCAGGACGATGAGGTCTATCTGGAACGCCTGCAGAAAGGGCTGGTGCGCAAATACGAAGGGCAAAACAGTACCACACCGGGTGCAAAACTTTCCGTCGCCCTGTTTATGCTGGCCACGGTGCTCATCGTTATTCTTGCCGCATTCCCGCAGCTACGCCCTGGATTTGATGTTGGCAGCCCAATGAATACGCGGGATATCATTATTATCTGCATGCTGGCTGCCGCTTGCCTGATGGTGGTGCTGTGCAAAACATCTACAGATGCCATTGTCCTGACGTCAACTTTTCGCGCCGGGATGAGTTCGCTGGCAGTCATTCTCGGCATTGTTACGCTGGGAACCACATTCATTGACGCGCACCTAGCGGAGATTAAGGACATCGCGGGGAATATTCTGCAGGCCTACCCGATGCTGCTGGCTCTGGTATTGTTTGGCACCTGCGCGCTGCTCTATTCGCAGGGAGCCACCACGCCGTTGATTATCCCGCTTGCCGTCGCGCTTGGCGTTCCTACCTGGGCAATTCTGGCTTCCTATGTGGCTGTGACCGGCGTGTTTGTTCTCCCAACGTACCCGACTTCACTGGCGGCGATGGAGTTCGACACCACCGGGACAACGCGCGTAGGTAAGTATGTCTTAAACCATCCGTTTATGTTGCCAGGACTGGGTGGGATCATCGCGGGCGTTGCCTTTGGCTTTATCATCGCCCCAATGATTGCCTGAGCCGTCTTATTCAGGGGCGCGAAAGATTTCGCCCCTGAATGATTCTCTATTCACTTGACCCGGCTCACCACATCAATACCGTCTTACCTTTATCTATTTGCTTCACATCGCTGCTTTTAATCACGCGGTGATAACCATAGGCGTCAGCATATTTTGTCAGTCCTGTCCCGGGGTCTTGCTCAGGCTTGCCTTGCGTCTCTATTGTTGCACCTGATGTTGTCGTCATCACCCAGGTGGTTGAACATCCCGTCAGCAGCAGCGTCGCGAGTGACAGAGCAGCAAAAATGGGCGCTTTTTTCATATTCGATTTCCGTGACCAGTTTGATTTAAAGGCACTTTATCGAATTTGCTTAAGGCAGGATGGATTATTGTGGCGATGCTGCAACGGTAAGGGTTAAGGCATAAAAAAGGGCAGAGATTTCTCTGCCCTGGATTTCAGCGCTTAATCAGACCGCCTTTGCCACAACCTCTGCTTCCGGGCGCTTCAGCACCGCGTAGGAGAGACCGGCTACCAGCGTACCGGCAATAATGGCCAGCAGGTAGCCAACCACCGGTGTAATTGCGCCAGGGATTAACAGCACGAACAGACCGCCGTGGGGCGCCATCAGCTTAGCCCCTACCGCCATGGAGAGAGCGCCGGTAATCGCACCGCCAACGATACAGCAAGGCAGAACGCGCATCGGATCACGCGCGGCGAATGGGATAGCCCCTTCGGTGATAAAGCACAGGCCCAGCACCAGCGCAGCTTTACCGCCCTCCTGCTGGGCTTTGTCGAACTTACGACGCGCAACCAGCGTTGCCAGACCCAGCGCCAGCGGAGGTACCATACCCGCCGCCATAATGGCAGCCATCGGCGCATAAGTTTGCGTACTCAGCAGGCCCACACCAAAAGCATACGCCGCTTTGTTAACCGGACCGCCCATGTCAGTGCACATCATGCCGCCAAGAATCGCACCGAGCAGCACCGCATTCGCCGTACCCATGGTTTGCAGCCAGTGGGTCAGACCTTCCAGAATGCCGGCTACCGGTTTACCGATCAGGTAGATCATGGCCAGACCCACCACCAGGCTTGAAAGCAGCGGAATGATCAGAATCGGTTTCAGCGCTTCCATACTCTGTGGGAGTTTCAGCCTGGTGCTAATGAGCTTCGCCACATAACCGGCAAGAAAACCGGCAATAATCCCGCCAATAAAGCCAGAACCGGTGCTCACTGCCAGCATACCGCCGATAAGACCTGGCGTCAGACCCGGACGGTCAGCGATGGAAAACGCGATATACCCCGCCAGAACCGGCACCATCAACGCAAAGGCTGAACCGCCGCCAATCTGCATCAGCGCCGCCGCCAGCGTGCCCTGCTCTTTAAACGCTTCAATACCAAAGGCGAATGAGAGCGCAATACACAGACCGCCAGCAACAACCATCGGCAGCATGTAGGACACGCCCGTCAGCAGGTGGCGATACGCGCCAGCGCTCTCTTTCTTCCCTTCGGTTGCCGCAGACTGCGCCTTGCCGGTTGGCTGATACGGCGTCGCCTCTTCCAGCGCTTTATCCAGCTCCTGTTTGGTTTTCTTCAGCGCCAGGCCAGTAGACGTGCGGTACATTGGTTTTCCGGCAAACTTCGCCAGATCAACTTCAATGTCAGCCGCCACAATCACCAGATCCGCCTGAGCCACCTCTTCCGGGGTAATGGCATTGCCTGCCCCGACCGAGCCACGGGTTTCAACTTTTACCCACCAGCCACGTTTTTTCGCTTCTGTTTCAATAGCTTCAGCAGCCATAAACGTATGGGCAACGCCGGTCGGACAAGCCGTCACCGCCACCACGCGTTTTGGGCCACTGCTGGCAACAGACGTTGTCGCAACCGGGGCGCTGTAAGGTTTTGCATGACCTTTCGCTTCGCTGAGGAAGAGTTCAGGATGCGCAACCGCACGACCGATATCGCCGAGCCAGACTTTTTTGCCGTTCAGCGAACTGTCAGCAGGAAGCGTGTCGCCCAGAACAATCGCCAGTTCTGCATCATTCGGATTATCAATAATTTCCAGATGCGCTTTTTGCGCCGCCGCTCCAAGCAGGGTTTTCGCCATGTAAGCGCGAGCCTGGCCGAGATTGGCGTCAATAATCAGCAGCGTTTTCATTATGCCTCTCCTGCTGTCAGTTAAACGGTTTTAAGTCGACACGCGCCATCATTGCGGCCAACTGAGGACGATCGGTAATGCCCACGTTACTTTGGCTTACCGCCAGAGCGGCAACAGCCGTTGCCAGACGCAGGGTATGTTCGCTGGACTCACGCATCAGCAGGCCATAAATCAGACCACCAACCATCGAATCACCCGCGCCAACGGTGCTGACCACCTCAACTGACGGCGGTTTTGCGATCCACTCACCCGAAGCGTTGACCCACAGCGCGCCTTCCGCACCGAGGGAAATCACCACATGAGCAATACCCTGCTCGCGCAGCGCATGCGCCGCATCAATCACATCTTTCATTTCAGGCAGTTTACGACCCGCCCAGATTTCCAGTTCACGACGGTTTGGTTTCACCAGCCACGGCGCCGCCTTCAGACCTGCCACCAACGCTTCACGACTACTATCAAAGATAATGCACGGACACTGACTGCGCAGACGCGTCATCCAGTCGGTGAAAGCTTCCGGGCTCACGCCGGTCGGCAAACTACCGCTAACGCACACCATGTCGAACTGGCCCAGCCAGCTCAGCGAATCGTTCACAAAGCGTTCCCAGTCAGCGGGGGTGACTTCAAAGCCAGAGAAATTGAAGTCGGTGACTTCACCGTCTTTTTCGGTCAGTTTGACGTTGATACGGGTACGCCCTTGTACAACCTGAAAACGGTTGGCAATGCCCAACTCGCTGAACAACTGCTGAAAACCATCCTGGTTGTCTTTACCCAGAAAACCGCCCACCGTGACATCGATACCTAAATCTTTCAGGACTTTAGCGACGTTAATCCCTTTTCCCGCCGCATGCAGACCGGTGGTTTTCACCAGGTTCACTTCGCCACGTTCAATTTCCGGGCAGAAACCCACAAGGTCGTAGGCCGGGTTAAGGGTGATAGTAGCAACACGTCTGCTCATTACGCGCCCTCCCCAAGACCTGCAGCGATGGCTTCGCCAATCGCTTTCAGCGCCTGTTCAGCATCCTCGCCCTGGGCGGTAAAGCGCAGGTGATGTCCTTTTTTCACGCCTAATGCCACAACTTTCATCAGACTGCGTCCATTTGCCGGTTTGCCGGTTCCATCAAGATTTGTCACGGTAATTTCACTGTTAAATTGTTTAATCGTATTCACCAGCATGGTGCCCGGACGGGCGTGTAAACCATGCTCATTGCGCACAACAAATTCGGCGCTCAGTACATCATCGGTTAAGGCGTCATCGCTGGTCAGCAGCGCCAACACCGTTGCCGCATCCGCTTTCAACAAACGGTCAGCTTTATTATTCAGCAGCAGATCGCCAAGGCGCTTCAGCACCGCAACCGGTTGATCGTCATTCATCGCGACGGTTACCAGCAGGGCTGCCGCATCCCCCTGGACATCAAACGGCGTTGCTGCGCGGCTGACCGCAACGGCACTGCGCACGTTACCTTCAGCACAGTCATTCAGCCAGATCCCCTGACCGAGATTCATCGGCTGCTCATTGATTGCCCTGGCGACAAATGCGGCATCAACCGCACCAATTTCTTTCAGCCGCGCAGCGTTGAGCGCCTGCAGCGTCACCAGCGAGCTAGCAACGACGTCCAGCGACAGCGTTTCGTTATCAAGCTTTAATTGTTCGCTCTGCTTTTCGCCCATCAGCAACGCGCGCAGCTCTTCCGCCGAAGTCGCTGATTTCAGCTGTTCAGCAACGGAGTCATCGCTCAACACATGCGTTAGCTGACGCAGTAAACCGAGGTGCTCATCAGAGCTGGCGGCAATACCGATCGCCACATACGCGACCTGTCCTTCGCCCCAGACCACGCCCTGCGGAAACTGAAACACCTGCACACCGGTTTTCAGCACCCGATCGCGCGTGTCCGTCGTCCCGTGAGGAATAGCAATACCGTTGCCTAGAAACGTGGACGTTTGTTGTTCACGCGCCAGCATGCCATCGACGTAGCCTTCCGCAACGTTACCCGCTTGCACTAAGGCCGCGGCAACCTGGCGAATAGCCTCTTCTTTATTCCCGGCCTGTTCGCCCGGGTGAATATCCTGAACAGATAACTGGAACATGGTTCTCCTCTCCCGCTGAATTGAAACGATTCAGCCAATATGAGAAAAAAGGCGTCACCTGACTCCATTAGTTATGGCAAGATGACGCTGAAACGTTTCAAGAAGTCTTGATCTTTTTTCTTCAGCACACAAGTAAAGTTGACAAATTACTTGCTGAATTTAGAGATAACGCACATTTTCTTCTGGGGAGAGATAAAATTGCTGAAGCAAAAATGGCGTCAGCGTGTCAGATTCAGCAACATCAGCAAACAGCATTCTTTGACTGAAATGCTATTTTGATTTTTGATGCCGATTTTGATTTGGCTACCTGTTTATTTTCTGGCAAGCAGCGTAAACTCCGCGTCTCTTCACATCATTGATATCAAAACATGCATAACACCCCCGTAGCCGCCACACCTAAGGCGTTCGATTTAACGTCTGCGGCGTTCCTGCTTGTCGCGTTTCTGACGGGTATCGCCGGCGCTTTGCAGACACCAACGCTGAGTCTTTTTCTGACCGATGAAGTCCATGCCCGTCCCGGTATGGTCGGGTTCTTTTTTACCGGCAGCGCCGTAATCGGTATCCTGGTGAGTCAGTTTCTGGCCGGGCGCTCGGATAAAAAAGGCGATCGCAAAAACCTGATTGTCTTCTGTTGTGTACTGGGCATGCTGGCCTGCGTGCTGTTTGCCTGGAACCGTAACTATTTTATTTTGCTGTTTGTCGGCGTCTTCCTCAGCAGCTTTGGTTCAACCGCCAACCCGCAAATGTTTGCTCTCGCTCGCGAGCATGCCGACCGTACAGGCCGGGAAGCGGTCATGTTCAGCTCAATTTTACGTGCGCAGGTATCGCTGGCCTGGGTAATTGGCCCGCCGCTGGCCTACGCACTGGCAATGGGATTTAGCTTCACGGTGATGTACCTCAGCGCGGCGGTTGCTTTTATTGTCTGCGGCGCAATGGTTTGGTTGTTCTTACCGTCAATGAGTAAAAATGTGCCTCTCACCACTGGCGTGGTGGAGGCGCCACGGCGCAATCGTCGCGACACGCTGCTCCTTTTTGTTATCTGCACATTAATGTGGGGGACCAATAGCCTCTATATCATTAATATGCCGCTGTTTATTATCAATGAACTGCATCTGCCGGAAAAACTGGCGGGTATCATGATGGGAACCGCTGCCGGGCTGGAAATCCCGACCATGTTGATTGCCGGATACTTTGCGAAGCGTCTGGGCAAGCGTCTGTTGATGCGAATTGCCGTCGTGGCCGGCTTTTTCTTTTATGCCGGTATGCTGTTGGCCCACTCTCCGGCGGTATTGCTTGGTTTACAGCTGCTGAACGCGATTTATATCGGCATCCTTGGCGGGATTGGCATGCTCTATTTCCAGGATTTGATGCCAGGACAAGCAGGTTCAGCCACGACCCTTTATACGAATACCATTCGCGTAGGCTGGATTATTGCCGGATCGTTGGCAGGTATTGCCGCTGAAATCTGGAATTATCACGCCGTGTTCTGGTTTGCGCTGGTGATGATCGTCGCCACCATCGTGTGCCTGGCGCGCATCAAAGATGTTTAAGGCGCGGTCAGCGCTTCAAGCTCAATAAGATACAGCATGGCCTGGTGCGTCGTCTTCCCACACATTTCCGCACTGGGCTGCAAACCGGCACATACTTTTGGCCGCAGCGGCGAAGCAAAAATTTTGCAGCGCAAGGATTCATCCAACTGAACGCATGGCGTATTAGCGGGCTTGCCATCAGGCATACCAGGGATAGGGCTGGAGATTGAAGGCGCGGTGCAGCATGCACCACAATCCGGACGGCATTCCATACAGTATTCTCTTTATCGTAAACCATCGGATTGTGAGAGAAGCGCACAGTAACACCTTTTTTGCACCAGCAAAAGCATCAATTCCACTTGCCTGAATGCCCCGGCGCGAGTAGTTTTACGCGATATTTTAGACACTCCTCACTACAGGATTTTTTCGATGCCAAGAGCGAACGAAATTAAAAAAGGTATGGTACTGAATTACAACGGCAAGCTGCTGATTGTAAAAGATATTGATATTCAATCACCAACCGCACGTGGCGCCGCCACGCTGTACAAAATGCGTTTTTCTGATGTCCGTACTGGCCTGAAAGTTGAAGAGCGTTTCAAGGGCGATGATATCGTTGATACTGTCACCCTGAGCCGTCGTGGCGTCGACTTTTCCTATGTCGATGGCAACGAATATGTCTTTATGGATAAAGAAGACTATACCCCGTATACCTTCACCAAAGACCAGATTGAAGAAGAACTGCTGTTCATGCCGGAAGGCGGGATGCCGGACATGCAGGTTCTGACCTGGGACGGCCAACTGCTGGCGCTGGAACTGCCGCAAACGGTAGACCTGGAAATTGTTGAAACAGCGCCGGGCATTAAAGGGGCATCAGCAAGCGCGCGTAACAAACCTGCGACCCTGACTACCGGCCTGGTGATCCTGGTTCCTGAGTATTTGAGTGCGGGCGAAAAAATCCGTATTCATATCGAAGAACGTCGCTACATGGGCCGTGCAGACTAATTTTCTGCTGCCCATTGACGAAAAGGGACAGCGCAGGCTGTAAGGCTTGTTAGTTTACAAAGATGAATGATCGTAACGATATCTGAGAGTGGAACAATCGGAGGTATTGAATCTTTTACCTCCGGCGTATTGTGACGTTCACCCTATGTTTATCACTTCTCTGAAACGATACTGTCTGTGAACGTGTTAAGGGTACTATCGCCGTACCCTTAACAATCCCGGCTCCCGGCGGGAAAATTGCCACTTCGTGGTCCCCTCCGCTTATTCCTTCAGGCTTTCGGGCCGGGCGCGAGGTAGCGTCCTTGCAAAACGCGCCCTGAGCCAGCATCCATGCTGGCTCTCCCGGCCTTACGGAAACACGTCGGCAATTTTCAGCCGGACCAGCCTACACCTGACCATTTGCGTTTTTTGTTTAAACAGCAAAACAAATTTAACTGGAAGTCAGAGCGTTGAAGCGATGACTCCGGTCCGGCTGAAAATCGATGAGGCGTTGACGGTTGACCGGGTCTGCCCGCAGGGAGGCGGGCAGAGGGGACGGCCTGCATGGATGCAGGCTCGGCCCCGACCCGACAGGCAGACGGCATGAGCCGAATGAATCGCATCGCGACGATTTTCCCGCCGGGAGCCTGGGTTGCAAGGGAGGCGGCGGTGAGCCTCCCTTGCACGTTCACGGGTATCTGCGCTTCACAGAAATGACTCCGCTGAGGTGAACGGAACCCTATGCTGCAATAAAATATTCTCCATAATGCTTAACTGGCTGGCATTACAGCACCAGCTGTCCCTTTTTATTTTCAGCGCTGACTGCTGAGATAAAAATCATCCATTAACAGCGATTCCAGATACTGTTCATCCTCGCGCATAAAACTCACTATCAGATTGACCGCCTGCGGGTAAAACCCCTGTTCATCTCGCGCCAGGCAGGCATCGCGTAGCAATGGCGCCCAGCACATCATATGGTGATGCAAAAAGTAATACTGCGCAGATACCGCCTCCTCTTTAGCAACCATCTTCGCCATCAATGCCAGTTGAATGGCGATATGATCGGATGGCTCATTTTCCCGTGCGGTCAGACCGTGTTCGATCAGCAGCACATTCATTTGTTGACGTTCTGCTGACGCGGTCGTATGCGGATAGTGCCCTGCATAGGGAGAGACTCCGCCAGGCGGCGCCAGCAGAAACAGCGAGGCAAAATCCGCGGCGAGTTCCAGCTGTCGGGAATCACGGCGTAAAATCCGGGTCAGACTACGCTCAAAATGCTTAACCTTGCCAGACAATCCAGGAATCGCCGCCAGTGAGACAATCCACGCCCGATTATCGTCGTTTTCAAGGCTGGCAAGTTGCTTTTCGTCCAGCTCACGGAACAGCAATTGCGAGAACCACTGGTACATGTCCACCCGCTGCTGATGTATTTGGTTATGCTGCACTTCCCCCCTCCTCTTTTACTGTCTCCGGGCCGCCGAATGCCGTTACCGATGGCGCTTTTTTCTGCTGATAACGTTCGACCTCCACCAGCACGGTATGCGCTGAAGGGCCTTGCGCCAGCTGTGAAGTACCAATATCGGCGCTCAGGACATTCGGGTCGCCATAAGTGCATAACGTCCCGGCTTTTCCACCCTCCTGCGGGGAATACCAGGCCCCTTCATGAATGCGGATTACGCCAGGGGTAAAATCCGGGCTAATCACCACCCCAGCCAGCACCTGACCACGGTCATTGAAGACGCGAGCGATATCACCTGCTTTCAGACCACGGGCAGTGGCATCCTGCGCGCTGATATAAAGCGGTTCTCTTCCGGTAACCGCATAGGTATTGCGAAACGCCTCGCTCGAGCACAACTGTGAGTGCAGACGTTTATCCGGATGGCAGGATTGCAGATGCAGCGGATATTTATTTTTTTTAGCGGCATGATTACGTTCAAACGGTTCCATCCATACCGGATGACCGGGACAATCCTCGTAGGCAAAGCCAGCAATGGTTTTACTGTAGATTTCAATCAGACCTGACGGCGTTCCCAGGGGATTAAGATCTGGTTGGTCGCGAAACTCACCGTGACGCACCCACGGCTGTCCGGCCGGATATTCAATGTATCCTTCGCCCTGCCAGAACGTAGTAAAGTCCGGTAAGGAGACACCGAGCGACGCGCCCATCTTCACACCTTCGTCGTAGAGCGCCTGTATCCACTGCATTTCATCACGGTTCTCGCGGTACACCGCCTCTTTATCAAAGCGCTTACATAATCCGGCAAAAACGTCAAAATCATGCCGCGCTTCATATTGCGGTTTAACAATCTGATGCAGGGCCATCAGCCCTTTGTTCGAATGCGTACCAAACTGTTCAATATCGTTACGTTCAAAGCGGGTGGTAACAGGCAGGACGATATCGGCAAATCGACACGACGCGGTCCATTGATGATCCAATACCACCACGGTTTCCAGCTTCTTCCATGCCTTGATCATGCGATTACGATCCTGCTGCGCATGGAATGGATTCGCCGCGCTGTAGATCGCCATTTTAATATCAGGCCAGGTTAACGTTTCGCCGTTAAAGGCAACCTTTTTGCCCGGCTCCAGCAGGCAGTCAACGATGCGTGAGGTGGGGATATGCTCCGATGCGCCGCGAAAATCCGCTTTATACTTCGCCGGTGGAGGATTCGCGATCCCTCCCAGCCCGGACAGTACAGGTCCGGCGGATGTCACCGTACCACCGCCGTTGTAATGCCAGCCAAACCCTACGCCGCCGCCCGGCAAGCCAATTTGCCCAACCATACTGGCCAGCACCACCAGCATCCAGGGATACTGTTCGCCATGATGCATGCGTTGTACGCACCAACCGCCCATAAATTGGGTCCGGCCTTTGACCAGCAGGCGGGCGAAATCACGGATCTGCTCCGCCGTCAGGCCACAGATTTGCGCTGCCCATTCGGCATTTTTCGGCTGCTTATCACTCTCCCCAAGCAGATAGGGCAAAAACTGCTCAAAACCCACGGTGTAATCGTTAATAAACGCCGTGTCATACAGTTTTTCTTCATACAGCGTATGGGCGAGTGCCAGCATTAACGCGACATCGGTTTGTGGTCGTAGCGCCAGTTGTTCACAGCCAAGGTAGTTTTGCGATTTGCTACGCACTGGATCGACGCTGATAACGCGCATTTTACCCTGCGCAACCGCTTCTTTAATCTGTTGCCAGTAGCCAAACGCATCGTGATCGGGAACCAGGAACTCGATCTGCAAGTTTTTGATCGGATCGCATCCCCACAGCACGATGGTATTACTGTTCTGAATAACCAGCGGCAGTGACGTTTGCTGTTCATAAACTTCCAGCGAACCAATCACATGCGGCAAGATAACCTGCGCAGCTGCTGCAGAGTAGTCGCCAACGGTCGTCACATAGCTACCATGCAGACCAAGCCCTCTGTCCATCGCCCCGCCCGCTTTATGGTATTTCCCTACCATTTGCCAGTCGGCCAGCCCGGTAAATACCCCCGATGAGCCGTAGGTTTTTTGTACCCGTTCCAGCTCTTCGTAAAACAGATCCAGCGCCTGATCCCAACTTACCCGCACAAAACGATTATCTCCGCGCTGGCTGCGATCCGATTTCTCGCGTTTACGTAACCAGTCCAGACGAACCATTGGATAACGCACCCGCGACGGGTTATAGACCACTTCACGCACCGCGTTCAGCATATCGCAAGGGTATTTGTCATGTTTGAAAGGCCGGGTTTCTGTCCACTCGCCGTTGACAACCTTGGCTTCAAAAGCGCCAAAATGCGAACCGGATTGAATCCACTGTGCGGGGTTTTCTCCCGCTGCCCATACTTTTGATATCAGCGGATTCGGCGCCAGCGCACTGGCCGCGCCCACCGCTAGCATACCGCTCAGAAAACGGCGGCGAGACGGGTTAAATTCATGAATATCCATATATTTTCCTTAATTTTTGTTAGGTTCAGACACATCACTGGCATGGGTCTGGAGGTATTTCAACAACGTACGTTCTTCCACCGGATTCAGTCGGTAATAGGTGGACATCGCTTTCAATCCGGCGATCCAGCCGTTGGCGGTATATCGGGTCGTAGGAGGAGTGCTATGACAGGCGCTACAGGTGGATTGCAGCATTTGATCCGAATATTCCCAGATCGGTGCAATATTGCTGATAAGCCCCTGGGCGGAGGTCCAGGCGGTCACGCTCACCTGCTGCCATTGCTGGTGTGAGTCAGGATCGACCTGGGTTTGTAGTACTTTTACGTTCGCCATCAAGGCGTCATCAAGCACGGCCGAGAACACACGCTTACCCATATACTGGGTTATCACCCGCCCGCGTCCTTTGCTTTCACGCCAGCCCGTCAGTTCAAGCTGCACGTTGCTGCCCTCTTTTTTCAGCACTTTGACCTCGGTGGCAGGAAATAACAGCGCTTTACCTGCGGGGCTTCCGGCCGTTGCCGTCAATGCTTTTTCGCTTAACGAGAACAGCGTGCTCGCATTCGATAAAGACGCTCCCTGCTGCTGCAACTGCTTATAGCGATCGCGGAAACCGCTGCTCATATCGGGTTTGTGATGGGCAATACCTTTATGGCAATCAATACAGTTGCTGTCTTTTGCCGCCGCCGCGGTCATTTGCGCCGCCGCATTCGCAGATTGTTTGCCGTGATCCATCGCCTCATAGCTGTGGCAAGATTTACATGCCGCCGAATTGTTAGCGCTCATTCGCGCCCACTCTCGCTGGGCCAATTCCGCTCGTTTTGCGGCAAATTTTTCAGGGGTATCAATCGAAGGAGAGATAAAGGTGTGGTAGAGGTCGTTTAAGGCTTCCGTTTTACGAACCAGCGTCGGGACGATCCCTGGCGGAATATGACAATCCTTACACTCAGCACGCACGCCAGAAGCATTGCGAAAATGCACGCTGGTTTTATATTCCTCTCCTGGTGTACGCATCGAGTGACACGATAAACAAAATTCGGTGGTACTGGTGTAATGAACGCCTTGCCACGTCCCCCAAATTGCAAGGGCCATTGCTACTGCCCCGACGAATGCGCACCACAGTGCGTTCTTTCTTATCCACGACATGCTTGCCTCCATTTTTTTAATAGCGACACGCTAAGCGATCATAAAAATCAAAAATAGAGACAGCAAAAGCAGCTTATAGGAACAGCATCTACTCTATGAGGTGCATCAAAACGTAAAGAAGAGAAGCTCGTAATATAGTGCGTATATATACATAAGGAATTCCTCATGCTAACACTGACTCTCGATCGAGAAAGCCGTACCCCGCTGCAATTGCAGATATTTCAATTTTATTTCCAGGCCATTCAGCGCGGTGATTTGCTTTGTGGAGATAAACTTCCCTCTATTCGCGAGCAGGCACAGGTATTAAACGTTGCCAAAATAACGGTCGTGATGGCCTATGATAAGCTCATGGCCGCGGGATTAATTAAGAGTCGACAAGGTATCGGCTACGAGGTCATCTTCACCACACCTGTACGCACAACGCCAGCAATCGTGCCCGTCGCGCAGGGTTCCCCGCCGATGAAACCTAAAGCGGCTGGGATCCCCACCGATGTTTATGCAGAGCCTGGGCGAGAGTGCTATTGCCAAATGAGCGTTCCCGATCCCAATGCTTTTCCCTGGTCAAGCTGGCGCAAATGGAATAACGCCCCCAGCGTCCTCAAGGAACAATTATTCACCCGATATCATTCACCAAATGGATTATTTTCACTGCGTGAACAATTGGTCAGATACCTTAATTTATCTCGCGGTATTAATACTCGAGCAGAGAACATCATTATTACTAACGGGATTCAGGAAGGACTGTCACTGATCAGTCAACTCTTTATTAACCATCATACTTTCAGTCAGCAAAAAAAGTGCCATATTGTAACCGAGTCCCCTTGTTATTCGGGGGCCTGGCATCTGTTTAATTATTACGGCGCAGACATTACGCCAATTGCTGTCGATAACCACGGACTGCAAACAGATAATTTACCGGAATATGCTACCCAGCTTTGTTATGTTACTCCAGCGCATCAGTATCCGCTGGGTAGCGTCCTGTCACTGGAGCGGCGTCAGGCATTATTAACATGGGCGCAGCGCGTCGGCGCTTACATTATTGAAGACGATTACGATGCCGTTTTTACCTATGGAGAAAATCCCCTTCCCGCGCTGAAAGCCATGGATTATCACAACCGGGTTATCTATATAGGGACATTTTCCAAAACATTGGGACCAGGAGGACGTCTTGGCTATCTGATTTGCCCTGACGAACTGCTTCCGGCCGTACAGAATATGAAAGCGCTCAACAACAACGGGAGCCAGTGGTTGTTGCAGCAATTTTTGGCCGAATTAATGCAAAATCAGGTGTTTTATACGCATATCAGCAAGCTGGCCTGCAATTATGCGGCACGTCTTACGCTATTACGCGACGGCCTATCCGCACTGTTTCCCGAAGGGAAAATCGCTGGCGCAACGGCAGGTCTGCACCTCTCATTACGCATTGCCTGGTCCCCCGAAATTATCGCCAGGCTACAACAACGCTGCCTGCTGGCCGGGATTCGTTTCGATACGTTGCCAGATATAGAGAATGGCTCAGAAGCCGCATGGCGTGAAGAGAACAGCGACGCAGTTATGTTTTTTGGATTTGGTGGATTGCAGTTACAGCAGATAAAAAGAGTCCTGGCGGTACTGGAGCAGGCGCTATCGCAGCCTTAATGGATTACAGGGATCGAGCCTGCCGCTCAATCCCTGTTGTTCGCCTTACAGCAGATCGCGGAACTGTGTTTGTTTCAGCGCCAGCTCAACGCCACGGACTTCCGCCAGTCCTTTCAGACGACCAATCGCAGAGTAGCCCGGGTTGGTTTTTTTATGCAAATCATCAAGCATCTGGTGCCCGTGATCGGGGCGCATCGGGATTGGACGCAGATCGCCCGCCTTTTTACGACGCTGCTCTTCGCTCAGAATCGCCGCCACCACCGATACCATATCCACATCGCCCTGCAAATGCGCACCTTCGTGGAAGGTTTTCGGGTTATCTTCACGGCAAGTTGAACGCAGATGCGTGAAGTGAATACGATCGCCAAAGGTTTCAATCATTTTCACCAGATCGTTATCGGCGCGTACGCCGTAGGAGCCGGTGCACATGGTGAAACCGTTATTGATGCTGTCGACGGTGTCTTTCAGCCACTGCATATCTTCGATGGTCGAAACGATGCGCGGCAGGCCAAGGATCGGACGCGGCGGATCGTCCGGGTGTACGGCCAGACGCACGCCGACTTCTTCTGCCACTGGCACTATCGCCCTCAGGAATATCGCCATGTTATTGCGCAAGTCGTCTTTGCTGATGCCGTCATATTCAGCAAGGCGCGCACGGAACTGATCCAGGGTATACCCCTCTTCGGCACCGGGCAGACCTGCGATGATATTGCGCGTCAGTTTTTCAATATCGGCCTCGCTCATGGCATTGAAATAGTCCAGCGCCTGGCGTTGTTCTTCCGGGGTGTAATCCGCCTCAGCCCCTGAACGTTTGAGGATATGCAGCTCAAAGGCAGCAAAAGCGATCTGGTCAAAACGCAGCGCTTTGGAGCCGTCCGGCAACTGATATTCGAGGTCAGTACGCGTCCAGTCGAGGATCGGCATGAAGTTATAGCACACGGTATCGATGCCGCAGGTCGCCAGATTACGGATACTCTGCTGATAGTTAGCAATCCACGTTTGATATTGACCAGAGTGCGTTTTGATATCTTCGTGGACGGGGATACTTTCCACCACTGACCAGGTCAGCCCTTTTTCAGCCAGAATAGCCTGCCGCTTTTTAATCTCTTCAACCGGCCAGACTTCACCGTTGGCAATGTGGTGCAAGGCGGTCACAACACCCGTTGCGCCAGCCTGACGCACATCATCAAGCGATACTGGATCGTTAGGTCCGTACCAACGCCAGGTTTGTTCCATGGTTTCACCTCACAAGTTGTTATACCAAATTAGATTCACTTAATGACGACTACCATACAGGCATCTGGGCGAGGATCAACGAATCCGCAATGATTGGTTGATCCAGCTCACATTACCCGGATAAATGAGGCACACCAATTCAATTTGCTGTCATATAACTTTATACTGCCATTGTTAATTAATGGTTAATCAGGTGTATTGAATGAAAACTATTGCCTCAGTGCCGCTCGCGAAAAATGTCATGATGCCGCAGTACGATCGCCAACAATTAAAAACGCGGATTGTGCATTTTGGTTTCGGTGCTTTTCACCGTGCCCATCAGGCATTACTGACCGATCGGGTACTGAATGCACAGGGTGGGGACTGGGGAATTTGTGAGATAAGTCTGTTCAGCGGCGATCGACTAATGAGTCAGCTTCGCGAGCAGGATCATTTATTTACCGTGTTAGAAAAAGGGGCGAATGGCAACCAACCGATTGTTATCGGCTCCGTCAAAGAATGTCTGAACGCCACGCTGGATTCGCTGGCGGCCATTATCGAAAAATTCTGTGAACCTCAGGTGGCGATTGTCTCGTTAACGATTACGGAAAAAGGCTACTGCATCGATCCGGCAACAGGCTCGCTGGATCTTTCTCATCCACGCATTATTCATGATCTACAGACTCCGGCTGAGCCACATTCCGCACCCGGCATTATTGTTGAAGCGCTGCACCGCCGACGTGAACGCGGGCTGCAACCTTTTACCGTCCTCTCCTGCGATAATATCCCGGATAATGGCCATGTGGTAAAAAACGCCGTACTGGGAATGGCGGAGAAACGCTCACCTGAGCTGGCCCACTGGATCCAGGAACATGTCAGCTTCCCGGGTACCATGGTGGACAGGATTGTTCCTGCCGCCACCGAAGAGTCACTGGCTGAAATCGCCCGCGAGTTGGGGGTGGCCGATCCCTGCGCAATCAGCTGTGAGCCCTTTATTCAGTGGGTGATTGGAGACAATTTTGTGTGTGGTCGTCCGCAGTGGGAAACCGCCGGCGTACAAATGGTTGAAAACGTTCTGCCGTGGGAACAAATGAAATTGCGAATGCTGAACGGTAGTCATTCGTTTCTCGCGTATCTCGGCTATCTGGCCGGGTTTCAGCACATCAGCGACTGCATGCAGGACAGCGCTTTTCGTGAAGCCGCCTACCGTCTGATGCTCAACGAACAGGCGCCTACCCTGCAAATCACCGATGTTGATTTAGACCAGTATGCCGCTAGCCTGCTGGAACGCTTTGCCAACCCGGCGTTGAAGCATAAAACCTGGCAAATCGCGATGGATGGTAGCCAAAAATTACCCCAGCGTATGCTGGAAGGGATCCGCGTACATTTAGCACGGCGCAGCGAGTGGCCGCTGCTGGCGCTCGGCGTCGCAGGCTGGATGCGTTACGTGAGCGGAGTGGATGATTCAGGTGCGACCATTGATATTCGTGATCCATTGAGCGAGAAAATCAGCGCGCTTGTGAAGCAGAGTACAGACTCAGAACGCGTCAGCGCCCTGCTGTCTCTGCATGAGATTTTCGCCACCGATCTGGTACAGAATCCGCAGTTTGTTGCGGCTATTCAGCTCGCCTGGCAGCGTATTGCCCAATATGGTGCGCATCAGGCTGTCATTGAAACGTTAAAAAGTTAACGATTTCTGCCATTAATCAGGACGAAGCGCGTCTTCGTCCTCTCACCCCTTCTCTTTTTCCCCGTTTTTCGCCAGGATTGTTAAATGCCATTACGGCAATTTATGATTCTGGAGTAAATGTGACTAAAACCAATCTCATCACCGGTTTTCTCGGCAGTGGCAAAACCACCTCTATTCTTCATTTATTGGCAAACAAAGATCCCGCAGAGAAGTGGGCCGTACTGGTCAATGAGTTTGGCGAAGTCGGTATTGATGGCGCCCTGTTAGCCGACAGCGGCGCATTGCTAAAAGAGATCCCCGGCGGCTGTATGTGCTGTGTTAACGGTCTGCCAATGCAGGTTGGCCTCAATACGTTGTTGCGTCAGGGAAAACCCGACCGACTGCTCATTGAACCTACCGGCCTCGGACATCCCAAACAGATTTTGGATTTACTTACCGCGCCGGTTTACGAACCGTGGATCGATTTGCGCGCGACCCTTTGTATTCTTGATCCTCGCCAGCTACTGGATGAAAAAAGCGTCGCCAATGACAATTTCCGCGATCAACTGGCTGCCGCCGATATCATCGTCGCCAACAAAGCCGACCGCGCCACAACGGAAAGCGAAAACGCCCTGCAAACCTGGTGGCAGCACTATGGCGGCAATCGCCAACTGGTCCATGCCGATCATGGAAATATTGCCGGTCAATTACTGGATTTGCCCCGACTAAACCTGGCGCAGCTTCCCGCAAGCGCTGAGCACGCCCATAGTCATGCTGACAAGAAAGGGCTGGCGGCGTTAAGTTTGCCCGCACAACAGCGTTGGCGTCGCAGCCTGAACAGCGGTCAGGGTCATCAGGCCTGCGGCTGGATCTTTGACGCCGATACGGTGTTCGATACCATCGGCCTGCTGGAATGGTCGCGCCTTGCACCCGTTGGGCGTGTAAAAGGTGTAATGCGTATCAAAGAGGGGCTGGTGCGCATTAACCGTCAGGGAGACGACTGGCATATTGAGACGCAAAACGTCGCTCCGCCGGATAGCCGTATTGAACTCATCTCCGATACCGACACCGACTGGAATACGTTACAGAGCGCATTGTTGAGACTTCGTTTAGACGGTAGCGCGTAAGGTTGCCTTCGTTTTATAGCAATGGTAAACGACGATGAAAACCCGATACCCTCTTATTATACTGCTCAATATTGCAGGTATAGCGCTGTTTCTGTCCTGGTATATTCCCGCCGGGCACGGGTTCTGGTCCTCACTGGATACGGGCGTCTTCCGTTTCTTCAATCAGAAGCTGGTTGAAAGCCCGCTGTTTCTGTGGATTGTTGCGATCACCAATAACCGGGCATTTGATGGCTGCTCGTTGTTGGCTATGGGCGCACTGATGCTGCACTTTTGGCTGAAGGATACGGCGGAAGGTCGCCGGCGTATTGTGGCTATTGGTCTGGTGATGCTGCTCACCGCAGTGGTATTAAATCAGTTGGGCCAGGCGCTTATTCCGGTTAAACGCGCCAGCCCTACTCTGATGCTGGATAATATTTATCGCGTCAGCGAACTGCTGCATATTCCAACCAAAGATGCCTCCAGAGACAGTTTTCCTGGCGATCACGGCATGATGCTGCTTATTTTTTCCGCATTTATGCTGCGTTATTTCGGAAAAGTTGCAGGCATAATCGGCCTTATTATCGCTGTGGTTTTTGCTTTTCCACGCGTAATGATCGGCGCTCACTGGCTCACCGATATCGTGGTCGGCTCCATGACGGTTGTGCTGATTGGCTTACCCTGGTGGCTAATGACGCCATTAAGCGATCGTCTGGTCACGCTGTTTGTGAATTATCTGCCCGGCAAAAACAAACAATTTTCAAACAAATAACGCAAAACAATTAACATCATCAGGGAAACTTCTGATTCCCTGATGATGACGACCGATATTCCATCATTCTGATTGTCATTCTCCTGTCATCTTATTCATGTTTAGAATGAATGGCTTGCATATTTTTTACGCTAATTGTTCTTAATTTAGCCAATGCCGTTTATTCACTTTCTGTATCAATTTTTCTTATAAGAAATCACATAAAATCTCTCGCAATGACTGGGGCGATCGGGTAACCTCGAACTCGTTTTGCCTCGCGGGACAATTATTCCCTTTCTGAATAAATTTGTGCGTTCTGCCACAGATTTGACCTTAAGGAATTGTCTCATCGTGCGATGGTAATTAGTCTCGTCACGTTTGGCATTTTTTATAACGATATTTATCGTTAAGGACTTCAAGGGAAAACAAACAAAATGGTCAAATCTCAACCGATTTTGAGATATATCTTGCGGGGCATACCCGCGATAGCAGTTGCGGTTCTGCTTTCTGCATGTAGTACCACGAACACCGCCAGAAATATGCATTCTGAGACGCATGCTGTGGGCAATGGAGATAACTCTTCACTGCAAGCCTCTCAGGATGAATTTGAAAATATGGTCCGTAATATCGATGTTAAATCACGTATTATGGATCAGTATGCTGACTGGAAAGGCGTGCGTTACCGCCTTGGCGGCAGCACAAAAAAAGGTATTGATTGCTCCAGCTTCGTACAGCGTACGTTCCGTGAGCAGTTTGGTTTAGAGCTTCCGCGCTCAACCTACGAACAACAGGAAACGGGTAAATCCGTTTCGCGTACTAATCTGCGCACAGGCGATCTGGTTCTGTTCCGTGCTGGCTCCACAGGCCGCCACGTCGGTATCTATATCGGCAACAACCAGTTTGTTCATGCCTCGACCAGCAGTGGCGTTATCATTTCCAGCATGAACGAGCCTTACTGGAAAAAACGTTACAACGAAGCTCGCCGGGTTCTGAGCCGCAGTTAATTTCGTTTGGCAGCTATCCCTTGGCTATCCTGATGAGACATATCAAAAGCACTGCTTCGGCGGTGCTTTTTTGTTTCGCCTCTCGACTAAGAAAAATCTCACAGCATGGACCATTTCAGGTTATATTCATACAGAATAAGCGGTTACTACAGGTAAACATAAGGAACTATGTTCAGACGCAGCTCTTCATCCGGTCGGAAAATCCTGCTTTCCTGTATGTTAACGGGGCTTATCGTCGCATTGCTCGTGAGTACCCTGCAATTTTTGGTTACCTGGCATAAGCGAGAGGTTAAGTACGAAACGCTGCTTGCCGATATCCAGAATTATGTCAGTAGTTACTTTGCAGATCTCAAAACCACCACAGATGCGCTTCAACCCCTGCTGGAAAAGAACTGCCAGCAAGTTGCTGCAAAACTTACCTCCAGTGCGGCTTTTAACCTCAACGTTCGCGCTTTTTTGCTGGTAAAAGACGGCATTGCTTTTTGCTCCTCCGCAACAGGCGCAATGAACGCCCCCATTTTGTCGCTGATCCCCAAGCTGAATATCAACAAAGATGTTGATGTGGAAATACTTTCCGGGACGCCCATGATGCCGGATAAGCCAGCGATAATGATTTGGCACCGCAATCCCTCGTTCCATAACAGCGGCGTATTTTCTTCATTGAATATCAACCTGGCGCCCTATCTGCTTTATACCGCCCGCGAGGATAATTTTAATGGTATTGCCGTTATTGCTGGCGACACGGCTATTTCAACATTTTCATCCCGAATTATGGACGTCTCTGCGCTGCCTAACACGCCATGGCGCCAGGCGACGCTTAAAGAGGTACCGCTGAAGATTCGTTTGTATGCGCAAGAGTGGACGTACAACGACATCTGGTACGCGATTATGTTGGGATGTATGGCCGGGATTATCACCGGGGTTCTCCTCTGGTATTACATCTTCACTGTCCGGTTACGCCCTGGTAAAGATATCCTCCACGCCATCAAACATAATCAATTTTATGTGGTGTACCAGCCCGTCGTAGAGATGCAAACGCTGGAGGTAAAAGGTGTTGAGGTGTTATTACGTTGGCATCATCCATCAACGGGTGAGATCCCACCGGATGCCTTCATTCATTATGCAGAATCGCAGAAAATGATTGTCCCGCTGACCCAACACCTCTTTAAGTTAATAGCGCAGGACGCCCCGACGCTGCAAAAAGTGTTTCCTGCTGGCGCCAAACTGGGGATTAACATCGCACCAACGCACCTGCACGGCGAGAGTTTTAAAGATGACATCCGACGGCTGCGCGCCTCGCTTCCCGCGAACCATTTTCAGTTAGTGCTGGAAATCACTGAACGCGATATGCTTAATCAACACGAGGCGACACAGCTATTCGAATGGCTACACTCTGTTGGCTTTGAAATTGCTATTGATGATTTCGGCACCGGTCATAGCGCGCTTATCTATCTGGAACGCTTCACCGTTGACTACCTGAAAATCGATCGCGGGTTTATTAACGCCATCGGCACAGAAACCCTGACCTCTCCGGTTCTGGACGCCGTGTTGACACTCTCTAAGCGTCTTAATATGCTGACGGTTGCTGAAGGGGTAGAAACACCTGAGCAAGCTCGTTGGCTGCGCGATCGTGGAGTACATTTTTTCCAGGGATACTGGATTAGCCGACCGTTAAAGCTTGCTGATTTCGTGCGTTGGATGGCGCAGCCCAATAAGCCAACGTGGTGATCGCAGTTTGCGATTCATATACTCTTACTCGCCGCCACCCCCCTTATCTCTCAGGCATGATGCCCGTCGGGTTGTGACAGGAAAAGGAAAGCGCTTTTATATGATCCCTCGCCTACTGCTGCTGTTTATCGCCCTCATCGGGTTTAGCGTTCAGGCGCAATCCATCAAAGAAAGCTATGCGTTTGCCGTACTGGGCGAACCGAAGTACGCGTTTAACTTTAACCACTTTGATTACGTTAACCCAGCCGCGCCCAAAGGCGGGCAAATCACCCTCTCCGCGATTGGTACGTTCGATAACTTCAACCGCTATGCAATGCGTGGCAATCCCGGCGCGCGCACCGAAACGCTGTACGATACGCTTTTTACCACCTCTGACGACGAGCCTGGCAGCTATTACCCGCTCATTGCCGACAGCGCGCGCTATGCTGACGACTATTCCTGGGTAGAAATCGCCATTAATCCACGGGCGCGTTTTCACGATGGCTCCCCCATTACCGCCAGCGATGTCGCCTTCACCTTTCACAAATTTATGACTGAAGGCGTGCCGCAGTTTCGCCTCGTCTACAAAGGCACAACGGTAAAAGCCATTGCGCCGTTAACCGTGCGTATTGAATTAGCCAAACCGGGCAAAGAGGATATGCTCAGCCTGTTTTCATTACCCGTGATGCCTGAGAAATACTGGAAGGATCATAAACTCAGCGATCCCTTATCTTCCCCACCGCTTGCCAGCGGCCCGTACCGCATCACCCAGTGGAAAATGGGCCAGTATATTGTCTATTCGCGTGTCAAAGATTATTGGGCCGCGAACCTGCCCGTTAACCGCGGGCGCTGGAACTTTGATACCATCCGCTACGATTACTATCTTGATGACAACGTCGCCTTTGAAGCGTTTAAGGCCGGTGCGTTTGATCTGCGTCTGGAGAACGATGCCAAAAACTGGGCGACACGTTATACCGGCAAAAATTTCGCAAATCATTACATCATCAAAGATGAGCAGAAAAACGAATCCGCACAGGATACGCGTTGGCTGGCCTTTAATATTCAGCGTCCGGTATTCAGCGATCGACGCGTACGTGAAGCCATCACGCTGGCCTTTGATTTTGAATGGATGAATAAAGCCCTGTTCTATAACGCCTGGAGCCGGACAAACAGCTATTTTCAGAATACCGAGTATGCCGCAAAAAATTACCCCGATGCGGATGAACTGGTGATACTCGCGCCATTGAAAAAAGATCTCCCCCCTGAGGTCTTCAGCCAAATTTATCAGCCGCCAAAATCAACAGGTGATGGTTACGATCGTGACAACTTATTGAAAGCCAATACCTTACTGGAACAGGCTGGCTGGATACTAAAGGGACAGCAGCGCGTGAACAGCGCCAGCGGTAAACCCCTGAGCTTCGAACTGTTGCTCCCGGCGGGCAGTAACAGCCAGTGGGTACTGCCGTTCCAGCACAACCTGCAGCGCTTAGGCATCACCATGAACATCCGCCAGGTTGATAATTCGCAAATCACGAACCGCCTGCGCAGTCGCGACTATGACATGATGCCGAGGTTGTACCGCGCGATGCCGTGGCCGAGTTCAGACCTGCAAATTCTGTGGGCCTCTGAATACATTGATTCCAGCTACAATGCGCCCGGCGTGCAAAGCCCGGTGATTGATAAATTGATCAATCAAATCATCGCGGCGCAAGGTGATAAAGCCAAACTGATCCCGCTGGGACGGGCGCTGGACAGGGTATTAACCTGGAACTACTACATGTTGCCGATGTGGTACATGGCCGAGGATCGTATCGCCTGGTGGGACAAATTTTCACATCCTGCTATTCGCCCAATTTACACCATCGGCCTCGACAACTGGTGGTATGACGTCAACAAAGCGGCGAAGCTACCCGCAGCCAGACGACAGGGAGAGTAAATGGGCGCTTATCTGATTCGACGTCTGCTGCTGGTGATCCCGACGCTCTGGGCCATCATCACCATCAACTTTTTTATCGTGCAAATTGCCCCCGGCGGTCCCGTTGAGCAGGCCGTCGCCGCTATTGAGTTCGGGCAAAGTGGCGCCTTACCCGGCGCGGGCAGCGAAGGCGTTCGCGCCAGCCACGCGCAAACCGGCGTGGGTAACATCAGCGACAGCAATTATCGCGGAGGCCGCGGTCTGGATCCGGAAGTGATTGCAGAAATCACCCGCCGCTACGGGTTCGATAAACCTATTCATGAGCGTTACTTCAAAATGCTCTGGGACTACATTCGTTTCGATTTCGGCGACAGCCTGTTTCGTAGCGCTTCGGTGCTGACGCTTATCAAAGACAGCCTGCCCGTTTCCGTTACGCTTGGGCTGTGGAGCACACTCATCATCTATCTGGTGTCGATCCCGCTAGGTATCCGTAAAGCGGTACACAATGGCAGTCGATTCGATGTGTGGAGCAGCGCATTCATTATTATCGGCTATGCCATCCCGGCATTTCTGTTTGCGATTTTGCTGATCGTCTTTTTTGCCGGGGGAAGCTACTACGATCTGTTCCCGCTGCGCGGGCTGGTTTCCGCCAACTTTGACTCTCTGCCCTGGTATCAAAAAATAACCGACTACCTGTGGCATATTACCCTGCCGGTGCTGGCGACGGTGGTTGGCGGGTTTGCCGCGCTGACCATGCTGACTAAAAACTCATTTCTGGATGAAGTCCGCAAACAGTATGTCGTCACCGCGCGCGCCAAAGGAGTAAGCGAGAAAAATATTCTATGGAAACATGTGTTTCGCAACGCGATGTTACTGGTGATAGCAGGTTTCCCGGCAACGTTTATCAGCATGTTTTTTACCGGCTCGCTGCTGATTGAAGTCATGTTCTCGCTTAACGGACTGGGGTTACTGGGGTATGAATCCACCGTATCACGCGACTACCCGGTGATGTTTGGCACGCTCTATATCTTCACCCTGATCGGACTGCTGCTGAATATTCTCAGTGATATCAGCTATACGCTGGTCGATCCCCGTATTGATTTTGAGGGACGCTAATGTCGCGATTAAGCCCCGTCAATCAGGCCCGCTGGGCGCGTTTTCGTCATAACCGCCGCGGCTACTGGTCGCTGTGGATTTTTCTGGTGTTGTTTGGCCTTAGCCTGTGTTCCGAACTGATTGCCAACGATAAGCCGCTGCTGGTGCGCTATGACAGCAGTTGGTATTTCCCTCTGTTCAAAAACTACAGTGAAAGCGACTTTGGCGGACCACTGGCGACCAAAGCTGATTATCAGGATCCCTGGCTACAGCAGCGCCTGGAGAAGCAGGGATGGATCCTGTGGGCGCCCGTACGCTTTGGGGCCACCAGCATTAACTTTGCCACCGATAAGCCCTTCCCTTCCCCACCTTCTGCGCAAAACTGGCTGGGGACGGACGCCAACGGCGGCGACGTGCTGGCGCGTATCCTCTACGGCACGCGTATCTCGGTCCTGTTTGGTTTAATGCTGACCCTGTGTTCCAGCGTGATGGGCATCATGGCTGGCGCTATTCAGGGCTATTATGGCGGCAAGGTGGACCTGTGGGGGCAGCGATTCATTGAGGTTTGGTCTGGTATGCCAACGCTGTTTCTGATCATTTTGCTGTCGAGCGTGGTCCAGCCCAACTTCTGGTGGCTGCTGGGCATTACCGTGCTGTTTGGCTGGATGAGTCTGGTTGGCGTGGTGCGTGCGGAATTTTTACGTACCCGAAACTTTGATTACATTCGTGCCGCGCAGGCGCTCGGCGTGAGCGATCGCAGTATTATTCTGCGTCATATGCTACCCAACGCGATGGTCGCCGCCCTGACTTTTTTACCGTTTATATTATGCGCCTCGATAACCACCCTGACCTCGCTGGATTTTCTCGGATTCGGCTTACCGCTTGGCTCGCCATCGTTGGGAGAACTCCTGTTACAAGGTAAAAATAACCTGCAGGCGCCGTGGCTTGGGATCACTGCGTTCATCTCCGTTGCCCTGCTTTTATCGCTACTGATCTTTATTGGTGAAGCGGTACGCGACGCGTTTGATCCCAATAAGGCGATTTAAAATGACACAACCTCTGTTAGCTATTGAGAATTTATCGGTAGGTTTTCGCCACCAGGAGAGCGTGCGCACCGTGGTCAACACTCTCTCATTGCGGGTTGATGCCGGGCAAACGCTGGCGCTGGTGGGCGAATCTGGCTCAGGGAAAAGTGTGACCGCGCTTTCTATTCTGCGCTTATTACCGTCCCCTCCTGCGGTCTATCTTGCCGGTGATATTCGTTTCCATGGTGAATCATTGCTTCACGCCGACGAGCAGACGCTTCGCGGCGTACGAGGGAACAAAATCGCCATGATTTTCCAGGAGCCGATGGTGTCACTGAACCCGCTTCACAACCTGGAAAAACAGCTTTACGAGGTGCTATCGCTGCATCGGGGAATGCGTCGCGAGGCCGCCCGGGCAGAGATTCTGACCTGTCTGGACCGCGTCGGGATCCGTCAGGCGGCCAAACGTCTCGCAGATTACCCGCACCAGTTGTCCGGCGGTGAGCGCCAACGTGTGATGATCGCCATGGCGCTGCTAACGCGGCCAGAACTGCTGATTGCCGATGAACCCACCACCGCGCTGGATGTCTCCGTCCAGGCGCAGATCCTGCAACTGCTGCGGGAGTTACAGCGAGAGCTGAACATGGGATTACTGTTCATCACCCATAACCTCAGCATTGTGAAAAAGCTGGCCGATACCGTGGCGGTCATGCAAAACGGCCTGTGCGTTGAGCAAAATCGTGCCGCACAACTGCTCTCTGCGCCCTCGCATCCGTACACGCAGAAATTGTTAAACAGCGAACCTTCCGGTGACCCGGTCCCCTTACCTGTAGGGCAAGCTCCCTTGCTGGAAGTGGAAAAACTCCGCGTCGCCTTCCCTGTCCGCAAAGGCATTCTGAAGCGCGTAGTAGACCATAACGTCGTGGTCAACGACGTCAGTTTTTCCCTGCGGCCCGGTGAAACGCTGGGGCTGGTCGGTGAGTCAGGTTCCGGGAAAAGCACCACCGGGCTGGCGCTACTGAGGCTAATCACATCGCAGGGGAGTATTGTGTTCGATGGCCAGGCGTTGCATACCTTAAATCGTCGCCAGCTGTTACCCGTACGTCACCGCATTCAGGTGGTATTTCAGGATCCTAACTCCTCGCTAAACCCACGTTTAAGCGTGCTACAAATTATTGAGGAGGGACTACGCGTTCATCAACCGACACTTACTGCCGAACAACGTGAAGCGCAGGTGAAAGCGGTCATGACGGAAGTGGGGCTGGATAGCGAAACGCGACATCGTTATCCCGCAGAGTTTTCCGGAGGTCAACGTCAACGCATAGCCATTGCCCGGGCGTTGATTCTAAAACCTTCGCTGATCATTCTGGATGAGCCGACATCCTCACTCGACAGGACCGTACAGGCGCAAATCCTGATGTTGTTAAAGTCCTTACAGGAAAAGCATCGTCTGGCCTATATTTTTATCAGCCATGATTTGCATGTCGTACGCGCGTTGTGCCATCAGGTTATTGTGCTAAGGCAGGGAGAAGTTGTGGAACAGGGGCAATGCGAGCACGTATTCAACGCGCCACAACAGGCCTATACGCGTCAGCTGCTCGCGCTAAGCTGACGCTCAAAACGGATTGTTATTTGAAAAAGGTTCTGCGATTGCCACGCCGAAATTTTTCAGTCTGCAGGTCGCAGCAAACTCATCCTGACGATTCACAAACAGGCACGGCTCCCCTTCGCATTCCAGAACGGAACAAGGAACCTCAATGTCACTGAGGGCCTGGCTGAGTTTATGCATGACTGACCACGCGCTATCACCATCCGGGCTGAGCAATTTGAGCGCCACCAGGCTGTTCTCATTGCTCTGGCCGTTTTGCGGAATCGGTTCAACTTTCGAACCTGCGAAACCCACCGACCAACGATAGCACTGCGGCAGACGATGAACGATTGAGAGTTGTAATGTCATCACTTTCTTTCCCTGGAAGCACAATCACTTCACAATTATTTTACATCAATATTAACACATCATTGACAAAACGTCTTTAAACAGTTGGTAAACGTTTACACCCATGTCCATATGCTGCTTTCCGAACCAGGTATTTAAATTTATTCAATGGTTCTGGCAAATTTCCGGGCTATATGTACTCGTTTCTGCGATCTAACTCAACCTTTTTAACTACAATGATGTGACTTTTTACATAAATTGATTTTACATAAAATAAACATAAGCAGGAGAATTGATAGATTTGCGGTTGATATACATCAACTCTGGAGGCCTTATGACCTCCAGGTTGTGTATTAGATCACCGTTTTTTAGCGCGACTGGCGTAGAGATAGAAGAGAATAGAGCTGGTGGCGCAAAACGCTATCGACCAAATCATCGGCCAGGCCGAGTTAAAGGTCGCCAGTGACAACAGTGCCCCAACAATAGCGCCAATGCCAAATCTGAACGTCCCCGCCAAAGATGATGCCGTTCCCGCCATGTGCGGGAATTCATCCAGGATGACCGCCATCGCGTTAGATGACACCATCGACACGCAGCCGACAAATGCCGCCACGCCCACCACCAGCGCCCAAAAACCTACCCCGAACAGCGCACTGAAAACCATCCAGCCCGCCATCACAAACTGGATCCACAGCCCCGCACGGAACATATTCAATGCCCCAACCCGGCGAACAAAGCGGCTGTTGATGATGGTCATCACGAACAGGAAAACAATATTCAGCGCGAAGTAGTAACCGAAATGCTGCGGTGAAACATGGTTAATCTCAATGTAGACAAAAGGCCCGGCGCTAAGGAAAGAAAACATTCCGGCAAAGCTGAACCCGCTGGCCAGCATATAGCTCAGTACGCGCTTATGACGAAACAACGAGGCAAAGTTGCCAAGAGTAGTGCGCAAGCGAAACGGCTGGCGACGCTCTACGGGCAATGTTTCTTTGATCAGCGTAAAGATCATCACTGAAGCCAGAATAGCCGCCACGGCGAGGATCCAAAAGATATAGTGCCAGCTCAGCCATACCAGCACCCAGCCGCCCACAATGGGCGCCAGCAATGGCGCTATCGTGGTGACCAACATGACGAATGACATCATGCGCGAGAACTCTTCCTTCGGATAGATATCGCGCATCAGGGCGTTGATAACCACGCTCGCCGCCGCAGCCGCCAGACCATGGAAGAAACGCATTATGATCAGTTGATCGATAGTTTGCGCCAGCGCACAAGCAACTGCCGCCGCCGCAAACACCAGCGTTCCGCCCAGTATTACCGGCTTACGCCCAATGCTGTCTGCCATTGGACCATACAGCAACTGCCCCACCGCAAAACCTAAAATATAGGTACTGAGGGTCATCTGCGCGCTACCGGCAGGCACACCAAACTGTTCAGAGATAACAGGCAGCGCCGGAAGATACATATCAATCGACAACGGCATCAGCATGGCTAACAAGCCAAGGATAAAGACAATGGCAATTGACGAGTTCTGCCGGGTGGTCACATTTAGCTCCTGAGATTAACGCGGGGTTAAGTTAACGCTGGCAATTTCTTCTTCAGTTAATGGACGGTATTCGCCAGGCTCAAGGTCATCATCAAGCTTAATGGCGCCGATCCGTTCACGGTGCAGTTCAACAACGTGGTTCCCCACGGCGGCGAACATGCGTTTCACCTGATGATAGCGCCCTTCGCTGATGGTCAATCGCACCTGAGTTGGCGTAATGACTTCCAGCACGGCCGGCTTTGTCAGGTCTTTTTCGTTATGCAGTTGTACGCCACGAGCAAACTGCTCGGCGGTATCATCCGCCACCGGCGATTCCAGCGTCACCAGATAGGTTTTCTCACAATGGTGACGTGGCGAAGTGATGCGATGCGACCACTGTCCGTCATCGGTCATCAACACCAGTCCGGTGGTGTCGATATCCAGACGGCCTGCCGCATGTAATTTGTGTGCGACGGGTTCATCGAGGAAATAAAGAACCGTCGGGTGATCCGGATCATCCGTTGAACAAACATAGCCCTGCGGCTTATTCAGCATAAAATAGCGCGGGCCATTCTGTTGAATCAGGGAATTGCCGTCATATTCGACGTCATGTTCTGGCAGCAGCTTAAAGGCGCTATTTCTGACGATTTCACCGTCGACGGTAACGCGGTTAGCACGGATCTCACGCCCGGCAATAGCGCGGCTGACGCCGAGTTGCTGAGCGATAAATTTATCAAGTCGCATGAGTGTGATTTTTGCCTGTAAAAATACGAGAATCGGGTTTGCGCCCGAAAAGTGGGACTGTTATCCGCCCAGTATAGCGGCGTTACACCATCCCTCAAGGGAAATGATTCATGGCATACTATTCATTGTTACTGTTTACCTTAGTGAGCCCATGATTTTTACTCTTCGCCCGTACCAAAAAGAAGCCGTGGACGCCACGCTCAACCATTTTCGCCACCACCGCACGCCGGCGGTTATCGTCCTGCCAACCGGCGCGGGCAAAAGCCTGGTGATAGCGGAACTGGCCCGCGTGGCGCGTGGTCGCGTGCTGGTACTGGCGCACGTCAAAGAGCTGGTCGCGCAAAACCACGCCAAATATTGCGCGTTGGGGCTGGAGGCCGATATTTTTGCCGCCGGGCTGAAGCGTAAAGAGAGCCACGGAAAAGTGGTATTTGGCAGCGTACAGTCGGTGGCGCGTAATCTGGATGCCTTTCAGGGAGAGTTTTCCCTGCTGATCGTCGATGAATGTCACCGCATCGGTGATGATGAAGAGAGTCAGTATCAGCAAATCCTCACTCACCTGACCAACGTCAATCCCCACTTACGCCTGCTGGGGCTTACCGCCACGCCTTTTCGTCTGGGTAAAGGCTGGATTTACCACTTTCATTATCACGGAATGGTGCGCGGCGATGAAAAAGCGCTGTTTCGCGACTGCATTTATGAATTACCGCTGCGTTACATGATTAAACACGGCTACCTGACGCCGCCGGAACGCCTCGACATGCCGGTCGTGCAGTATGACTTCAGCCGCCTGCAGGCACAAAGTAACGGCCTGTTCAGCGAGGCGGACCTTAATCGGGAATTAAAAAAGCAGCAGCGAATCACGCCGCATATCATCAGCCAGATTATTGAGTTTGCCCAGACGCGCAAAGGGGTGATGATTTTCGCCGCCACCGTTGAACACGCCAAAGAAATTCTGGGCCTGCTGCCTGCTGACGATGCCGCGCTTATTACCGGAGATACGCCAGGCGCGGAGCGTGACGTACTGATTGAAGAGTTTAAAGCCCAGCGCTTTCGCTTTCTGGTGAATGTGTCGGTCCTGACTACCGGCTTCGATGCCCCACACGTCGACCTTATCGCCATTCTCCGCCCGACGGAATCAGTCAGCCTGTACCAACAAATTGTTGGTCGCGGACTGCGCCTGGCCCCAGGTAAAACCGACTGTCTGATCCTCGATTACGCGGGCAATCCCCACGATCTGTACGCCCCGGAAGTGGGCGCGCCGAAGGGAAAAAGCGACAACGTGCCGGTACAGGTGTTCTGCCCTGCCTGCGGATTTGCCAACACCTTCTGGGGCAAAACAACAGCTGACGGCACGCTGATTGAACACTTTGGTCGCCGCTGCCAGGGATGGTTTGAAGATGATGACGGTCATCGCGAACAGTGCGACTTTCGTTTCCGTTTTAAAAATTGCCCGCAGTGCAACGCGGAAAATGACATTGCCGCCCGCCGCTGCCGTGAATGCGATACGGTGCTGGTCGACCCGGATGACATGCTGAAAGCGGCATTGAGGCTAAAAGATGCGCTGGTTCTGCGCTGTAGCGGGATGGTGTTACAAAATGGCCAGGATGAAAAAGGCGAATGGCTAAAAATCACCTATTACGATGAAGACGGAGCCGACGTCAGCGAACGCTTTCGTCTACACACTCCCGCGCAGCGTACGGCATTCGAACAACTGTTTATTCGCCCGCACACCCGTACCCCCGGTATTCCCTTACGCTGGATAACCGCCGCCGATATCCTCGCCCAGCAGGCGCTGTTACGCCATCCTGATTTCGTGGTTGCGCGCATGAAAGGTCAGTACTGGCAGGTGCGTGAAAAGGTCTTCGATTATGAAGGTCGCTTTCGCCGGGCACATGAATTACGCGGTTAATTGTACTTTTGATTGATGTACCAGCCGTTTGAGTATAGAATCTCGCCCGCTTTTGCATACGCAAAGCAGATCACTTACCTGTTGCTGGGTCGCCTGTAGCAGGAATTATTAAAGAGAGATTTAAATGTTTACTATCAACGCTGAAGTACGTAAAGAGCAGGGTAAGGGTGCGAGCCGCCGCCTGCGTGCCGCTAACAAGTTCCCGGCAATCATCTACGGTGGCGCAGAAGCCCCGATTGCTATCGAACTGGATCACGATGCAGTTATGAACATGCAAGCTAAAGCTGAATTCTACAGCGAAGTTCTGACCATCGTTGTTGACGGTAAAGAAGTTAAAGTTAAAGCTCAGGCTGTACAGCGTCACGCTTTCAAGCCGAAGCTGACTCACATCGACTTCGTTCGCGCGTAATCGCCTGGACGTTGAAGAAAACCCCGCCTCGGCGGGGTTTTTTTATGGGGTTTATCCGTGGGCCGGATAGGGCTTTACGCAGCCATCCGGCATTAACGGTTTATTTCCCGCCCGACGTGCGGCGCTGGAGCTGGTCGCGCAGGTTCGGCGGCGTACCTTTGATGGTCAGGGTATCTGTAGCCGGATCCCAGAAAATACGCTCGCCCAGCAGCATGGCGTCAAAATTAATGGTTAACCCACCGCCGCTGCCGGCAAATTTGGTTAATTGGCGCAACGTACTGCGATCCGCCGGGAAGCTCTCTTCCAGCTCATACCCTTTATCAGCAGCGAATTCGCTGAAGCTGACTTCACTGACGCCGGAAAGCTCTTTAGACAGCGACTCCAGCTCAATCTCTTCACCGGCCTGTAGCTGCTCGTTGCAGTAGCTGTACACCTGCTGCCGCACGTTCTGGCGCTCGGCTTTATCCAGTTGCGCCTCATTGGTGAAGTCATCAACCGCCTGCAGCAGACCGCGGTTTTGCGCTTTGGCGTTCAGACCTTCGCTGGCGCCGAGAAAGTCCATGAAGAAATCGGCGACTTTGCGCCCTACCCGCCCTTTCAGGAACGTCAGATAGCGTGTGGACTCCGGATTGGTTTCCCACTCGGTTAAATCAATACGCGCCACGATGTCCGCATGATTGATATCCAGATAGTGCGTCGGATTGATATCCAGATTTTCATTGACGCGCATGCTGCTTAAATTGTTCAGTACGGCAACCAGCAGATACTCTACCGCCAGATAGCGGTAATGGCAGAACAAGACAATACCACCATCGGCAAAAGGATATTTCGCCAGCTCGTCCCGCAAACGCCCTGTCGCGGCACGGCTAAAGGCCAGAAAATCCTCTTCACCCTGACGCTGTAAACGCAGCGTTTGCGCCAGCTCGCTCTCTTCGCTGAACAGGCCATAGGCTTTATTCTTGGCGCTATACACCCGATGCAGTTCAGCCATCATATCGACAACGGTCGCTGTCGGTTCCAGTAATGAATCGCGCAAGACCAGCTCAAGGTTTTGCTCATCACGTTTGATAAGCTGGTGCAGGGCAATCTGGTTGATATCCAGACTCATGATAAACTCTCCTTTTAGACCGGGCGGTATTCAACCACCTGCCGGGCAGTGACGCAATAGAAGATAAAAAAGCAGAAAAAAAACTGTCCGTACGGTAATATGTTGCCCTTTCATGAACAGACTGATTTCGATTTATGCCACAAATTTCCCGCTATAGTGACGAACACGTTGAACAACTGCTGAATGAGATGCTCAACGTACTGGAAAAACATAAGGCGCCGACCGATCTTTCCCTGATGGTACTGGGAAACATGGTGACTAACCTTATCAATACAAGCATCGCACCGGCCCAGCGCCAGGCGATTGCCAACTCTTTTGCCCGCGCATTACAGTCTTCGGTAAACGACGACCAAGCGCATTAAGAGCCTGATCCGGGGAAACGAACAACAGTTTATGGTAACTCATCGTCAGCGCTACCGTGAGAAAGTCTCCCAGATGGTTAGCTGGGGGCACTGGTTTGCTTTGTTCAACATTCTGTTGGCCATGGTACTCGGTAGCCGTTACCTGTTTGTCGCCGACTGGCCGACTACGCTTGCAGGGCGCGTTTATTCCTACCTGAGCGTTGTCGGGCATTTTAGCTTCCTGGTGTTTGCCACCTATCTGCTGATCCTGTTTCCCCTGACGTTTATCGTCATGTCCCAGAGGCTGATGCGATTCTTATCAGCTATTCTGGCGACAGCTGGCATGACGTTGTTGTTAATCGACAGCGAAGTTTTTACCCGCTTCCACCTGCACCTTAACCCGATCGTCTGGGAACTGGTCATTAACCCTGACCAGAATGAAGCGGCGCGTGACTGGCAACTGATGTTTATCAGCGTGCCGGTTATTCTGTTAATCGAAATGCTGTTTGCGACCTGGAGCTGGCAAAAACTACGCAGCCTGACGCGTCGTCGCCATTTTGCTAAACCGTTAGCCGCATTCTTCTTCGTTTCCTTTATCGCCTCGCATGTGGTGTACATCTGGGCAGACGCCAATTTCTATCGCCCTATTACCATGCAACGCGCGAATCTGCCGCTCTCCTACCCGATGACGGCACGCAAGTTTCTGGAAAAACATGGTCTGTTGGATGCGCAAGAATATCAACGCCGCCTGATCGAGCAGGGAAACCCGGAAGCGGTTTCCGTGCAATACCCGCTCAGCGAACTGCGCTACCGCGATATGGGAACCGGACAGAACGTTCTGCTGATCACCGTAGACGGCCTGAACTACTCCCGTTTTGAAAAACAGATGCCAGCGCTGGCTGAATTCGCTGAGCAGAATATCGCCTTTACGCGTCACATGAGCACAGGCAACACCACGGATAACGGGATTTTTGGCCTGTTCTATGGCGTTTCCCCAAGCTATATGGACGGCATTTTGTCGACCCGAACGCCTGCGGCGCTGATCTCTGCGCTGAACCAGCAGGGATATCAGTTGGGGCTATTCTCCTCGGATGGCTTTACCAGCCCACTTTATCGCCAGGCGCTACTGTCAGATTTCTCTATGCCGAGCGTGCAAACGCAGTCTGACGAGCAGACCGCCAGCCAGTGGATCAACTGGCTGGGCCGCTACGCGCAGGAAGATAACCGCTGGTTCTCCTGGGTCTCCTTTAACGGGACGAACCTGAACGACAGTAACCAGAAGAACTTTGCCAAACGCTACGCCAATGCCGCTCAGGATGTGGATGCCAACATTAACCGGATCCTTAGCGCCCTGCGCGACTCCGGTAAACTGAACAACACGGTGGTGATTATTACCGCGGGTCGGGGCGTACCGCTGACTCAGGAAGAGAACAATTTTGCCTGGTCGCGCGGTCATCTGCAGGTTCCTCTGATTATTCACTGGCCGGGAACACCTGCTCAGCGCATCAATAGCCTGACCGATCATACGGACCTGATGACGACGCTCATGCAACGTCTGCTCCACGTCAGCACGCCAGCTAACGAGTACTCGCAGGGCCAGGATTTGTTTAATGCAACCCGCCGCCATTACTGGGTTACCGCCGCCGACGGCAGCACGCTGGCGATTACCACGCCAGAGATGACGCTGGTGCTTAACAACAACGGTAACTATCAGACCTATGATTTACACGGTGAGAAGATAAAAGATCAGAAACCGCAGCTGAGCCTGCTGCTGCAAGTTCTGACGGATGAGAAACGATTTATTGCTAACTGATTAATTATAAATCAGTTAGCAAACCATCCTCTTGCATTCACGCTGGAAAGCAGTAGTATTGTCAGCCATAGCGTCGGCACGTAGCGCAGCCTGGTAGCGCACCGTCATGGGGTGTCGGGGGTCGGAGGTTCAAATCCTCTCGTGCCGACCAAAAATCCCAATAAAACCAACCCTTGTGGTTGGTTTTTTTATACCTGTTTTCTGAACGGGGAAGTAACGGGGATTAATCGGGGAAAAATCCCCGACGCAAAGCGTCGACTTCGCGGTAAAATTTCAGCTATACACATCACCGGGAAGTCATCAACCTCATTTATGAAAAAGGAATTTTGATAGTCTGCCCGGTGCAAAAGATATCCTGAAGCAATGCTATTGTCAGAGAAAACGAATTTAAGGAACTCATCCTTTTGTTGCTTTTTCTGAAACAGTTGAGCTTCCCTTTCCACATCGCCATCATCTACCTATAGCTTACCCATTTCTGATGTCGTAGATAATTTCCCCACAATGGTCTTCAACCACAGACAACTTCGTATTAGCAACGTCAAATTTACAAAGTTGCTAAAGTAGCCAACCATCGACATAGCAAAGGCTGCTATTTTTGATTTATCATCACTTATCGTTTTCTGTCCAGCCAAATACACCGCGTACAGAACGCTTCCCAAATAGAATGAAGCCAAGAAGGTTTTAAAGTCACACAGGCCCCAGCCCAATCATAATATCCTGCATTCACTTTGTAATGACAAGGCTGATTTATTCAGTAAACAGATGATTTATAATAGTTTAATTTTAAAGGATTCAGAATTTATCCCGGAAAGAAACATTCCCAATGCTTTAGGGTAGGAGTACCATTAGCGCATAAAACAATACAAATAATATGGATATACTATGTCCGTAAACGGAACAATAAATCCCACGTCGGGAACTCCTATAGCCCCCGGAGGGGTCAGGCTACTTACAATAGGAGAGATTGCACTAGCCAGGACGCTGTTTGGTGAGAGCATTATCTATAGCAAGGTGTGGGTACACCGTGAAAGCTATCTCCCCTTCAACTTACAACCCGTAGATATTGCCATGACACCAAACGGTGAACTTTGGTTTAGAGAGGGTACGTATTCACCTGATTTTTCATTAGATATACTAGAGAAAAAACACAGATTCATGCATGAGATGGTTCACGCCTGGCAAGCACAGAAAGGTATGTTTGTTAGAACCAGAGGTTTATTCTCTCGTTTCGCTGATTACAGTTACAGTTTAGATAAGGCTGACTTTCTTCATTACGGATTAGAACAGCAAGCATCAATAGCCAGTGATTATTGGTTGATACAAGCATTTGGGCTTAACAGAGATACTTACGCCCTGGTTAAATACCGTAACCTCAATTCTAATGACTCTATTCATTCAATATTATCTATATATAAATCTGTTATGAAAGGATTCCCTGGATGAAAAGATTAATAATAATGCCATTGGTATTAATGCTATCTGGATGCCCCGGAGGTATGCCTGCACCACACCCAAGAGTTACTTTTATAAATGGCAATTATCTTTGTTTTAGCACTGATCAAAAAGATGTATTGAACTACTACCGAATCGAATCGAGTCGGAGCAAGGGATATCACATTGAAAAATCCGAATATGACTTACAACTTTCATATCCGAGTGATTGCATTCATTTTAAATGGAGTTATGGTTATTCCTATACAGTGTCATATGGATTGAATGGCAAGGACTATGTACATAAATTTTTTATTGATAATAATGGACAGCTAACAAATATGGTGTATTAATTATGTCATTACCAGCTTATTTATTTTTATATGATGAAAACGGAATGCAGATTCCGGGAGATTGTTTATCCTTAGGCCGTGAAGGTGCTATTGAAGTCATGAATAGTAGTTACGGTGTGAGACAGCCTGTTGATAGCAACACTGGCAGCATGACAGGCTGTAGGCAGCATAATCCCGTAATTGTGCATAAGCAACTTGATAAAGTCAGCCCTTACCTGGCTGTAGCTGTTTGTGAAGGGAAGAGACTGCAAAAGGCAGTCATTAAATATTATGAGACTATAGAAGCAGGGATCGAAGTAGAGATTTATAATATTACTCTGGAAGATGTCGTTATATCCTCTGTAGATTTTACACATGTCTACTATCCCGGTAGTTCATCTCCTAATATGCATGAGGTAGTAGGTCTTAGATTCCGTGACATTGAATGGAATTATGTTAGAGGGAATATTAAATACAATGATGCCTGGATGAAACCAGCAAAAAAAGAACAGCAACAATAAATAAACGGGCATCACGCGCCCTCTATTTCATCAATCAATTTTAAACTCAACAATATCAGAACGTGGGTAACGTTTTTGTACCTGGGTACCCATTCCTGATGAAGAACGACGGCTGATGCGTAAAGACGTACGGGTCGATCCTCAATGCTACAGATTGTTACACCATAACCATTTGTGAACGTTGGTTCTCAGTAAGTCGCTGTAACTATACATTACTGACAGAACCGTAACCGTATGCAGGATCGGCCCGATTACAGACACTGAAAAGTTATGCCATAGCCTGATCCCATTTTCCCCCGCCCCCCAGCACCCTCACGGCGTCTTACCGTTCTTGAGCATCACATTGTCCAGGTATTCTCCCTCTCTTCAGCACAGGTTTTACTACTTACCCATGCACAAATTGGGGTAAAATTTATCCTCTCATCAGCGCGATGAATCTGGACGATTGATGCGCTGAAAACAATAATGATACTAATAAAACTCAGGAGAATAGTATGCCTGAAGCAACGCCTTTTCGGGTGCTGATTGTCGATGACCACCCACTGATGCGGCGGGGAATTAGTCAATTATTGCAACTGGATCCCGCATTTAACGTAGTAGCTGAAGCAGGTGACGGCGCAAGTGCGATCGATCTGGCAAACCGTCTGGACCTTGACGTGATCCTGTTGGATCTCAATATGAAAGGTATGAGTGGGCTGGATACCCTGAATGCGCTGCGTCGGGACGGTGTGACCGCACAAATTATCATTCTGACCGTTTCGGATGCCGCCAGCGATGTATACGCCCTAATTGACGCGGGTGCGGATGGTTATTTGCTCAAAGACAGCGATCCTGAAGTCCTGCTGGAAGCCATTCGCAGCGGAGCCAAAGGCGGTAAAGCGTTCAGTACACGCGTCAGTGAATATCTGCGCGAACGCGACCTGTTCGGCGCACAAGAAGATCCGTTCAGCATTCTCACCGAACGCGAGCTGGATGTATTACACGAACTGGCTCAAGGGCTGTCGAATAAACAGATTGCTTCAGTGCTGAATATTTCCGAACAGACGGTGAAGGTGCATATTCGCAACCTGCTGCGCAAACTCAACGTGCGCTCTCGCGTTGCTGCCACTATTCTGTTTTTGCAAACGCGCGGTATGCAATAACCAGATATTGCCCGATAGCGCTACGCTTATCGGGCCTACACGTCACGTGCATCGCCAGGCCGGATAAGACGCGTTGCGTCGCCATCCGGCATCTTCCACTCTTACTTCTCCTGCGGCGTTAGCTGCTCCATCGCCTGTTTAATACTGCGCTCGATTACCGCCCGACGGGTATCGTTGGCGGGTAATAATTTCAGCATCATCTCCCACGCCGCAACCGCTTCGCCGAAGCGCTGCTGTTCGAAAGCGTTAAACGCGTACATGCTCAATACGCGCACGTTGGCATGTTCGCCGCGTATTAGTTGACGTAACAGCTCCCCGCCCCGACGGTTATCATTAGGGTCGGATGAACGGGTCAGCGCTTCCGCATAGCCCAGCGCCGCATCGCTGTTTTTCGGATCCAGCCGATAAGCATTGGCATAGGCTTCAGTAGCCGTGCTGGCGTTGCCGAGCACCATGCCAATGCGTCCAAGCATAATCCAGCCTTCAACGTTTGCGGGCTCGGCCTGTAAGCGAGTGCGCAGCCCCAGTGCCAGACGCGTCATGTCTTCTTCATTCAACGGGTCGGCTTTTGGATCCAATGCCCGCTCCAGCAGCGCTGGGGCCTGAGCGGTGGCCTGCTGCCAGACCTGCACCTGTTTATAGTTCCCGGTTTGATAATAGCTCACCGCGCCGACCACCAGCGCCACCACGATGCCGGGCACAAAGAGTCCGAATCCACCGCGCTTGCCATCCGGGATGATGTCGTCAGGAAACTCTTCTTGTTTCACCCGCACGCGTCGGCGAGTACGGGCGAAAATAATCCAGCCCCCGAGACCAATCGCTACCACCGGCATCACCCACAGCAGCACGGTCAGCGGAGTTAACGGCGGATCGTAAGTGACGAAGTTACCGTAGCGCGCCACCATGTAGTCAACAATTTCTTTCTGACTTTTGCCTTCCTGCATCAGTTCGTACACTTTCTGCCGCAGGTCGGTGGCAATCATTGAGTTAGAGTCGGCAATGCTGTTGTTCTGACACTTAGGACAACGCAGTTGCTCGGTAAGCTGGCGGAACTGCTGCTCCTGCGCTTCATCCTTAAACTGCATTACGTCGATAGTCGCCAGCGCGGATCCCGAGATAACCAGCATCAGCAGGCCCAATAAAAATCTCATTGCGCAGCCTCCTTACTGTACTTGTCCCACAACGGTTTGATCTCGCTTTCCCACACCCGGGCGTTAAGATCACCGGCATGGCGATAGCGAATAATACCTTTCCCGTCGATCAGGAATGTCTCCGGCGCGCCGTACACGCCAAGATCGAGGCCTAGCATACCGTCGCCGTCAAACAGACTTAATGAGTAAGGATTGCCCAGCTCTTTCAGCCAGACAATGGCTTTCTGACGATCGTCTTTATAGTTCAGGCCCACTACCCGCACGCCTTGCGCAGACAGCTGATTCAGATACTGATGCTCGGCGCGACAGGTCGGACACCAGGTCGCCCAGACGTTCAGCAACACCGGCTTGCCCTGCGTCAGCACATCGGCCTGATAATGCTGACCCGGGTTTTCCAGCGATTCCAGGCGGAACGTCGGAACAGGTTTGCCGATCAACGCCGACTCCAGATTAGTAGGGTCGTCTCCCTGCGCGTTACGCGCTAACTGCCACAGCAGCGCCGCCGCAATAATGAGAAAAATAATAAACGGAATTAACAGTGCGTTGCGCTTCATACAGCCTCCGACGCTTTTTTTTGCACCGCGGCGCGAGGGCGCGTGCGCTGGCGATAGCGTGGATCAAACAGGCAGAACACCCCGCCCAGCGCCATTAGCAATCCTCCGGCCCAAATCCAGCGAATAAACGGTTTGTAATACAAACGTACAGCCCATGCGCCGTTATCCAGCTCTTCACCCAGCGCAGCATACAGATCGCGCGTGAACCCGCCGTCAATCGCCGCTTCGGTCATCATCGAACTGGTACTGTTATAGAAACGTTTTTCCGCATGCAGCGTGGCTGCCGGTTTACCATCACGCGTGACGCCAATAATAGCGACCCCGCCCCGGTAGTTTGGTCCGGTAATATCTTTCACTTCACGGAAAGTAAACTGATAGTCATGGATGCTGACGCTATCACCCGCTTTCATACGGACATCGCGTTCCACGCTGTAATTCTGGCTAAAGGCAATACCAACAATGGTAATCGCCAGCCCAACGTGAGCCGATACCATCCCCCAGTAGCTGGGCGTCAGCTTCGTTCCACGAGAAATGCGCAGGTACGCTTCGGACATGGCCAGCACAAAAATCCAGCACGCCATCGCCAGCCCCACCACCGTCATGGCGGCAATACGATCCTCAAACAGCCACGGCAGCAGCAGCGACAGAATAAGCGTGGTGACAAACGCGATAATCAGTAACGTTTTCAGTTTACGCGGTTGGTCACGGCCCCAGCGCACTAATGGCCCAATGCCCAGCAGCAGCGCAAACGGCGCCATCAGCCAGGTAAACATGGTATTGAAGAACGGCTCGCCAATCGAAATGCTGCCCAGCCCAAGCTGTTTGTGCACCAGCGGCAGCAGTGTACCCAATAACACCACCAGCATAGCGGCGATCAGCAGGACGTTGTTGCCCAACAGCAGCGATTCACGCGACCACAGCGCGTTGTTTACCCGCGAGCGAACCTTATGCCCACGCACTGCAAACAGCAGCAGGGAACCGCCAATCACCAGCACCATGAAGGCCAGTATAAACATCCCTCGCGACGGGTCTGAGGCGAAAGCATGCACCGAAACCAGTACGCCGGAGCGTACCAGGAAAGTCCCCAACAGGCACAGCGAGAAGGCGCTGATTGACAGCAGCAAGGTCCAGGCTTTGAAGCTGGCGCGCTGTTCGGTTACCGACAGCGAGTGCATCAGGGCTGTGCCCACCAGCCATGGCATAAAGGAGGCGTTCTCAACCGGATCCCAGAACCACCAGCCGCCCCAGCCCAGCTCGTAATAGGCCCAGGCCGAACCGAGTACAATCCCCAGCGTCAGAAACACCCACGCCGCCAGCGTCCATGGACGCGAAAAGCGAGCGAAGGTGCTGTCCAGACGCCCGCTCATCAACGCGGCGATCGCAAACGCGAAAGCTACCGAGAAACCGACATACCCCATGTACAGCAACGGCGGATGGAAAATCAGTCCCGGATCCTGCAACAGCGGATTCAGATCTCGCCCTTCAACAGGGAAATTGGGCAACGTGCGGGCAAACGGATTAGAGGTAAACAGGATAAACAGCAGGAAGCCGACGCTGACCATCCCCATCACCGCCAACACGCGGGCGACAATGTCCAGCGGCATGCGCTGGCTGAACGCCGCGACGGCGAACGTCCAGCCGCTCATCAGTAGCACCCACAGCAGCAGCGAACCTTCATGCGCGCCCCATGTCGCTGCCACCCGGTACCAGACAGGAAGCTGGGTATTGGAGTTACTGGCGACGTAGGTCACGGTAAAGTCATTAACCACGAAGGCATTAACCAGAATCAGGAACGCCCCCATCACGCAGATAAACAAGACCCAGGCAAAGGGCCGTGCTGAGGCCATCATCCGCACGTCGCCGCGCGCCACGCCCCACAACGGATAGACCGACAGCAGTAGTGCAACGCCAAGCGCAAGGCACAACAGCGCATTGCCAATTTCCGGCATCATGACGTTTTATCCTTATAAACACTTTCCGGGCGACGGTGGTTTTCCTGCATCGCTTTTTCGACTTCCGGCGGGGTGTAATTTTCATCATGTTTGGCCAGAACCTCTTTAGCCTGCACATGATTTCCCTTGTCCAGCTCGCCCTGAACAACAACCCCCTGCCCTTCGCGGAACAGGTCCGGCAAAATGCCTTCATAGGTCACATCCACCACACCTTCGGCGTCATAGATGCTGAAAGTTACTTTAAGCGATTGCGGGTCGCGCTTCACGCTGCCTGGCATCACCATCCCACCCACACGCAGACGCTGACCGACTTCAGGCATCTGCTGTGTCTCGCGCTTACCGTAGAGTATCTCTCCCGGGGTGTAGAACAGATCGATATTGGAACGCAGCGCGTAGAGCACCAGCGAAATGGTCAACGCCAGACCTGCCAGTACCGCGCAGGCTATCCATAGCCGATTTTTACGTCGAATATTCACGCCGCCTCCCGTTGTACTTGCGCTGCGCGCATGCGCGCTTCCCTCGCCCGCTGCTGGGCCACGCCGCGTAAGATTGCGCGATGCTGTAATGTTGAATGCAGCACCAGCACCAGCAGCGGAATAACGCTCATGGCAACAGCCAGCCAGACATACAAGGCGTAACCGCCCATCGCGAAAAAATCACTCCATGATGCAAATGCAGGGGTCATTGGCGGCCTCTTTTTAAGATCAGTTCGCTCACCCACGGGCGGCGTTTTTCCATCATCAAAATCAGGTTACGCATGCGCATTAGCGCCAGCGTGACAAACAGCAACAGGTAACCGACAATCGCCAGACGCAGCGGTGCGCGCATTGCCGGATCGATGCTTTGCTGCATACGGGTTGACCCCTGATGCAGCGTGTTCCACCACTCGACCGAGTAGTGAATAATCGGTAAGTTGACCACACCAATCAACACCAGAATACCGGCGGCACGCCCTGCCAGGCGGCGGTCGTCAAACGCATGCCACAATGCAATGGCGCCAACGTAGAGAAACAGCAACACCAGTTCAGAGGTGAGTCGGGCATCCCAGACCCACCAGGTTCCCCACATCGGTTTGCCCCATGCGGACCCCGTCACCAGCGCAATAAAGGTAAACACAGCGCCAATGGGCGCCATCGCAGCCAGCGCCAGATTGGCCATTTTCATCTGCCAGACCAGGCCGATAAACGCCGCAACAGCCATCGAGGCATAAATTCCCATCGACCAGATTGCCGCCGGAACGTGCAGATAAATGATGCGATAGCTCTGTCCCTGCTGATAATCAGCCGGCGCGAAGCCAAAGCCCCACACCCATCCGGTTATTAATACCACCGCGCTGGCAATCGCCAGCCACGGAATAAACCAGCCGCAGATCTGATAGAGCCGAGGGGGCATCGCCAATTGATGAAGTGTTTTCCACATAGTTCAGTCACCAGACTCCATTAATTAATATCCGTTTTGCCGGAGCGCCTTGCCCGGCCTGCAAATCCTGTCGCATTACTGCACGCTGATCCGTAACGCCGCAGCCGTGGCAAACGGGCTTAACGTGGCGCTGCCTACCAACAACGCCCCCAGAATCGCCATGTATCCTTCAACAGGCAAGTGCATGGAGGCCGCATCCATCGCCGCGGTCGCAAAAATCAGTAGTGGAATAGTAAGCGGGAGAACCAGCACGCTTAACAGCACGCCGCCGCGCTTTAAACCCACCGTCAGACCTACGCCAGGCGCGCCGAGAAAACCCAGCGTCGGCGTGCCGAGCAGCAAAGTCAGCGCCATAATTTTCCAGCCGTACATATCCATGCCCAGCAGTAATGCCACCAGCGGAGAGAGGATTAACAGCGGCAAACCGGTTACGACCCAGTGCGCCATCACTTTCGCCAGCACGACCGCCGGAAGCGGCAGCGACAGCAGCATCAACTGCTCAAGGCTGCCGTCCTGTAAGTCATCACGAAACAAGCGCTCCAGCGCCAGCAATGACGCCAGCAGCGCCGCAACCCAGATAATGCCTGGCGCAATACGCGCCAGCAGCTGTGGCTCCGGCCCAATGCTCAGAGGAAACAACGTGATAACAATCAGAAAGAACCATAAAGGATTGGCGATTTCCGCACTATGACGAAACGCAACTCGCAGTTCTAAACGGAAGATTCGCCACATCATTGCGTTGCCCTCTCGCTGGTCAGCGCAATACGTCGCACTTTATTGGTCTCAACATTAAGCGGCTGGTGGGTAGTGAGAATGACAATACCGCCCTGTTCCGTATGCTGTGCCATACGCTGAGTCAGTCGCTCAACGCCGTTTACATCAATGGCGGTAAAGGGTTCATCGAGGATCCACAGCCGGGCGCGGGTCAGCCACAAACGGGCCAGCGCCACGCGCCGCTGTTGTCCGGCGGAAAGCTGATTCACCGGAATATCTTCGTATCCGGCAAGTCCCGCCTGCGCCAGCGCGTCCAGACACTGTGCGATGTCGCCATCGTGATGGAAAAAACGCAGGTTCTCCAACGCCGAAAGCCGGGTTTTTATCCCCGGCTGATGTCCGATCCACAGCAATTGCTGATGGTAGCTGTCCCGCACGTGATGCAGGGGTTGCTCTTGCCAGCAAACCTCCCCTGCGTCGGGACGCGCCAGCCCGGTAAGCAACCGCAGCAAAGTGGTTTTCCCCGCGCCGTTGCTGCCGGTAATTTGTACCCATTCCCCTGCGTTGACGCGAAATGACAGATCGCTGAACAGTATTCTGTCATCCCGCTCGCAAAGTAATTCTCTGGCTTCAAGCATACCTGGTTATCTACATCCTGTTAAAAGCCCGGTTTGACTTCGCGCATATCAGGCAGTTTGTGCGCTATCCCTTTATGACAGTCAATACAGGTTTGCCCGTCTTTCACGGCCTGGTCATGCATTTTGGCCGCAACGCCTTTCTGGGCGGTTAAATCCATAAACTCGAAGTTGTGACAGTTGCGACACTCTTGCGAATTATTATCTTTCATACGCCGCCACTCATTTTGCGCCATCGTCAGACGATGATCTTCAAATTTCTGCGGTGTATCTATTAACCCCAGCGCCTTCGCGTACAGCTCTTTACTGGCCTTGATCTTACGGATCATTTTCGGGCCCCACTCATGTGGGACGTGGCAATCAGGACAAGTCGCACGCACACCGCTGCGGTTGTTGTAGTGTACGGTTTCCATATATTCCTGGTACACCGTATTGCGCATTTCGTGACAGCTAATGCAGAACTCTTCCGTATTGGCCTTTTCCATACCGGTATTAAAGCCGCCCCAGAAAATAATGCCGCCCACAAAGCCGATTAACAACAGCGTGCCGAGCGCCAGACGGCTGGGGCGACGCCACCATTGCCAGACGCGCTTAATCCAGCCTGGTTTACGGTTAGAATTTTCCATAATGACCTCTTATTTCCCGTAACCTTTCGAGGGGGTGAAGGTATTTTCAACAATCGGCGCAGCGTCAGCCTGCGGGACGTGACATTGCAGACAGAAATAACGACGCGGCGCGACTTCAGCCAATACCTTGCCGTCGCTGTCCATAAAGTGCGTCGGACTGATGCGCGGCGCGCCGGTGGTGCGATAGCTTTCCACACCGTGGCACTGCAGGCAGCGGTTAGTATTGGTCGTCACCTGATACCCTTCAACGCTGTGCGGAACCATTGGCGGTTGATTCACATAGTTCAGCGGCATACGCTCCTGCTCTTTCGGCATGCGAATCGCCCCTTCCTGCGTCCCTGAGACTTCCGGTGACTGGCTTAGGTCCACTCCGTTTGCAGCCCAAACGGCCCCACTGACGACCAGGGCAAGCAGGGCCGTCCATTGACTCAGCTTTTTAATCAGGTCATGGCTTTTCATGATTTCGCTCCCGAACTCCATCGTGTTGTTATTGTAAAAACATCCTCAGAACAGACATCCACGCAGCGACCGCAGGCCATGCAATCGCGACTGGTTACCTGCACCGGGCTTTGCTCATCCAGCACCGGCGCACGTAGCACATGCGGTTCCGGGCAAACATGAAAACAATCCATACAGCGGTTACATCTGTTACGTTCTTTTGCCGAAACGGTTAATGCGCCTTTACTTCCCACTACGCTATACAGTGCGCCCAGTGGGCAGAGATGCCCGCACCAGCCATGCTCAACGACCAGTAGATCAAATAAAAACAGCGCCAGAATCAGCAGCGCTCCATTGCCAAATCCCATTATCAGACTCCGTCCGAGCAGAGAGACAGGATTTATCCATTCCCACAGCAGCGTACCGGTCAAGGCGGAACCGACCAGGATAACCACCAGCAGGACATACCGTATATAGCGCGGTAGGGTCGCGGACTGATTCAGGTCAAACCTTCTGCGTAACCAACTGGCTAAATCGGTGACCGGGTTCATCGGACAAACCCAGCTGCAAAACAGACGCTTACCCGCAAGGGCATACAGCACCGTGATGACGACCGCCCCCGTTAACGCAACCGTTGCCGGCAGGTGTCCGCTGGCCAGGCTTTGCAACGTAATTAGCGGATCGGTGAATGGGACAGTATCCAACAGCAGGCTGCCACTGTAATTGCCATGCAGGATCCATACGCCAAACCACGGGCCGCTCAGGAACATCGCCAGTATCAGAAACTGACTCAGACGACGCAGCAGCAGCCAGCGATGACTCTTCCACCACCCTTTTTTTGCCTGCGCTTCACGCCCGGCGTCACGTTTACGATTTGCCATTGTTCCCCTCCAGCCAGCCGAAGCGGTAATGGTGTCCTAACTCCCCTTTCGCCAGCGACAGCGGCAGCACTTTTATTGCCGGCTGCTCCAGTACGCAGACTTTTTCGCATTTCCCGCAGCCGGTACAGGCATCGCTATGGACGGTTGGAATAAACCGCGCATGCTTGCCGGTACGCATATTGCGGTCCAGCTCAAGGGTGATAGCCTCATCGATTTTCGGGCACTCGCGATAGCAAACATCGCAGCGTAGCCCTTGATAGTTGAGGCAGTTTTCGTGATCCAGCAGTACCGCCAGCCCCATACGCGAATCGTCAATGGATTCAATTTCCTTGTCCAACGCGCCGCTGGGGCAGACTTTGGCGCACGGAATGTCCTCACACATTTCGCAAGGAATATCGCGGGCGACAAAATAGGGCGTACCTGCTGCCAGCCCGGAGGCCAGCGTCGCCAGTTTCAGCGTGTCATACGGGCATGCCTGAACGCACTGACCGCAGCGCACACAGGCGCTGGCGAATGCCTCCTCGCTCAGTGCGCCTGGCGGGCGTAACCGCACGCCGGTTGCACGTGCGGTTTGCTGTTGTAACCCCAGCGCCACGCCAACGACGGCCAGCCCGCCCGCCGCGCGAACCATGTCGCGCAGAAAACGGCGGCGGCCATTTTGGGGTTTTGCTGACCGGGACATAACGCGTTACACCTTCGCCAGTTTCACGGCGCACTTCTTGAAATCCGTCTCTTTGGAGAGCGGATCCGTCGCATCCAGCGTCAGATTGTTCACCAGCTGTGCGGCATCGAAGAACGGCATGTATACCAGCCCCTGCGGCGGACGGTTACGCCCGCGCGTTTCAACAATCGAGATAACTTCGCCACGGCGGGAAACCACTTTGACTTTATCGCCACGGCGCAGATCGCGCGCTTTTGCATCCAGCGGGTGGATAAACAGCACAGCTTCCGGGAAGGCGCGGTGCAGTTCAGGCACACGACGCGTCATGCTGCCGGTATGCCAGTGCTCCAGCACACGTCCAGTGGAAAGCCACAGGTCATACTCTTTATCCGGCGCTTCAGCGGCAGGTTCAAATGGCAGCGCGAAGATGACCGCTTTGCCGTCCGGCTTACCGTAGAACTTGTAGCTTTCCCCCGCTTTCACGTACGGGTCGTTGCCTTCGCTGTAGCGCCACTGGGTCTCTTTGCCCTCAACGACCGGCCAGCGTAAACCGCGCGCTTTGTGGTAATCGTCGAATGGTGCGAGATCGTGCCCGTGGCCACGGCCAAACCAGGCGTACTCTTCGAACAGCCCTTTTTGCAGATAGAAGCCCAGCTCGCGGGATTCATCGTTGAGCTGATCTTCAGCCAGTTCAGCTACCGGGAATTTGGTCACGGCTGGCGTGGCGAACAGCACGTCATACAGCGTTTTGCCGCGCAGCTCCGGTTTCTGCGCCAGTAGTTCTTCCGGCCATACCTCTTCTGTTTTGAAGCGACGGGAAAACTGCACCAGTTGCCACAGATCCGATTTCGATTCACCCGGCGCTTTAATCTGCTGACGCCAGAACTGAGTGCGTCGTTCCGCGTTACCGTAAGCCCCTTCTTTCTCTACCCACATTGCGGTCGGTAGGATCAGATCGGCTGACAGGGCGCTGACCGTCGGGTACGGATCGGAGACGATGATGAAGTTGCGCGGATCGCGCCAGCCCGGCATACGCTCTTCGTTGATGTTCGGACCGGCCTGCATGTTGTTGGTGCACATCGTCCAGTAGACATTGAGTTTGCCATCTTTCAGCGCACGGTCTTGCGCCACGGCATGCAGCCCGACCTTTGCCGGAATGGTCCCTGATGGGATATTCCAGTGCTTCTCACAGATATCGCGGTGTTTTTCGTTGGTGACCACCATGTCCGCAGGCAGACGATGGGAGAACGTCCCAACTTCACGCGCGGTACCGCAGGCGGAAGGCTGACCGGTCAATGAGAACGGACCACAGCCTGGCTGAGAAATTTTACCGGTCAGCAGGTGCAGGTTATAGACCAGGTTGTTGGCCCACACGCCGCGGGTATGCTGGTTAAAGCCCATCGTCCAGTAGGAGATGACTTTTTTCTTCGGATCGGCATACAACTGCGCCAACTGTTCCAGTTGATCTTTCGGTACGCCGGTCATTTCGGCGGTTTTATCCAGCGTGTACTCAGCAACGAAGGCTTTGTAATCCTCAAAGCTCATCGGTTCAGAGGCATCGGAACCTGGATTCTTCGCCGCTTTTTCCAGCGGATGGGTTGGACGCAGGCCGTAGCCGATGTCCGTCACCCCTTTACGCAGGTTAACGTGCTTGCTAAAGAAATCCTGGTTGATCGCATTGTTTTGAATGATGTAGTTTGCGATGTAGTTGAGGATCACCAGATCGGTTTGCGGCGTGAAGACCATACCGTTATCCGCCAGCTCAAAACTACGATGCTGGAAGGTGGAGAGCACCGCGACGGTAACATTCGGATCGGACAGACGACGGTTGGTGATGCGCGACCACAGAATCGGGTGCATCTCCGCCATATTCGCGCCCCACAAAACGAAAGCATCGGCATGCTCAATATCGTCATAACAGCCCATCGGCTCATCCATACCAAAGGTACGCATAAAACCAACCACCGCTGACGCCATGCAGTGACGCGCGTTCGGGTCGATGTTATTAGAACGGAAGCCGGCTTTAAACAATTTGGCGGCGGCGTAACCTTCCCAAATCGTCCACTGACCCGAGCCGAACATGCCGATAGACTCTGGGCCTTTTTCTTTCATGGACGTTTTGAATTTCTCTTCCATCACGTCAAAGGCCTGCTCCCAGCTAATCGGCGTGAATTCACCCTCTTTGTGATACTTTCCGTCCTTCATGCGCAGCATCGGCTGTGTTAAACGGTCTTTTCCGTACATGATTTTCGGCAGGAAGTAACCTTTGATGCAGTTAAGCCCACGGTTAACCGGCGCATCCGGATCGCCCTGGCATGCCACTACACGCCCTTGCTGCGTCCCGACCAATACGCCACAGCCTGTCCCGCAGAAACGGCACGGGGCTTTGTCCCATTTGATGGCTTCTTGCTGACCGACTACCGCGCGGGCTACGCCCGGCACGCTTAACCCGGCAGCCGCCGCAGCGGCCGCAACGGCGTTAGCTTTCATAAAGCTACGACGACTGAGTTTCATGGTGTTTCCTCACCTTGCTCATCCTGCTGGTGATAAACCAGCGACACCGCCAGCACGCCCGCAACGTTGCGCACTGACTCAATAGTTTTCATTAACGTTTCACTTTGCTCTGCTTCCACCACCACAATGAGCTGGCCGCTTTCCACATCGCTAAGTGCAACTTCGCAACCCGGAAACAAACGCAACTGCGTGGCGATATCATTGATATGCTGACTTTTGGCCTGAACGACCAGGCTGCAGACCTGCCAGTTACTGTCCATGGTTGTACTCCGCATTAATGGCTGATACCGGGCAAATCGCGACACACGCGCCGCATCCGTTACAGGCCTGATTGTCGAGCTGTGGCTGATAAATACCGGACAGCGTGGGGCGAAAGGTTATGGCCATGGGTTCACAGCTATCCTGACAGCGATGACACTCAACTGACTGGTGTGCGAGACAGTTTTCCCCGATCGTAAAATTCAGATCCCATGCCCTGGTGTGGCGCGGAAGAAAAAGTGATTCTGGACAGGCCTCTGCGCAGGCATAACAAAAGCTGCACTCGCCGTGTTTGAAATTTACGCTCGGATAACCACCCTGGCCTCGCTGCAGGATGTCGGTTTCACACGCCTGGATGCAGGCGTCACAACGAAGGCAATGGGCCAGAAAGTGAGAGTCTTCCTTGCTCCACGGCGGACGGATCCCTGCGTTGGCGTTACGCCAACTGCCTGTCAACATGCCTCGACGGGATAAATCAACCATGACATTGTCCTTCCATAATGACGCTCTCCCCCGGCGGGTTGAACGACATAAAAAACTGCACTATTTATGAGTAGTTATTTTTAGTCGTAAGATATTTCAGGATGTGTAAGAGGAGCATACCCCGATCGGGGTAAATGCTGTTGCCGGATCAAAAGAGTGTTGAGTTGACGGGAAAAAATGCGCTTTTGCTCACATTTCAATTGGTTATATAATAAATTACACAACGAATACATCACAAAGAGAATAATCTTAAAATTAAGATAAATCTTAGAATATATCGCTACACATAACCAACAACGCTAAAATACTCACTGAAAATATAAGTAAATCCAGATTAATAGATAATGCAAATATGTTAACCTGCCCGAGACTCGTTCATAAGACAGAAGAAAGGAAACACTGTGAACAATAAGATGAAGACAATTGTCCCTGCCGTGCTTTTCGCCGCCTTTGCCAGCACCTCTGCCTGGGCTGGCAGTAACGATACCGGTGCTCAGCCGCTGGAAAAAGTCGCCCCGTATCCTAAAGCGGAAAAGGGTATGAAGCGCCAGGTAATCCAGCTTCCCCCTGAGAAAGATGAATCTACCCTGAAAGTAGAACTATTGATCGGCCAGACGCTGGAGGTCGACTGCAACCAACATCGCCTGGGCGGAGAACTGGATAGCAAAACGCTGGAAGGTTGGGGATACGACTACTATGTTTTCGACAAAGTCACCTCTCCGGTTTCAACCATGATGGCCTGCCCTGACGGTAAAAAAGAGAAGAAATTTATTACCGCGTATCTGGGTGATGACGGTATGCTGCGCTACAACAGCAAGTTGCCGATTGTGGTCTACACCCCAGAAAACGTGGAAGTGAAATACCGTATCTGGAAAGCGGAAGAGAAGATTCAGGACGCAGTCGCGCGCTAAGTGAGAATGTGCCGGATGGCGGCGTTCCGCCTTATCCGGCCTACAGACGCGTGAACCAGGCCGGATAAGCGCTGCGCTTATCCGGCATTTTATTTACAGCGCGATATCCGCCACAGCTTTCTGCTCAGGCTGCGGTTGAGCCTGAGGTTTCAACTGCGGTTTTGGCGCTTCATCGGCAACCTGCGGCTTGTCGTATTTCAGACCCAGAACTTCGCTGGTGTATTGCAGCTCTTGTTCAGTTGCCTCAACGTTTCCGTTCAGTTTAGTACCATAAGACGGAATAATCGTTTTCAGCTTCGCCTGCCACTCGGGGCTGGCGACTTTATCTTTAAACACTTTTTCCATCAGATGCAGCATGATCGGCGCCGCGGTTGATGCACCAGGCGAAGCGCCCAGCAGTGCAGCAATCGTACCTTCTTTATCGCTGACCACTTCAGTTCCCAGACGTAGCACGCCGCCCTTTTCTGCATCACTTTTAATGATCTGCACACGCTGACCCGCCTGCCATAGACGCCAGTCCTCTTTTTTCGCCTGCGGATAGTATTCTTGCAGTGCGGCAAAACGGTCGTCATCGCTCAGCATCACCTGACTTACCAGATATTTCACCAGATCGAAGTTATCCAGACCTACGTTGACCATCGGCATAAAGTTCGACGTCGTGGTCGAGCTGAGCAGATCCCACAATGAACCGTTTTTCAGGAACTTGGTGGAGAATGTCGCGAATGGCCCAAACAGCACGACACGCTTGCCATCCAGGATACGGGTATCGATGTGCGGTACCGACATCGGCGGCGCGCCCACAGAGGCCTGACCATACACTTTCGCCAGGTGGCGATTCACTACGTCCGGGTTTTCTGCCACCAGGAACTGGCCGCCAACCGGGAATCCGGCATAGCCTTTCGCTTCTGGAATGTCGGTTTCCTGCAACAGCTTCAGCGCAGCGCCACCGGCACCAATAAAGACAAACTTCGCCTTGATATCATGTTCCGCTTCGTTGTTTTTCAGATCGGCGACCGTAACGGTCCAGCTATTGTCTGCATTACGCTTAAAGCCTCGTACTTCGGTGCTCAGTTGCAGCGCAAAGTTGGGCTTCTTCTGCAACGAGGCAATCAGTTGGCGCGTGATTTCACCATAGTTAACGTCAGTACCAATCTCGGTGCGTGTTGCCGCGACTTTCTGTTTCGGATCGCGACCTTCCATGACCAGCGGCGCCCACTCTTTAATCTGCGCGTGATCTTCGGAATAACGCATACCACGGAATAAGGTGCTCTGCTGCAGTGCGGTGTAACGGGCGCGCAGGAAATTCACGTTCTCGTCGCCCCAGACAAAACTCATATGCGGGACGGTAGTGATAAATGAGCGCGGTTCATGCATCACACCATTATTGACCTGATAAGCCCAAAACTGACGGGAAATCTGGAAGGCTTCGTTGATTTCGACTGCCTTTTCAATGCTGATGCTACCGTCGGCCTTTTTAGGCGTGTAGTTCAGCTCCATCAGTGCGGAGTGGCCGGTTCCGGCGTTGTTCCAGCCGTTCGAACTTTCCTGAGCGACGCCATCCAGTCGCTCGACCATGGTCATTGACCATTGTGGCTCCAGCTCTTGTAAATAGGTTCCCAGCGTGGCGCTCATGATACCGCCGCCAATCAACAGTACATCCGTTTCCTGCTCTTCCGCCGCTTTCGCTTTTGCTGCCATTGAGACAACGTTCAGCCCTACAGCCATGGTGAAGAGCATGGCAGTCACTTTTTTCATAATGTTAATGCCTTACTTTTAGTATCGCTTTTTGCTTTTAATGCAGGTGAAAATCGAGCGGCACCAACGGTAACACTTAAGTAAAAATAATTAAATATTGTTTATAAATTATATTTTAATTTTAAAAATGTTATTAATACGTTGATAATTTATACGGTTATTGACAATCACTTCTGGAAACCTGCCCGCCAGACGCGTACTATGCTGCGCTTTGCTATTCACGCACGGATGCCTGTCGGTCTGCTGTTATCAGGCCCTTTCTGACCTGAGAGTTACTATGTCTGCAACACACTCCTCCCCTGCGGTGACAGAACAGAGCACCCGCGCCGTACTGCGACAACCCCGCCTGTTGGTACGAGAAACGCTGGCGGGGGTGGTAACCGCCCTGGCGCTGATCCCGGAAGTGATCTCTTTTTCCGTTATTGCGGGCGTCGATCCTAAAGTCAGCCTGATCGCTTCCGTCGTGTTGTGCCTGGCAATGTCTTTTTTAGGCGGCCGTCCGGCAATGGTTACCGCCGCGGCAGGGTCGGTTGCGCTGGTGATTGGTCCGATGGTGCATCAACATGGCGTGCAGTACATTCTGCCTGCGGTGGTGCTGGCTGGGATGATTCAGATCCTGTTTGGCGTATCAGGGATGGCGCGTCTGATGCGATTCATTCCTACAGCCGTCATGACCGGCTTTGTCAACGCCCTGGGCATTTTGATTTTCTTTGCCCAGGTCCCGCATTTCTGGGGGAAAAGCCCGCTAATCTGGGGACTGTTTATCCTGACGCTGCTGATTGTGCTGTGGGTTCCGCGATTGATTAAAACAATCCCCGCGCCGCTTATCGCCATCGTGCTGCTGACGATATTTACTGTAAGCAGTGGGCAACTGTTACCAACCGTCGGTGATGGAGGTTCAATGAGCGGTAGCCTTCCGGGGTTAACGCAGTTGTTAGTGCCGCTCAACCTGCAAACATTGGCCATTATCTGGCCCTGTGCGCTGAGCATCGCTTTTGTCGGTTTGATGGAGTCGCTGTTAACCGCCCGTCTGGTAGATGATCTGACGGTGACACCGTCGAATAAGAATCGAGAGAGCACTGGACTGGGGATAGCCAATATTCTGGCCGGATTTTATGGCGGCATTGCCGGGTGCGCGATGATTGGTCAGACCATCGTTAACGTCGAGATGGGCAAAGGACGCAGCCGCGTTTCGACGATTGCCGCCGGGCTGGTGTTGCTGCTGCTAGTCACCGCGTTGAGCGAAGTCATGGCGAAAATACCCATGTCGGTGCTGGCGGGAATTATGGTGATTGTGGCGGTGAAAACCTTCAGTTGGCAGAGTATCCAGCCCGCGACACTGACGAAAATCCCCGTTACTGAAACGCTGGTCATGCTGATAACCGTCGGCGCAACGGTCGCTACCGGCAACCTGGCGATTGGCGTGGTTGCCGGGGTGATGACGATGCTCATCCTGCCGCGCATCGTCAGACGTAAACGCGCGGCTACATCAGAAATAGCGTTGCCAGACCGAGAAAAATAAAGAAACCGCCGGTATCGGTGATTGCCGTAATCATGACGCTTGAGCCGACCGCCGGGTCGCGCCCGAGCTTCACCATCGTCATGGGAATAATCACCCCCATCAACGCCGCCATCAGCAGATTAAGCATCATCGCCAGGGTCATCACGCCGCCGAGCGCCATATCATCGTACAGCCACCAGGTAATGCCGCCCATAATCCCACCCCAGACGAGGCCATTTACCAGCGCCACGCCCATCTCGCGCAGGATCAAAAATGTCAGGTTTCCCGGCTGAATATTTTGTAGCGCCAACGCGCGAACAATCATGGTAATAGTTTGATTTCCGGTATTGCCGCCGATCCCTGCCACAATCGGCATCAGCGAGGCCAGCGCCACCAGTTGCGAGATCGTATGTTCAAAGCCATCAATGACCCGCGAGGCGATAAAGGCGGTACAGAGATTAATGGCCAACCATGCCCAGCGGGTTTTTACCGCTTTGGTAACAGGAGCAAACACATCCTCTTCGGCGCTCAAGCCCCCCATTCGACGCAGATCGGTATCGGTCTCTTCGTATACCACATCAACGATCTCATCAATGGTCAAACGGCCCATCAACTTACCGGCAGGATCAACCACCGCGGCACTGACCAGGTTGTCACGTTCGAATGTACGCGCGGCGTTTTCGGCAATGTCTTCCGGGGAAAAGGTGAGTGGGTCATCTTCCATCACCTCGCTGACTTTACGCTGCACATCATTGAGCAGGATACAGGTTAGCGTCAGTTCGCCGACCAGCACCTTATTGCGATCGGTTACGAAAAGTTTATCGGTGTTCTCCGGCATCCTGCCCAGCCGCCGTAAATAGCGCTGCACCACTTCCAGCGTCACGTCCGGGCGCACGGTGATGACTTCGAACTCCATAATCGCACCGACGCGATTCTTCTCATAGTGCAACACCTGGCGCACGCGCGCCCGCTCCTCTGCGGGTAACGTTGCCAGCAGACGGCCTGTGAGATTACGCGGCAGATGCTGGACCAGATAAATCTGTTCATCGATGTCGAGATATTGCAGGGCATCCAGCAGCTCGCGGTCGCTCATCTCATCAATCAGATCGTCCCAGACGTTTTCTGACGCCTCAAGCAGGACGTTACCGCGTTTTTCATTTTGGACCAGCCGCCACAGGGCGTGGCGCTCTTCAGAAGGTAATGCTTCGAGGGTATCGGCCAGATCGGGCGGCGGCAGGTGCGCCACCAGCGCCCCTACCTCAGCAATATCGTCGGCTAAGGTACCGACGTCATATTGCTCAGCCAGGGTAAGCTTGCCCAACAGCGTGGAAATAATGGCTTTATCAGTGGTCAGCAGCCAGATGAGGCGCGCACGCTCTTCATCACGCAGTCTGGCGCTGTTTTTGTTGAATGCGGACATTAATCATAAATCCATGATATGAAATATCATTAATCATGATGCCGATTTATGTAAATAACAATAAACGCAACCGCCGGGCGGCTAAAAAACCGGCGGTTGCAGGGATTACGCAGTACGAGCGACGGCATCTCGCGAGGCGGCGTCACGCTCATTACCCACTAATTCACTTAACTGTCCGTTACGCATCTCCAACAGACGATCGGCGTGAACAAAATAGTGATCGTCATGGCTAATAGCGAAGATGGTTTTACCCATTTCCTGCATCAGCGGCAATAACACCTGATAGAACTCACGGCGGAAGTGCGGGTCCTGATCGGCAGCCCATTCATCCAGCAGAATAATGTCACGCTCCTCCGCCAGCGCCAGCAGCAGCGCCACGCGTTTTTTCTGCCCTTTCGACAGCTTGAGATTGAGAATACGCCCATCGTTCAGCTCAAGCTTGTGACCCATCTTCAGATGTTCCAGCCACTTCGCCACCAGTGCCGGATCGGCCTCTTTACCTTCCGGACCGAGCAGTTTGTCGAACAACCAGACGTCGGTAAACACGGCGGAGAACAGCTTGCGATAGTCCTCTGGTTTTTCGACAGCAACCGCTTTGCCGTCGAGCAGGATCTCGCCTGACTGCGGCTGATACAACCCGGTGAGTAACATAGCCAGTGTGGATTTCCCGCTACCATTGCCGCCAATCAGGAAGATCAGTTCCCCGCGACGAATAGTCAGATTTACCGGTCCGACAGAGAACGCATTATCCTGATAGTGGAATACCACGTTACGCAGCTCCAGCGTTTGCCAGTCCGGAAACGCGGTTGGTCGCGGGAATTCGGCCTTAAAGGGCGCCAGTGAGAATTTATTCAGCTTGTTAAAAGCGACCTGTGCGGTGAGCAGCGTCGGCAATGCGCCAACGGCAGAAAGCAGCGGCGTACGCAGGAATAACAGCGTCAGCGAATAGGTCGCCGCCACGGCGGTATCCGCCCAGCCCAGACTGTTAGCCATCCAGAACACCAGGCCAATGGCGCCCAGCATCATAATGTTCGACCAGTTCACCGCGCTGAGGTGGAAGGTATCGGCACGGATAATATGGTGACGATATTCTTTAGCGTCCGGGACGTATAATTGATTAAAGATATGCTCGGCGCGCTCGCGGTTGAGCGTCAACTCTTTGCGCCCTTCCAGCACCGTCTGGTAATCGTTGTACAATTTGTCTTCTGTTTCGCGCAGGGTCGCCATATGTTTATATACCCGCGCAACCAGCACAAACCCGCCCCAGATGGTGATTGCCATCCAGATTGCCGTCACCAGCAGCATTTTGGTTGATAGCATCGCCAGATACGCCGCCGACCCAATAGTCAGGATAATCCCCTGCACCAGCTCAGGCAGACGAACAAAAGCAATGGTGATGTTGCGGATATCGCTGGTTAAACCGGCCAGCAACGAGGCGCTGCCAAGTTGTTCGATACGCTCGACGTGGGTGTCCAGAATACGCTTGATAAATTCACTACGCAGGCGGTAAACAAAGTGGTGTCCCAGCGTGGTTAACGCCAGCTGTGAGCCAAGGGTAACAATCATCAACAATAGCAGCAGGCCAAGAAACTCCGGCAGCACCATCAACGTGGTGTCGACCGTTTCAATCAGGCGCTGGTTAATAAACGCAATCAGCCCAATTCCCAATGCAGCGCTGGCGAGGCTGAGCGCCATGACGCTGATAAATGGCCAGCGATACTGCCGCCAGACAAGAAGTAAAAGTTCCATGCAAACAACCCGGACAAGTAATAACAGCCCGCAGTTTAAACATCTCTTTGCCGACAGCAATAATAATTCTTATTTTTATTCTTTTTTACCAGCCTGGCGAAACGTCAGATTGTAACGACAGTCACCGGTTAACGGATGATACCCTGTCTTAAGCGGCTGGATCCCATGATAAAACAGCCGTGAGTTCCCACCCCATACCACGACATCGCCATGCTCCAGCAGTAAACGTTTTAAAGGGTCATTACGGCGCAAACCGCCAAACTGAAAGATGGCCGATAACCCCAGCGAAACAGAAACGATAGGCGCCCGCAGGTCAGGTTCGTCTTTATCCTGATGTAATGACAGTTTCGCCCCTGGCGTGTAGCGGTTAATAAGGCAGGCATCGGGTTGAAAATCGGCATAGCCCGCCGCCGTTGCCGCCTGCTGGCACAGCGCAGCGAAAGCATCCGGCATCGGCGGCCATGGCGCACCGGAAAGCGGGTCAAACGGAGAATAAAGGTAGCCATGTTGATCCGTCGTCCAGCCCAAATGACCGCAGTTGGTCATCGCCACCGACATCGTGTAACCGCCGGGCGTCACCATCTGGCGAAACGGCGACTGTCGGGCGACAGCCGCGATCGCCTGCAGCAAAGACGGTGCGGACTCAAAGGCAAAACGCCGCAAAATTACCGCGCCGGATGCCAGCGGTTCCTGCCAGGGTTTCTCATCCGCAAAGAGATCAAGCATTACGTTTCCTCCCCAGTAGTTTCTCGTTGCAGTAACTGCGCTTTGCGCGCAATACCCCAGCGGTAGCCCGAAAGCGCGCCATCATTACGGATCACCCGGTGACACGGGATGACAATCGCCAGTTTGTTGGCTCCGCAGGCGCTGGCCACCGCGCGCACCGCTTTCGGTTTACCGATGGCGCTGGCTAACTGCTGGTAACTAACCGTCTTACCACATGGGATTGCGCGCAGCGCCTGCCACACCTGCAGCTGGAATGCGGTCCCGCGGATATCCAGCGGCAGCGACAGTGGCGTATTGCGCGTATTGATCACGGCGATGACCTCACGCACATGCTGCTGGAAATCAGCATCGGCTGCTTCATCCTGAGCGGCGGGAAACAGCTCATGCAGTTCCGCGACCAATGTAGCATCATCATCACCCAGCAAGATCGCGCAGATACCGCGTTCGCTTTCCGCCACCAGGCAACGCCCCAGGGCGCAATCTGTCAGGGTATAGCGCACAGAAACGTTGTCGCCGCCTTTGCGAAATTGCCTGGCGGTCATACCTAGTGCCTGATCCGCTTGTCGGTAATAACTGCTGCTGTCGGGGAATCCGGCGTTCAAAATCGCCTCGGTTACTGGCGCCCCTTTTGCCAGGGCATCGCGCAGACGACGAGCGCGCCAGGACTGCTGCCACGCTTTCGGGGTCATGCCCGTCGTGGCTTTAAACAGACGGTGCAAGTGATACGGGCTCATCGCCACCTGCTGCGCCAGCTCATCCAGCGTGAGGGGCGACTCCTGCTCCAGCAACTGACAGGCGTGGGCTATTTTGTCCAGCCGATGCTGCTGCGCGCTGTCTTTATCCGGCTGGCAGCGTTTACAGGGCCGAAACCCGGCGGCCTGCGCCTGCTGGGCATCAGCAAAGAAACTGACATTTTTGCGCAGCGCATGTTTCGCCCGACAGGACGGACGGCAGAAAATACCGGTGGTGTGGACGGCGAAAACAAACTGACCGTCGGCGTCAGCATCACGATCCACAACAGACTGCCAGCGGTCATCATCCGTTATGCGTAAACGACTTTTCATTATGGACTCCTTTGTTAAGCATAGCGCTTAGCCTCAGTGTGTCCTGATAGCCAGGTATAAAAACCCGCAATCTTGCTTTTTAATTTTTTTCGCTGAGCAGAAAGCTTTTAAACTGCGGCGACATCCAGGTTTTAAACCCTTGCCCCTCTTTCACAATCATATAGACCGCCAGCCCTTCACGACGCACCACTTCTTTGGCCTTTTCCGGGCCGAGCACCATCAAACCGGTATCCCAGCCGTCAGCCTCCAGCGCCGTAGGGGCTATCACCGTCACAGACACCAGATTGTGTTCGATCGGACGCCCCGTTTGCGGATCGATAACATGCGACAGGCGTTTACCGTCCAGCTCGTAATAGTTACGGTAGCTACCGGAGGTACTGATGCCGTGCCCGTTAATGTCGACAACCGCTTGCACCGCGTTTTCACGATCGGTGGGTTTCTGGATCGCCACCCGCCATGGATGGCCTTCCGCATTCATACCACGGCTGTTTAGCGCACCGCCAACGGAAACCAGATAACGGGCGATCCCCTCTTGCTCCATCAGTCGCGCCAGATGATCGGCGGCATAACCTTCACCAACGGTAGACAGATCCACATACAGATCCGGCAAGTCTTTTTGCAGGTAATCCCGATGAGCCTCATTAATCACTTTCAAATGTGAAAGTCCGGTTTGCGCTTTTGCGGCGTCAATTTGCGCCTGAGTGGGAATGTGTACGGGTTGCTGATACGGACCGAAACCCCACAGGTTGACCAACGGTCCCACGGTGATATCCATCGCCCCATCGGTTTTCGCGCCAATTCTCAGCGCCGACGTGACGATATCCGCCATAGCGTCATTGACCGGCCACGGCGACAAGCTTTTCGACAGATTAAAGCGCATCAGGGCAGAATCATTTTTATAGGTTGAAAGAAGCTGATCGTCAGCATCAAGCTGAGTCTGGATCTTCGCCTGCAACTCCCTGGCGCGTTTGGCATCCACGCCCACCGCGCTGACCCGCCAGAAGGTGCCCATCGTTTTACCTTCCAGAACGGTGGCGGATTGTGCGGTCTGAGCCGGTTTCGGGGCCTCATCGCACCCGACAAAAAAGATCGTCACAGCCAGCAGCGCTGCGCGATAAAAATTCATTTCCATACGTAATTATCCTCATGCGAACGGGCGCAAGAGTACACCAAAAATCGTTGTTTGTACGGCGGAAAAAAAGCATTAAAAAAGGCCCCGCAGGGCCTTTTAACAATAATAAGCGCAGATTAGAACTGGTAAACCAGGCCCAGTGCTACGATATCATCGGTAGAGATGCCAGCATCACGGGTGAACTGGTTGTCATCCAGCAGGTTGATTTTGTAATCAACATAGGTGGACATGTTTTTGTTGAAGTAGTAGGTTGCGCCAACATCAACATATTTCACGATGTCCTGGTCACCGTAACCATTGTTCAGGTCTTTACCTTTAGACTGCAGGTAAGCCACAGACGGACGCAGACCGAAGTCGAACTGGTACTGCGCAACAGCTTCGAAGTTCTGTGCTTTGTTAGCCCAGCCCAGTTTACCCGCACGCGTTGCGTTGTAGGTCTGGGTGTACTGTGCTGCCAGGTACACGTTGTTCGCGTCGTATTTCAGACCACCAGTGTAAGTTTCAGCACGATCGCCAGTACCGAAGTTCAGCTTGTTCTGCTCGTCAGTACGTTTAGAGCTGGTGACTGCAGTACCCAGGGAGAAGCCTTCACCGATATCATAGGTGATAGATCCGCCAACGCCGTCGCCGTTCTGATTCAGTGCATCACGACCGTTGCCGGTCACACCCGTCATGCCTTCGCCTTCCGGGCTACCGTTTTTACCCTGGTACTGAATGGCAAAGTTCAGGCCATCAACCAGACCGAAGAAGTCGGTGTTACGGTAGGTCGCGAAGCCGTTACCACGCTGCTGCATGAAGTTGTCCGCACCATAGGTGTCACCGCCGAATTCCGGCAGAACGTCGGTCCAGGACGTTACGTCGTAAACCACGCCGTAGTTACGACCATAGTCGAAAGAACCTGCATCAGCGAACTTCAGACCAGCAAACGCCACACGGGTCCAGGCGTTGTTTTCGTTTTCAGAGGAGTTACCCATGATCTGGTATTCCCACTGGCCGTAACCGGTCAGTTGGTCGTTAACCTGGGTTTCGCCTTTGAAGCCGATACGCATATAGGTCTGATCACCATCTTTAGAAGAGTCATCAGAGAAATAGTGCAGACCATCGACTTTACCGTACAGGTCTAATTTGTTGCCGTCTTTGTTGTAAATTTCAGCCGCATTTGCTGCGCCTGCTACCAGCAGAGCCGGTACCAGGAGGGACAGTACTTTAACTTTCATGTTATTAACCCTCTGTTATATGCCTTTATTGCTTTTTTATGCCACTGCTCACTGGCTAACCCTCATTAACCAGTCGGCAACTTCATTCTCCGCAAAAACACAGAATAATCCAACACGAATATGATACTAATACTTTAAAGATGTTTCATTTATCTATGTAGATGTTTCAAAATATTAACAAAAGGGAACTTTTTTTAATTAAGAAAATGGAGAGAATAAGCACAAATAGTCAAGAATCATTATAAAATACATATAAATCAATGAATTAAACAAAACACAACCATAGCACTGAATGATAAAAAAAAATCTTCACTCGCAACTAAAATAGACTCGCTATCATCATTAACTTTATTTATTACCGTCATTCATTCATGAATGTCTGTTTACCCCTATTTCAACCGAATGCTCTGCGTTCGGTTTTTTTTTACTCTTCTTTACACAAAACTGACTGCTCTGTGCTACCGATGAAAAACTATCACGTCTATTAATCATCCCGTCACGTCGAGATCAGAAATAAACCTTATTATTAATTTCTTGTTATTTAATGCTAAATGTATACATTCATTACAAAATATTTGTACCCGTTATTATCCGCTGTACACCTTTGCACCATCAAGGGTTGCAGCAAAATGTGACGTAGACAATGCAAACTCTGTGGCATGGTCCAGGTATGGCAATTCATACATTACCCTTTATACTGCCCCTTCAACTTTCGCGTCGTTTAACAGGTCATAAACACGAATGAGTCAGTCTGACACAACGGCTTCTACCCGATTCTCCCTACTACCGGGAAATATTACCCGTTACTTCTTATTACTGATCGTGGTGCTGTTGGTGATGATGGGCGTCATGGTCCAGAGCGCCGTCAATACCTGGCTAAAGGATAAGAGCTATCAGATTGTCGATATCACCCATGCCATTCATAAAAGGGTCGATACCTGGCGATACGTGACCTGGCAAATTTATGACAATATTGCCGCCACGCCGAGCTCGCCTGGCGCAGAAGGGCTGCAGGAAACTCGCCTGAAACAAGATGTCTACTATCTTGAAAAACCTCGCAGAAAAACCGAGGCGCTGATTTTCGGCTCGCATGACAGCTCTACGCTGGAGATGACCCAACGAATCTCAACCTATCTGGATACGCTGTGGGGCGCGGAAAATATTCCATGGTCAATGTATTACCTTAATGGTCAGGACAATAGCCTGATCCTTATCTCAACATTGCCGCTAAAAGATCTGACTTCCGGCTTTAAGGAATCGACGATCGGTAATATTGTCGACTCCCGGCGCGCTGAAATGTTGCAGCAGGCCAATGCGCTGGATGAGCGCGAAAGCTTCTCGTCGTTGCGCCGTCTGGTCTGGCAAAACGGACATTACTTCACGCTGCGCACGACCTTTAATCAGCCGGGACATCTGGCAACGGTTGTCGCCTTTGACCTGCCGATTAATGACCTGATCCCTGCCGGCATGCCGCTGGACAGTTTCCATCTGGTACCTGATGCCAGCTCAACGACTGAACATGTTAATGAAAAAGAGTCGCCTGACAGCGTCAGTATTAGCTTCAACAACAGTAAAATTGAGATCTCATCGGCGCTGGACACGACGGATATGCGGCTGGTCTGGCAGGTTCCATTTGGCTCATTGCTACTCGATACGCTGCAAAACATTCTGCTGCCGCTGTTACTGAACATCGCGTTGCTGGCCCTGGCGCTGTTTGGTTATACCACCTTTCGTCACCTCCCTGCCCGTTCAACCGAAGTGGCGCCAAATCATGCGGCAAATAATGAACTGCGGATCCTGCGTGCGATCAATGAAGAGATTGTTTCCCTGCTGCCGCTGGGATTGTTGGTGCACGATCAAGAAGCCAACCGCACGGTAATTAGCAATAAAATTGCCGACCACCTGCTGCCGCATTTAAATCTGCAAAATATTACCAGTATGGCGGAACAACATCAGGGCGTTATTCAGGCCACTATCAATAATGAATTGTATGAAATCAGGCTGTTTCGCAGCCAGATCTCATCGCGAACGCAGATCTTTATCATTCGTGACCAGGACCGTGAAGTACTGGTTAATAAGAAGTTGAAGCAAGCGCAGCGGCTGTATGAGAAAAACCAGCAGGCCCGCGCGGCCTTTATGCAGAATATTGGTAATGCGCTGAAGGACCCGGCTAAAACACTGGCTGCTAATGCCGCCGCGCTCAATACCCCCGACAGCCAAAAACTGGCCAATCAGGCCGACGTTCTGGTTCGCATGGTGGATGAAATCCAGTTGGCTAACTTGCTGGAAAGCGACGCCTGGAAAGGTGAATCGACGCTGTTTTCCGTGCAGGCGTTGATTGACGACGTGGTCCCGGAGGTGTTGCCGGCTATTAAGCGTAAAGGGCTGCAGCTACTGATTAAAAATCACCTTAGCGCTCATGACGAACGCCGTGGCGACCGCGATGCCCTGCGTCGTATTTTGCTGTTGCTGATTCAATATGCGGTAACCACCACGCAGATTGGTAAAATCACACTGGAGGTTGATAATGCCGCAGATGGTGTGATCGCCATCGACAGACAAGGTGACGTCACCACCATGAACCCGGCGGCAGAGCAGATAACGGGTTACTCGCTGCATGAACTGGTGGGTCAATCTTATGCGACGCTGTTTGCCAACACGCAGTTTCATAGCCCGGTACTGGATACTCTCGAGCACGGTACTGAGCACGTGGCTCAGGAGATTAGCTTTCCGGGACGTGAACGCACCATTGAGATAAGTGTTACCACCAGCCGGATCCATAACGCACACGGCGAACTGATTGGAGCGCTGGTTATTTTCTCCGATTTAACCGCCCGGAAAGAGACCCAGCGTCGGTTGGCGCAAACCGAAAGGCTCGCCACTCTGGGTGAACTGATGGCCGGGGTCGCGCATGAAGTGAGAAACCCGCTGACCGCAATCCGTGGCTACGTCCAGATCATCCGCCAGCAAACCTCCCTGCCGGAACATCAGGAGTATTTATCTGTTGTGCTTAACGAAATTGATTCCATCAATAAAGTTATTCAACAGCTGTTAGATTTTTCACGTCCGCGACAAAGCCAGTGGCAGCAGATTCAGCTCAATGCGTTGATTGAAGAGACGCTAATCCTGGTGCAAACCGCCGGCCTTCAGGCACGGATTGGTTTTACCACGGAATTAGATCCCAGCCTGCCGCCGATCGTCGCCGATCGCGAACTCCTCAAGCAGGTGATCCTCAACATTTTAATCAATGCAGTACAGGCGATCGCTGCGCGAGGCGAAATTCGCATTCGCACCTGGCAATACTCGGCCTCACAACAGGCCGTGATGATTGAAGATAATGGCAATGGTATCGATCTCGCCATTCAGAAGAAAATATTCGATCCCTTTTTTACAACGAAAGCATCAGGCACTGGTCTTGGACTGGCGCTGAGCCAGCGCATTATCAATGCGCATCAGGGGGATATCCACGTAACCAGCCAGCCTGGCTGTGGGGCGATATTTACCCTGATTTTACCTCTTAACCCGCTGGGAAATCCGTCAGAATGAAAACGACATACCGTATTCTCATCGTTGATGATGAAGAAAATGTTCGCCGTATGCTTGCCACCGCATTTTCCCTGCAAGGGCATGAAACGCATTGCGCCAGCGACGGGAAAGCCGCGCTGAGCCTGTTTAGCGAAACGCAGCCAGACATCGTGCTGATGGATATTCGCATGCCGGAGATGGACGGCATCGACGCGCTGAAAGTGATGCGCGCCCAACAACCACGCATCCCCGTCATTCTGATGACCGCCTATGCCGAAGTCGAAACCGCCGTAGAAGCGCTACGTAGCGGCGCATTTGATTACGTGATTAAGCCCTTTGATCTCGACGAGCTAAGCATGGTGATTCAACGCGCCTTGCAACTGCAGGAGATGAAACAGGAAATCCGCAATCTACACAAAGCGTTGAGCACCAGCTGGCAGTGGGGGCATATTCTGACCAACAGTCCGCGTATGATGGATATCTGTAAAGACACGGCGAAAATCGCCCTCTCACAGGCCAATGTTCTGATAAGCGGTGAAAGCGGCACAGGAAAAGAGCTGATCGCCCGCGCCATTCACTACAACAGCAAACGCGCCAATGGCCCATTTATCAAAGTTAACTGCGCGGCTCTGCCGGAGTCGCTGCTGGAAAGCGAGCTATTTGGTCACGAAAAAGGCGCTTTTACCGGAGCACAGACGTTGCGTCAGGGGTTATTCGAGCGCGCTCATCAGGGAACGCTGTTGCTTGATGAAATTGGTGAGATGCCGCTGGTGTTGCAGGCCAAACTGCTGCGTATTTTGCAGGAGAGAGAGTTTGAACGCATCGGCGGGCACCAGACCATTCGCGTTGATATTCGTATCGTCGCCGCCACCAACCGCTGCCTGCAAACCATGGTGAAGGAAGGAACGTTTCGCGAAGACCTGTTTTACCGGCTCAACGTTATCCATTTAACTTTGCCTCCCTTACGCGAGCGTCGTGAAGACATTGCCTTACTCGCCAACCACTTTTTACAAAAATTCAGCGCTGAAAATCAGCGCGATATTATCGAGATCGACCCGACGGCAATGTCGATGCTCACCGCCTGGTCCTGGCCGGGTAACATTCGTGAACTGTCAAACGTCATCGAACGTGCCGTCATTATGAATACTGGCGCGATAATTTTTGCCGACGATCTCCCCGACGCTTTCCGCAACCCGGTGAGCGCCACGACAGAGACAAAACCGACTCACTCCGGGGAGCGCAATCTGAAAGAAGAGATTAAGCGTGAGGAAAAACGCATTATCCTCGAAGTCCTCGACAGTCAGGACGGAAACCGCACCCGCACGGCGTTGATGCTGGGGATTAGCCGACGCGCCCTGATGTATAAATTACAAGAGTACGGCATCGACCCTTCGGGTTCCTGATACGCAAATTTGCTATGCAGAATTTTGCACACTGCGCAAAATTCTGCATAGCCCCTCGCTTTACCTCCCCGTTAGAAATATAGAAATACATTAATAAATTCAAGCGATTAAAGATTAATACGTCTTTTAAAGCATCCTGGCATTCTGCTTGCACTTCCCTGAGCGTACCCAAAATGGAGTATGCAAAAGGGAAACATAATGAAAACAAAACTGATTACCTTACAAGACGCTGCAGGCTTCTTTCGTGACGGCATGACCATCATGGTCGGTGGTTTTATGGGGGTAGGCACACCGCCTCGCCTGGTTGAAGCTCTGCTGGAATCCGGCGTCAGAGATCTGACGCTGATTGCTAACGATACTGCATTTGTCGATACCGGTATCGGGCCACTGATCGTCAATGGGCGGGTGAGCAAAGTCATTGCCTCGCACATTGGCACCAACCCGGAAACCGGTCGTCGCATGATTGCTGGCGAGATGGACGTACAGTTGGTACCACAAGGTACCCTGATCGAGCAAATTCGCTGCGGCGGCGCGGGTCTTGGTGGTTTTCTGACGCCTACCGGCGTTGGCACCATCGTGGAAGATGGTAAGCAGACCATCACGCTTGAGGGCAAAACCTGGCTTCTTGAACGCCCATTGCGCGCCGATTTAGCGCTTATTCGCGCCCATCGCTCTGACATGCTTGGCAACCTCACCTACCAGCTCAGCGCCCGAAACTTTAACCCTCTGATTGCTCTGGCCGCTGACATCACGCTGGTTGAACCGGATGAAATGGTTGAAACAGGCGAGCTGCAGCCTGACCAGATTGTTACCCCCGGCGCCGTTATCGACCATATCGTCATTCCACAGGAGAGCTAATCATGGATGCTAAACAACGTATTGCGCGCCGGGTGGCGCAAGAGCTTCGCGATGGCGATATCGTCAACTTAGGTATTGGCCTGCCAACCATGGTAGCCAACTACTTGCCTGCAGATATTCACATTACGCTGCAATCTGAGAATGGTTTTCTGGGACTGGGCCCGGTGACCACCGCGCATCCTGACCTGGTAAACGCGGGCGGCCAACCGTGCGGTATTTTGCCAGGCGCGGCGATGTTTGATAGCGCCATGTCGTTCGCGTTGATTCGCGGCGGTCACGTTGATGCCTGTGTATTGGGTGGGTTACAGGTCGATGAGCAGGCAAACCTTGCCAACTGGGTGGTTCCCGGCAAGATGGTGCCCGGCATGGGGGGCGCTATGGATCTGGTGACCGGTGCACGGAAAGTCATTATTGCCATGGAGCATTGCGCGAAAGACGGCTCAGCAAAAATCCTGCGGCAATGCACCATGCCGCTCACCGCGCAGCATGCTGTGCACATGCTGGTCACTGAACTTGCCGTATTCCGCTTTATTGACGGCAAAATGTGGCTGACTGAAATTGTCGAAGGATGTGATATCGCCACGCTGCGTGAAAAAACCGAAGCGCAGTTTGCTATTGCCGACGATCTGCTCATCCTGCGAGGTGACGCATGATTGGCCGCATCGCTCGCTTTATGACACGGGTGGTCAGTCGCTGGCTGCCCGACCCGCTGATTTTTGCCATGTTGTTAACATTGCTGACCTTCGGTATCGCGCTATGGTTAACGCCACAGACGCCTATCAGCATGGTGAAATTCTGGGGTGACGGTTTCTGGAACCTGCTGGCGTTTGGTATGCAGATGGCGCTAATCATCGTGACCGGCCATGCGTTAGCCAGTTCCGGGCCGGTGAAAAGCCTGCTGCGTACGGCGGCATCCGCTGCCAAAACCCCTGCCCAGGGCGTAATGCTGGTCACTTTTTTTGGTTCGGTTGCCTGCGTTATCAACTGGGGATTCGGTCTGGTGGTTGGGGCGATGTTCGCCCGCGAAGTCGCTCGTCGGGTACCGGGTTCCGATTATCCGTTACTGATTGCCTGCGCCTACATCGGCTTCCTGACCTGGGGCGGTGGTTTTTCCGGCTCAATGCCTTTGTTGGCGGCAACGCCTGGCAACCCGGTCGAGCACATAGCGGGATTAATTCCCGTCGCGGATACCCTGTTCACCGGCTTCAATATCTTCATCACCGTGGCGCTGATTGTGGTAATGCCGTTCATCACGCGCATGATGACGCCAAAACCTGCAGATGTGGTGAGCATCGATCCGAAACTATTACTGGAAGAAGCTGATTTTCAGAAGAAGCTGCCGCCAGACGCGCCGCCGTCGGAAAAACTGGAAGAAAGCCGCATTCTGGCACTGATCATCGGTGCATTAGGTATTGCCTATCTGGGCATCTACTTTGCTGAGAAAGGTTTCAACATCACCATCAATACCGTCAACCTGATGTTTATGATTGCCGGTCTGCTGCTGCATAAAACACCGATGGCCTATATGCGCGCCGTCAGCGCTGCCGCACGTAGCACCGCCGGGATTCTGGTGCAATTCCCCTTCTACGCCGGTATTCAGTTGATGATGGAGCACTCCGGTCTCGGTGGGCTTATTACCGAATTTTTCATTAACGTCGCCAACAAAGATACCTTCCCGCTGATGACCTTCTTCAGTTCAGCGCTGATTAACTTTGCCGTGCCGTCCGGCGGCGGCCATTGGGTTATTCAGGGACCGTTCGTCATGCCTGCGGCGCAGGCGCTGGGTGCCGATCTTGGCAAATCAGTGATGGCCATCGCCTACGGGGAGCAGTGGATGAACATGGCACAACCATTCTGGGCGCTACCGGCTCTGGCCATCGCCGGGCTGGGCGTGCGCGACATTATGGGGTACTGCATCACCGCCCTGCTCTTCTCCGGCGTCATTTTTGTTATTGGATTGACCCTGTTCTGACGGCAACAACTTCTTAAAAGGAACTGAAAAATGAAAAACTGTGTCATCGTCAGCGCGGCACGTACCGCAATCGGCAGTTTTAACGGCGCACTGGCAACAACGGGTGCCGTCGAGCTTGGAGCCACCGTCATTAGAGCCGCCCTTGAGCGTGCTCACCTTGACCCTCAACGCGTGGACGAGGTGATTATGGGCAACGTGTTGCAGTCAGGACTCGGACAAAATCCGGCGCGTCAGGCATTGTTAAAAAGCGGCCTGTCCGACACCGTTTGCGGCTTTACCGTCAACAAAGTGTGCGGCTCGGGCCTGAAAAGCGTAGCGCTTGCTGCCCTCGCAATTAAGGCAGGACAAGCTCAGGCGATCGTGGCGGGAGGGATGGAAAACATGAGCCAGGCCCCCTACCTGTTAGACGCAAAGGCCCGCTGGGGATATCGTCTTGGTGATGGGCAATTGTCAGACGTTATTCTGCGCGACGGCCTGATCTGCGCCGAGCATGGGTACCACATGGGGATCACCGCAGAAAATGTCGCCAAAGAGTACGGCATCAGCCGCGAAATGCAGGATGAACTGGCACTGCAGTCACAACGTAAAGCCGTGGCTGCCATCACATCCGGCGCATTCGAGGCTGAAATCGTGCCCGTCAGCGTGTCGTCCCGTAAAAAAACCATCATCTTTGAGCGCGACGAGTTCCCCAAAGCTGACTCAACGGCGGAAGGGCTCGCCGCCTTACGCCCGGCCTTTGATAAAACAGGAACCGTCACCGCAGGCAACGCTTCGGGGATCAACGACGGTGCGGCGGCATTAGTGGTAATGGAAGAGTCTGCGGCACTGGCGGCAGGGCTGAAACCGCTGGCGCGGATCAAAGCCTGGGCCAGCGGCGGCGTGGCACCGGCGATGATGGGGATGGGGCCGGTTCCAGCCACGCAAAAAGCGCTACAGCTGAGCGGGCTGCAGCTGTCCGATATCGATCTTATCGAAGCCAACGAGGCATTTGCCGCGCAGTTTCTTGCCGTCGGCAAAACGCTGGGGTTCGATCCGCAAAAGGTTAACGTCAACGGCGGGGCCATTGCGCTGGGACATCCTATTGGCGCCAGCGGCGCACGAATTCTGGTTACGCTGCTGCATGCGCTACAGGCACGCGATCAAACGCTTGGGCTTGCCACGCTGTGCATTGGCGGCGGTCAGGGAGTCGCAATGATTGTGGAACGCATGAATTAAAAAAAGGGCCGGATTTCTCCGGCCCTTTTCATAACATCTCAATTACTCGTCAGCGTCATCCGCTGCATCATCATCGGTTTCTGCTTCAGGCGCGATATCCTCGTCGCCCTCAGCCGCACTTCCGTCGATGGAGTCGAGTTCTTCATCATCAACCGGCTCAGCAACGCGTTGCAGACCCACAACGTTTTCATCTTCCGCAGTACGGATGAGGATCACGCCCTGGGTGTTACGCCCTACTACGCTGATTTCCGACACGCGAGTACGCACCAGCGTACCTGCATCGGTGATCATCATGATCTGGTCGGTATCTTCAACCTGTACCGCGCCAACAACAGAGCCGTTGCGCTCGGTCACTTTGATGGAGATAACGCCCTGAGTCGCACGAGACTTGGTCGGATACTCTTCTGCCGCGGTACGCTTACCGTAGCCGTTTTGCGTCACGGTCAGGATAGCGCCTTCGCCGCGCGGAATAATCAGAGAAACGACTTTGTCTTCGCCTGCCAGCTTGATACCGCGTACGCCGGTCGCGGTACGACCCATCGCACGAACGGCATCTTCTTTAAAGCGCACTACTTTACCCGCGGCAGAGAACAGCATGACTTCGTCACTACCGGACGTCAGGTCAACGCCAATCAGCTCGTCGCCTTCGTTCAGGTTAACCGCAATGATACCGGCGGAACGCGGACGGCTGAACTCGGTCAGCGCGGTTTTCTTCACGGTACCGCTGGCGGTCGCCATAAAGACGTTCACACCTTCTTCGTACTCGCGTACCGGTAGAATAGCGGTGATACGTTCGTTCGCTTCCAATGGCAGCAGGTTGACGATTGGTCGTCCACGCGCGCCACGGCTGGCTTCCGGCAACTGATAAACCTTCATCCAGTACAAACGACCACGGCTGGAGAAGCAGAGGATCGTGTCATGGGTGTTGGCCACCAGCAGGCGGTCAATAAAGTCTTCTTCTTTAATACGTGCTGCTGATTTGCCTTTACCGCCACGACGCTGTGCTTCGTAATCGGTTAACGGCTGATATTTCACGTAGCCCTGATGAGACAAGGTCACGACAACATCTTCCTGGCTAATCAGATCTTCGATATTGATGTCAGCGCTGTTGGCGGTGATTTCGGTACGACGTTCGTCGCCGAACTGCTCGCGAATCAGCTCCATCTCTTCACGGATAACTTCCATCAGACGATCTGCGCTGCCCAGAATATGCAGCAGTTCAGCGATCTGCTCCAGCAGCTCTTTGTATTCGTCGAGCAGTTTTTCATGCTCAAGGCCGGTCAGTTTCTGCAAACGCAGATCCAGAATCGCCTGGGCCTGCTGTTCAGTCAGGTAGTACTGACCGTCACGCACGCCAAATTCCGGCTCCAGCCATTCAGGACGCGCGGCGTCATCACCAGCACGTTCCAGCATGGCGGACACGTTACCCAGCTCCCAAGAACGCGCAACCAACGCAGCTTTCGCTTCTGCCGGGGTCGGCGCGCGGCGGATCAGTTCAATGATTGGGTCAATGTTCGCCAGCGCAATCGCCAACGCTTCAAGGATATGCGCACGGTCGCGGGCTTTACGCAGTTCAAAGATAGTACGACGCGTTACGACTTCACGACGGTGGCGTACAAACGCGGCAATAATATCTTTCAGGTTCATGATCTTCGGTTGACCATGGTGCAGCGCAACCATGTTGATACCGAAAGAAACCTGCAGTTGGGTCTGGGAATAAAGGTTGTTCAGAACCACTTCCCCGACCGCATCGCGTTTCACTTCAATCACGATGCGCATACCGTCTTTATCAGACTCGTCACGCAGCGCACTGATGCCTTCAACGCGTTTGTCTTTTACCAGCTCGGCGATTTTCTCGATCAGGCGCGCTTTGTTCACCTGATACGGAATTTCATGGACGATGATGGTTTCACGGCCGGTTTTGGCGTCGGCTTCGACTTCCGCGCGGGCGCGAATGTACACTTTGCCGCGACCGGTACGGTAGGCTTCTTCGATACCACGACGACCGTTAATGATCGCGGCGGTCGGGAAGTCCGGACCCGGAATATGCTCCATCAGCCCTTCAATGCTGATGTCTTCATCGTCAATGTATGCCAGACAGCCGTTGATCACTTCCGTCAGGTTGTGCGGCGGAATGTTGGTTGCCATACCTACCGCGATACCGGACGAACCGTTCACCAGCAGGTTAGGAATTTTGGTCGGCATGACGTCAGGAATTTGTTCGGTGCCGTCGTAGTTATCGACGAAATCAACCGTTTCTTTTTCCAGGTCAGCCATCAGCTCATGGGCGATTTTCGACATACGGATTTCCGTATAACGCATCGCCGCTGCGGAGTCGCCATCGACAGAACCAAAGTTACCCTGACCATCTACCAGCATGTAACGCAAGGAGAATGGCTGCGCCATACGAACAATGGTGTCGTAAACGGCGGTATCACCATGAGGGTGGTATTTACCGATTACGTCACCAACGACACGGGCAGATTTTTTATAGGCTTTATTCCAGTCGTTGCCCAATACGTTCATGGCGTAAAGTACGCGACGGTGAACCGGTTTCAGGCCATCTCGGACGTCTGGCAGCGCACGGCCAACAATGACCGACATCGCATAATCCAGATATGAGCTCTTCAGCTCTTCCTCAATGTTGACCGGTGTAATTTCTCTCGCAAGGTCGCTCATCTAACCGCTATCCCTCTACTGTATCCCGGATTCAAAGGTCGCAAATTATAACACATTCGCACAGATTCAGGTAAATGGATTCCCCCTGACAGAGGCTTTATTCATCCCGTCAGGCTGATATACTCATTTGCATCGCAAATTTAGGAGTAGAAGCCCCAATGAATGCCGAAAAACCCCCGGTAAGTCACAACGTTGACCATGAAGAAATTGCCAAGTTTGAAGCAGTCGCGTCACGCTGGTGGGACCTTGAGGGGGAATTTAAGCCACTGCACCGCATTAACCCGCTGCGTCTGGGCTACATCACGGAGCGCTCAGGCGGCCTGTTTGGTAAAAAGGTACTCGACGTCGGCTGCGGCGGCGGCATTCTGGCGGAAAGTATGGCGCGCGAAGGCGCAACCGTCACGGGCCTGGATATGGGCTTTGAACCGTTACAGGTAGCAAAACTGCATGCGCTGGAGAGCGGTATCCAGGTCGAGTACGTCCAGGAAACCGTCGAAGAGCACGCGGAAAAACATGCGCACCAGTATGACGTGGTGACCTGCATGGAAATGCTGGAGCACGTGCCGGACCCGCAGTCGGTGGTCAGCGCCTGCGCCAGGCTGGTCAAACCGGGCGGCGAAGTGTTTTTCTCCACGCTTAACCGCAACGGCAAATCCTGGCTGATGGCCGTGGTCGGAGCGGAATATATTTTGCGCATGGTGCCGAAAGGCACGCATGATGTGAAAAAATTTATCAAGCCTGCAGAGTTATTACAGTGGGTAGATCAGACCGTGCTGAAAGAGCGTCATATGACCGGCCTGCATTACAACCCGATCACCAACAGCTTTAAACTCGGTCCGGGCGTAGATGTGAACTATATGGTCCATACCACTGCCAGCGTTGATTAACCGCTTCCTGTAGGCCGGATAAGGCGTCCAACGCTGCTATTCGGCATGCTGACAGGAACAGGGCCTGATGGCGCTTCGCTTATCAGGCCTACAATTCCTGTGCCAGATCATAAGAACTTTCTTCGCCTTAGATGAAGAAATCAGCACTCGATCAAATTTTCTATTTTTTTTCTCAATTATTGACATCCCCGCCAGGCCTTATAAGACGCGCACTTAGCGATTCTTACCCTTTTGCAACCTCAATTTAACGTCAAAATCAACTCTTGTGCTGAAAAGAATCCCTACTAGAATACTCACCATATAGCGTCTATTTTATCAAACAACCCCTACATATAGTATTTATCCACAGACTTAGTCACAACATGACTCTGTGGATAATATGGGGGATATTTTTTCTTTCACGGACAGGTAAAAAACCACATGAATCAGAGTCTGCTGGTGACAAAGCGTGATGGTAGTACAGAGCGCATCAATCTCGACAAAATCCACCGAGTTCTGGATTGGGCGGCAGAAGGACTGAATAACGTATCGATTTCTCAGGTCGAGCTGCGCTCTCATATTCAGTTTTATGACGGTATCAAAACGTCCGATATCCATGAGACGATCATCAAAGCAGCCGCCGACCTGATCTCCCGCGAGGCACCGGATTATCAGTACCTGGCTGCCCGCCTGGCCATTTTCCACCTGCGTAAAAAAGCCTACGGCGAGTTTGAACCGCCTGCACTTTACGACCATGTCGTGAAAATGGTTGAAATGGGCAAATACGACAATCATCTGCTGGAAGACTACACGGAAGAAGAGTTCAAGCAGATGGACTCGTTCATCGTACACGACCGTGATATGACCTTCTCCTACGCTGCGGTGAAGCAGTTAGAAGGTAAATATCTGGTGCAAAACCGTGTCACCGGTGAGATTTATGAAAGCGCGCAGTTCCTCTACATTCTGGTAGCGGCCTGCCTGTTCTCTAACTATCCGCGTGAAACGCGTCTGCAATATGTAAAACGTTTCTACGATGCCGTTTCAACGTTCAAAATTTCTCTGCCGACGCCAATTATGTCCGGCGTGCGTACCCCAACCCGTCAGTTCAGCTCCTGCGTACTGATCGAGTGCGGCGACAGCCTGGATTCCATCAACGCCACCTCCAGCGCTATCGTGAAATATGTTTCTCAGCGCGCCGGTATCGGTATCAACGCCGGCCGCATCCGTGCGCTGGGTAGCCCGATTCGTGGCGGTGAAGCGTTCCACACTGGCTGTATTCCGTTCTACAAGCACTTCCAGACCGCGGTGAAATCCTGCTCGCAAGGCGGCGTGCGCGGCGGTGCGGCCACCCTGTTCTACCCGATGTGGCATCTGGAAGTCGAAAGCCTGCTGGTGCTGAAAAACAACCGCGGCGTTGAAGGCAACCGCGTGCGTCATATGGACTACGGCGTGCAGATCAACAAGCTGATGTATACCCGTCTGTTGAAAGGCGGCGACATCACCCTGTTCAGCCCGTCCGACGTCCCGGGCCTGTATGATGCGTTCTTCGCCGACCAGGACGAGTTCGAACGTCTGTACACCCAATATGAAAACGACGACAGCATCCGTAAACAGCGCGTGAAAGCGGTTGAACTTTTCTCCCTGATGATGCAGGAACGTGCCTCTACCGGCCGTATCTACATTCAGAACGTTGACCACTGCAACACCCATAGCCCGTTTGATCCGGTTGTTGCGCCGGTGCGCCAGTCCAACCTGTGTCTGGAAATCGCCCTGCCGACCAAACCACTGACCGACGTGAACGACGAAAACGGCGAAATTGCGCTGTGTACGCTATCCGCATTTAACCTGGGTGCTATCAACAGTCTGGACGAGCTGGAAGAGCTGGCCGTACTGGCGGTACGCGCGCTGGATGCGCTGCTGGATTATCAGGATTACCCAATCCCGGCCGCCAAACGCGGCGCAATGGGCCGTCGTACGCTGGGTATTGGCGTCATCAACTACGCCTACTGGCTGGCGAAAAACGGTAAGCGTTATTCTGACGGTAGCGCCAATAACCTGACCCACCAAACCTTCGAAGCCATTCAGTATTACCTGCTGAAAGCTTCTAACGAGCTGGCAAAAGAGCAAGGCGCGTGCCCGTGGTTTAACGAAACAACTTACTCCCAGGGTATTTTACCGATCGATACCTATAAAAAAGACCTTGATGCTATCTCTGACGAGCCGCTGCATCTGGACTGGGAACAGCTTCGCGAGTCCATCAAGACGCACGGCCTGCGTAACTCCACACTCTCTGCGCTGATGCCGTCGGAAACCTCTTCGCAGATCTCTAATGCGACCAACGGTATTGAACCACCGCGCGGCTACGTGAGCATCAAAGCGTCTAAAGATGGGATTCTGCGTCAGGTCGTGCCGGACTACGAACACTTGCACGACGCCTACGAACTGCTGTGGGAAATGCCGAGCAACGACGGTTATCTGCAACTGGTAGGTATCATGCAGAAGTTTATCGATCAGTCGATTTCCGCCAACACCAACTATGATCCGACGCGTTTCCCATCAGGAAAAGTGCCGATGCAGCAGTTGCTGAAAGACCTGCTCACCGCCTACAAATTTGGCGTCAAAACGCTGTATTATCAGAACACCCGCGATGGCGCGGAAGATACTCAGGACGATCTGGTGCCGTCCATTCAGGACGATGGCTGCGAAAGCGGCGCATGTAAGATCTGATGAATATTGCCGGGTGGCGCTACGCTTACCCGGCCTACGATTGCACGGTTTGTAGGCCGGATAACGTGTTTGTACCACATCCGGCGCTCATCCCACAAAGGATTCACATTAATGGCATACACCACTTTTTCACAGACGAAAAATGATCAGCTTCTGGAACCGATGTTCTTCGGCCAGCCGGTGAACGTCGCCCGCTACGATCAGCAAAAATATGACATCTTCGAAAAACTGATCGAAAAGCAGCTCTCTTTCTTCTGGCGTCCGGAAGAGGTCGATGTTTCCCGCGATCGCATCGACTTCCAGGCGCTGCCGGAGCATGAAAAGCATATCTTCATCAGCAACCTGAAGTATCAGACGCTGCTGGACTCCATTCAGGGACGTAGCCCGAACGTCGCGCTGCTGCCGTTAATCTCGATTCCTGAACTGGAAACCTGGGTCGAAACGTGGGCGTTTTCTGAAACGATCCACTCGCGTTCTTACACCCATATCATCCGTAACATCGTCAACGATCCGGCGGTGGTGTTTGACGATATCGTCACCAACGAGCAGATCCAGAAGCGCGCGGAAGGCATTTCCAGCTACTATGATGAATTGATCGAGATGACCAGCTATTGGCATCTTCTCGGTGAAGGCACCCATACAGTTAATGGCAAAACGGTTGTCGTGAACCTGCGTGAGCTGAAGAAAAAGCTGTACCTGTGCCTGATGAGCGTGAACGCGCTGGAAGCCATTCGCTTCTACGTCAGCTTCGCCTGCTCCTTCGCCTTCGCCGAACGTGAACTGATGGAAGGCAACGCGAAAATTATTCGTCTGATCGCCCGCGACGAAGCCCTGCATCTGACCGGTACGCAGCACATGCTGAACCTGCTGCGCAGCGGTGTAGACGACCCAGAGATGGCGGAAATCGCAGAAGAGTGTAAGCAAGAGTGCTACGACCTGTTCGTGCAGGCCGCGCTGCAAGAGAAAGAGTGGGCGGACTATCTGTTCCGTGACGGTTCGATGATCGGCCTGAACAAAGATATTCTGTGCCAGTACGTTGAGTACATCACCAACATTCGTATGCAGGCTGTTGGGCTGGATCTGCCGTTCCAGACGCGTTCTAACCCGATCCCATGGATCAACACCTGGCTGGTGTCCGATAACGTACAGGTTGCGCCTCAGGAAGTGGAAGTCAGCTCCTATCTGGTCGGCCAGATCGACTCCGAGGTTGATACCGACGATCTGAGTAACTTCCAGCTCTGATGGGCCGCGTTACTCTGCGCATCTCTGGCACACAGCTGCTGTGCCAGGATGAACACCCCTCCCTGCTTGCCGCACTCGAATCGCACAATGTTGAAGTCGAATACCAGTGTCGTGAGGGTTACTGTGGTTCCTGCCGTACCCGCCTGGTGGCGGGACAGGTGGACTGGATCGCCGAGCCTCTGGCCTTTATTCAGCCGGGCGAAATATTGCCCTGCTGTTGCCGGGCAAAAGGCGATATTGAAATCGAGCTGTAACGGTTAGTGCACTTCGTGTGCGCTAACTAACGGCATCGCCCCGCGGCGCTTCATCTGCGCAATGTACAGCGCCCCGGCTAAAACCACCAGCAGGGCCCCTACCAGATAAATCGCCCGATAGCCCACGCCCTCGACCATCATCCCCATAATGAACGCGCCGATCGCCATTCCCGCATCCATCGCATTGAAGAAAAGCGAATTGGCGATGCCAATTTTATGCGGCTCCACCGAGCTAATAATTTGTGTCTGGAATACCGGCGTGACGGAACCGTAACCAATGCCGATTAATCCCCCGGCAATAATCATCATGATACTGCCGTTGGTGTAGCCAAGCGCCACCAGTCCGATGGTAAAGGCCAGCAAACACGGATATACCACGTATTTCGGCCCCTTTTTATCACAAATATTGCCGGTAAAGGTTCGACAGATCATCAGACAAATGGCGTAGCACAACAGGAAATTACTGGCGGCGGCCATCAGATCCAACTCGCGCGCATACAGCGCAAGAAAAGCAGAAACACCCGCATAGGAGAAAGTCATGAAAAACGTCACCATCGCGAAAGGCAGCGCGGCGCGATCAAACATTGCCGCAAATCCCAGCTTCGGTTTTGAGCCGTCGGCATGACGGATGACCGGCGGTACGGCGACGATCAATGACAGGATAATACCCAGTACGGCAACCGCGCTACACAGCCAGAATGCGGTGGTAAAAGCTTCCCAGCGTGCCATATTCAACCCTACCCACGGCCCCACAACCATTGCCAGTCCCATGGCCAACGAGAAAAAACTGATGCCCTCCCCACGTCGGGAGGCCGGTATCAGCCGCGCGGAAATCGTTCCTTTTACCGTGGTAATGACGCCAAACGTCACCCCATGAAGCACCCGAATAAACAGCAGCGATTCAATTGAGTGGCAAACAGGATACAGCGCAGTGACAACCAAAAAGGCCAGAGAAGAGAGCACCAGAATCGTTTTATTCGAATATTTCCCCACCCATTGCCCGGCGAACGGACGCACAACAATTGCGGCACCTAAAAAGAAGGTGACCAATAAGCCGGCTTTATCTGGCGTGGCGTGCAGGCGATCCGAAATATAGATCGGTAATAACGTAAGCAGGACATAAAACACAAAGAATATAATGAAGCTAATTATCGTGATTGCCCAAAAATCTTTCGTCCACAGTTTTTCTTTCATATTCGACAGCCTGTCCAGACGGCGCACGCAGGCAACGCTCAGCTCAACTGAGCAACGGAGAGGTGCGTCAAAATGTGATTTATACGGTAGACCGCAAGTGTAAACAGATTCATCATATTAGAGAAATTAATCGTTTTAATATTGTTAATTAGAAGGAACTAATGACATTAACCCAGATCCACGCCCTGCTTACCGTGCTTGAATGCGGCGGTTTTACCGAAGCCAGTAAGCGGTTGTATATGACCCAATCCGCTGTAAGCCAGGCCATTTCGGCGCTTGAAGAAGAGTTGGGAGTCGAATGTCTTATCCGCGAGCGCCGTAAAGACATTCAGCTCACCCCGGTTGGAAGGCGGATCGTTCCGCACCTGCGCATGATCGTTGCAGAAACCAACGCGGTGAAAGAGATTGCCGAGCAGGAGCGAAAAAACCCAGCCCGAACCCTGCGCATCGGCTGCTTTCCCAGCGCCTGCGCCTGCATTTTACCGGGCATTATCAACCACTTCGAACAGCATCATCCGCACATCAAAATCATTCCCTTCGAAGAAAACAGCACGGCGATCGTTGATTCCCTGCGCAGTGGGGACATTGATGCCGGATTTGTGCATTTTCCGGTGAGCGGCATGTACTGCGTACCGGTCTATCGCGACAAATTTACCGTCGTGGTTCCCGAAAGCCATCCTCTGGCAGCCCATACCGCGGTTACGGTTGAACAACTGGTGGGAGAACCGCTGATTATCAGTAAAGGTCGCTATGAATTAAGCATCATGACGCTATTTAAAGAGAAAGGTATCGAGCCGGTTATTAAATACGAATTTAACCATCCGGATACCGCGATGAGTTTTATTCGTCAGGGGCTGGGTATTGCGTTATTACCGGAGTTAACGCTGAAAGCCGTTGGCGGGGAGATACGCTCGGTGGCGCTGGAGCCGACGTTCTATCGACAGATATCGTTACTGGCAAAAGAGCCGCCGGTGGACGGCAGCCCTTTATTTCTCCTGCAGGCTTGTATGGAAACGTTGACAGCAGACGGCCTTATCTAACAGTTTATAACGTTACCCAATGAGGCCTGTGACCGGAGGTGCATCACAGGCCTTGTGCCATCACTCTTTATTCAGGAATTTCACTGCTTTGTCGGGGAAGTCGGTGAACAACCCGTCAACGCCCGCCTTGTTATACAGAATGTCATACAGCTGGTTTACGTCAGTGGTGTAATCCGGTAGCTGATCGGCACGAACAGTATAAGGATGCACCACCATCTTGTTCTGATGCGCGTCCTGAACCATGCCAGTTAACGAGATATTGCCTTTTTTCGACTTCTCATCAACCAGCATGTGGTAGTCCGGCCCAATGCCGTCCGCATACTGCGCCACCTGCTTCATGGCACCCGGTTTAAACATCCAGTCATAGTTGTAATTAACCCAACTACCGTCCGGCTTTTTCTCCTGGGTTTCATTCCAGTCAGTGTACGCAATCAACTGCACCAGATTGAGATCCATCCCCATCTTTGGTTCCAGTTCATTTTTAATGCGCTTTAACTCCGCGACATCAAAACACTGTAGGTAAACCTTGTCGTTTTTGCTGGTATACCCGTACTTTTTCAGCACTTCCAGCGTTTTCGCTGCGATGTCCTTCCCTTCCTGGTGATGGAACCACGGCGCCTTCATTTCCGGATAAATGCCGATGTTTTTACCGGTTGAGTGATTCAGTCCCTGAACGAACTCTATCTCTTCTTCGAAGGTGTGCACGCGGAAATCAGATTTACCCATCGGGAAGCGCCCAGGGTAAGTCTGTACCTTTTTGCCATTCTCGATATCAAAGCCTTCGGTAAATTTCAGCGATTTGATCTCGTCCAGCGTAAAGTCGATGGCGTAATAACGTCCATCTTTACGCGCACGATTTGGAAAACGCTCAGCGACATCGGTGACGCGGTCCAGATAGTGGTCATGCAGGACGACCAGATGGTCATCCTTGGTCATTACCAAATCCTGCTCCAGATAATCCGCGCCCTGAGCATAGGCCATCGCTTTCGCGGGCAGCGTATGCTCCGGTAAATAACCGCTTGCCCCACGATGCGCAATCACGATTTTATCGGCGGCGACCGCCGCGCTGCTAACGACCATACCAGCCAGCATCAGCGCCACGCTGAGACTTTTCAATGTGGTTTTCATTAATTAGCCCCCGTTACGTTTCAGCTGTACTTCTTCGTGGTGACGTTTTTCACCAATCATGACGACCACCAGCAGAATGACCGCCAGCACGCTACCGCCAATCATCACCATAAAGCCGCCGTCCCAGCCGAAGAAGTCAACGGTGTAGCCGACAATGGCGCTCGCCGCCACAGAACCGCCGAGATAACCGAACAGTCCGGTAAAGCCTGCCGCCGTGCCCGCCGCTTTTTTCGGCGCCAGTTCCAGCGCGTGCAGGCCAATCAACATGACCGGGCCGTAGATCAGGAAGCCGATGATAATCATACAAGCCATATCAACGTTCGGGTTACCTGCCGGGTTCATCCAGTAAACGATGGTCGCGATAGTCACCAGCGTCATAAAGAACACGCCGGTCGCGCCACGGTTGCCACGGAAGACTTTATCCGACATCCAACCACACAGCAGCGTGCCCGGAATACCCGCGTATTCATACAGGAAGTAGGCCCAGGATGATTTATCGAGTGCGAAATGCTTCACTTCTTTCAGGTAGGTTGGTGACCAGTCCAGGATGCCGTAGCGCAGCAGATAAACGAACACGTTGGCGATAGCGATGTACCACAACAGTTTGTTTGGCAGTACGTACTGCATGAAGATCTGCTTGGCGGTCAGCTCTTCTTCGGCTTTCTCGTTGTAATCGTCCGGGTAGTCGTTCTTATACTCTTCGATAGGCGGCAGACCGCAAGACTGCGGCGTATCGCGCATCATCGCAAAGGCGAACAGCGCAACCACAATCGCACCGAAAGCAGGCATATATAGCGCCGCTTTCCAGTCATTGAACCAGGCCATACCGAGCAGGAACAGCAGAGGAGGCAGACCGCCGCCCACGTTGTGCGCACAGTTCCAGACGGAAACAATGCCGCCACGTTCTTTCTGCGACCACCAGTGCACCATGGTACGGCCACACGGCGGCCACCCCATCCCCTGGAACCATCCGCAGAGGAACAGCAGCACAAACATAATCGCAATGCTCGATGTCGCCCACGGCACAAAGCCCATAAACAACATCACTGCGGCAGCCAGAATCAAACCTGCTGGCAGGAAAACGCGCGGATTCGAGCGATCCGAAACGGACCCCATGATGAATTTCGAAAATCCGTAAGCGATGGAGATACCGGACAAGGCAAAACCCAGATCGCCGCGAGAGAAACCCTGCTCAACCAGATATGGCATCGCCAGGGCAAAGTTCTTACGTACCAGATAGTACGCGGCATAACCAAAGAAAATCCCCAGGAAAATCTGCCAACGCAATCGACGATATGTCGGGTCGATCTCCGTAGCAGGCAAACGCGCCTTATGTGGCGCTGGTTTAAAAATACTCAACATAGCGTAGCCTCCGTGGCCGTCTTTCATTCGAAGTAAACACTGCAGTTCGTCATTACTACCCTACCGCTTCCAGTGTGGCCGCGATGTTAAGGAAAGATACCTAACAAAAATGTGAAACACAGCACAAATTGTTACAGATTTATGACAAATGTTCATAAAGGCGCACGAAATCACGTTTCATTTTCGAATAATGAGCGATTATGCGCGAAATCAAACAATCCATGTTTTTTATGTGGCTAAATGATAAAAAACGAACTGTGAGGAAAAACAATGAAAACTCGCGACTCGCAAACAAGTGACGTGATTATCATTGGTGGAGGAGCAACAGGTGCAGGGATCGCACGCGACTGTGCGCTGCGCGGGTTGCGCGTCATCTTAGTGGAACGCCACGATATCGCCACGGGCGCGACCGGACGTAACCATGGCCTGCTGCACAGCGGTGCGCGCTACGCCGTCACCGACGCTGAATCTGCCCGTGAGTGCATCAGCGAAAACCAGATTCTGAAACGTATCGCCCGTCATTGCGTTGAGCCGACGGACGGTCTGTTTATTACCCTGCCGGAGGATGAGCTCTCCTTCCAGGCTACCTTCATTCGCGCCTGTGAAGAGGCCGGTATTCGCGCAGAAGCGATTGACCCTCAGCATGCGCGCATTATCGAACCCTCCGTCAACCCACAGCTGATTGGCGCGGTCAAAGTGCCGGACGGTACGGTCGATCCCTTCCGCTTAACCGCCGCCAACATGCTGGATGCGCGTGAGCATGGCGCGGTTATCTTAACGGCCCATGAAGTGACGGGGCTGATTCGCGAAGGGACAACGGTTTGCGGCGTTAACGTGCGCAATCATCTGACGGGTGAGATGCAGTCCCTGCATGCGCCGGTGGTGGTGAATGCCGCCGGGATCTGGGGCCAGCGCATTGCCGAATATGCCGATCTGAGTATCCGGATGTTCCCGGCCAAAGGATCGCTGCTGATTATGGATCATCGCATAAACCAGCATGTCATTAACCGCTGCCGTAAACCCTCTGACGCCGATATTCTGGTGCCTGGCGATACCATTTCGCTCATTGGTACCACCTCGCAGCACATTGATTACGACGATATCGACAGCAACCGCGTCACCGCAGAAGAGGTCGATATTCTGCTGCGCGAAGGTGAGAAACTGGCGCCGATTATGGCGAAAACACGCATTTTACGCGCCTACTCCGGTGTGCGACCGCTGGTCGCCAGCGACGACGATCCAAGCGGTCGTAACGTCAGCCGCGGTATTGTGCTGTTCGATCACGCTGAACGTGACGGACTGGATGGGTTTATCACCATTACTGGCGGCAAACTGATGACCTACCGTCTGATGGCGGAATGGGCCACCGATGCCGTTTGCCGTAAGCTGGGCAATTCTCAACCTTGCACCACAGCAGACACCGCGCTGCCCGGCTCGCAGGAATCCACCGAGCACACGCTGAAACGCGTAATTTCGTTGCCCGCGCCGTTGCGCGGTTCGGCGGTCTACCGTCACGGCGATCGCACCCCGGCATGGCTTAGCGAAGGTCGTCAGCACCGTAGCCTGGTCTGTGAATGTGAAGCGGTCACTGCGGGCGAAGTGCAATACGCCGTCGAGAATTTAACCGTCAACAGCCTGCTGGATTTGCGTCGCCGTACCCGCGTTGGTATGGGGACCTGCCAGGGCGAATTGTGCGCCTGCCGCGCCGCAGGTTTGCTGCAACGTTTTAATGTCACCACCGCTGCGCAATCTATTACCCAGCTTTCCGATTTCCTCAACGAGCGCTGGAAAGGCGTGCAGCCTATCGCCTGGGGCGACGCGCTGCGCGAAAGCGAATTCACGCGCTGGGTCTATCAGGGATTGTGCGGTCTGGAAAAGGAGCACCAGGATGAAATTTGATACCGTCATTATCGGCGGCGGCCTGGCAGGACTGCTGTGCGGCCTGCAACTGCAAAAAAGCGGGTTGCGCTGTACGATTGTCACGCGCGGCCAAAGCGCCTTGCATTTTTCCTCCGGCTCACTGGATTTGCTCAGCAACTTGCCCGATGGTCAACCGGTGATGGAGATAGAAGCCGGTCTGAATGCGCTGCGTACTCAGGCGCCCACGCATCCGTATAGCATCATCGGAACACAGAACGTCCTGGATCTTGCCCACCAGGCGCAGGATCTGCTGGAAGAATGCGGAACGCATTTGCAGGGCAAAGTACGCCAGTCACATCAACGCGTAACCCCGTTGGGAACCCTGCGCTCAACCTGGTTAAGTTCCCCAGAAGTTCCGGTGTGGCCACTGTCCGCACAGCGTATCTGCGTTGTCGGTATCAGCGGTTTACTGGATTTTCAGGCGCATCTCGCCGCGGCCTCGCTGCGCCAGCGCAATCTCAGCGTCGAGACGGCGGAAATCGATCTGCCTGAACTGGATGTCCTGCGTGATAACCCAACCGAGTTTCGCGCTGTCAATATTGCGCGCCTGCTGGACAACGAAGATAAATGGTCGCTGCTCTATGATGCTTTACTGCCACTGGCAAAAACCTGCGACATGATTATTATGCCAGCCTGTTTCGGCCTGGCGGATGAGCGCCTTTGGCACTGGCTTAACGAGCGCCTTCCCTGCTCGTTGACGCTGTTACCGACTCTACCGCCTTCTGTACTGGGTATGCGTCTGCACAACAAATTACAGCGCCAGTTTGTGCGCCAGGGCGGTGTCTGGATGCCGGGTGATGAAGTGAAGAAAATCACCTGTCAGGATGGCGTCGTCAATGAAGTCTGGACCCGTAACCATGCCGATATCCCGTTGCGTCCGCGCTTCGCCGTGCTCGCCAGCGGCAGCTTTTTCAGCAGCGGTCTGGTCGCCACGCGCGAGGCCATTCACGAACCGATCCTCGGACTGGATGTACAGCAAACCGCCACCCGCGCCGAGTGGTATCAGCGTGATGTCTTCGATCCGCAACCGTGGCAACAGTTTGGCGTTACAACCGATGCCACTTTGCGCCCGTCGCTGGCGGGGAAAACGGTAGAGAACATGTATGCCATCGGTTCTGTTCTCGGTGGTTTTGACCCTATTGCCGAGGGTTGCGGAGGCGGCGTATGCGCAGTCAGCGCCTTACACGCCGCACATGACATTGCGAAACGTGCAGGAGGACAGCAATGAGCGACACACGTTTTGAAAGTTGTATCAAGTGCACGGTGTGCACCACCGCCTGCCCGGTAAGCCGCGTCAATCCGGGCTACCCTGGCCCAAAACAGGCCGGACCGGACGGCGAGCGTCTGCGTCTGAAAGATGGCGCGTTATACGACGATGCGCTGAAATACTGCATCAACTGTAAGCGCTGCGAAGTGGCATGTCCGTCAGATGTGAAAATTGGCGATATCATCCAGCGTGCGCGCGCCAAATATGACACTACGCGTCCATCGCTGCGTAATTTTGTTTTAAGCCATACGGATTTAATGGGAAGTGTATCCACCCCGTTCGCGCCGATAGTGAATACCGCCACCTCGCTGAAACCGGTACGCCAGTTGCTGGACTACGCGCTGAAAATCGACCATCGCCGTACGCTGCCGAAATACTCCTTTGGTACGTTCCGCCGCTGGTATCGCAGCGTTGCCGCACAGCAGGCGCAGTATCCGGAGCAGGTCGCCTTTTTCCACGGCTGTTTTGTTAATTACAACCATCCGCAACTCGGCAAAGACCTGATCAAGGTCCTGAACGCCATGGGAACCGGCGTACAGCTGCTGAGCAAAGAGAAATGCTGCGGCGTACCGCTGATCGCCAACGGCTTTACCGATAAAGCGCGCAAACAGGCGGTCAGCAACGTGGCCTCGCTCAGGGAAGCAATTGACGGGAAAGGTATTCCGGTGATCGCCACCTCATCAACCTGTACCTTTGCACTCCGCGATGAGTACCCGGAAGTGCTGGACGTCGACAACACCGGTCTGCGTGAACATATTGAGCTGGCAACCCGCTGGCTGTGGCGCAAGCTGGATGAAGGCAAAACGTTGCCGCTGAAGACGCTACCGCTGAAAGTGGTCTATCACACGCCTTGCCATATGGAGAAAATGGGCTGGACGCTCTACACGCTGGAGCTGCTGCGCCAAATTCCGGGACTGGAGCTGACGGTATTAGATTCTCAGTGTTGCGGAATCGCCGGAACATACGGCTTTAAAAAGGAAAACTACCCGACGTCACAATCGATTGGCGCACCGTTATTCCGCCAGATTGAAGAAAGCGGTGCCGATATCGTTGTCACCGACTGTGAAACCTGTAAATGGCAGATAGAGATGTCTACAAGCCTTCGCTGTGAACATCCGATCACCCTGCTTGCCAAAGCATTGGGTTAACTCTGTTGCCCGGTGGCGTTTGTTACCGGGCATTTTTGCGTACTCTGTTCCGCCTATCTGAATACGTTGCAATCGGGCGTATTTATCTCTGATTCACTCACGCAAATAGCCAAATCCCCCAATGCAGCTCTGATTAAAAGTGAGTACCGTCATGCCATCTTCTCCTTCAGGTGACGGACTACCATGGATAAATCAACCACCGCTACACCGCATGATGCAGCGTGATTTGATGGGGCTGGTGGACCGTCTGGTCTCGCTTTTAGTTACAAGCACCGCTAATGACAGCCAGCTGCAAACGCTATTAAATTACCTGCTACGATACGGCAATGTTTCTCACGTCAGCGCATTTATCCATGAGGTTGCCGAACGTTCCCCCCATCACAAGGAGAGGTTGATGACGATCGCAGAGAGGCTAAGACAAGAAGGCCACCACCATGGCCTACAAGAAGGGATACAGCAAGGATTAGAACAAGGATTAGAACAGGGAGTGCAGAAAGGTACGCAAGAAGAAGCCTTACGTATCGCTCGCATGATGCTGGAAAATGGAATTGATCATAATTTGGTTCAGTTAATTACCGGGCTATTGCCTGGCGATGTTACAGAGTGAGTCAGGTTGGGAAGGTTTGTAGCCTTCCCAATCAATGTTTAAATCGTCAGCGATTCAACCACTTCTATCCAGCCGTGTTCGCTGGCGATATCCTGGCCGTTTAGCCAACGACGCAGCATATTCAGCGCCATCATCGCGCAAACTTCCTGACGAATCGGCAAACTGTAGCGATTAGCGCTAAGCCTTACGCGCAAGGCATGTGTCCCATCCGGTGTTGCCAGCGCAAAGTTAATATGTTCGCTTTCGAATGCCGATACTGCCAGCGCCAGCCCGGCATAATGTTTGGCGCGTCGCTCGGTAATCCAGTGCGCCGTTTGCGCCAGCGTTTCTTCCTGAGACGGAACCACTTCACTCGCTAGCAGAGGAGCATTAGCGCGAGAGAGCTGGAGTGCAACTAAGCCACCGGTGAACTGTTCGCTCAGCGTCAGACTGTATTGTCGCTCCTGCAACGTGCGGGCGATTTGCGCCGGCAAACCTTCCGTACCTTCGAATATCATATTCTGCCCGGCAACCCGCTTCACTTCAGGCCACAGCGCCAGCATGGCGTCTCGTTGGGAATCAGGCCCGGTCAGCTTCAGCTCAATAATCGGCATCGACGAGCGGTAACCCATTGTCACTCCCGGCGGCAAAGGCAGCGGATCCAGACTCTGCGCCAGATCGCTTTCGGAACGGCCAAAGGTGGTTAATCGCAGGCAGAGAGGTGGTTGAGGCAGAGAAAAACGCTCACGCAAACGCGGCAGAATCTCATGCTCAACCATGACTTTAAATTCCGATGGCACGCCAGGCGTAAAGAACATCAGGCAGCGGTTTAGCTTCACGGCGAACCCGCACGCGGTGCCGACAGGATTATTGATAAATTCAGCGCTGGCAGGAAGCTCAGCCTGTTTGCGGTTGCTCGGCGCCATCACGCGGCCACGGTCGCGGAAATAACGCTCCATCTCGGCCAGCCAGGCTTCATGCAATACCAGCCCCTCGCCTTTTGCCGTTGCCGCCGCCTGCGCGCTTAAATCATCGCTGGTTGGCCCCAGACCGCCATTAACGATCAACACATCGGCGTGTTCGCTACGCTCACGTAGAATAGCGACCAAATCGTCAAGATTGTCCCCTACCGTATTGCGGCGGGTTAACGGTAATCCCTGATTAAAGAAAAAATCAGCCAGCCAGGCGGCATTGGTGTCGACGATTTGTCCGTGCAACACTTCATCCCCGGTGGATAGCATCTCCACGTTTAACATCGTGTTCTCCTGCTTTTATGATGAAAACACTATAGCGCATGGAGGGGGGAAGGCGCGACTGAACGCCGCGCCAGAAATGTCAGAAGCTGGCGTTAACCCCAACGTACGGACCATCAGCAATCGCGTTATCGCGGTTGCCATCTTTACCCGCCAGGTTCAGGTAGCGATAACCGGCTTCAATGCTCAGCGGGCGCATAATTGTCAGACGCGCACCGGCATTGGCTTCTTCATAGCTGTCGATACCGCTGGAAAGCGAATCAGGAGAGTAATAGTACTCGCCAAACAGGCGGAAACTATCGCCAATCGGCCACTGCAAACCGCCACCAACTGCCGCCGCGTAGCCTTCATCACCATCATTAGGGTTAGTATAAATACCTTTCCCTCCGACGGTTGCCAGCAACGGACCAAGTGGAATATTCAGACCCAGTCCCAGACCGGCTGCATCACCGTCGTCATCGTTATGCATCCAGTTACCGCTGACCGCCAGTCCGGTAGATTCAGTCCCCATACCAAACCCAAGGTTGGTGTAATCTTCGCCCGCCTGGCCACTAATGCTAATTGCGCTCGCCGACGCGGAAACAAACAGCATTCCGGCAAAACCCAACATTAAACTTTTTTTCATTTTCTATCCTTTCCAGCAAGAATCAAAACATAGCCCCAAAACCGAGGAATTGTACTGCCAGATGACAAGGAATCAATGAGCTAAAAAAGCGATGCAATGGCATATTGTAACCAAATACTACTTACAAGTTTGAGTTAAGGTTAAATTCCAGGGCTATTTGCAGAATCGACATAGCAGGCCCCCGTTTTCAACAAACATCCCCTTCTCCCCTGATAAAGCAGGGTTAAACGTCATGGAAGCGTTTTTTCTGCCGCCAGCAAAAGGTAAGATGGGTACACAATGGAATTCTCAGCATCCCCTACAAGGACCCAACCTATGCGCCAAAGAACGATTGTTTGTCCATTAATTCAAAATAATGGCTGTTATTTACTGTGCAAAATGGCTGATGACCGTGGCGTTTTCCCCGGCCAGTGGGCGCTTTCTGGCGGCGGTGTTGAAGCGGGCGAACGCATTGAAGAGGCTTTGCGTCGGGAAGTAAGGGAAGAACTGGGCGAACAGCTCGTGTTGTCAGAAATTAGCCCCTGGACCTTCAGTGATGATATTCGCACCAAAACCTATGCCGATGGCAGCCAGGAAGAGATTTACATGATTTACCTCATCTTTGATTGTGTCGCGGCGAATCGTGAAGTGAACATTAACGAAGAGTTTCAGGCATTCGCCTGGGTTAAACCGGAAGATCTCGGCACGTACGACTTAAATGTCGCCACGCGTAAAACATTAACCCTGAAAGGATTACTGTAAATTATCATTCTAATAGCGGCATAAAATACCTTCCTGAATTGCGGCATTGCATTGACCTGGCTACAGCAACCAGCAATGCCGTTTACGCCACGCCATTTCTGTAAAATTCATTTAATTTCAAAATAATAAATTAAAAACACCGTTATTTTCCTTTATATCTCGAACCTTAAACTCTTAAGGATAAATTAACCTTCAGTCATTAACCTTTGAAGCCTGATAAATAATTAACGACGCGCCTGTTTATCGCGAAAAATAAAACGTCGGTGCGTTAAATGGCTTGAAGGAATAATGATGTCTGACTTTTTGCCTTTCTCTCGCCCGGCGATGGGAGCTGAAGAGCTTGCCGCAGTGAAGGCGGTTCTGGACTCGGGATGGATAACCACCGGCCCGCAAAATCAGCAGTTGGAACAAGCCTTCTGCCAGCTCACGGGAAATCAGCATGCCGTCGCCGTCTGCTCCGCCACCGCTGGAATGCACATCACGCTAATGGCGCTGGGCATCGGTGCGGGCGATGAGGTCATCACGCCATCGATGACGTGGGTTTCTACCCTCAATATGATTGTCCTGCTGGGTGCGACGCCGGTCATGGTCGACGTTGATCGTGATACGCTCATGGTCACGCCAGAGCAGATTGAAGAGGCCATCACCCCACGAACCAAAGCGATTGTTCCGGTACATTACGCAGGCGCCCCGGCCGATCTTGACGCGATTTATGCCATTGGCGAGCGCTATGGCATTCCGATCATCGAAGATGCGGCGCACGCCGTAGGGACGTTATATAAGAATCGTCATGTCGGCACGCACGGCACCGCTATTTTCTCGTTTCACGCCATCAAAAATATTACCTGTGCGGAAGGTGGGCTGATTGTTACCGACGACGGCCAGCTTGCCCAGCGGCTTCGCAGTCTGAAGTTTCACGGCCTGGGCGTTGATGCTTTTGATCGACAAACCTACGGCCGCGCGCCGCAGGCTGAAGTGCTGGCGCCAGGATACAAATACAACCTCACGGATATCAATGCCGCCATCGCGCTGGTCCAGCTGAAGAAACTGGAGCAACTGAACTCACGCCGCGCACAAATTGCCCGGGAGTATCAACAGGCGCTGGCCGATACGCCATTTCAACCGTTGAGCCTGCCCCAGTGGTCTCACGTTCACGCCTGGCATCTGTTTATCATTCGTGTTGATGAAGCGCGCTGTGGCCTGAACAGAGATGCCTTAATGGAAGCGCTGAAGGCCAGAAATATCGGCACCGGTCTGCATTTTCGTGCGGCCCATACGCAAAAATATTATCGCGAACGCTTCACCACGCTTTCGCTGCCCAATACAGAGTGGAATAGCGCACGCATCTGCTCGCTGCCGTTGTTCCCCGATATGACCGCCACTGACACCCAGCGAGTTATTACGGCACTTCGCGAGATTGCAGGACAATAACCATGTTTGAAGCAACACCGATCAAAAAAGTCTCGGTGGTCATTCCCGTTTTTAATGAACAGGAAAGCCTGCCAGAGCTAATCAGACGTACCAGCGCCGCCTGCGAAAAATTGGGCAAAGAGTATGAAATCTTGCTGATCGATGACGGCAGCAGCGACCATTCCGCGCAACTGATGATGGACGCGTCTCAGGCGCCGAACAGCCATATTGTTTCTATTCTGCTGAACCGCAATTACGGCCAGCACTCGGCGATCATGGCCGGTTTCAGCCATGTCAGCGGTGACTTGATCATCACGCTGGATGCCGATTTACAAAACCCGCCGGAGGAGATCCCCCGGCTGGTCGCCACCGCAGATGAAGGCTTCGATGTGGTCGGAACGGTACGCCAGAACCGACAGGACAGCGTATTTCGTAAAACCGCCTCGCGCATGATCAACCACCTGATTCAGCGTACTACCGGTAAAGCAATGGGCGACTACGGCTGCATGCTACGCGCCTATCGTCGCCATATTGTCGATGCCATGCTGCATTGTCAGGAGCGCAGCACCTTTATTCCGATTCTGGCCAACATTTTTGCCCGTCGCGCCACGGAGATCCCGGTACACCATGCAGAGCGTGAATTTGGTGATTCTAAATACAGCTTCATGCGCCTGATCAACCTGATGTATGACCTGGTGACCTGTCTGACCACCACGCCGTTACGTATGTTGAGCCTGCTCGGCAGCGTGATTGCCGCCACGGGCTTTACGTTGTCCGTTCTGCTTGTTGTGTTGCGCCTGACGCTCGGCCCGCAGTGGGCCGCGGAAGGGGTATTCATGCTGTTTGCCGTCCTGTTTACCTTTATCGGCGCACAGTTTATCGGCATGGGTTTACTCGGCGAATATATCGGTCGCATCTATAACGATGTCCGCGCCCGCCCCCGCTATTTTGTTCAACACGTTATCCGCCCACAAACCACGCAGTCAACCGAGGAAAACCGCGCATGAAAGCCGTCGTATTTGCCTATCACGATATGGGATGTCAGGGTGTCCAGGCCTTGTTGGATGCAGGTTATGAAATCGCCGCAATTTTTACGCACACCGACAACCCGGGTGAAAAAGCGTTTTTTGGCTCTGTTTCCCGCCTCGCCGCCAGCGCCGGTATTCCGGTTTACGCCCCGGACGAGGTTAATCATCCTTTGTGGATCGAGCGCATTAGCCAACTGGCACCCGATGTTATCTTCTCGTTCTACTATCGCCATTTACTGAGTGAGGAGATCCTCAGACTTGCGCCCAAGGGAGCATTTAATCTGCACGGCTCGCTGCTGCCGAAATATCGCGGCCGCGCGCCGCTGAACTGGGTATTGGTCAATGGCGAAACCGAAACCGGCGTCACGCTTCATCGCATGATCAAACGCGCGGATGCGGGCGCTATTATCGCCCAGCAGTCTGTCGCTATCTCTCCGGATGATGTGGCGTTAACGCTGCACCATAAATTGTACCAGGCTGCGCGTCACCTGCTGGAACAGGCGCTGCCCGCGATTAAAACGGGGGATTACGCAGAACGCCCTCAACAGGAAGCAGAGGCTACCTGTTTTGGCCGCCGCACACCGGAAGATAGCTTCCTTGACTGGAACAAACCCGCCGCGGAGCTGCATAACCAGGTCCGCGCCGTCAGCGATCCGTGGCCGGGCGCATTTAGCTATGTCGGCACGCAAAAGTTCACCGTCTGGTCATCGCGTGTTTGCACAAATAACCTTGCAGCCCAACCGGGCACCGTCATCTCCGTGTCGCCTTTGCTGATCGCCTGTGTCGATGGCGCACTGGAGATCATTACCGGGCAAGCTGGCGATGGTATTGCAATGCAGGGCTCACAGCTGGCGCAGGTTCTGGGCCTCGTACCCGGTTCTCGTCTGAACAGCCAGTCAGTTACCACCAGCAAACGTCGTACTCGCGTGCTGATCCTCGGCGTTAATGGCTTCATTGGTAACCATCTGACCGAGCGCCTGCTGCAAGAAGACAATTACGAAGTATATGGACTCGATATTGGTAGCGACGCCATTGGGCGTTTCCTGCAACATCCGCGTTTCCATTTCGTTGAAGGCGACATCAGTATTCACTCCGAATGGATTGAATATCATGTAAAAAAATGCGACGTCGTATTGCCGCTGGTCGCGATCGCCACGCCAATCGAATATACCCGTAACCCACTGCGCGTGTTTGAGCTTGATTTTGAAGAGAACCTGAAAATCATTCGCTACTGCGTGAAGTACCGTAAGCGCATCATTTTCCCGTCAACATCCGAAGTTTACGGCATGTGTACCGATAAAGTCTTCGATGAGGACAGCTCGAATCTGATCGTCGGTCCGGTGAATAAACCGCGTTGGATCTACTCCGTTTCCAAACAGTTGCTGGACCGCGTGATCTGGGCATACGGCGAAAAAGAGGGATTGCGCTTCACCCTGTTCCGTCCGTTTAACTGGATGGGACCGCGTCTGGACAGTCTGAATGCCGCGCGAATCGGCAGCTCACGCGCCATTACCCAATTGATTCTCAATCTGGTGGAAGGCTCACCGATTAAGCTGATTGAAGGCGGCAAGCAAAAACGCTGCTTTACCGACATTCGCGATGGTATCGAAGCCCTGTACCGCATTATTGAAAATGAAGGCGGACGTTGTGACGGCGAGATTATCAATATCGGTAACCCGGAGAACGAAGCGAGTATTCAGGAACTGGCAGAAATGCTGCTTTCCTGCTTTGAAAAACATCCATTACGTCAGCATTTTCCGCCGTTTGCCGGTTTCCGCGACGTCGAAAGCAGCACCTACTATGGTAAAGGTTATCAGGACGTTGAGCATCGTAAGCCCAATATTCGCAACGCAAAACGTTGCCTGAACTGGGAACCCACCATTGAGATGCAGGAAACGGTAGAAGAGACGCTGGACTTCTTCTTACGCAGTGTGGATATCACGGAACACACATCATGACCAAAGTTGGCTTGCGCATTGATGTCGACACGTTCAGGGGGACGCGCGAAGGCGTGCCCCGCCTGCTGGAGACATTGAACCGACATAACGTTCGGGCAAGTTTTTTCTTTAGCGTGGGACCTGACAACATGGGACGCCATCTCTGGCGTCTTGTGAAGCCACAATTTCTGTGGAAGATGCTGCGCTCAAACGCAGCATCGCTCTACGGATGGGATATTTTGCTGGCGGGTACAGCATGGCCGGGAAAAGAGATCGGCCAGGCCAATGCGGCAATAATTGCGCAAACCGCCCTGCTTCATGAAACCGGTTTGCATGCCTGGGATCACCATGCCTGGCAGGCGCGAAGCGGAAACTGGAATGACAAAGAACTGATTGACGATATTTCACGCGGCATTACCGCCCTTGAAGCTATCATCAATCAGTCCGTTACCTGCTCCGCCGTTGCCGGATGGCGTGCCGACGACCGCGTCGTCCATGCCAAAGAAACGTTCCATCTGCGCTATAACAGCGACTGTCGGGGAACGTCGTTATTCCGTCCTGTGCTGGCATCCGGGAAAACAGGTACGCCGCAAATTCCTGTCACATTACCCACATGGGATGAAGTGGTGGGTCAGGAGGTCCAGGCTGTGGACTTTAACGCTTATATTCTCTCCCACATCCGGATGAGCAGAGGGACGCCGGTGTACACCATTCATGCAGAAGTGGAAGGTATCGCCTTTCAGCAGAATTTTGACGAGCTGCTCACTCGCGCTGCCGACATGGGCATTACGTTTTGCCCGCTCGGGGATCTGCTACCGGACGATATCAGTACGCTGCCAACAGGGCGGATCGTGCGTGGGAAAATTCCCGGCAGAGAGGGATGGCTCGGCTGTCAGCAACCCGTGGATATGACACAATGAAATCGGTACGTAACGCCCTGGCATTTATCGCTTTTATCGCGCTGTATTTTATTTTACCTATTAATAGTCGTCTGCTGTGGCAACCTGATGAAACGCGCTATGCCGAAATCAGCCGGGAGATGCTGACCTCTGGCGACTGGATCGTTCCGCACTTTTTAGGGCTGCGTTATTTTGAAAAACCGATTGCCGGATACTGGTTGAACAGCATCGGGCAATGGCTGTTTGGCGCCAATAATTTTGGCGTCAGAGCGGGCGCTATTTTTGCCACCTTGCTGACTGCGCTACTGGTAGCCTGGCTTACTATGCGAATATGGCAGGATAAGCGTACCGCAGTACTCTCTTCAGTCATCTTTTTAACTTTTTTTTCGGTCTATAGCATCGGTACCTACGCGGTACTTGATCCTATGATCGCACTCTGGCTGATGGCGGGCATGTGCTGCTTTTGGGAGGGGATGCAGGCCACGACCAGAACACGCAAAATCATCGCCTTTCTGCTGTTAGGGTTAACCTGCGGCATGGGCGTGATGACCAAGGGTTTCCTGGCGCTTGCCGTTCCTGTGCTCAGCGTACTGCCGTGGGTTTTCGTGCAAAAACGCTGGAAAGACCTGATCATCTACGGCCTGTTGGCAGTCGTCGGCTGCGTCGTGATTGTGCTGCCGTGGGGAGTTGCGATTGCTCAGCGTGAGCCGGACTTCTGGCATTATTTCTTTTGGGTCGAACACATTCAACGCTTCGCCCAGGATGATGCCCAACATAAAGCCCCTGTCTGGTACTACATTCCCGTGCTTTTGGCTGGCGCGTTACCGTGGCTCGGGCTGCTTCCCGGCGCGCTGCGCACAGGCTGGCGGGAACGCGATGTTTCGCGCAGCACACTATACCTGCTAAGCTGGATTATCATGCCGATCCTGTTTTTCAGCATCGCAAAAGGAAAACTGCCGACCTATATTCTTTCCTGCTTTGCGCCGTTGGCGATATTAACGGCGCGGTTCGGCCTGCAGGCCGCGCAAAAAGGTTCAGCCGCGCTGCGTGTGAATGGCTGGATCAACGTTCTGTTTGGTGTGGCGGGCATTATCGCCACGTTTATTGTTTCCACGCTGGGACCGTTGAAAACGCCTGTCTGGTCGCATATCGAAACCTATAAGGTTTTTTGCGCATGGGGTATTTTTCTCACCTGGACGCTCTTTGGCTGGTATACGTTAAATAACCGCGAGAAGAACTGGCAATTTGCCGCGTTTTGCCCATTAGGACTGGCACTGTTGTTTGGCTTCTCCATTCCTGATCGGGTCATGGAATCTAAACAACCACAGTTTTTTGTCGAGATGACCAAAGAGTCGCTGGAATCCAGCCGCTATATTCTCACCGACAGCGTTGGCGTCGCTGCGGGGCTGGCCTGGAGCCTGAAGCGTGACGACATCATGCTATACGGACAAACAGGCGAGTTGAAATACGGCCTCAACTATCCGGATGCCCACGGGCGCTTTGTCAGTCGGACGGACTTTGTCGACTGGTTAGCCCAACACCGTCAGCAAGGAAATATTACCCTCGTGCTCTCGATTGATAAGAATGAAGATATTAATCAACTAGCCATTCCTCCCGCTGATTATATCGATAATCAGGGGCGACTGGTCCTGATTCAGTATCGACCGAAATGATCTGGATAGTCTTAATTTCCGCCAGCCTGCTCAGCGTATGCGGACAGTTATGCCAGAAGCAGGCAACCCGTCCGGTACCATCAGGCAGGCGAAAACGCCATATTACGCAATGGATTGGGCTGGCCCTGGCAAGCCTCGGCCTGGCTATGCTGCTGTGGCTGGTGGTGTTGCAGAATATCCCTGTTGGCATCGCCTATCCCATGCTGAGCCTGAATTTTGTCTGGGTGACGCTGGCCGCCTGGAAAATCTGGCGCGAACCGGTCGCAACGCGCCACTGGCTGGGTGTGGGGCTGATAATCGCCGGCATATTCATTCTTGGGAGCGCGGTGTAATGGGCATTTTTTGGGGATTATGTAGCGTTATTATCACCTCGGCCGCCCAACTGAGTCTCGGCTTTGCGATGGATAATCTGCCGCCGATGCTGCAACCGTTGAAATTTCTATCCGCCGTATTCGCCCTCAACACTGGCGCATTTGCTCTTTTTAGTGGGCTGGCGGGATATTTACTGTCGGTAATTTGCTGGCATAAGGCCCTGCATCAGCTCGCCCTGAGCAAGGCTTATGCCCTGCTCAGCCTCAGCTATGTTCTGGTTTGGATCGCATCTATGATTCTGCCCGGCTGGCAGGGCACATTTTCAGTGAAAGCGCTGGCTGGGGTACTGTGCATCATGGCGGGTTTAATGGCGATTTTTCTGCCTGCTGACCAGCATCGGCGCTGAGCTCATTTATCTGCCGACAGTCGTACCAGGCGCTCCCATTCGTCACATATGTACTGTCTGGCATCGATTATTTTAATCACGCGAGATGCATCACGATTAACACAATACTGGGCGTCTTTCAGCGGCGAAAGGAGATCGCCAGGTTTAACCTGCTCGGAAGATTGCGCCTCAGCAAGCATCTTAAGTGATCCACCGCTATCGCAAAGTACGATATAGAGCCTCCCTGCTTTCTTATGACAGCAAGACTTCTTCACATGCCATTCCATAGCGCACCTTTTGTTAATCAATTTCACATCAGGTTACACTTTAGCTGATAAACAAAACGACAATAGCGACGGAATGGCAAAAATGAGAAATGTAATTAATGTTTTCTTAATGTTAATGATGAAGCACTTACCCAATCCGCCAACGCGCGACGAGAGATTTTAATCCCTCCGGCTTTGAGCTCGGGCGGCAACGTCAGCCAACAAACCGGTTGCTGAAAACGGGCCAGCTTATCTTTAACCCACTCTGCAAGATTGGCGTCACCAGCATCGGTGTCATACTCAACGACCGCCACCGGACGATAACCAAACTCTTTATCTTCTAATGGGACAATAAAGGCCTGCAGAACCTGCGGATGCGCTGCAATCACGCGTTCCACTTCTTCTGGCTGTATGCCTTCCCCGCCGCTAAAAAACAGATTGTCCATGCGACCGATAATGGTTAATTTGCCGTCCTTTAACACCCCACGATCGCGGGTGGCAAACCAGCCTTCCGCGTTAACCAGAGGGGTAAGCTGCCCGTTGCGCCAGTAGCCTTGCGCCATGCTGGCCGCACGCAGCCAGACTTCGTCATCCACGATTCTGACTTCTCTGCCCGCTAAAGCTGAACCGACATCTGCCAGACCATCCGCCTCTTTCGCACAGACGGTGGAAGCGAATTCCGTCAGTCCATAACCGCACCAGCAGCGAATCCCCTGATCGCGCGCCTGCTCCGTCAACTCAACAGGAATAGCCGCGCCGCCCAGCAGCACCGCTTTGAGCGTGATCGGTGTTTTATTGACCAACAAGCGCCACAACTGAGTAGGGACCAGCGAGGCATGGGTGCAGCCGACCAGCATTTGTCCCAGCGGCTGCTTGTCGCGCACGGTCATTCGCGCTCCGGCAAACAACCAGCGCCATAAAATACCCTGGCCGGAGACATGAAACAGCGGCAGTGAAAGCAGCCAGTCATCTTCAGCACCAAACGGCATTAATGACAGCACCCCCTGCGCACTTGCCAGATGCGCCTGACAGGTGTGAACCGCCGCTTTCGGCAATCCGGTGGAACCTGAGGTTAACGTCATTGTGCTCAAGCGCTGAGGCAACCACGCGGCGGCATGTGCGCCAGGTAGCACCTGCATCTGCAACGGATTCAGCCCCGGGAACGCGGTAGCCGCCTCCAGATCCAACGCAAAACGTAGCGTTAAGTCCGGAACCAGCGCGTCAAGCAACGACTGTGGCAACTGCGGGTTCACAGGTAAAACCCGCGCCCCACATTGCAGCAGCGCGAGCCAGGCCAGTAAGGCTCGCGGATGATTCCATGCGCGGAGCAGGACGCCATCGCCCTCTTCCACGCCCTGAGCGGCAAACCCGCAGGCCAGATGATCGACGCGCGTGCAAAGCTCACTCCAGCTTAATACTTCATCGTTGAGGCGCAGGGCTGGCGCCTGCGCACGAACCTGTCGCCAGTCGCGCCAGGGCCAGTCAGTGCCCGCTAAGCTCGCGCTAGCAGGCGTTTCCCATGAGGTCATAGCAGGCGTTCCAGCGCATCAACGGCAATACACGGCAACGCGCTACCCGGCCAGGCGCGTACCTGCTGGCACTGCATCAGACTCAGCGTGTCCAGACCCGGAATGGTCTGCGGCGTCAGCCAGGCGGCAATTCTCGCCAGTTGGGTTAAGCCAAGACTCGACTCAATAGATGAACTGATAACGGCGGTGAGACCAAGCGCATGCGCTGCCGCAACCTGTTCACGCACTTTGTCGAGACTACCGGTCAGCGTCGGTTTGATAACCACAGCCTTGACACCCTCTTCGGCTTCAAAGGTGAAATCCGCTTCGCGCAGACTTTCGTCCCAGGCGATAGCGATGCCGGTTTCACGCGCGAATGCGCGTGAGTCATCGCGCGTTTTACATGGTTCTTCAAGGAAGGCGATGCGTCCACGATACTCAGGATTGACGTATTTCGCGAACTGTTGGGCTTTCAACGGCGTCCAGGCACGGTTGGCGTCAAGTCGCAGATGCAGCTCCGGAATCGCCTCCAGCAGCAGATTGGCTACCATCCCGTCGCGAACCGCTTCATACAGCCCAACCTTGATCTTGGCGACTTTTTCGCCCGGCATATCCGCCAGTTGCAGCACCAGATCGTCAGGATCGCCCGTACACAGAGGCGCAGCACGATAGTCTGCAGCCTCCGGCAGAGCGTCTGCCAGTTCGGCCAGCGCACAGCTTGCGCCAAAAGCGACTGAAGGCAGTTGTGGTAAAGAAGCATTTCCTTGCAGCCAGCCTTTCACCCAGGCCAGCAGCTCGGTTTGCGCCTCTTCCCAGCTTTCCTGACTGAAGCCTGGCAGCGGGGAGATCTCTCCCCACCCTTCACGCTCGCCGTCACGCAGACAAACATACAGCCCGTCACGCGTTTTTAACCGCCTGTCGCGCAGAATCACCCCCGCGTCCATGGGTATCTGCCAGCGGTATACCTGCGCGCTACGCATTACGGATTCCGTTTGAATTTGCTGAAGTCAGGCTGACGTTTCTGGTTAAAGGCGTTACGGCCTTCCTGACCTTCTTCCGTCATGTAGAACAGCATGGTGGCGTTACCGGCCAGCTCTTGCAGGCCTGCCTGCCCATCGCAGTCGGCGTTCAGCGCCGCTTTCAGGCAACGCAGCGCCATCGGGCTGTTTTGCAGCATCTCACGGCACCAGCGTACGGTCTCTTTCTCCAGATCTGCCAGCGGAACCACGGTGTTGACCAGGCCCATATCCAGCGCCTGTTGCGCATCGTACTGACGGCACAGGAACCAGATCTCACGCGCTTTTTTCTGACCAACGATACGGGCCATATAAGAGGCACCCCAACCGCCGTCGAAGGAACCCACTTTCGGGCCAGTCTGACCAAAGATGGCGTTTTCTGCCGCAATGGTCAGGTCACACATCATATGCAGTACATGGCCGCCGCCAATGGAGTACCCTGCCACCATCGCCACGACCGGTTTCGGGCAGGTACGAATCTGACGCTGGAAGTCCAGCACGTTCAGGTGATGCACACCGGAGTCATCCTGATATCCGCCGTAGTCGCCACGCACTTTCTGATCGCCACCTGAGCAGAACGCTTTGTCACCCGCACCGGTCAAAATGATCACGCCGATGTTGTCGTCATAGCGGGCATCCGCCAGCGCCTGGATCATCTCTTTTACGGTAACAGGACGGAAAGCATTGCGTACCTGCGGACGATTAATGGTGATTTTGGCGATACCGTCGGTGGATTTCTCGTAGAGAATGTCGGTATAGCCTGCAGAGCAATCGTGCCATTCTACCGGTGCGTAAAGCATTGTTTCATCAGGATAGATCATAAAATGTCCTATAGTCAGCGACGCAGAATCTGAGCCAGACAGTCCACCACGCCAGCGGGGTTGTCCCGATGCGCGTTGTGTCCGGCATTACGAATCACATGGTTTGGTACTGACATTTCCGTCGCCAGCGCGCGGAATTTATCGTCACGTTCACCACATAAATAATAAAACGGAAATGTGCGCGCAGTGAGTCGCGCACGTAAATCAGGTTGTGCGGCAAGCGAGGTGGCCTCCAGCATCGCCGCCAGCGTATGCCCATTATTCTGGCTACGCAGATCGACCAGCGTCTCTCTTTGCGCCGCATTCAGCGAGGAAAATACCGGCTGTTGATACCAGTCATTAAATATCTCACGCAGCGGTTCAGCGCGAAAACGCGCGGCCCAGCGGCCATCTGAAAGGCGACGTTGAACGCGCGCCTCCTCGCTTTGCAAACCAGGATGTCCACCTTCAACGACCAGACCGCAAAGTCCGGGCATCTCCTGACAGGCCGCCATCATCGCGACTCTGCCGCCAAGAGAGTAGCCCACCAGCCAGTAGCTAAGTATGTTGTAACTAAGCAAGGTGCTACGCAATAACGCACAAACATCATTGAACCCGCTCACCTTGATGTCGGCGGAACCGCCGTGTCCCGGCAGGTCGATATACAGCCGCGAATAATCCTGAAACGCTTCGCCGACCGTCTGCCATTCCCGACAGTCGCCGGAGAACCCGTGCAGGAAAACCAGCCAGGGTGATCCACTCTGGCTAACGGTCGCCTGGGCGTGCAGGATCATAGATGGCTTACCTGCGCCAGCAGTTGCTGCAGGGTTTGCGCCCCGTCAGTTTCGTTCACCACCAGCTCAATAACCGTTGCCGCAGGAGTACGCCAGGCATTTGTCAACGCGCTCTCCAGTTGCTCCCAGTTTTCTGGGCGCTGATATTTGAGGTTAAACATGGCCGCGGCATGCTCAAAGTGCACGTTCTGCGGCATCAGATAGAACCGTTCACGTTCACTTGCCGGCGTCGGCAGCAGGGAAAATATCTGCCCACCGTTATTATTGACCACTATCAGGACAAACGGCGCGGAAACCTGACGCAATAACGCCAGCGCATTGAGGTCATACAGTGCAGATAAATCACCGACGATAGCCAACGTTGATTTTGCGCTGGCGCGCTGTACGCCCGCCGCCGTTGACAGCAGACCGTCAATGCCGCTCGCGCCGCGGTTGCTATAAACTGGAAAACCAGCCGGAAGCTGCGACAGCGCATCAATCAGGCGCACGACCAAACTGTTACCCACGAACAGTTGCCCTTGTTCGGGAAGATATTCGTGAATACGATGGGCTAATTGCGCTTCACCAAACACGTCGCGACGGGCTTCCACCGCCTGCCATGCCAGTTGCGCCAGGCGCGGGATTTCCACGCACCAGGGTTGGCGTTTTTCCGCCGGGTGTAGATCCAGCCAGTCACCCACCTTCGCCACCAGCCTGCGCCCACGATGATGCGCCGGATCGAGGCGACCTTCGATATTATCGACAATCCAGTATTCCTGCGGATCGCAGCTGGCCTGCCATTGCAGGAGTCGTTTTCCGGTCAGGCTACTGCCAAGCTGCACCACTATCTGCGCCTGCTGTAACTCAGTCACCGCCTTCGCATTCCCCAACCACAGGTCAGCACATGGCAGGGGTTGTCCGGTTTGCGACAAGACATCGCCAATCAGCGGCCAACCGAGCATCTGCGCCCATTGCGCAACTTTCTTGCCCTCTTCCGCGCTCATACGACCCGCGATGACTACGCCGCGCTTTTGTCGCCAGAAAAACCAGTCACGTTGTTTGTCGCTTTCCAGCCGACGCGCTTCACGTAGCCAGGGCTTGTCGTCCTGCCACCAGTCACCGAGGCGTTGCTGCCAGGCAATACCCGTTTCGTCCATGTCGCCATACAGCGGTTCCGCAAAGGGGCAATTAATATGAACCGCCCCGCTATGCAGCGCGGCCAGGGCATTATCAATGGTGGACACCAGCCAGCTCGCCGGAATGTCCTGTGTCGGGCGCGGTAAAGAGAGCGTTTGCGACGGATGAGAAGCAAACATGCCGGCCTGACGAATCGCCTGATTAGCGCCACAGTCGATAAGTTCTGGCGGCCGGTCAGCCGTAAGTAAAATCAGTTTTTCACCGGTCAGGCCCGCTTCAATCAATGCGGGATACAGGTTCGCCACTGCCGTACCGGACGTGACAATCACGGCGACTGGCTGGCGACTCACTTTTGCCAGACCTAATGCCAGATGCCCAAGACCACGCTCATCAAAATGGGTATGGTGGATAAAAGCAGGATTTTCCGCTGCTGCCAGCGTCAACGGTGTAGAACGAGAGCCAGGGGCAATGCAGATATGCCTGACGCCGTGGCGAGTGAGTGCTTCCAGTATGACCGCCGCCCAGCGTCGGTTAAATGCGCTTACTGACATGAGATTGTCCGGTATCAATATTGCGACACAGTATAGAGAATCGAATAAATGGATTTTTGATATGAATCGGAAATATACACGAAATCACTATCCTTCCATCTGTAATAAGGTACGTAACCCTGCCGCTTTATTGTCTATTTCTTGCCATTCTTGCTCAGGATCTGAACCACGCACGATCCCCGCGCCGGCATACAGGCGGACCACGTTGGCGTTAATTTTCGCCGAACGTAATGACACGCAGAATTCACTTTGGCGCAGAGAAAGATAACCCGCAGAACCGGCATACCACTCGCGCTCAAAGGGTTCATTTTGCCGGATGAATTCGCGCGCCAGCTCACGCGGAATGCCTGCAACTGCCGCCGTAGGCTGGAGTTGCATCAGGCAGAGCGTATCGTCGGCCTGATTCAGTTCCGTCCAGATACAACGGCGTAGATGCTGCACCTTGCGCAGTCTGAGCACCTGCGGGGGGAGCACATCAAGGGTTTGCGTACAGCCTTGCAGCCGCTGGCAAATATCCTCGACCACCAGCATATTCTCGCGCTGGTTTTTATCATCTTTCATCAACCAGTCGCCTAACTGCCAGGCGCGATGATCCTCGGCGTGATTGGCAACGGTTCCGGCCAGCGCTTCGGTGCGCAACGCCGTGTCGCGCCGCCGATACAAACGTTCAGGGGAAGAGCCAAGAAAAGCGGAGTCGGCAGAGAATGCCATAAAGAAATGGTAGCAGTTAAGGTTCAGGCGACGGCTGGAAGCCATTACCGCAGCGGCATTCACCGACTGTGAAAACTGTAAATCTGTCGCTCGCGCCAGCACAACTTTGTCGAGTTCTTCCCCATTAATGGTGTGCGTGGCAAGCTTTATCAGATCTATCCAACCGGCTTTATCAGGCCAGTGCTGTTCTCCCGCCAAACTCAAACGCAGCGCGGGCAATGGTTTAACATTGGCCAGCGTGGAAATAAATTCAACCGCGCGTGCGGCGTCTTCACGCAGCGAAACATCACTGTAAAGGTGTAACCGTAAGCTCGCCACTCCGGCGCAGCGTCGCCATTCCAGTCGCGGTAACAACAAATTGCCGTGCCGGGGCTCGAACGCATTGAGGCCCCAGATACGCAGGTCAGGTTGATTGTCGTGCTGACGTAAAAACTGCTGAGCGGATGCCAGCGAGGAAAACGTGGCGACAGCCCCCAGCACAGCGGCTTCTTCGTCGCCGTTACGCTGCTGCCAGTAAAACTGGGGCCAGACGGGTTGACTGGCCAGCCATCCTAAAGCGTCAAACGCATCGTTCAGAGGGAAAGGTATGTCGTAAATACGAATTCCAGGTGCTGCCGGTATCTCTTGCGACAAATGACGCATCAGACCTTCCAGCGCAGTAGTGATTGATTGCACGCGGACCTCTCCCTGTTAAAAACCTCTCATTATACGGGGTACTGAACAGAAAAAGCAGTACCCCGAGTTAGGGAGTACGAACAAATGCGATGACGGAGCGGAATTTATCGCCGCGCTAACAATAATCCCATCACTAAACCGACCGTGGCGCCAACGCCAATTCCGCGCCAGGGTTTTTCATGCACATAGTCATCCGCCCGGCAAACGGCCTTTTTCGCGCGGAAATAATAATTGTCAGAAGCATGGCTGACGCGATTTCTCACCTCTTCTAACGCCCGCTCCGCCCGCGCTTTTAACTCAAGATATTTTTGATCGGCCGGATCGCCGGAAGAACGCAACACCTCTTCCAGCGTTTCGCTCAAGAGTTCCAAATCATCATCGATACGTGATTCATAAGATTGAAAAGACATTGTATTCTCCCTTTCTATTGACGTATCCGCTAACTATAGACAACCTGGACCGTTTGCGCCTGTTTAAGCCTGATGTGCTTCTCGCGCCATTCCGATGTGCGGAATCCCGTCTTCGTCATAAATATCCGTCACCGGCATAAAACCAAAGCGCGCATAAAACGGTTGCAGATGCGCCTGCGCGCCCAGATACAGCGCCTTGTGCGGCCAGTGTTGCGCACAGGATGCCAGCGTCTGGGTCATCAACTGTTGTCCCAGTTTTGCGCCACGTAGCGCTTCGCTGACTATCACCCGGCCAATGACCACCGGCTCCAGATCGTCATCGCTTTTCAGAATCCTCGCATACGCCACCAGCTCATCATTGTGCCAGCCCAGAATGTGCCGATTTTCGCCAACCAGATCGTCGCCATCTACATCCTGATATGGACACTGTTGTTCAACAACAAACACCGCGCAGCGAAGCTGAAGAATGGCATACAGTTCTTGTGTACTCAGCTTTGCATGGTGGAGATCTTGCCAGTGAATCATTGTCTGCCCCTTTGTTGTGATAACCTGAACACCCTGCCTTATTGATGGCGAAAAGTGTAACGCAAAGATGGAATTACTATTTTTAGGCACGTCAGCGGGAGTTCCTACCCGCTCACGCAATGTAACGGCAATTTTACTGAATCTGCAACACCCGACTCAGCCGGGGCTGTGGCTTTTTGATTGCGGCGAAGGAACACAGCATCAAATGCTCGCCACACCGTTCAATCCGGGAAAACTCGACCGTATCTTTATCAGCCACCTGCATGGCGACCACCTGTTTGGTTTACCTGGATTGCTGTGCAGTCGTTCGATGGCCGGGAACGTCAAGCCACTGACGCTTTACGGCCCAAAAGGATTACGGGAATTTACCGAAACCGCTTTGCGTCTGAGCGGTTCATGGACTGACTATCCTCTGGATATTGTGGAAATCACCGCGGGTGAAATCGTCGATGACGGCCTGCGTAAGGTAACGGCATATCCACTGGAACATCCGCTGGAATGCTATGGTTTTCGCATTGAAGAACACGACAAACCAGGTGCGCTAAACGCCAGTGCGCTGAAGGCGGCTGGTGTTAAATCCGGTCCGTGGTTCCAGGAGCTGAAAGCCGGGAAAACCATCGTCCTGGAAGATGGTCGCGTAATTAACGGTGCCGACTTTCTTGCCCCGGCCACCAGGGGAAAATCCGTGGCGATTTTCGGCGATACAAGCCCTTGCGCAAGTGCCTTCGAACTGGCAAATGGCGTAGATGTGATGGTGCATGAAACTACACTGGACGCGTCAATGGAGGAGAAGGCCAATAGCCGTGGACACAGTTCAACCCGACAAGCCGCGCAACTGGCGCTTAAAGCGGGTGTCGGACGCTTGATCATGACCCACGTTAGCTCACGCTACGATGAAAAAGGCTGTCAGCGATTACTCGAAGAGTGCAGAACGCTATTCCCGGCAACAGAACTGGCTCACGATTTCGCCATTTTCACCGTTTAACGCTCTATTTTTTCGCCTCAGTGCCGATAACAGAGAAAAGGCTGGCTTTCACACTGAGGACAGGATGAACAATTTCCAGAAAGATATTGATGACAGGACCAATCTAACCCTGTCTAACCGTTTTGAACTGCTGCTGTTTCGCCTCGGCAAATCCATCGAGGAGCAGAAATCAGAGCTGTTTGGCATCAACGTATTCAAACTGCGTGAAATCGTGCCGATGCCGACGTTTACGCGTCCGGCGGGAATGAAAGCTCCACTGTTAGGTATGGTGAACATTCGCGATCAAGTGATCCCGGTGATTGACCTGCCGGCGGTGGCGGGCTGTAAACCAGAGACCGGGCTCAACATCCTGCTCATTACGGAATACGCCCGCAGCGTACAGGCGTTTGCGGTGGAGTCAGTGGAAAACATTATGCGTCTGGACTGGCAACAGGTACATACCGCCGAGAAAGCCGTCAACGGTCGCTACATCACCAGTATCGCCTGCCTGGATGACGACAAAGAGACCAACAACCTGGCGCTGGTACTCGATGTTGAACAAATTCTTTACGACATCGTACCGTCCAATCACGATTTACGCGCGACAGACCTGAAAACCAGTAAATTCAACATCACGCCGGGTGCGGTGGCGATTGTGGCAGAAGATTCGAAAGTTGCGCGCGCGATGCTGGAGAAAGGGCTTAACGCCATGGAAATCCCGCATCAGATGCATGTGACAGGTAAGGATGCGTGGGAAAAAATCCAGCAGCTTTCCGCAGAAGCGCAGGCGGAAGGCAAGCCAATCACTGAGAAGATAGCCCTGGTGCTCACCGACCTGGAAATGCCGGAGATGGACGGTTTTACGCTTACCCGGAAGATCAAGACCGATGAACGCCTGAAGAAAATCCCGGTCGTTATCCACTCCTCGCTTTCCGGTAGCGCCAATGAAGATCACGTTCGCCGGGTTAAAGCTGATGGTTATGTGGCAAAATTTGAGGTCAATGAGCTCTCTTCTGTGATTCAGGAAGTCATGGAGCGCGCAGCGAAAGACATTAGCGGTCCACTGGTGAGCCGTCAGCTTTCGGCCTGACGCCCAACCAGCCCCCCCTTACTCTGCGGTTCTCCAACGAGTAAGGGAGTCGTTCCCCCACAAAAAAATCTCTTTACCATACCCTCCCTTTAATTATCATTAAAAATTGCCGCTTTTAGATATCAGCCGTTGAGTCAAAAAATAGCCTCAACAATTATCCTACATGATTTTCACATTTCTAAGCAGGCAGTGACGTGGATAAACACCGTTTCATAAAAGATCTCCAAAAACATGCAAAATCCCTGGCCAAATACAAACTTAATTTAGACATCGACAATATCAAGAATACTTTAATCGCAGGCCAGCAACATATAGAGGAGAATGAACAATCTGTCACCTTAATCAATAACCTCATACCGCTCACGACAAGAGATATCACTGAAAAAGACGTAGACATTATTCTTCCTATAATTTCAGAATACTGGATGACGCTCCTGCGCTCCGCGCAATATAAGATTTTCTTTTATGGCACCCATAGTCATTATCTCAGTTTTAGTACCATTATCGCGGATCGTTTTCAGTCACAACTTATACATCTGGACATCACCACTGACGTTGAACACTGTATCCAGGCCATCAATCATCCGTCACCCGATAATGCAACTAAAATTCTCATCTATGATGATGAAGGAAGCCATATTTTAAGAAGAAAATTCGACTGCGCGAATGTCTTCTCTTACATCTACTATAGTCCTCTACGTGTGACTTGTGGGACTAACAAAAAATATGCCATGTATCTGGAACATGAATACAAAAAATACAATACACAGATTATTGATAATGTCGTTACCGGGTCGTCATATGCCTGGTGGGGTGTACCAACGCAATTGACTACCTGTACAGCCAATATGTCCGTTAAAAGTGGTGATACTGCCTTTGCCCTGGCTATCACTGAACATCTGTCTCAGAGTGGCAAGTTAAAAAAACATATTCATATCACGAGTTTTTTTGATTTACACCATGAATTGGCCAGAAGTAAAGGCACCTTTAACAGTGGCGTATTTAAGGAGCTTAAATTTTTCGCCAAAAAAAATAATATCCCATACATTCAATATGATGAAGAAATTTTCACCAGCAATCATGATGAGATATACCAACCAGCGTCAATTAGCAGTAGCATTGAAAAAAACCTGTTAAGTTTATTTATATCTGAAGCAAAGTTGATAGCCGCAATAACAGACATTGTTAACCATAAATATCTCAACTTTGACTTTCATATGGCAATTGATGAGCAAAGAAATGAAAGTTCAATGTGCGAAGAAGAAATGGATAAACTCAGCATACAGCGCGGCAGCAATCATTCCAAACTTTTTCGTCATAAGGAATCATTGAGTTCGAATTCTCGTAATATTGAGAAAATGGTCCACAATGCTGAGAAGAATAAATACGCTATGTATATAGTATTTCCCCCTCAGCCACAGAAATATATAGAAAACATTAATAAAGAAATGGTCAATGAGGCTTTTTCATTTTATCAACAAATCACATTAAATAAGGAAAATATTGTACTTATCGATATGAGTGGTGACCCGGACTTTACTCGTCACGACTTTCAGGATGGCGACCACTTAAACTTTAAGGGTGCGATTAAATTTATACAGAAACTTCAGGCCTATGGCATCACTATATAGATAAAAAAAGAGTCTGGACATTGCCCAGACTCTTTTTTGTTTACAGCATGATGTATTACATCAGCGGTGCCGCTAACTGCACAATGCTGATCAGCGGTTGCGGCCAGATACCCAGCACCAGCACCAACAGAGCAGAAATCAGCACCACGATCCCACCCGCGCTGTACTGCCAGTTAGACGGCGCATCGCGGTTCAGCTGTTGCGGCGCGCTCAGGTACAAGCTCACGGCAACACGCAGGTAGTAGTACAAACCAATCGCGGAACCGACCACCACGGCAGCAACCAGCCACCACAGGTTAGCCTGCACACCGACCGCCAACACGTAGAACTTACCGATAAAGCCCAGCGTCATCGGGATACCCGCCAGAGACAGCATCATTACCGTCATCACTGCCGCGAGGATCGGGCGATGCCAGAACAGACCACGGTAGGAGAACAGAGAATCTGCATCCGGGCCACGGTACGGGCTGGACATCAGGCTGACCACACCGAACGCGCCGAGGCTGCTGAACAGGTAACCGGCCAGGTAAACGCCAACCGCTTCCATCGACATCTCGCCGCTCTGCAGGGCAATCAACGCCACCAGCAGATAGCCGAGGTGAGAGATGGAGGAGTAACCGAGCAGACGCTTGATGTTGGTCTGGCTCAGCGCCATCAGGTTACCGAAGATGATGGAAGCAAAGGCGATCACGCCCAGCACGGTACGTACCGCTTCGCTGTCGCCAACCGGCGCATACAGGAACAGACGCATCACTACGCCGAAGATAGCGATTTTGCTCGCCGTCGCCAGGAAGGTGGAAACCGGAGCCGGAGCGCCCTGGTATACGTCTGGCGTCCACAGGTGGAACGGAACCAGCGAGAGTTTAAAGCCGAGGCCAACAATCATCAGACCGAAGCCCGCCAGCAGCAGCGGTTCGTGCAGCATGCCGTCGCCAAGGCTCTTACCGAGCGCAACAAACGACAGGTTGCCAGACTGCGCGTACACCAGCGCCATACCGAACAGCAGGAAGGAAGACGCTGCGGCAGACAGAATGGTGTATTTGATACTGGCTTCCAGAGAACGTTTCTGACGGAACGCATAGCCAACCAGACCAAACAGCGGCAGAGAAATCAGTTCGATACCGAGGAACAGCGCCGCCAGATGGTTAGCATTTGCCAGCAGAATACCGCCGAGGGCAGCAATCAGCACCAGCAGGTAGAACTCTTCCCGGTTGTCGTCGTAACCTTCCAGCCACGGGTAAGCAAAGGTACAGGTGGCAAGACTCGCCAGCAGCACCAGCCCGGTATAGAGCATGGCGAAACCGTCAACCCGCATCAGCGGGGTGACGTCCATAGCGCCCGCCTGGCCAACAAACCAGAGCGAAACCAACGCGGCGTTAAGCCCAATGACCGACAGCGTGGCATTGAGGAAGTGATTGCGTCGCCACGCAATGGAGAGCATCACAACCACCACCGTCAAGCCGACGATCAGCAGCGGTAGCAGCGCAATCAGGTGTTGTGGAGTTATTGTCATGGCGATTTACGGCCTTGTAGTAGTAACGGAATTAACAAACCACTGCTGGATGTTGCTCATCGCAGAATGCGAGGTATCCAGAATCGGCTGCGGATAGAAGCCAAGCAGTACCAGAAGCACGACCAGCAACAGGATGATAAACAGCTCACGCAGCGACATCCCTGGCAGTTCTACACTGGCAATCTGGCTCTTCGCCTTACCAAAGTAAGCGCGATGCAGCATCGCCAGCGAGTATACAGAGGCAAACACCAGACCAAAGGTCGAGATCACGGTAATAACCGGAACCACCTGGTAGCTGCCGAACAGAATCATAAATTCGCCAACGAAGTTACCTGTACCCGGCATACCCAGCGTACAGACTGCGAAGAACATGGACAGCGCAGGCAACCATTTCATTTTGCCCCACAGACCACCCATCATACGCATGTCACGCGTGTGCAGACGTTCGTACAGCTGACCACACAGGATGAACAGACCGGCTGCGGACAGACCGTGCGCAATCATCTGAATTACCGCGCCCTGGTAGGCCAGTTGGCTGCCGGTGTAGATAGCAATCAGCACGAAGCCCATGTGGGATACGGAGGTATAGGCAATCAGACGTTTGATGTCGTACTGATTAAAGGCCATCCACGCGCCGTAGAAGATACCAATTACGCCAAGCCACATGGCGATAGGCGCAAACTCCGCCGACGCGTTCGGGAACAGCGGCAGAGAGAAACGCAGCAGACCGTAGGCTGCGGTTTTCAGCAAGATCCCCGCCAGGTCAACGGAACCTGCGGTCGGAGCCTGGGAGTGCGCGTCCGGCAACCAGCCATGCAGCGGAACCACTGGCATTTTCACCGCAAAGGCGATGAAGAAGCCCAGCATCAGCAGGTATTCCACGCCATGAGACATCGGGGTATTCAGCAGCTCTTCATAGTTGAAGGTCCACACGCCGGTCGCTTTGTAGTGCACAAACACCAGCGCCAGGATGGCAATCAACATCACCAGACCACTCGCCTGGGTATAAATGAAGAACTTGGTCGCCGCCGTGATACGCGTTTTCCCGTCAGAGGCTTTATGCCCCCACAGCGCGATCAGGAAGTACATCGGCACCAGCATCATTTCCCAGAAGAAGAAGAACAGGAACATGTCGATGGCCAGGAACACGCCGATCACGCCGCCTAAGATCCACATCAGGTTCAGGTGGAAGAAGCCCTGGTATTTTTCGATTTCATTCCAGGAGCAAAGGACCGCCAGAACGCCGAGCAGGCCGGTCAGCACTACCATCAGCAGCGACAAGCCGTCGATTGCTAAATGGATAGAGATGCCAAAACGTGGGATCCACGGCAGGACAAACTCAGACTGCCACTGCGGAATACCCGCAGATTGCGTCAGTGAATAGCCGCCCTGCAACCACAGTTGCAGGCCAAGCGCCAGCGTCAGTCCCATGGTAATCAGCGCGATCCAGCGCGGCACCTTCACGCCAAAGCGTTCGGTCTGCCAGCACAGGAAGCCACCGATGAAAGGGATTAATATCAACCAAGGTAATAACATGGTGATCTTTGTTCCTTGTTTAAGTCCCGTTCAGGCTATCTCACTCGTCATAGCGAACCCCGGCTGTGCTCGCAACCCTCACGTACTTCAGTACGCTCCGGTTGCTGTGCGCAGGCGGTGTCCACTCTGACTTCGCCGATAACGCCTGTCCTTTTGGACCTGATTTTCAACGAATTTTAAAAATTCTCTTTGGGTTTGTTGTGTCGGGCACAATACCAACCCTCAAACTCAACGCAGTACCATCAACAGTGCCAGCACAACGACGGCGCCGATGCTCATCGATGCCACATACCAGCGCAGATAACCGTTCTCGCTTAACAACAGGCCTTTACCTGCAAAGCGGGAAAGGACAGCCGGAATGTTCATCATTGAGTTCAGCGGGTCGCGTTTCAGCAGCCAGGCAATGCCCAGGAACGGCTTAACGAATACTTTGTCGTACAACCAGTCAAAGCCCCAGGCGTTATACCACCAGGTACCCAGCAGACGGCCCGGCGCACTGTTGGCAATCGACGTCACAAGCGTACGTTTACCCAGCCACAGCCATGCTGCGATCAGGATGCCCGCAATCGCGACGATACCAGAGGTAATTTCCAGCGTCATGACGCGACCATGCTCAAGTTCGGTCGTTGCAGGCAGCACTCCCTGCAGCGGCGGTACGATCAGCGCGCCAACAAAGGTGGACAGGATCATCAGCACAATCAGCGGCAGATGATGGGTAATCCCCTTCCCGGCGTGAGCGTGAATTTGTTCTTTACCGTGGAATACGATGAAAATCATTCGGAAGGTGTACAGCGAGGTCATAAACGCACCGACCAGTCCTGCAACCATCAGATTGATATGACCGTTCGCCATCGCACCGGCCAGAATCTCATCCTTACTGAAGAAGCCTGCGGTAATCAGCGGCAGAGCCGACAGCGCCGCGCCGCCCACCAGGAAGCAGAGATACACCAGCGGAATAGATTTACGCAGGCCGCCCATCTTGAAGATGTTCTGTTCGTGATGACAGGCCAGGATAACCGAGCCGGACGCCAGGAACAGCAGCGCTTTAAAGAAGGCGTGAGTCATCAAGTGGAAAATCGCCGCATCCCATGCCTGAACGCCGAGCGCCAGGAACATGTAGCCAATCTGGCTCATGGTGGAGTAAGCGAGAACGCGTTTGATGTCGGTCTGTACCAGCGCGGCAAAACCTGCCAGCACCAGCGTGATCGCACCGATAATCCCCACCAGATGCAGGATTTCCGGGGTCATCAGGAACAGACCATGGGTACGTGCAATCAGGTAGACACCTGCGGTAACCATCGTCGCGGCGTGGATCAGCGCGGAGACAGGCGTCGGGCCGGCCATCGCGTCAGCAAGCCAGGTCTGCAACGGCAGCTGTGCGGATTTACCTACCGCACCACCCAGCAGCATCAGGGTCGCCCACATCAGCATGTTGTTGCCGTCGGCAAAGTGCGCAGGCGCCAGTTCAACCATTTCGCGGAAGTTCAGCGTGCCCAGCTCGTTGTAGAGGATGAACAGCGCGAAGGCGAGGAACACGTCACCGACACGGGTCACCACGAAGGCTTTCATTGCCGCAGCGCCATTCTTCGGATCGCTGTAGTAGAAACCGATCAGCAGATAGGAACACAGGCCCACGCCTTCCCAACCGAGATACATCAGCAGCAGGTTATCCGCCAGTACCAGAACCACCATGCTGGCGATAAACAGGTTGGTGTAAGCGAAGAAACGAGAGTAGCCCTCTTCTCCACGCATATACCAGGAGGCGAACATGTGGATCAGGAAACCGACGCCGGTCACCACGCTGAGCATAGTCAGCGACAGGCCATCCAGCACCAGGTTAAAGCCGATGTTGAAGTCACCGACAGACATCCACGTCCACAGCGGCTGACTGTAGGCTTGTTGACCATTAGCAAAGAAGTCAACGCCAACAAACGCCGTCACCAGCGCAGCCAGGCCAATAGAGCCAACGCCCACGGTAGCGGACAGATTTTCTGACCAACGACCGCGAGAGAATGCCAGTAATACGAAGCCAATAAATGGCAGAATAATGGTTAAGGCAAGCATGTTCATCCACGCATCTCACTTACTGAATCGATGTTCAGGTTCTGGCGACGGCGATGAAGTTGCAGCAACAGCGCAAGTCCAATGCTCGCTTCCGCAGCCGCGAGGCTGATGGCGAGAATGTACATCACCTGACCATCGGTCTGGCCCCAGTAGCTTCCGGCGACCACAAAGGCCAGCGCGGAGGCGTTAATCATGATTTCCAGCCCAATCAGCATAAACAGCAGATTGCGGCGGATAACCAGACCGGTTAAGCCCAGCACGAATAAGACAGCCGCGAGGATCAGTCCATGTTGTAAGGGGATCATGCGTGCTCCTCCGTTTTTCTTTTCGCACGGTCATCGGTGCGATTGCTCAGTACTTCACCTGAACGCTCTTCGCGACCCACGTGGAAGGCCACAACCAGGCCCGCCAGCAGCAGCATCGAAGCCAGTTCGACCGCCAGTACATACGGTCCGAACAGGGAAATACCGACCGCTTTCGCGCTAATTGGCGTACCGTCGATGCCCTGATCGTTAACGCCAAGAATGGCGTACACAATCACCACCAGCATGATGGCCGACAGAATCGCCGGACCAATCCACACCTGCGGTTTCAGCCATTGGCGTTCCTGTTCAATTTCAGAACCACCGAGGTTGAGCATCATTACCACGAACACGAACAGCACCATGATGGCGCCCGCGTAGACGATAATTTCCAGCGCACCGGCGAAGTAAGCGCCTAACGAGAAGAACACCCCGGAAATCGCCAGCAGCGAAATAATCAGATACAGCAGTGCGTGTACCGGATTGGTGTGGGTGATCACCCGCAAGGTTGCGAGAATGGCTATCAGGCCACAGATATAAAAAGCGAACTCCATTGCCCCTCTCCTTACGGTAACAGGCTCTTGACGTCGATAGGCTTGGCTTCGTTCTCTGCTTCGCCCTTATCTTTGCCGTCGATTGCCATACCTGCCATCCGGTAGAAGTTATATTCCGGGTATTTGCCCGGACCGGAGATCAGCAGATCCTCTTTCTCGTAAACCAGGTCCTGGCGCTTGTACTCACCCAGCTCGAAATCTGGAGTCAGCTGAATAGCCGTTGTCGGACAGGCTTCTTCACACAGACCGCAGAAAATGCAGCGTGAGAAGTTAATGCGGAAAAACTCCGGATACCAGCGGCCGTCTTTGGTCTCTGCTTTTTGCAGAGAGATACAGCCTACCGGACATGCTACCGCGCACAGGTTACAGGCAACGCAGCGCTCTTCACCGTCCGGGTCGCGGGTCAAAACGATACGACCACGAAAACGGGGCGGGAGATAGACCGGCTCTTCCGGGTACATCTGCGTTTCGCGTTTCGCGAACGCATGCAGGCCGATCATCCAGATACTGCGTACCTGGGTGCCGAAACCTACGAACAATTCTTTTAAGGTCATGGTCTTTGTGTCCCTTATTGCGCCTGCCACAGAATGACAGCCGCCGTTACCAACAAGTTGACGAGCGTCAGCGGCAGACAGACTTTCCAGCCGAAGGACATTACCTGGTCATAACGAGGACGCGGTAACGACGCACGAATCAAAATGAACATCATCATGAAGAACGCGGTTTTCAGCGCGAACCAGACGAATGGCGGTAAGAACGGGCCATGCCAGCCACCGAAGAACAGGGTAACCATCAGTGCAGAAATGGTGACGATACCGATGTACTCGCCCACGAAGAACAGACCGAATTTCATACCGGAATATTCAATGTGGTAACCGTCGGCCAGTTCCTGTTCGGCTTCTGGCTGGTCAAACGGGTGACGGTGACATACTGCCACGCCCGCGATGGCAAAGGTGACAAAACCAAAGAACTGCGGAATAACGTTCCAGATATCAGCCTGGTTATTGACAATGTCGGTCATGTTGAATGAACCGGCTTGCGCCACCACGCCCATCAGGGACAGTCCGAGGAACACTTCGTAGCTCAGCGTCTGCGCAGAAGCACGCATCGCCCCCAGCAGCGAGTATTTGTTGTTGCTCGACCAACCAGCGAACAGTACCGCGTATACCGCGAGACCTGCCATCATCAGGAAGAACAGGATGCCGATGTTCAGGTCAGCAACGACCCAGTTTGGGCTCACCGGCACGATGGCGAAAGCCAGCAGCAGCGAGGTAAAGGCGATCATCGGCGCCAGGGTAAAGATGACGCGATCCGAGAATTTCGGGATCCAGTCTTCTTTAAAGAACATCTTGATCATGTCCGCAACCAGCTGGAGCGAACCGCCCCAGCCAACACGGTTCGGCCCGTAACGGTTCTGGAACAGACCCAGCAGACGACGTTCGCCAAAGCTCATGAATGCCCCGCAGGTGACCACCACCAGCAGAATCACCACCGCTTTGAGAATGCTCAGCAGGATCTCAATCAGATCGGGTGTAATCCAACTCATTGCTGTGCCTCCTGCAGATCCTCAAGACGCGCGCCTGCCAGAACCGGCGCGATGCCAGGCATACCCATCGGTAAACCAACCTGCCCTGCCGTTAATCCTTCAGCGATTTCAACCGGCAGCGTGACCGTATTGCCATCGTAGCTGAAAGAAACACGGGTACCGGCATTAACACCCAACTTCGCGGCGTCTGCCGGGTTAAGTTTGATGTACGGCTGCGGCATACGAGTCTGGAAGACCGGCGCACGCTGGGACAATTCGTCGCTACCAAACAGATGGTAGTACGGCGCGATACGCCACTGACCATCCTGAGCTTCGAAGCTCGCCGGAACGGTAGTGAAGTAATCCATACCGCCCGCAGAGGCTTCAATCAGACGCACGCCCGGATCGCCATGACGCAGTTTACCGCCCACTTCATCCTGGAACTTGTTCCACGCCTGTGGGGAGTTCCAGCCCGGAGCCCAGGCAAACGGAATTTGTGAACGCGGCGCAGACGGCTGGTTGTTCCCTTCCATCGAGAAGGCGAACATGGTGTCTTTATCCTGCGGCTGACGAGGTTCATGGACGCTGATGTTAGCCCGCATCGCGGTACGACCGCTGTAGCGGTGCGGCTCACGCGCCAGTTTCTGTCCACGGATACGGAAGCTTGCATCCGGCGCGGCATCTTTGATCCCAGCCAATTGCGGCAGCTTCTCAACAACCGCGTCGATAACATGGTCGAGCTGCGTCCAGTCCACTTCACGGCTCTGCACGGTGCTGTGCAGCGAGTGCAGCCAGCGCCAGCTTTCCAGCATCACGGTGTTGCTGTCGTAGTAGGAAGGGTCATAGACCTGGAAGAAGCGCTGCGCGCGGCCTTCGTTGTTAATCACCGTCCCATCGCTTTCGGCAAAGCTCGCGGCGGAAAGCACCAGATGGGCGTTTTCCATAATTGCTGTACGCTGATGGTCAACAACCAGTACCAGCGGCGCTTTCGCCAGCGCGGCATTAACACGCGTTGCTGAAGCATGGCGATGCAGGTCATTTTCCAGCACCACAACGGCGTCAGCACGACCTGTTTCCAGCTCGGTCAGCGCATCGTCAAGAGAACCACCGCCAATCATACCCAGGCCCATGCTGTTAACAGAGCGCGCAATCATGGTAATGCCGACGTCAGCGCCACGACCTTTCAGCGCCTTCGCCACGTTGGCAGCAGCCTGAATTACTTCGGCGCTACCGGCGTTGGTGCCGGAAATAATCAGTGGTTTCTTCGCTCCGGCTAATGCCTGAACGATCACGTCAATTTTGTTCTGCAGGTCACGATCGATACCGTCAACCGCCGGGGCGTTGTTATCCAGCGCGTGGGCGATAGCGAAACCTAAACGCGCCTGATCTTCAACCGGCGCACGGTAGGTCCATGCAGCGATATCATCCAGACGGGTATTATCGACGTTAGTCACAAACAGCGGGTGCTTAGCGCGCTGACCGATGTTAAGGATTGCCGCAATCTGCCAGTCGGCCACTTTCTGCGCCGCCGCCATTTCGCGTGCTTTACCTTTCACCGCCTGACGCACCGCCAGCGCAACGCGCGCGCCGGTCTGGGTGACGTCTTCGCCCAGCACCAGAACCGCATCGTAAGACTCGATTTCACGCAGCGCCGGAGTGTGAATACCGCCGTCACGCAGCACGCTCAGCGCCAGCTGCAGACGTTCCTGCTCACCCTGGGCGATACCGGTATAGAAGTTATCCGCGCCGACCAGTTCACGCAGCGCGAAGTTGCTTTCAACGCTGGCACGCGGGGAGCCGATACCAATCACTTTCTTCGACTGGCGCAGAATATCTGCCGCGCCCTGCATCGCCTGTTCGGCGTTGAGCGTGATCAGATCATCGCCACGACGCTGTACCGGCTGACGCGGACGGTCTTTCAGGTTCACGTAACCATAGCCAAAACGACCACGGTCGCAGAGGAAGTAGTGGTTAACGGTACCGTTGTAACGGTTTTCGATACGACGCAGTTCACCATAGCGCTCGCCCGGGCTGGTGTTACAGCCAATGGAACACTGCTGGCAGATGCTCGGCGCAAACTGCATGTCCCACTTACGGTTGTAGCGCTCGGAGTGCGTTTTATCGGTGAACACGCCGGTCGGGCAAATCTCGACCAGGTTACCGGAGAATTCGCTTTCCAGCGTACCGTCTTCCGGGCGACCGAAGTAGACGTTGTCATGCGCGCCATACACGCCCAGATCCGCGCCATCGGCGTAATCTTTGTAGTAACGTACGCAGCGATAGCAGGCGATACAGCGGTTCATTTCGTGAGAGATGAACGGCCCCAGGTCCTGGTTGCGGTGCGTACGCTTCGTGAAGCGATAGCGACGGAAGCTATGACCGGTCATGACGGTCATATCCTGCAGGTGGCAGTTACCGCCCTCTTCGCAGACCGGACAGTCGTGCGGGTGGTTGGTCATCAACCACTCAACAACGCTTTCGCGGAACTGTTTCGCTTCTTCGTCATCAATAGAAATAAAGGTGCCTTCGGTGGCTGGTGTCATACAAGACATCACCAGGCGACCACGCGTATCTTCCGCGTTTTGATATTGCTTCACCGCACACTGGCGGCAAGCACCGACGCTGCCCAGCGCCGGATGCCAGCAAAAGTACGGAATATCAAGGCCGAGAGACAGACAAGCTTCCAGCAGGTTGTCCGCTCCGTTGACCTCATATTCTTTGCCGTCTACATGAATCGTAGCCATAGTCAGCATGCTTCCAGTTGGCTTAGTCAGGGACTAAGCGTTAATCGAATTACTTATCGCGATGCAGGGGGTAACCTGCAATTACCAGCGCTCTTTCAGCAGGTTCGGCTGAATACCACCAATAGCGTGGGTATTGCTGAAGGTCTGCTTGATGCCAGCTTCGAATTCTTCGCGGAAATATTTAATGGCGCTCTGCAGCGGCTCCACCGCGCCCGGTGCGTGTGCACAGAAGGTTTTACCCGGGCCGAGGAAACGACACAGTTGCTCAAGTGTCTCGATATCCCCAGGCTGGCCTTCGCCACGCTCCAGCGCACGCAGAATTTTTACGCTCCACGGCAGACCGTCACGGCACGGCGTACACCAGCCGCAGGACTCGCGGGCGAAGAACTCTTCGAGGTTACGCACCAGCGGTACCATGCCAATCTCGTGGTCAACGGCCATTGCCAGCGCAGTACCCAGACGGCTGCCTGCTTTACCGATGCTTTCGAACTCCATCGGCAGGTCAAGATGCGCCTCGGTCAGGAAGTCGGTTCCCGCGCCGCCCGGCTGCCAGGCCTTGAATTTCAGGCCATCACGCATACCGCCCGCGTAGTCTTCGAGGATCTCACGCGCGGTGGTGCCAAACGGCAGTTCCCACAGGCCAGGGTTCTTCACACGACCGGAGAAGCCCATCAGCTTGGTGCCCGCATCTTTGCTCTTCGAGATGTTCTGATACCACTCCACGCCATTGGCGAGGATGGCCGGTACGTTACACAGGGTTTCGACGTTGTTAACGCAGGTCGGCTTACCCCATGCGCCAGAGCTTGCCGGGAACGGCGGCTTGGAACGCGGGTTAGCGCGACGACCTTCGAGGGAGTTGATCAGCGCGGTTTCTTCACCGCAGATGTAACGCCCTGCCCCGGTATGGACAAACAGTTCGAAGTCGAAACCGGTGCCCATGATGTTTTTGCCAAGCAGACCGGCTTCGGTTGCTTCGGCAATCGCGCGGCGCAGATGCACAGCCGCCTCGATATATTCACCGCGCAGGAAGATGTAACCACGGTACGCTTTCAGCGCAAACGCGGAAATCAGCATGCCTTCCACCAGCAGGTGCGGCAGTTGTTCCATCAGCAGGCGGTCTTTATAGGTGCCCGGTTCCATTTCATCGGCGTTACACAGCAGGTAACGGATGTTCATGGATTCGTCTTTCGGCATCAGGCTCCACTTCAGACCGGTGGAAAAGCCCGCGCCGCCGCGCCCTTTCAGGCCAGCGTCTTTTACCTGATTGACGATTTCGTCCGGTGACAGGCCGGTCAGGGCCTTACGCGCACCTTCGTAACCGTTTTTGCTACGGTATTCGTCCAGCCAGACTGGCTGTTTGTCATCACGCAGACGCCAGGTCAGCGGATGTGTTTCGGGAGTACGGATAATATCTTTCATTTATACCGCTCCAGCAGTTCAGGAATGCCTTCCGGGGTCAGGTGAGCATGAGTGTCGTCATCGATCATCATGTTCGGCCCTTTATCACAGTTCCCCAGGCAGCAGGTCGGCAGCAGCGTAAAGCGACCATCAAAGGTCGTCTGCCCCGGCTTGATGTTGAGTTTTTTCTCAAGCGCAGCCTGGATCCCCTGATAACCATTGATATGGCACACCACGCTATCGCAATAGCGGATCACGTGGCGACCTACCGGCTGGCGAAAGATCTGGCTATAGAACGTGGCAACACCTTCTACGTCGCTTGCCGGGATACCCAGCACATCCGCGATCGCATAGATCGCCCCGTCCGGCACCCAGCCACGCTGCTTCTGAACGATTTTCAGCGCTTCAATGGACGCCGCACGCGGGTCTTCGTAGTGGTGCTTCTCGTGCTCAATCGCTTCACGCTCAGCCGCACTCAGCTCAAAAGCCTCGGTTTGTGGTTGTTGATTCTCGTGCATAATTAGCGGTCCACATCTGACATAACAAAATCAATACTACCCAGATGGACGATAAGGTCGGACACCAGGCTGCCGCGTACCGCTACCGGGATCTGCTGCAGGTGCGCATAGCTCGGGGTACGGATACGAGTACGGTAACTCATGGTGCTGCCATCGCTGGTCAGGTAGTAACTGTTGATACCCTTGGTCGCTTCCACCATCTGGAAGGACTCGTTTGCCGGCATAACCGGTCCCCACGAAACCTGCAGGAAGTGGGTGATCAGGGTTTCGATATGTTGCAGCGTGCGCTCTTTCGGCGGCGGCGTAGTCAGCGGGTGATCCGCTTTGAACGGGCCTTCCGGCATGTTGTTGAGGCACTGCTCAAGGATGCGCAGACTCTGGCGCAGCTCTTCAACTTTCAGCATTACGCGGGTATAGCAGTCAGACACGCCGCCGCCAACCGGAACTTCAAAGTCAAAGTTTTCGTAGCCAGAGTATGGACGGGCTTTACGCACGTCGAAATCAATACCGGTCGCACGCAGCGCAGCACCGGTACAACCCCAGTCCAGCGCTTCTTTCTTGCCATAGGCGGCAACACCTTGGGAACGACCTTTCAGGATGGTGTTACGCAGTGCAGCTTTCTCGTAGGAATCCAGACGTTTTGGCATCCAGTCGAGGAAGTCACGCAGCAGCTTGTCCCAACCGCGCGGCAGATCGTGTGCGACACCGCCGATACGGAACCAGGCCGGGTGCATACGGTAACCGGTGATCGCTTCCACCACGTCATAAATTTTCTGACGATCGGTAAAGGCGAAGAAAACCGGCGTCATCGCGCCGACGTCCTGAATGAACGTGGAGATGTACAGCAGGTGGCTGTTGATACGGAACAATTCAGACAACATAACGCGAATCACGTTGACGCGATCCGGCGTGGTGATGCCCGCCAGTTTCTCAACCGCCAGTACGTAAGGCATTTCGTTGACGCAGCCGCCGAGATATTCGATACGGTCAGTGTACGGAATGTAACTGTGCCAGGACTGACGTTCACCCATCTTTTCAGCGCCACGGTGGTGGTAACCGATGTCAGGCACGCAGTCGACGATTTCTTCGCCATCAAGCTGCAGCACAATACGGAACGCGCCGTGAGAAGACGGGTGGTTAGGGCCGAGGTTGAGGAACATGAAGTCCTCGTTTTCGGTACCACGCTTCATGCCCCAGTCTTCGGGTTTGAAGGTCAGCGCTTCCATTTCCAGATCCTGTTTGGCTTTGGTCAGCTCAAACGGATCGAATTCGGTCGCACGCGCCGGGTAATCTTTACGCAGCGGGTGGCCTTGCCAGGTATGCGGCATCAGCAGACGCGTCAGATGCGGGTGGCCTTCGATATCGATACCAAACATTTCCCAGGTTTCACGCTCATACCAGTTGGCGTTGGGGAACAGTTTGGTAAAAGTCGGTACACGCAGATCGTTTTCAGACAACGCCACCTTGAGCATGATATCGCGATTGCGTTCAATAGAAATCAGGTGATAGAAAACGGAAAAATCCGCGGCAGGTAACCCTTCGCGGTGCGTACGCAGACGTTCGTCCATGCCATGTAAGTCAAACAGCATGACGTAAGGTTTCGGCAGTCTCTTTAAGAAATCGCCAACTTCCAGTAATTGTTCACGCTTGACCCAAACAACGGGTACCCCGGTGCGAGTCGCCTGAACGGTAAAGGCATCCGGCCCAAAACGGTTGCGCAGTTCGCCAATGACCGGGTCATCAAGGTGATCCCGTGTTTGCCATACAGCATCTTGCGCGGTTAAGTCGGTCATATTGTTCACCATTGTAAATGGTCCGTGGTAGTCGGCAGTGCTTCGCGCTATTTATGTAGTGATAAGCGAAGGAAGTGCGGCTGCCGACAGGCGCAAATTAAATCTCGTCTGGTGTACGAAGATTCGTTACAGCAATACGTTCACCGCGTTTACGCTCGCGTTCTGACTGCATATTGGCGCGATAAACGCCCTGATCCCCAACCACCCAGGAGAGCGGACGGCGTTCTTTGCCAATGGAATCCTGCAGCAGCATCAGAGCCTGCATATACGCTTCTGGACGCGGCGGGCATCCCGGGATGTACACATCGACCGGAATAAATTTATCAACGCCCTGCACCACAGAATAGATGTCGTACATACCGCCGGAGTTGGCGCATGCGCCCATGGAAATAACCCATTTTGGTTCCAGCATCTGATCGTAGAGGCGCTGAATAACCGGTGCCATTTTGGTAAAGCAGGTTCCAGCCACGACCATCAGGTCAGCCTGACGCGGCGATGCACGCAGTACTTCCGCACCAAAACGGGCCACATCGTGCACAGCGGTAAACGAGGTCACCATCTCAACGTAGCAGCAGGAAAGGCCAAAGTTATATGGCCAAATTGAGTTTTTACGGCCCCAGTTAACCATGTCATGGAGCTTGCCCATGAACACGTTTTTATTAACTTCTTGCTCCAGGGGGTCGGTTACGATCTCCTGTTTTTGCAGGGGGTAACGGTCGTTCTCACCGTTAGGATCTATGCGGGTGAGCGTATAATCCATCTTAATGCCTCGCGGTTAGCGTTGACGATTAGCGATACTGTTCGTTTCCGGGTTCATACGCTCGCGGCGTGAACGCGCGGGCGTCCAGTCCAGCGCGCCAATACGCACCAGATAAACCAGACCAGCCAGTAACACAAAAATAAAAATTGCAGCTTCCACAAAGCCAATCCAACCGCTTTCACGGATAGATGTTGACCATGCGAACAGATACAGCGCTTCAACGTCGAAGATAACGAAGAACATGGCTACCAGATAAAACTTGGCAGACAGGCGCAAGCGGGCGGTGCCGACCGAGTCGATACCTGATTCAAACGGCACGTTTTTAGATCTCGCGCGCGCGCGACCACCTAAAAACCAGCCGCCGACAAGCATCAGGCAGCACAGGCCAATGGCGACAATAAGAAAGATAGCGAATGCCCAGTGATGAGCGATGATTTCAGTGGATGTTGACATACTCATTGCTTACTCATCAAAAGTAGCGCCAAATTCTCTGCTCTTTTCGGCAGATGAACGCCACATCGATTCATGGGGAGGAATAAAAAAAACCTTACAATCACTGTAGAAAACCATTTTATACAGCCAATTGATGGGGTTTTTTACTCCTTTCTATAACCTTTTGTCAACTTTAACAAAAGTTTCCTCACATTATTTTACACCACTCCAACCTCATTAACATAAAGTGCTGTTTACACCCATTTCGGTTGCATCATCGGTCTTTTTTAATGTTGTTGAATCGTGTCCGTAGTGAAGTAAAAAAGATAATACTCGTCTATTTTGACAGGAATTCACACTAATGCCTCCCCCTAAATGGGAGTATTTTCTTGATCTGTGACACGCTTTTGTTAATTCACCATAAAAAACAGCAACAATTTCTCTAGTTTTTTAACATGGAAACAATTAACACTTCTGCTGATTATTTTTCACCCTATTTGCTGGCTGTTTTTTTACCCGCTGATTTTGTTAAGTTTTAGTATAGCAAATGACATAAACCAATGTTATTTGCATAAAAAAAGAGCCGCTGGATGTTTTTTCATCATTAGCGGCTCTTTTTTTACACTTACATTTTAAAACGTTTTTTGTGACGCGTTACTCGAAGTCGCCTTCAATAAGGAGCGAATCATCTCCCCCTTCAGGGGTAAACTGATTGTATTGCCAAGGGTTTTGATATGTCTGCATCGAGTTAAAGATCACCTGAGCTAAATCATTTTGCGTAGCCGGATCGCAGCACAACAGATACTCGGTATCAGGCAATGGCGGTAATCCGTCCGCCGCGCCCAGTACGCGTAAATCAGGGCTCATCATTTCAACGGGACGCGCAGTAACGCCCAGACCGGCTTTGACCGCAGCACGAACCGCAGGCAATGTTGAAGCAACATACGCTAAGCGCCACGGGATCTGCGCAGCATTCAGCGTTGCCAACACCATATCGCGGAACGGGCTCGGATCGTCCAACAGCACCAACGGGACCGGCTCACCTTTTTGCAGGATATATTCGGCCGCACAATACCAGTGCGTTGGCGAAGTGCGCAGATTCAGGCATTCAAAATCGCCCGGACGGTTAGTCGTTACCACCAAATCCACTTCTTGCGACTTCAGCATATCCACCATATAGGCGTTGCGCTTGACCCTTACATCCAATGCAAGCTTCGGATAAACCGAGCTTATACGGTTGAGCAGGAAAGGCAGTATCGTATCGGCGGATTCATCAGAAGCGCCAATAGTTAACACTCCCTGAAGATTGTTAAACATTAATGATGAGCATGCCTCATCATTAAAACGCAATATTTTTCTGGCGTAACCCAACAGCTGTATACCATGTTCGGTCAGCAGTTTGTTGCGTCCATGACGCGCGAACAACTCTTTCCCCACGAGTTGCTCAAGACGCTGCATTTGCTGACTCACCGCAGACTGAGTGCGACATACCGCAGCTGCCGCAGCCGCGAAGGTATTCAGGTCGGCAACAGCAACGAAGGTTCTCAGCAGATCGAGGTCGAGGTTAATTATCGGACGATTTGCATTTATCATAGTTTTTCACTTACTCGCGGGTCATACCGGGTTAATGCTGTGCATTCAGAATCAAACCACTCCATTTGTTATCTGCCTTCCTTGCAGTTTCGCTTAGTGTAACCAAGTGAAAATAAGGATGTATTTGGTTTAACAAACGAAACAATTCTCTTTCTACGCTATATAATAACCGTGACACTCATCGGAATATAGCAACGAGAAAGGGCCATATTTTTAGCTGCTGGATGATTCTGACTAATGGAAAACATGTAAATTTTGTAAATTTAAAAAAAACTTAACGAACAATAATTTACACATTAAAAACTAACTTTTCAGTACGTTAGGAACAACCAACAAACATTTGAATTATCGTAAAATTCGTACTACGCACCATTTCATGAGACTTATCTTAACCTAAAACCACTATATTTATAAGTGTTATCGCGAATAATTCGAGTCTACCTGAGGTTATGTCTGAACTGCGGTTTTCGTATTATTAGGCCATTCAATTTAATGCGATTTAAATATTAAATAATAATTAATTAAGAATCCTTCAATTCATTAATTATACTTAACAATGAATTCACACCGTACCACGCACGGATCAGGCCGATAACAGCCCTCGCAGATAAAACCTCAGTATTTTCGAATGACGTCATACCGCTTATGTGTCGGCGATCTTTTGCTTTACAGAGTTAAGTTTTTTTTGACCAGACAAACCACCACACCCAAACCAACACTACAAAACACATCACCAATATAATACAATTTTCCAGATTATTATTTCATGATAATTGCGTTATTTAGTTATTAACAGTTAATTATAACTTCATGGATTTTCAAAATCTTCTACTAAAGACCCTTCAAAACTTACCGTCGTGGGAGTACATTGTGCTGGGCTGACTTCCACGGCAGGGAGTGGCATTCACAGCTAAAAAGGTCAACGTTCATGTCCCCCATTGAAAAATCCAGCAAATTAGAAAACGTCTGTTATGACATTCGCGGCCCGGTTCTGAAGGAAGCAAAGCGCCTGGAAGAAGAAGGCAATAAAGTTCTGAAACTTAACATCGGCAACCCGGCGCCATTCGGGTTTGAAGCGCCAGACGAAATTCTGGTTGATGTGATCCGCAATTTGCCAACAGCGCAAGGATATTGCGACTCCAAAGGTCTTTATTCAGCCCGTAAAGCGATCATGCAGCATTACCAGGCCCGCGGGATGCGCGATGTGACCGTGGAAGATATCTATATCGGTAACGGCGTTTCCGAATTGATTGTGCAGGCCATGCAGGCATTGCTGAACAGTGGGGACGAAATGCTCGTTCCGGCACCTGATTATCCACTGTGGACGGCAGCGGTATCGCTCTCCGGCGGTAACGCCGTGCATTACCTGTGTGACGAATCATCTGACTGGTTCCCGGACCTTGACGACATTCGCGCCAAAATTACCCCGCGTACGCGTGGGATCGTCATCATTAACCCCAACAACCCAACCGGCGCTGTGTATTCCAAAGAGCTGCTGATGGAGATTGTTGAAATTGCTCGCCAGAACAACCTCATCATTTTTGCGGATGAGATTTACGACAAAATTCTCTACGATGATGCTGAACACCACTCGATCGCCGCGATGGCGCCGGACCTGCTGACTATTACCTTCAACGGCCTGTCAAAAACCTATCGCGTTGCCGGTTTCCGTCAGGGCTGGATGGTGCTGAACGGGCCGAAGAAACATGCCAAGGGGTACATCGAAGGTCTTGAGATGCTGGCCTCTATGCGCTTATGTGCTAACGTTCCGGCGCAACATGCGATTCAGACCGCGCTGGGCGGATACCAGAGCATCAGTGAATTTATCATGCCTGGCGGGCGCCTGTATGAACAACGCAACCGCGCCTGGGAGTTACTCAATGATATTCCCGGCGTCTCCTGCGTGAAACCGCGCGGCGCGCTGTATATGTTCCCGAAAATCGACGCTAAACGCTTCAACATTCATGACGACCAGAAAATGGTGCTCGACTTCCTGTTGCAGGAAAAAGTGCTGCTGGTTCAGGGGACCGCGTTCAACTGGCCGTGGCCGGATCATTTCCGCATCGTCACGCTCCCGCGCATTGACGATATCGAAATGTCGCTGAGTAAATTTGAGCGCTTCCTGTCAGGGTATCACCAGCTGTAATAAAACATGGGCTGTTGGATCAGTATGACGAGTATTTGCATCTGACAGCCTTCTCTGCGCACAATGACTCTTAGGTTGCCATCATATAAGGGTCGTTATGAAGCAGAGCCATTTTTTTGCCCACCTCTCCCGCCTGAAGCTCATTAACCGCTGGCCGCTGATGCGCAACGTGCGCACCGAAAATGTGTCCGAGCATAGTTTGCAAGTCGCCATGGTCGCTCATGCGCTGGCGGCGATCAAAAACCGTAAATTTGGTGGTCAGCTTAATGCAGAGCGCATTGCCCTGTTGGCAATGTACCATGACGCTTCAGAGGTGCTGACCGGTGACCTCCCTACCCCGGTAAAATACTTCAACTCACAAATCGCCCAGGAATATAAAGCGATAGAGAAAATTGCCCAGCAAAAGCTGGTCGATATGGTGCCCGACGAGCTACGCGATATTTTTGCTCCGCTGATTGATGAACATGCTTACAGCGAAGAAGAGAAATCTATTGTCAAACAGGCCGATGCGCTGTGCGCTTATCTGAAGTGTCTGGAAGAGCTTTCGGCGGGCAATAATGAGTTCTTGTTGGCGAAAACGCGGCTGGAAAAAACGCTGGAGTCGCGGCGCAGCGAAGAGATGGACTATTTTATGGAGGTGTTTGTCCCGAGTTTTCACCTCTCATTAGATGAGATCAGCCAGGATTCACCGCTTTAAACGATGTTGCCGGATGGCGACGTCAACGTCTTATCCGGCACATAAAAATCAAAACGGGAACAGCATCGGGATCATCACCACGCACACCGCCATCACGATCACCGTAAACGGCACGCCAATTTTCACGAAATCGCTAAAGCTGTAGTTACCCGGCCCCAGCACCAGCGTGTTCACCGGCGAAGAGACCGGTGTCATAAAGGCTGCGGATGCTGCCATTGCAATCACCATTGCAAAAGGATACGGCGAAACCCCCATCGACTTTGCCGCCGCCAGGGCAATTGGCGCCATGAGTACCGCCGTCGCAGTATTTGAGATAAATAACCCGATGCTCGCGCACAGGACGAACAGGCAACCCAACATCATGTACGGGCCATACCCGCCGCCGACGTCCATCAGTCCTTTTACTACCAGATCGACACCGCCGGTTTTTTGTAGCGCCAGTGCAAAGGGCATCATCCCGACGATCAAAATAATGCTCGGCCAGTGAATCGCTTTATAGGCGCTTTCGGCATCGATACAGCGGAATTTCCCCATCAGCAGGCAGGCGATAATTGCGGCAACCGTATTAGGAATTTCATCGGTAAGCATCAGGGCCACCATCAGCACCAGGCAGAAAATGGCATGCGGCGCCTGACTGTGCGCCGGGGAGGCTTCACTGACCTCAGCTGGCATGTTCAACACCACGAAGTCGCGCCCTTTTTGTCCCAGCAGTGTGATGAGCTTCCAGTTACCCACCACCAGAATGATATCCCCCATCAGCAACGGTTCATCCACCACCGCGCCTGCCAGCGCCGTACCATCGCGTTTCAGGCCGACCACATTCAGACCGTAACGCGTACGAAAGGCTATCTCCCGTACCGTTTTGCCAATCAGTTCCGATTCAGGGATCAGTGAGATCTCGGCCATGCCCACATCAAGCGCCTGCTCGGAGAAATATTCCCCGCGCAGCACCATTGGCTCCAGCAGTTGCTCACTGCAAAATTCTCGCAGATCGACATCCGCTGCAGACATATCAATCAGCAGCACGTCACGGGCGCGAAACTCAGAAACCCCGTTAACATCAACAATCACGCGACGAAAGCGCCGCCAGCGCTCCACGCCAATCACGTTTGCTCCGTAACGCTCACGCAGCTTCAGGTCGTCCAGACGCTGGCCAATCATCGGTGAACCAGGGCGAATCGCCAGACGGCGGGCACGCCCCGTGAGGCGATACTCTTTGATTAAATCGCGAAAAGTCCGGCGTTTCCAACCGTCTCCTGGCTGCCCGGAGTCTTCGCCCTTCAGCATAAAGCGCATCAGCAGCATATAAATTATGCCAAGCACCAGAACCACCAGCCCCAGCGGAGTGACGCTAAAAAAGCTGAAGCCGTTAAGTCCTTCGCGTAACAATTCACTGTTGACGACCAGGTTTGGCGGTGTCGCCACCAGCGTCATCATACCGCTTATCAATCCGGCAAAGCTCAGCGGCATCATCAGGCGCGAGGGAGAAATTTGCATGCGCATGGAAACGCTTAAGACAACCGGTATAAAGATAGCAACCACGCCGGTCGAACTCATAAACGCACCGAGCCCGGCCACGGTTATCATCAGCAACACCAGCATTTTGACTTCACTGCTGCCGGCGACCTTCACCAGCCAGGCCCCCATCACCGTCGCCACCCCGGTACGCACCAGACCGTCGCCGATAATAAATAAAGCCGCGATCAAAATAACGTTAGGATCGCTGAACCCGGAAAAAGCTTCTGTGATGCTCAATGTTCCACTCAGAACAAAGGCAATAATGACCAGCAAAGCGATCGCGTCCATACGCACTCTGCCAGTTGCAAACAAGACGACGGCAATCGCCAGCAATGAGAGAACCCATATCAATTCACCGTTCACAACATATCCTTGTTAAATGAGAGGGATGGAGCGATTCTGCCATAAAAAAGCCCCAACAATCTGGGGCTAAATCATGATCAGGTATTTCTTACAACGACCACATTTCCGTTGGGCTGCTTGGTCACAGAAATATGTTCCAGACTGGTCAGCGAAAAATCGACCTCATCCAGACGCGGCGTGTCCGCTGGCGCATTTACCGCTATTACATGGCACCCTGCCGCCAGTCCCGAGAGCACCCCAGCGGGCGCATCCTCGACTACCGCGCATTCCTGTGGCGCCAGGCCCAGTAGCTGAGCGCCTAACAGATAGGCGTCTGGCTCTGGCTTACCTCTTTTTACCCGTTCGGCAGTGACAAACACTTCAGGAGCAGGAAGTCCTGCGACACGATGACGCGCCCGTGCGACCGGCATTGAACCGGAAGTCACAATCGCCCATGGAATGCCCGCTTTGTTGAGATGGTTGAGCAAGTCAACCGCTCCTGGCAGCGCGGTGATCCCCGCGGTTTCCGTCGCTTCGATCTGCTCCAGGCGGGTGAACTCCGCAGCGATCTCCGCCTCGGACTTGCCCACCATAAAGTGTCGCAGGGAGGTAATGGCCTGCTTACCATGAATAAAGCCGAGCACCTCGGCGTGATCGAGGCCAAAACGATCGGCCCAGTTGCACCACGCGCGCTCTACTGCGGGTAAGGAATCGACCAGCGTTCCATCCAGATCAAACAGAAAACCTTTGCACTGCACGCTCGCCCCCTCAGGCATTAATGATTTGGTTAATTTCATTCGCGCTCAGGTGATACTGGCGCGGGCAAGAGTGCCAGACATTCAGCATACGCTGATATTTTTCCCACATCGGGGTCTGGGCGTTGAAGCCATGCGTACCCGCATCAAAGTGGGTATAACGCCCTTCCACATTGACCATAAACCGTACATACCCGAGGAAACGGGCTTCCGTTGCAGCGTCAAAGCCGAGGAAGGTCACGCGGCGCTCATCAATAGACTGCGCGTCTTTTAGATTAGTCCAGGACACATGTAATGCGTGATACATCTCCATAATATCGATAACCGTACGACAGGTTTCTTCCGTCAGCTCACCAAATTCACGATCCAGCTCGCGCATCTGCAAGCCGTAACCGCGTTCAATAATCGTCTGCAAACGACGATAACGCTCGGCGTTAGTGGGATCGAGCATAGTCATCATTTTGTACTGGTTAGACAAAATCAGACGTTGAGCGTTGGTCATTTCCATTTGGGACTCCTGTATCACTACTACTACGATGAAAAAAAAGAAGGCATCTTGATGCCTTCTTTTATATGCGTAATCAGGGGTCAATTACAAATCATCAAGGAAAGTTTTATCCAGTTGTTTGAAGGCGCGCTTAAGCGTGTCAGCCAGCGCCTGATAATCAGGCTTTCCTTCTACCGGAGCGAGCGCCTGTCCGGCCTCTTGCAATTTACCCCGAACTTCGTAGAACCAGTTGAGTATTGAAGGCGGCAGCGGCGTGACAGAACGCTTACCCAGCCACCACATGCCCTGCATCGGCAGACTGAGCGCAAACAGCGCCGTCGCCACGGCGGGTCCCAACTGCCCGCCTAAAGCAATTTGCCAGCATAAGGTGAAAACAGCGATGGGCGGCATAAAACGGATTGCGTAACGCGTCATACGGATGACGCGGTTCTCAACAAATACGGGCGCGAGGCGCTTTTCCATTGGCCACGTCTTCGCATAGTGCTGCCCCCGGCGAAACAAACTAAAAAAATTGACGGAACGATTATCCGGTGTCGACATGGCGGTTACCTCAACTTCACATATAAAAATTAAAAAATTTGTGCAAAACAACAACTATAAAGGACATTGTTCAAAACATTTTGTCTTTGATACCCACATTCAGGTATCCTGTGCCGGCCTGTAAGGCCTTTAGTCCAAAATCATTGAGTCGTCAAATTGGCATACAGTATGCCACTGGCTGAAAAATACGCAAAATGACATAGACTCAAAGGTATTTATTCCATCGTGCCCAAAAAGACTCTGGCGCATGATGTTAATCATAAACGTCGGTGTCATCATGCGCTACGCTCTATGACTCCCTGACGTTTTTTTAGCCACGTATCATAAATAGGTACTTCCATGTCGAGTAAGTTAGTACTGGTTCTGAACTGCGGTAGCTCCTCACTGAAATTTGCCATCATCGATGCAGTAAACGGTGAAGAATACCTCTCTGGTTTAGCCGAATGTTTCCATCTCCCAGAAGCACGCATCAAGTGGAAAATGGACGGCGGTAAACAAGAAGCGGCTTTAGGTGCAGGCGCCGCTCACAGTGAAGCGCTGAACTTTATCGTTAACACTATTCTGGCACAAAAACCAGAATTGTCTGCGCAATTGACCGCTATCGGTCACCGTATCGTACACGGCGGCGAGAAGTATACCAGCTCTGTGGTTATCGATGATTCCGTTATCCAGGGCATCAAAGATTCTGCCTCTTTCGCACCGCTGCATAACCCGGCTCACCTGATCGGTATCGCAGAAGCGCTGAAATCCTTCCCAAGCCTGAAAGACAAAAACGTGGCTGTATTCGACACCGCGTTCCATCAGACTATGCCGGAAGAGTCTTACCTCTATGCTCTGCCGTACAGCCTGTACAAAGAACACGGCGTTCGTCGTTACGGCGCGCACGGCACCAGCCACTTCTTTGTTACTCAGGAAGCGGCAAAAATGCTGAACAAACCGGTTGATGAACTGAACATCATCACTTGCCACCTGGGCAACGGCGGTTCTGTATCTGCTATCCGTAACGGTAAATGTGTTGATACCTCCATGGGTCTGACCCCGCTGGAAGGTCTGGTGATGGGTACACGTTCCGGTGACATCGACCCGGCGATCATCTTCCACCTGCACGACACCCTGGGCATGAGCGTTGACCAGATCAACAAAATGCTGACCAAAGAATCCGGTCTGCTGGGTCTGACCGAAGTCACCAGCGACTGCCGTTATGTTGAAGATAACTACACAACCAAAGAAGACGCTAAACGTGCAATGGACGTTTACTGCCACCGTCTGGCGAAGTACATCGGTTCTTACACTGCGCTGATGGATGGTCGTCTGGATGCGGTTGTCTTCACTGGTGGTATCGGTGAAAACGCAGCGATGGTTCGCGAACTGTCTCTGGGCAAACTGGGCGTTCTGGGCTTTGAAGTTGACCACGAGCGTAACCTGGCCGCACGTTTCGGCAAATCTGGTTTCATCAACAAAGAAGGTACCCGTCCTGCGGTGGTTATCCCAACCAACGAAGAACTGGTTATCGCGCAAGACGCGAGCCGTCTGACTGCCTGATTTCACACCGCCAGCCTAGCTGGCGGTGCTGTTTTGTAACCCGCCTGAAATGGGCGGTAACGAAAGAGGATAAACCGTGTCCCGTATTATTATGCTGATCCCTACCGGAACCAGCGTCGGCCTGACCAGCGTCAGCCTCGGCGTGATCCGCGCTATGGAACGCAAAGGCGTTCGTCTGAGCGTCTTTAAACCCATCGCTCAGCCTCGTGCCGGTGGCGATGCGCCAGACCAGACTACCACTATCGTTCGTGCGAACTCTAACCTGCCAGCTGCTGAGCCGCTGAAGATGAGCCACGTTGAATCTCTGCTGTCCAGCAATCAGAAAGATGTGCTGATGGAAGAGATCATCGCGAATTACCACGCGAACACCAAAGATGCTGAAGTTGTACTGGTTGAAGGCCTGGTCCCAACACGTAAGCATCAGTTCGCGCAGTCTCTGAACTACGAAATCGCGAAAACGCTGAATGCAGAAATCGTCTTCGTGATGTCTCAGGGTACCGATACCCCGGAACAGCTGAACGAGCGTATTGAACTGACTCGCAGCAGCTTCGGCGGCGCGAAAAACACCAACATCACTGGCGTTATCGTTAACAAACTGAACGCGCCGGTTGATGACCAGGGCCGTACTCGCCCGGATCTGTCCGAGATTTTCGACGACTCTTCCAAAGCGCAGGTGATCAAAGTTGATCCGGCTAAACTGCAAGAATCCAGCCCGCTGCCGGTTCTGGGCGCGGTGCCATGGAGCTTCGATCTGATCGCTACCCGTGCAATCGATATGGCGCGTCACCTGAACGCCACCATCGTTAACGAAGGCGATATCAACACCCGTCGCGTGAAGTCTGTGACTTTCTGCGCACGCAGCATTCCGCACATGCTGGAGCACTTCCGCGCAGGTTCTCTGCTGGTGACGTCTGCCGACCGTCCTGACGTGCTGGTTGCAGCATGTCTGGCTGCTATGAACGGCGTAGAAATCGGTGCTCTGCTGCTGACTGGCGGCTACGAAATGGACGCGCGCATCAACAAACTGTGCGAACGTGCATTCGCTACCGGCCTGCCGGTATTCATGGTGAACACCAATACCTGGCAGACCTCTCTGAGCCTGCAGAGCTTCAACCTGGAAGTTCCGGTTGACGATCACGAGCGCATCGAAAAAGTTCAGGAATACGTTGCTAACTACATCAACGCTGACTGGATTGAATCTCTGACCGCGACTTCTGAACGCAGCCGTCGTCTGTCTCCACCGGCGTTCCGTTATCAGCTGACCGAGCTGGCGCGTAAAGCGGGCAAACGTGTTGTTCTGCCGGAAGGCGACGAACCGCGTACCGTTAAAGCGGCTGCTATCTGTGCTGAACGCGGTATTGCTACTTGCGTTCTGTTGGGTAACCCGGATGAGATCACCCGCGTTGCGGCCTCTCAGGGCGTTGAGCTGGGCGCTGGCGTAGAAATCGTTGATCCCGATGTGGTTCGCGAAAGCTACGTTGCTCGCCTGGTTGAGCTGCGTAAGAACAAAGGCATGACCGAAACCGTTGCCCGCGAACAGCTGGAAGACAACGTGGTTCTCGGTACCCTGATGCTGGAGCAGGACGACGTTGACGGTCTGGTTTCTGGTGCCGTTCACACTACCGCAAACACCATTCGTCCACCGCTGCAGTTGATCAAAACTGCGCCGGGTAGCTCGCTGGTGTCTTCCGTGTTCTTCATGCTGCTGCCGGAACAGGTTTACGTTTACGGTGACTGCGCGATCAACCCGGATCCGACTGCTGAACAACTGGCAGAAATCGCCATTCAGTCCGCTGAATCCGCCATCGCTTTCGGTATCGAACCGCGCGTTGCGATGCTTTCCTACTCCACCGGTACCTCTGGTGCAGGTAGCGATGTAGAGAAAGTTCGCGAAGCGACTCGTCTGGCGCAGGAAAAACGTCCTGACCTGATGATCGACGGTCCGCTGCAGTACGACGCCGCGGTTATGGCTGACGTAGCGAAATCCAAAGCGCCGAACTCGCCGGTTGCCGGTCGCGCTACCGTGTTCATCTTCCCGGATCTGAACACCGGTAACACCACCTACAAAGCGGTACAGCGTTCTGCCGACCTGATCTCCATCGGGCCAATGCTGCAGGGTATGCGCAAGCCGGTGAACGACCTGTCCCGTGGCGCGCTGGTAGACGATATCGTCTATACCATCGCCCTGACCGCGATCCAGTCTTCCCAGCAGCAGAAGTAATTTGCTGCGGTGTGCCGGATCTCTTATCCGGCAACACCTCTGCTTATCAAACCGGAAATAGCTGATATTTCCGGTTTTTTTATATCTGTTTTTTCTTTGGTACATTCTGAAATATTTGCCAGGATGCGCTGCATCAATGAATAACTATTCTTCTGTTTGCATACTTACTCTCTTTTGCATTGCAACAGGGATAGTCTTTCATGTCAGCAGTCACAGAATCACAGCCAGCCAAAAAATGGGCGATGCCCGATACGCTGGTGATTATTTTTTTCGTCGCCATTTTAACCAGCCTGGCGACATGGGTTGTTCCGGTCGGGATGTTCGACAGCCAGGAAGTGCAGTATCAGGTTGATGGGCAAACCAAAACCCGTAAAGTTGTCGACCCCCACTCTTTTCGTATTCTGACCAACGATGCGGGTGAAGAGCAGTATCACCGGGTGCAGTTTTTCACCACCGGAGATGAACGCCCCGGCCTGATGAATTTTCCGTTTGAAGGATTAACCTCCGGCTCTAAATTCGGCACCGCCGTCGGCATTATTATGTTTATGCTGGTGATTGGTGGCGCATTCGGCATCGTTATGCGTACCGGAACCATTGATAACGGTATCCTGGCGCTCATTCGCCATACGCGAGGTAACGAGGTCCTGTTTATCCCGGTGCTGTTTGTTCTCTTCTCATTAGGCGGCGCGGTGTTTGGCATGGGCGAAGAGGCGGTCGCCTTTGCCATTATTATCGCGCCTTTGATGGTACGCTTAGGTTACGACAGTATCACCACCGTTCTGGTCACTTATATCGCTACCCAGATTGGTTTTGCCAGTTCGTGGATGAACCCGTTCTGCGTAGTGGTCGCACAGGGTATTGCAGGCGTCCCGGTGCTCTCTGGTTCCGGTCTGCGTATCGTCGTGTGGGTCGTTGCGACCCTGATAGGGCTGACCTTCACCCTGGCCTACGCAGCACGCATCAAAAAAAATCCGCTTCTCTCCCGGGTACATGAGTCAGACCGTTTTTTTCGCGAGCAGCAGGACGAGGTTGTAGAACGCCGCTTCACGTTGGGCGACTGGTTGGTGCTGCTGGTACTGACGGCGGTGATGATTTGGGTCGTCTGGGGCGTTATCGTCAACGCGTGGTTTATTCCTGAGATCGCCAGCCAGTTCTTCACGATGGGACTGGTGATTGGCATCATCGGCGTTGTGTTCCGTCTCAACGGTATGACGGTCAACGTCATGGCATCTTCATTCACTGAAGGCGCGCGAATGATGATTGCTCCCGCCCTGCTGGTCGGTTTCGCCAAGGGCATATTACTGCTGGTCGGTAACGGAGAGGCGGGCGAAGCCAGCGTATTAAATACCCTGCTGCACAGCATTGCCAACGGTATCAGCGGGCTGGATAACGCTATCGCTGCATGGTTTATGCTGCTGTTCCAGGCGGTATTTAATTTCTTCGTCACGTCCGGTTCTGGCCAGGCTGCATTGACCATGCCGCTATTAGCGCCGCTGGGCGATCTGGTTGGCGTAAACCGTCAGGTCACCGTACTGGCCTTCCAGTTTGGCGACGGATTCAGTCACATTATCTATCCGACGTCGGCATCATTGATGGCAACGTTAGGCGTTTGTCGGGTGGATTTTCGTAACTGGCTGAAAGTGGGCGCCACGCTGTTGGGCCTGCTGTTTATTATGTCCAGCGTGGTGGTGATTGGGGCGCAGATAATGGGTTACCATTAAAAAATGATTGCCCGGCCTACATGATTTCTCGACGCTGTAGGCCGGATGAGCAGACGTTACTCGGCTTCTTCCTGCTTTTCGGCTTTCGCCCCTTCATTCTTGGCGTTGCGGGTCATCCACAGCGCCAGCGCTTTCAGTGAGTCCGGCGTAAATTCGTCGCAGCGTGCGGTGATTTCTTCCGGCGTCAGCCAGCAAACTTCACTGACCTCTTCTTCCTGAAGTGCAAACGGCCCGTGGGAAACGCAGCTAAACAGCCCGCCCCAGACGCGACAGTTCTGGTCTTCAAAATAAAACTGACCGTGCTCGGCAAACGGCACACCCGCAATCCCTAACTCCTCTTCCGCTTCACGGCGCGCTGAGTCCAGTAGCTGCTCGTCAGCCTGAACAACACCGCCAGCGGTGGCATCCAGCATGCCGGGCAAAAAATCTTTTGTCTCAGTCCTACGCTGAACCAGAATTTTGCCCATACCATCGTGCACCACGATATACGTCGCACGATGGCGTAAGCGCTGCGCCCGCATTTGTTCCCGGCTGGACTGTGCGATGACTTCGTTGTCTTCATTCACAATATCCACCCATTCCGTACTTGCCAAACGACGCTGTTCCACCATCAGGAAACCTTCTTTTTTCTGGCGCTCTTACGGCGCGTTTATGTTTGTGGGGTAAATTACGGATTAATCTCGATCTGCGCAATAACACTTTGATCATTGAGTGCCATTACGCTGAGAACATTATCATCCAGAATCCCGTAGCTTGCCGCAAAGCCTCCTTTCGGGATGCTTACCGAGCCAGGGTTAAAGTGATAGACATCCCCTTGCAACTCGGCAACCGGCAGATGAGTATGGCCATAAACCAGTACATCTCCCGCGCTGAGCGCTGGCATATTTTGCGGGCCAAAAAGATGCCCGTGCGTCAAAAAGAGTCGCTGGTTTTCTGTCAGAATTTGCTGCCACGGCGCGGTTATCGGAAAATGCAGGAGCATCTGATCCACTTCGCTGTCGCAATTGCCACGCACCGCGATAATCCGCGCTGCCAGTTCATTCAACCGCTCTGCAACCTGCGCGGGCGCATAGCCTTCCGGCAACGCATTACGCGGTCCGTGATTTAAAACATCACCCAATATCACCAGCCATTGCGCACCGCTTGCGCTAAACAGTTCGAGTACGCGTTCCGTGGCTGGCAACGAACCATGAATGTCCGATGCGAACATCAGTTTCATCACTCACTCCTCGTTGAAAATTACCTTGTAATGATACTGGATTACGCTCCGATGGTCAGCAGGAACGCTTCGCTGAAAGCGCGATAAAACGCTGAACTGAAGCGCGCTGCCACTGGAAGGTGGCGTATTCCGCAAGCGCTTCTGGCACCTCATCGCCGTTAAGGACCAGACGATTAAGCATTAGCGCTAAATCGCAATCAGCGATACACCATTCGCCAAATAAATTCTGTTTACCATCGCTCAGTAAACTGCTCGCAGTGGCGAACAGTTTTTCCGCACTGGCTTTTCCGGCGTCGCTCAGCGGCGCTTTTTTCACGCCAGCAAAAACAACATCCGTTGAGCGCTCTTCACGAATAGGCATCAGATCGCTGCGGATCCACGCCTGCACCTGGCGAGCCCGCGCGCGCTTTTGCACATCGTGTGGGTAGATGCGCTCCCACTGCGGCGGGGCAAAGCTCTCTTCCAGAAACTCAGTAATTGCTGATGATTCGCTCAGCTCGAAATCGTCAATCTCCAGGACTGGCACGCGGCGCGTCAACGCATAACCTTGCCATGAAGGTTGCAAGTGTTCACCGCTGTTGAGATCAACAGTTTTCAGCGTAAAAGGTAGCCCTTTCTCTTGCAGAGCGACATAAACAGACAGCACGTAAGGGGAGAAAAAATTGGCATCTGACCACAGCGTAATTGCAGGTTTGCTCATAACGTCCTCTGAAGTGTATTGGCTTGCCTTCAAAATATAGAGTCTTTCTCTCGCTGTCACTTGATGAAAACTCACGCACGCCAACAGGCTCTATACTTGTAATGACCCGGTTCATGACAAAACGGACGCTGAAAATGATCGATCTCTATTACACGCCATCGCCAAACGGTCACAAAATCACGCTGTTTCTTGAAGAAGCGCAGCTGCAATACCGTCTGATTCATGTCGATATCAGCAAAGGTAGCCAGTTTCGTCCTGATTTTCTGCAGATCTCGCCGAACAATAAAATCCCGGCCATTATCGACAATGCGCCGCAGGATGGTGGAAGCCCGATCAGCCTGTTTGAGTCCGGAGAAATTTTACTCTATCTGGCGGAAAAGAGCGGCAAGCTGCTGAGCGGTGAGTTGCGTGAGCGCCACACCACGCTGCAATGGCTGTTCTGGCAGGTCAGCGGCCTGGGCCCCATGCTCGGTCAGAATCACCATTTCAGTCATTACGCCCCGCAGACTATTCCCTACGCCATTGAAAGATACCAGGTTGAAACCCAGCGCCTGTACAACGTGATGAATAAACGTCTGGAAACCTCCCCCTGGCTGGGGGGCGATCACTACAGCATTGCGGACATAGCCTGCTGGCCATGGATTCATGCCCACCAGCGTCAGCGTATCGACCTCGACAATTACCCGGCGGTTAATAACTGGCATGAGCGCATCCGTACGCGGCCCGCTACAGAACGCGCCATGCAGCAAGCGCAGAGTGAGAAGCGGTAACACGGTTCGATTCTCGTGTATCATGAATAGGTTCATACATGGAGGAAACCTGCAATGTCACAACCTGACGCGATTATTCGTATAAAAAACCTTCGTCTGCGCACCTTTATCGGCATCAAAGAAGAGGAGATCCTTAACCGCCAGGATATCGTCATCAACATTGCCATTCATTATCCGGCAGACAAAGCCCGTATCAGCGAAGATATCAACGACGCGCTGAATTATCGCACTATCACCAAAAGCATCATTGCGCACGTGGAGAGTAACCGCTTCTCACTATTAGAAAAATTAACTCAAGATGTGCTCGATATCGCACGCGAACATCACTGGGTCACTTATGCTGAAGTGGAGATCGATAAACTTCACGCATTGCGTTACGCCGACTCAGTATCCATGACGCTGAGCTGGCAGCGCTAAACGTAACCCGGGAGGCGACATGCAGATTCTGATTACCGGCGGTACTGGCCTGATTGGACGTCATCTGATCCCCCGCCTGCTCGAACTGGGGCATCAGATAACCGTAGTGACACGTACCCCTGATAAGGCGCGTCAGATTCTCGACTCTCGGGTCACGTTATGGAAGGGGCTGGCAGAGCAGCAAAATCTCGATGACATTGATGCCGTGATTAACCTTGCCGGAGAGCCTATTGCAGATAAGCGCTGGAGCGCTGAGCAAAAAGAGCGCCTGTGTCAGAGTCGTTGGGGCATCACGCAGAAACTGGTCGATTTAATCAACGCCAGCGAGACGCCGCCCGCGGTGTTAATATCCGGTTCCGCTACCGGTTACTACGGCGATCTGGGCGAAGTTGTCGTCACGGAAGAAGAGCCGCCGCATAACGAATTTACCCATAAGCTGTGCGCCCGCTGGGAGCAAATTGCCAGCACAGCGCAAAGTGACAAAACCCGCGTGTGTATGTTGCGTACCGGCGTGGTATTGGCCTCTGCTGGCGGGATTCTGGGGAAAATGGTCCCGCCATTCCGTCTTGGTTTAGGCGGCCCGATTGGTAACGGACGCCAGTATCTGGCCTGGATCCATATTGATGATATGGTCAACGGTATTATCTGGCTGCTGGATAACGATCTGCGTGGCCCCTTCAATATGGTTTCACCGTACCCGGTACACAATGAGCAGTTTGCCCACGCACTGGGTCATGCATTAAACCGCCCAGCCATTCTGCGCGTTCCCGCTGGCGTAATACGTCTACTGATGGGCGAGTCTTCCGTGCTGGTTCTCGGCGGACAGCGGGCGTTACCCAAACGCCTGGAAGCGTCCGGTTTCGCGTTTCGCTGGTACGATTTAGAAGAGGCGCTAGCGGATGTTATCCGATAGTTGCTAAGCGCTATTCACATTCGCCGTTGCGATGGTAAGGTTATAGATCTGACTTCCGCAATGGCGACGTTATGGCAAAAATATCGACTCCCCGTCTTACCCTCTCTTTGTTTCAATTTTCTGACTGGTCATTTTTCCAGAGACTGCGTGAAAGCCCTGAAGTCATGCGCTATATGGGCGACATCGCCCCAGCAAAGGATACGCGTCTGTTATTCGCCAGACGCCTTGCCGCACAGCACACATTTGTTATTCGCGAGCATAACAACCCGACGCCGCTCGGCGATATTGGTCTGCAAATCAGTCATCTTTATCCGCATGAGGCCGACCTCGGTTACGCCCTCATGCCGCATGCGCAGGGGAAAGGTATTGCCAGCGAAGCCGTGCGCGCGGTGTGTCAGTATGCCCTGGAGCAGGCTGGCGTCACGGCGATAAATGCTTACGTGCTGGCAGAGAATAAGGGGTCGATACGTGTTCTGGAAAAGACGGGCTTTGTACGAACGCAGGTGCTGGAAAAAGCGTATGAAATTAATGGGGTAGCGCACGACGACTGGGTTTATCGCCTGGAGTGCGATGCGTTAAAGCGGTAGGCCCGGAAAGCATAGCGCCTCCGGGCAACTGAATTACTTCAGCGATCCTTTGAGGAACTGCTGCAAGCGTGGGCTTTGCGGGTTGCCGAATACCTGCTCCGGGTCGCCCTCTTCTTCAATTTTCCCCTGATGCAGAAAGATCACATGCGTGGAGACATTTCGGGCAAACCCCATTTCATGGGTCACGACCACCATGGTTTTCCCTTCTTCGGCCAGTTGCTGCATAATGCGCAGCACTTCGCCGACCAGCTCTGGGTCAAGCGCCGAGGTGGGTTCATCAAACAGCAACACCTCCGGTTCCATCGCCAGCGCTCGCGCAATAGAAACGCGCTGCTGCTGACCACCAGACAAATGCACCGGATATTTACCCTGCGCTCGCTCATCGATGCCCACTTTAGCCAGATACTTCACCGCGCGTGCGCGGGCTTCCTGCTTGCTCAATCCTAATACCTGAATCGGCGCTTCCATGACGTTTTCCAGCACCGTCATGTGGCTCCACAGATTAAAGTGCTGAAAGACCATGGTTAGTCTTGTGCGCAGCAAACGCAGTTGATTTTTGTCCGCAACCTTGAGCTGGCCGTCTTTGTCACGCACCAGTCCAATGTTCTGCCCACTGACGACAATAGAACCAGCGCTCGGTTTTTCAAGAAAGTTAATGCAGCGCAGAAAGGTACTTTTACCGGAACCTGACGAACCGATAATACTGATAACATCACCCGCATTAGCTTGCAGCGATACCCCTTTCAGCACTTCATGTTCGCCGTAGTGCTTATGTAAATCGATAACGTTTAATTTATTCTCAGACATCGTGTTACTCGAATTATTTAGAGGATACATGCTGCAACCAGCGTTTTTCCGCTTTACGGAACAGACTGATCAGGACATACGAAATAATCAAATACAGCACCGCGGCAATACCGAAAGCGGTAAACGGTTGATACGTTGCCGAGTTGATATCGCGGGCGATTTTCAACAAATCAGGCACCGTGGCGGTAAACGCCAGCGCCGTGGAGTGCAGCATTAAAATCACTTCATTGCTGTATGCCGGCAGCGCAATACGCAGCGCGGAAGGCAAAATTATGCAGCGATACAGTTTGAATGACGAGAAACCGTAAGCGCGCGCGGCTTCAATCTCACCATGTGGCACAGAACGAATCGCCCCGGCGAAAATCTCCGTCGTATAGGCGCAGGTATTCAGCGTCAACGCCAGTACGGTGCAATTCAATCCACTGCGGAAAAACGCGTTGAGGAAGTCCGTTCCTTTGACTATCTCCAGCGTATACATCCCGGAATAAAACACCAGCAGCTGTACATACAGCGGCGTGCCACGAAAAACATAGGTAAATAACCAGATCGGGAACTGGATAAATTTATTGCTGGAAACGCGACCAATCGCCAAAAACAGCGCCAGTATGCCGCCCATCACCACCGACGAGATCAACAACCACAAAGTAATTGCCACACCGGTAAAGCGGTAACCGTCCGTCCACAGCAGGGATTTCCAGTACTCCTGAATTATCTCAATCACAGGTCAGCCCTCTTCACACCCACGGAGTAACGGCGCTCAAGGTACAGCAGCACACCATTAGAAACTGTGGTAAACACCAGATAGATGACCCCGCACACCACGGCAAAATAGAACGGCTCCCAGGTGCTCTTCCCGGCAAGCTGAGTGGCTTTCACCACATCTTCCAGACCGAGCAGCGATACCAACGCCGTGGCTTTGAGAATAACCTGCCAGTTATTACCAATTCCCGGTAAGGCATAGCGCATCATCGCCGGGAACATAATGCGGCGAAATATTTGTGAACTGGTAAAGCCGAATGCCGTCGCGGCTTCAATATGGCCTTTGGGCACAGCCATAAACGCGCCGCGGAACGTTTCGGTAAAGTAAGCCCCGTAGATAAATCCGAGCGTGATTATCCCTGCTACCATCGGATCGATATCAATCTGGCTGACCCCCATTGCATCGGTAATGGTATTCAGCGCGATTTGTAATCCATAGAAGATGAGCAACATTAAGACCAGATCGGGCACGCCGCGGATAAGCGTGGTGTACGCTTCGAAAATAAGCCCCAACGCCCGGCTTTGCGACAGTTTTGCTGCCGCGCCGACTAGGCCTATCAGAACCGCCAGCACCACTGAGCTGAGAGCCAGCTCAAGCGTAACAATTGCGCCCTGTAAAATAACACCTGAAAAGCCATACAACATGCTGCCTGTCCTGTCGTGTGTGGTGGAGTAATAAGCCTCTTTTGATTTCAGACTCACCGTTAAATGCCGGATGGCGGCGTTGCCTTATCCGGCCTACAAAATCAACGTAGGCCGGATGAGCACAGCGCCATCAGACATAAATTCAACGCGTCAAAAATCTACGGGCTTTATCAGCACCTGCGGTGATTAACCGCCATAAACATCAAAATCGAAGTACTTTTTAGCCAGCTTCTCGTAAGTGCCGTCAGCGCGCATCTCCGCAAAGGCTTTATTCAGTGCTTCGCGCAGCTCGTTATCATCTTTACGCAGCCCCATACCGGTACCCACGCCAAACAATTTCTCGTCTTTCACAGACGGGCCGCCGAATTTGTAATCTTTACCAACTGGCTGTTTCAGGAAGCCTTCGCTGGCAGCGACTTCATCCTGGAATGCGGCGTCAATACGCCCGGCAGTCAGGTCAGAATAGATGTTGTCTTGTCCCTGATAGGAGACAATTTCAATACCTTTTGGCGCCCAGTGTTCGTTGCCGAACGTTTCCTGAGTGGTGCCCTGCAGCACGCCGACACGTTTGCCTTTCAGCGACTCAATGGTCGGCTGAATAGCAGAATCCTTAGCGACAACCAGACGCGAGTCGGCTGCATAAAGTTTGTCGGTAAACGCGATTTCCTGCTGACGTTTTTCAGTAATGGAAAGCGAAGACATAATCGCATCGATTTTCTTCGCTTTTAGCGAAGGGATCAGCGCGTCCAGCGGGTTTTCCACGAAGGTACATTGTGTATTAATACGTTTGCATAGCTCTTTAGCCAGATCGATATCAAAACCGACTAATTCACCCTGCGCATTTTTCGATTCGAACGGCGCATAAGTAGGATCGGTGCCGATACGAATTTTTTGCGGAATGGCTGCAAATGCTGCGGTAGCACTGGAGAAAGCCAGGACCAGAGAAAGAGACAACACCAGTTTTTTCATAACTATCCTCAACAGACTGTCTTTTATAGGGGATCTTTACAGGACCAGGTGCAGTTATCGTGCCATTAATCAGGCCGACAAGGCAAAGCATTCTACCTTGTCGGCGGTATTTATTTGCATGAAAAGCGCTTAAGTATGCACTCATGCTTATTAAGTCAGCGATAAAGGCCCCAAAACAGTGCACTGAATTTATGATGCACCATAATGGTTACCCGCCATGGTGCAGCCAACTCCCCACGTCGATGAATTAATCGCCGTAGACATTAAAGTTAAAATACTTACTCGCCATCTTGTCGTAGGTGCCGTCTTTGCGCAGTTCGCCCAGCGCTTTATCGAAAGCCGCTTTCAGCTCCGCATCATCTTTGCGCAAACCAATCCCGGTTCCGTCGCCAAAGTATTTTTTATCTTTAACTGAAGGGCCGGCAAAAGCGTAGTCTTTGCCTGCCGGCTGTTTAAGGAAACCTTCACTGGCCGCGACTTCATCCTGCAATGCCGCATCCAGACGGCCCGCCGTCAGGTCAGAATAGATCAGGTCCTGGTTCGCATAGGCCACCACATCCACGCCTTTGCTGCGCCAGTTATCATTGGCATAGGCTTCCTGAGTTGAGCCTTGTAGTACGCCTACATGTTTACCTTTGAGGGAGTCCAGAGTCGGTTGAATCGGAGAACCTTTCGCAGCGATCAAACGAGAATCTGCGGCGTAAAGTTTGTCTGAGAAGGCAATCTCTTGCTGACGCTTCTCGGTGATAGAAAGCGAGGAGATGATGGCATCAATTTTTTTCGCTTTCAGCGACGGGATCAGCGCATCAAAATCGCTGGCAACCCAGGTGCATTTGATCTGCATGCGTTTACACATCTCATTTCCTAAATCGATATCAAAGCCGACAAAGTCGCCCTTGGCATCTTTAGAGGAAAAAGGCGCGTAGGTGGTATCTGTACCAATACGAACTGTCTGCGGAAGTGCTGCGTAACTGGCCGCGGTTGCGGAAAGTCCTACCAGCAAAGACAAAGCAAGAACCGTCTTCTTCATACATAACCCTCAAGTGGCGTAATTTTATTATGTTTTACGTTGTGTTGTGTTTGCAGACTTTTTCATGCAGGTCTTATGCCATTTTCGCGTCGTTGAGGATATTCGACGTTAAATATGTTAATAAAACGTTGCAATATTGTCCTGATTTTGAAGATAGCAGGTCTGACGGTTGAAACGCAGCGTTTCGTTGAGTTTTGACGAATTAAATGTTGAGGATATGATCGCGGTTACAAAATTGCCCTGAAACAGGGCAACGGATGTTTCTTTGCACGCTAATGGAACGGCTTACGCCCCTTGCCAGCGGGTGAAGAGGTCCTGAGGAAGGGAAATATCAAACTGGTCAAGGACACGATTAACCGTTTGATTAATCACATCATCTAACGTTTGCGGGCGATGATAAAACGCCGGGACAGGCGGCATAATCACCGCTCCAATTTCTGCCGCCTGCGTCATCAGCCGCAAATGCCCCAGATGCAATGGCGTTTCGCGCACGCACAGCACCAGCGGGCGACGTTCTTTCAATACCACGTCAGCCGCACGGGTGAGCAGCCCATCGGTATAGCTATGCACGATGCCAGAAAGGGTTTTAATTGAACAGGGCAGGATAACCATCCCGGCGGTCTGAAAAGAGCCAGACGAAATGCTGGCGGCGATATCGCGCGTATCGTGAGTCACATTCGCCAGAGCCTGCACGTCGCGCACAGAGAGATCCGTTTCCAGCGCCAGCGTCTGCCGGGCAGCGGCGCTCATCACCAGATGGGTTTCCACATCAGTAACGTCACGCAAAACCTGCAGCAGGCGCACGCCGTAAATCGCTCCACTTGCGCCAGAAATACCAATGATGAGTCGTTTCATGTTTAATCGCCCTTGCTTGCTTCAGGGCCGACTTTGCAGGAATTTACGGGGAGTTGCAAGCAAGGGTGCGGGTTGCTCCCTTGCTTGCGAGCAAACATTAACCTTCGTTGTGCATCTCAAGGTTTTCCGCTTCATTCTGACGCAATATCGCTTTGGCATCGTCATTACGCAGGGAGTCAAGGAAATCGAGATACTGCTGGTCAACGTCTTTGGTGACATAGACGCCGTTAAACACTGAACATTCAAACTGCTGAATATCCGGGTTCTCAGCGCGAACGGCTTCAATCAGATCGTTGAGATCCTGGAAGATAAGCCCGTCTGCGCCGATTATCTGGCGGATCTCGTCCACTTCGCGACCGTGGGCAATCAGCTCCGTCGCGGTAGGCATATCGATGCCATAAACGTTCGGGAAGCGGATTTCCGGTGCGGCAGAGGCCAGATACACTTTCTTCGCTCCGGCTTCACGCGCCATCTCGATAATCTGTTCTGAAGTGGTGCCACGTACAATAGAGTCATCCACCAGTAGCACGTTCTTATCACGGAACTCCGCACGGTTGGCGTTCAGTTTACGGCGCACGGATTTACGACGCAGCTGCTGGCCCGGCATGATAAAGGTACGCCCTACGTAGCGGTTTTTCACAAACCCCTGACGATACGGCTTGCCGAGAATACGGGCGATTTCCAGCGCGATATCGCATGAGGTTTCCGGAATCGGGATCACCACGTCGATGTCCAGATCTTCCCACTCGCGGGCAATTTTTTCGCCGAGCTTAGTTCCCATATTCACACGCGCGCTGTAGACGGAAATCTTGTCGATAAAGGAGTCAGGACGCGCAAAGTAAACGTATTCGAACAGGCACGGATTGCTGACCGGGTTATCGGCGCACTGGCGGGTAAACAGCTGGCCTTTTTCGGTGATGTATACCGCTTCGCCAGGCGCAACGTCGCGCAGGAATTCAAAGCCCAGCGTATCCAGCGCCACGCTCTCGGAGGCGACCATATACTCGGTGCGACCATCACCGATATCACGTTTCCCCAGCACCAGCGGACGAATGCCGTTAGGATCGCGGAAGGCGACCATGCCGTGACCGATAATCATCGCCACGCAGGCATAGGCCCCGCGGATCTGGCGGTTAGTTGCCGCAATAGCAGCAAAAATATTGTCTGCCTCCAGCGGGTAATGGCGGAAGTTATCCAGCTCGCTGGCGAAAATATTCAGCAGGATTTCAGAATCGGAAGTGGTGTTGATGTGACGGCGCTTTTCTTCAAACAGCTTTTTCCGCAGCTCATGCGCGTTAGTCAGATTGCCATTGTGGGCAAGCGTGATGCCATACGGTGAGTTGACGTAAAAAGGTTGAGCTTCGGAGGCGCTGGAGCTGCCAGCCGTTGGGTAACGCACATGACCGATGCCCATATTGCCCTGCAAACGCTGCATATGGCGCGCTTCAAAAATATCGCTCACCATTCCGTTTGCTTTACGCAAGCGGAAGCAGTTGTTGGCATCAATAGTGATGATGCCCGCAGCATCCTGACCACGATGCTGGAGCACCGTTAACGCGTCATAAATCGACTGGTTTACCGGCATAACACCGGCGATACCGACAATACCGCACATACGTCTTTTCCTCGTTCAGCAACGACCCAAAGTTTATACTTTGGGCAAGAAACTTGACGAGCTTTGCAGATAGTCAAAGAACCATCTGATGATGAAACTGAACTGCGGGATCAGTTGCGACTTACTCCAGTCTTCACTTTTCGACAGACCGGTAAACGTATCGAGAAAGAACAGTATGGCGGCGACGATCAGCGCTCCTCGCAGAGCACCGAAGCAAATCCCCAACACCCTGTCGGTACCCGACAGACCTGTTTTCTCTACCAGTTGGCCTATCACAAAGTTAACGATAGCGCCGACGATAAGTGTCGCGATAAACAGTATCGCGATAGCAATCCCATTTCGAACCAGTTCGTCTTCAAAGCCCGTAAACCAGACAGACAGGTAAGTGTAGTAATGGCTGGCGACAAAGAAAGCACAACCCCAAGTCACCAACGATAATGCTTCACGAACAAAGCCACGGATCAGGCTAACCAGACAGGAAAAACCAATCACCGCGATAATGGCGTAATCAATCCAGACCATAAGTGTCCCACGATTTTACGCCCTGTCGTCCTGTTCGGGGCGCATTCTAACAGAAAAAGAAAACGTTTGCGTAGGGATTTCCTTTCCACGCGTAAATAAAAATGGCGCTGAAAAAATCTTCAACGCCATACGGTTTTATGCCTCTTCGGGCACTGGCCGGAGACGGTGAAAACACCGTATCCGGCCTGCATGAAACAGCCCCTTAATTAGGGGTATATCCCATCACAACCCCACTCAGACCGGAGATCTTCTGTAGCTCGCCCAGCGAATTCTTCAGCTTATCTCTGGAGGCGTCAGGGCCGACGAGAATGCGGGTTATTTTACCCTGTACCGGCGTTGACGGGGAAGTATATACCCGGAAGCCCGCGCCACGAAGTTTACCCACGATCTCATTGACCTTATCCGCATTTTTCAGCGCGCCGAGCTGCACAACATACGCTTTGCCGGTCGGGGCTGGCGCTTCTTCAGCAACCGGTTTCGGCGCTGGAGCTGGCGCAGGCGTTGGCGCCGGTGTGGCGACAACGGGTTGCGGCTTCGGTTTAGGTTTCGGCGGTTCAACAGGTACGGGGACAGGATCTAACTCCGCGCTACTTGCCGTTGTCATACGCGACGGATCCAACGATGGCGCGGCGGCATCACCCGCGCGCACCTCTTCTGCCGCCCCTTCAGGCGGTTGCGTTGGCAGCGCCTGCGTTGCCGCAGGCATCATGTCCGGCTCGTCGCGATCGCCCGGTTTGGGCACCAGAGGGATCGCAGCAAACTCATCCTGATAATGTTTTTTTTGCCCGTCGAGCAGCCCGGGGAGCACAATCACCCCAAGCGCGACCAGCACAATTGTGCCAACTAATCGATTCTGAAACTTACTCGCCACCGCTTCTCCCCACGTCTATCACTTCCATGACATGTGCGACAGTGTGAAACGATCCACACACCAACACGGTATCTTCTGGCTTCGCCTCGGCCAGTGCCGCAGACCATGCCTGCGCCACGCTGTCATAGGCTTCACCTTTGCCCAGATGTTCTAACAGCTGTTCTGCCGTTGCGCCACGCGGCCCTTCCAGTGGCGCGCAGTACCAGGCATCGACCACGCTTTTTAACCAGGCCAACGTACCGGCAATATCTTTATCATGTAGCATACCGATAACTGCAAGTACACGCCCGCTTTTCACTAACTTTTTCAGACGTCCGGTCAGATATTCCGCCGCGTGCGGGTTATGGGCAACATCAAAAATCACCCGCGGCGACTCGCTCACAATCTGGAAGCGCCCCGGTAAAATCGCCTGTTTGATTCCGTCACGAATTGCCTGCTCGCTGACGTCAAGACCACTGGCACGCAGCGCAGCCAGTGCGGTCGCGGCGTTCGGTTGTGGAACCTGTGGCAATGGCAGATGCGCCAACGTGCCGTGAGTGTCCGTAAAGGACCAGTCGTTATCCGTTACCGTATAGCGCCAGTCCACACCACAGCGTTGCAAAATCGCCCCGCACTCCTGCGCCACATCCGCAATAGTGTATGGCATTTCAGGTTCACCAACGATGGCCGGTTTCTCTGCGCGGAAAATCCCCGCTTTCTCACGACCAATGCTCTCGCGATCCGGGCCCAGCCAGTCGGTATGATCAAGCGCAATACTGGTGACGACCGCAACATCGGCATCGACGATATTCGTCGCGTCAAGGCGACCGCCTAACCCCACTTCCAGAATGACTACGTCCAACTGAGCCTGTTTAAACAACCAGAGCGCCGATAGCGTACCGTATTCAAAATAGGTCAATGAAATATCGCCACGTGCTTCTTCAATCTCAGCAAACGAGGCAGTATGCGCGGATTCCGGCAGTTCCCCCCCCTGCACGCGCACGCGTTCCGTGTAACGCACCAGATGCGGCGAACTGTATACTCCGACTTTATAACCTGCTGCGGTCAGCACCGATTCCAGCGTACGGCAGGTCGTGCCTTTTCCGTTGGTGCCCGCCACCGTAAAGACAAATGGCGCGGGTTTCAACACGCCCAATTTACGCGCCACCTGACTGACGCGCTCAAGGCCCAGATCGATGGTTTTACTGTGCAGGTTTTCCAGATAAGAAAGCCACGACGCCAGAGGCGACGCGGCTTGAGGAATACGTTTATTGTCCATGATGCCTGTAGATTCTTTACGTTGAGAAAAGCAAAAGGCAGCGCCAACTGGCCCTGCCCTTTTGTACTCCTCGTCTTTCAAGCTGCAGGCTTGTTGGCTGCGGATTACTCGGCCCATCCCTGGGCCTCCCCCTTCGGGGCCGCCGCATGCGGCGTTCAAATCTGCTCCCGGCAGATTTGTCGTTCACCCGAATCACTTGCCTGTGCAAGCTCATCGGGATGAACTCTCTTGCCGCCTACCTGCAACTCGAAATCCATAGAGTATATTATCAGGACTCTGATTCCTGATCGGGTACCGGAGGTACCACTTCGCCTTCACGAGGCTCATCCGGATTCGGCGCCGGAAGATTCATCAGCTTCGCCAGAATGCTTGCCAGTTTCAGGCGCATTTCCGGACGGCGGACGATCATATCGATAGCGCCTTTTTCAATCAGGAACTCGCTGCGCTGGAATCCCGGCGGCAGTTTCTCACGTACGGTTTGCTCAATAACACGCGGACCCGCAAAGCCAATCAGCGCTTTCGGTTCGGCAATGTTGAGATCGCCCAGCATCGCGAAGCTTGCGGAAACACCGCCCATCGTTGGGTCGGTCAGTACAGAAATGTACGGTAAACCGCGTTCCTGCATTTTCGCCAGCGCAGCAGACGTTTTTGCCATCTGCATCAGAGACATCAGCGCTTCCTGCATACGCGCCCCGCCAGAAGCGGAGAAGCAGATCAGCGGGCAGTTGTCTTCCAGCGCCTGCTCAACGGCACGGACAAAACGCGCGCCAACGACAGACCCCATGGAGCCGCCCATAAACGCGAACTCGAATGCAGCCGCAACGACCGGCATGCCGTGAAGGGTGCCTTTCATCACCACCAGCGCATCTTTCTCGCCGGTTTCTTTCTGTGCTGAGGCCAGTCTGTCTTTGTACTTTTTGGAGTCACGAAACTTCAGCACGTCTTTCGGCTCAAGTTCGCTACCCAGTTCCACAAGAGTACCTTCATCTAACAGGCTATGCAGGCGATTGCGCGCCGACATGCGCATATGATGGTCACACTTCGGACAGACCTCAAGATTACGTTCCAGCTCAGCACGGTATAAAACCTGACCGCAGCTATCACACTTGGTCCACACCCCTTCAGGAATGCTTGCCTTGCGGGTGGGAGTAATGTTGCTTTTAATTCGTTCAATCCAGCTCATTGGTGACCTTTCTGCCTGAACCCTAGTCAGCTTTGTTATAAGGGGCGCATAATGCCATTTTTGCCCCTAACAGACCATGAATGTTGCACATTAAAACATAACAGCCCGAAACTTTGGATAAAAAAGTGGTCGAACCGCTGAGTTACTTTCTATTTTGCAGCCCGTGACGCAGCCCGTTTATGACGAATCACTTCTATCACGCCCGGCAATACGGAAAGGACGATAATCGCCACAATCAATAATTTCAGGTTTTCCTGAACTATTGGCAGATCGCCAAACAGATAGCCTGCATAGGTGAACAGCAATACCCACAGCAGCGCGCCTACAACGTTATACATCGCAAAGTGGCGGTAGGACATGTGTCCCATACCGGCAACAAATGGCGCAAATGTACGCACGATAGGCACGAAACGCGCCAGGATAATCGTTTTCCCGCCATGACGCTCGTAGAACGCATGTGTTTTATCCAGGTAGCTGCGACGAAAAATTTTGGAGTTCGGGTTACTAAAGAGTTTCTCACCGAACAACCGGCCAATCGTGTAGTTCACCGCATCGCCGACAATCGCAGCCACAATCATCAACGCCACCATCAGATGAACATTGAGATCGTTAGTTGGCAGCGCAGAAAGCGCGCCGGCAACAAACAGCAACGAGTCCCCCGGCAGGAACGGCGTCACTACCAGCCCGGTTTCACAGAACAGGATCAGAAACAGAATCGCGTATACCCAGATACCGTATTCCGCGACCAGCTCCGCCAGGTGCACATCAATGTGCAGAATAAAATCGATAAGAAAGTAAATCAGATCCATAGTTTTGCCTTTATACGACTCAAATTAGTCCGCCAGAAATAGCGGGCCCATTGGCGGTTTTGGCAGGTCGAACCGGTCAGGGTAATCTACCGCGACCAAATACAGTCCTTCCGCTTTCGCCGTTGCCGCTGCCAGCGTTCTGTCCTTCGCCGCTAACAGTTCTGCTATCCAGCTCTCCGGCTGGTTGTTGGCGCCTACTTCCATCAGGCTACCGACAATATTCCTGACCATATGATGTACAAAGGCATTCGCTTTAATATCCACCACCACATATGCGCCAAAACGTTCAACGTTTATGTGCATCACGTTACGCCACGGCGTGCGCGACTGGCATTGCACCGCACGAAACGAGGTAAAATCATTTTCGCCAATCAGACACTGGGCCGCACGATGCATACGCTCAGCATCCAGCGGCTCATAGTAATGGGTTACCCCTTTGCCCAAAACCGCAGGGCGCAACCGATGATTGTAGATGATGTAGCGATAACGGCGAGCCGTGGCGCTGAATCGGGCATGAAAATCATCAGGTACAGCTTTCACCCAGCGCACGGCGATGTCACCAGGTAAATTCGCATTTACGCCCAACGTCCAGGCGGCATCTTTACGCACAGCGTGCGTTTCAAAATGTACGACCTGGCCTGTGCCATGAACGCCCGCATCCGTGCGCCCCGCACAAAAGACATTGATACGCTCATTCGCGACCTGAGAAAGCGCTTTTTCCAGCTTTTCCTGAACGCTACGCACTTCGTTCTGGCGCTGCCAGCCATAATATTTGCTGCCGTCATACTCAATGCCCAGCGCAATTTTATGGGATAGCGGCTGTTGCAGGTCCGACATTAGTACAGATACTCCTGCACCAGTTTTTCCGCAATTTTCACCGCCATCAACGCGCCGCCAAAGCGTACGTTGTCTGCCACGGACCAGAACTGAACCTGCTCCGGCATACCGTAATCGTTATGTACACAGCCGATGGAAAGATGTGGGGTACCAGACGCATCGCCAACCTGAGTCGGGAAATCGGTCTCTTCCGACAACACCACGTCTTCAGCGCGAGAAAACGCATCGCGCGCTTCTTCCGCCGCCAACGGACGCAGGGCTTCAAAATTCACCATCTGCGCGTGACCGTAGAATACCGGTGACTGTACGATGCTAGCGGAGATAAGCAGACCGTCATCCTGCATAATTTTGCGCACTTCATCGACGATACGACGCTCTTCGCGCACGCTACCTTCGCGATCTGGCAGCAGCGGCAGCATATTGAATGCCAACTGGCGACCAAAGAAATCGTCTTCGTCAATCGGGATACCATTAAGCAGTTTCGCACTTTGCCCTGCCAACGCATCCACCGCTTTTTTACCGTGCGCGGAGGCCGACAGAATATTGGTCACCGTAATACGTGAAAGACCACCGTCATCAATCAGCGGTTTCAACGCAGACAGCAGTTGACTGGTCAGGCTATTAGGGACTGCAATCACATTGCGGTTGCGGTAATCTGCCAGCACGAACGGGTTAACGTCCGGAACCACCAGCGGAACGTCAGGCTCAAGTGCGAACAGACCACTGCTGTCGATAACCAGGCAACCGGCATTGGTTGCTTCTTCCACCCATGCAGCGGTGGCCTCAGCGCCAGCGACAAAAAATGCCAGTTGTGCCTGCGTCCAGTCAAAGTCTGCAACATCCTGAACAATGACCGATTTACCGTTAAAACGCAGGTGCTCACCAGCGCTTTCGTTACGCGCCAGCGCATAAATTTCACCGACCGGGAACTGGCGTTCAGCCAGCGTATCGAGCAGGGCTTCGCCTACGGCGCCCGTTGCGCCCAGAATGGCAATGTTCCAGCCTTCAGACATGGTGATTTACTCCAGAAATACATAAGCGTCCCTGTCGCATTATTCGACAGGGAGCATTAAGAAGACATTAATGTGCCGGGTGATGAACCGCGTTAAAACCCAGCTTACTCAGCAAGGCGGCAGCCGTTGCGTCGTCACACATCACGTATAAAGACGACCATTCACGGCGCTCAAGATAATTTTTACGCAGTTTATCAAACTCACCCGGAATTCCAGCGACTTTACGCAGCGGCGCATCATCGCGGCGCACATCATACACTAAATGCGCCAGCCTTTTCAGCGTTGGCTGATCTAACGGGCCATGCAACGTGATACGCCCAAATTCCGGCGCAGGTAACAGGGTGTTCAGCGCAACGTGCTGTTCGCGACCAATAAACTTACTATAGGCCTCAAAGACCTGCGTGGTCCCACGCGCTTTTCCTTCCAGGGTATACCCGGCAATGTGCGCCGTGCCGATATCGGCTTTCTCCAGCAACGCCACATTGAGATCCGGCTCGCCTTCCCAGACATCCAACACCACGCTCAGCGCCTGCCCGGCGTTAAGCCGATTCAGTAATGCCGTATTGTCGATAACCGGCCCCCGGCAGGCGTTGATCAGAATGGTGCCCGGCTTCAGCCGACTCATCAGCGCGTCATCCGCAAGGTGCAGCGTTTTGTACGGACCGTCTTTAAATAACGGCGTATGGAAAGTCAGCACATCGGCCTGCTGTACCAGTTCGTCCAGCGAGCGGAAATCGCCCTCGTCACCGCGATCGGCCCGCGGCGGATCGCACAGCAAGGTACGGATCCCCAGCGCTTCCAGTCGCGCCTGCAAACGTCCGCCCACGTTACCAACACCGACGATGCCCACGGTACGATCGCGTAACGCAAAACCGTCGCGCTCCGCCAGCATCAGCAACGCTGAAAAAACATATTCTACGACCGCAATCGCATTACATCCGGGCGCTGCGGAAAAACCGATTCCCGACTGCGCAAGCCAGGCTTCATCCACATGGTCCGTGCCTGCGGTTGCCGTACCGACAAATTTAACCGGTTTTCCGCTGAGCAGTGATTCATTGACTTTCGTCACCGAGCGCACCATTAAGGCATCCGCATCATCCAGTTCGGCAACGGGAATCGGACGACCAGGAACCGCTTTGACCTCCCCCAAACGACTGAACAGTTCGCGGGCATAGGGCATATTTTCATCAACGAGGATTTTCACGTCTTTCGCACCTGTTTGAGAACGAGAGTTAACCGGGCAAGTGTGCCATAATCTCGCCGCCAGGCATACTGCGAGACCTGGTCAGCACAGATTTAAGGAACAGAGACGATGCAGCCCATTTCAGGTACGCCCGCTCGCCCTCCCGGCGAAGGCCAAAATGCCCCCTCCGTTGCAGGTGAGCAACCGTTATCCACGATACAACGTACCGTGCTGGAACGACTGATTACCCGTTTGATTTCGCTCACTCAGCAGCAAAGCGCTGAGGTGTGGGCCGGAATGAAACACGATCTGGGCGTCAAAAGTGATACACCGTTGCAGTCACGTCACTTTCCCGCCGCCGAACAAAATTTGAACCAGCGGCTGGAAGTCGCACAACAGAACCATGCTAATCGTCAGGTGCTGTCGCAGCTCACGGAGCTATTGAGTCAGGGAAATAACCGTCAGGCGGTGAGTGATTTTATCCGCCAGCAGTACGGGCAGACGGCGCTTAGCCAACTCACGCCTGAGCAATTGAAGAACGTGCTGACCCTGTTGCAACAGGGTCAGCTTTCGATACCGCAGCCACAGCAGCGTCCGGCTACCGATCGTCCGTTACTCCCCGCAGAGCACAATACGCTGAACCAGTTGGTGACCAAACTGGCGGCGGCCACGGGCGAATCCGGTAAGATGATCTGGCAGTCTATGCTGGAGCTGTCTGGGGTAAAAAGCGGAGAGTTAATCCCCGCCAAACAATTTTCGCATCTGGTCACCTGGCTGCAGGCGCGCCAGACGCTCAGTCTGCAAACTGCCCCGACCTTACAAACACTGCAGGCGGCGCTGAAGCTGCCGTTAGAGCCGAATGAGCTGACGGCAATCAAAGAGTACGCGCAGCAGACGTATCAGATCCAGCCACAATCGATTCTGACCACGGTTCAGGTGCTGGACTTGCTGAATCAAATCTTCCTGCGCCGCGTGGAACGTGACCGGGAGCAGGAATTAAACGATCCGCGCCATCCTCAGCCCATTTACAGCCCATTCGCGCCGATGATTGAAACGGTTAAATCATTGTCGACACGACCGGGACTGATATTTATTGCCTTGATGATTGCGTTAGCCATTTTCTGGCTGGTCGCTTAGCCTTTTCGCAGAGTCAGCAACGTCACAACAATTCCCACCACGGCGGATATCGCCCCGGCAAGGAATACCGAGGGATAGCCGTACGCGGTGGCCAGAACACCGGCGACAGGGCCGCTTACGCCGTAGGAGATATCCTGAAATGCGGCGTAACCGCCCAGCGCCGTACCGCGAACCTGCGCGGGCACTCGCTTCACAACCTCAACGCCCAATGCCGGGAAGATAAGCGAACATCCGGCCCCGGTTAATGCCGCCCCGAGCAGAGCAACCCAGGCAGAGGGAGCCTTCCACAGCAGGATCAGACCCGCAGTTTCAACCAGCAATGAAACAACGGCGACCTGCACGCCGCCGAACCGGTCCGGCATCCAGCCAAACAGAATGCGCATCAGCACAAATGCCCCGCCAAACGCGGTCAGGGTGAATCCCGCCATCGTCCAGCCATTGCTGACAAAATAAAGCGAAATAAACGTACCGATGACGGCAAAACCCACGCCCTGCAATGCCAGACCCAGGCCCGGTTTCCAGATAAGCCCGACCACGCTCCACAGTGAAGGTCGCTCCCCGGCATGCGCAGGCACTTTACGAACGGTGCCGTTGAATGCCCAGGCCAGCAGCGGTAATACCATCGTGGTTCCCGCCAGCGCCGCGAAGCCGAAGTGGCTATGGATCAGCAAGCCCAACGGCGCACCGGCAGCCAGCGCACCGTAAATCGCCATCCCGTTCCACGACATCACCTTACCGGAACGCGTTGGGCCAACCAGCCCCAGCCCCCAGGTCAGCGTTCCGGTGAGCAGTTGGCTTTCGCCAAAGCCGAGGATCAGACGTCCGACAATCAACAACGCAAATTTCACCGGGACAGAGACAGGTAATAGCGCGGCTAAAAGCCACGCCGCGCCCGCCAGCGCACAGGCAAACATCCCCTGTAGCGCCGAACGTTTAGCGCCATATTGATCGGCTAAGCGTCCGGCATAACCTCGCGTTAAGACCGTTGCCAGAAACTGTACGCCTACGGCGATACCGACCATGGTATTGCCATAGCCCAGCTCGTGGTGCACAAACAGAGGAATGACGGGTAAAGGCAGACCGACCGTCATGTAGGTCAGGAAAACCGCAAAAGCGATACGAAACAGCGAAAAGTTCGCCGACGGTGTTTTTTTTTGTTGGGTTACTGCTGTCATGCGTTACTCCAAAATGCAGAGTAAGGCGAGGAATGCCCACGCCCCCTCTACCTGACTTTCAGGATTAAGGTGCGTTGGATAACGTTAAACGCTTACGCATTATCAAGAGGATAATGTTGAAGCTGGAGTCTGCCTGTAAACCAGATAGATTGTCAACGATATAAAAAAGGGAGCCTGGCGACTCCCTTTACTGTGCAGCATGAGCCGGATAACGGATCCGGCGCAATATTGATGCTTACAGCTTACGCATGACCAGCGTCGCGTTAGTGCCGCCAAAGCCGAAGCTGTTGGACATCACGGTGGTCAGCGCCTGCTCGGTCGGTTTGGTCACGATGTTCAGACCTTCCGCCTGCTCGTCCAGCTCTTCAATGTTGATGCTCGGCGCGATAAAGCCGTGTTCCAGCATCAGCAGAGAGTAGATAGCTTCCTGTACGCCAGCCGCGCCCAGAGAGTGACCGGTCATGGCTTTGGTTGCCGAGATTGCCGGGCTCTTATCGCCAAACACTTCACGGATTGCGCCCAGCTCTTTCACGTCGCCTACCGGAGTAGAAGTACCGTGGGAGTTCAGGTAGTCGATAGGCGTGTCTACGCCGTGCATCGCCATCTGCATGCAACGTACTGCGCCTTCACCTGACGGTGCAACCATGTCTGCGCCATCAGAGGTTGCGCCGTAACCGACGATTTCCGCGTAGATGTGCGCGCCACGGGCCAGAGCGTGTTCCAGCTCTTCGACCACAACCATACCGCCGCCGCCCGCGATAACAAAACCGTCACGGTTTGCGTCATAGGTACGGGAAGCTTTCGACGGGTCATCGTTATATTTGGTAGACAGCGCGCCCATGGCGTCGAATTCACACGCCATTTCCCAGCACAGTTCTTCGCCGCCGCCAGCAAACACGATGTCTTGTTTGCCCAGTTGAATTTGTTCCACTGCGTTGCCGATACAGTGCGCAGAAGTCGCACAGGCAGAGCTGATGGAGTAGTTTACGCCGTGAATTTTAAACGGCGTTGCGAGGCAGGCAGAAACGCCGGACGCCATCGCTTTGGTGACCACATACGGGCCAACCGCTTTCAGACCACGCGGGCTACGCATTGCGTCAGCGCCGAACACCTGAAAACGCGGGGAGCCGCCGCCGGAACCTGCAATCAGGCCAACGCGCGGGTTATTCTGGTAATCTTCTGCAGCAAGACCGGCATCCGCCACAGCCTGCTCCATGGAAAGGAATGCATAGATGGATGCGTCGCTCATGAAGCGCACTACTTTGCGGTCAATGAGGCCAGTGGTATCCAGTTTTACGTTGCCCCATACGTGGCTACGCATGCCGGAGTCCTTCAGCTCCTGAGAGAAAGTGATCCCTGAACGTCCTTCACGCAGAGATGCCAGGACTTCCTGCTGGTTATTACCGATGCTGGAAACGATGCCCAAGCCAGTAATCACTGCACGTTTCATTCAATACCTCTGTAAGTCGCACTATTTTAAAGTTTCGAGTGGCACAATAGCGTACACTTGTACGCCGAACAAGTCCGATCAGCCATTTAATGTGGAAATTTGCGCAGCCAGGCACTCATCGCTAAGATCGGGGCACAGCCTGCCAGACGAGTAACTTACGTGAAACAATACGCTATACAACCTGCCAACCTTGAATTCAACGCTGAGGGTACACCTGTTTCCCGAGATTTTGATGATGTCTATTTTTCCAATGATAACGGGCTGGAAGAGACACGTTACGTCTTCCTCGGCGGGAATCATCTCGCACAGCGATTTCCTGCGCATTCACGTCCCCTTTTCGTGGTGGCTGAAAGCGGGTTTGGCACCGGGCTTAACTTCCTGACGCTCTGGCAGGCATTTGCCGATTTTCGCGATACCCACCCTGACGCTACCCTGGAAAGATTACATTTCATCAGTTTCGAAAAATATCCGCTGACGCGTGAAGATCTGACCCTGGCCCATCAGCACTGGCCTGAGCTTGCTCCGTGGGCCACGGCACTGCAAGAGCAGTGGCCGCTGCCGCTGGCGGGATGCCATCGTCTGCTTCTTGATAATGGGCGCGTCACGCTGGATCTGTGGTTTGGCGATATTAATGAACTGACCAGTAAACTGGATGACTCTTTGAATCAAAAAGTGGACGCCTGGTTCCTGGACGGTTTCGCACCGGCGAAAAATCCGGACATGTGGACGCCAACGCTGTTTAACGCGATGGCCCGACTGGCTCGCCCCGGCGGCACGCTGGCCACCTTCACATCGGCAGGCTTTGTACGACGGGGGTTGCAGGAAGCCGGATTTACAATGCAAAAATGCAAAGGCTTTGGTCGCAAACGCGAAATGCTTTGTGGCGTCATGGAACAGACTCTGGCACTCCCTTCATCGGCTCCGTGGTTCACGCGCACGGGCACAGATAAGCGCGAAGCCGCTATCATTGGCGGTGGCATCGCCAGCGCATTGCTGTCGCTGGCGCTACTGCGCCGCGGCTGGCAGGTCACGCTCTATTGCGCGGACGCAAAACCTGCCGCAGGCGCATCAGGTAATCGTCAGGGCGCGCTCTATCCGTTACTCAGCAAGCATGATGCGGCCATTAATCTCTTTTTCCCCACCGCGTTTACCTTCGCCCGCCAACTGTATGACGCCCTTCCGGTTGAGTTCGCACATGACTGGTGCGGCGTGACGCAGCTCGCCTGGGATGAAAAAAGCCAGCAGAAAATCACTCAAATGCTGTCTCTTGAACTGCCCGATGCACTCGCCGTCGGCGTAGACGCACAGCAGGTGTTGCAAACGACAGGCGTGGAAACCGGATGCGGCGGGATTCAGTATCCGGCAGGTGGATGGTTGTGCCCGGCGCAGTTAACCGCCGCCGTACTGGACTATGCCACAACGCTGGGATTACGTACCCGCTACCAACACACGTTGGTCTCACTGACGCGCCAGACAGCAAGCTGGCAATTGCAGTTTGCCTGTGGAGAAACCGCCACTCACGAAGCGGTGGTTCTGGCTAACGGCCATCGCATTAACCGCTTTGAGCAGACGCAGTCGTTACCGGTCTATTCCGTTGGCGGTCAGGTGAGTCATATCCCCACCACGCCTACGCTGTCAGCGCTGCGCCAGGTGTTGTGCTACGACGGTTACCTCACGCCGCATGACCCGCAAAACCAGCAACACTGCATTGGCGCCAGCTATCATCGCGGGTGTGAGGAGACTGAGTATCGCGAGGACGACCAGCAGCAAAATCGTCAGCGTTTAATCGACTGCTTCCCGCACGCCGCATGGGCAAAAGAGGTGGACGTCAGTGCGCATGCCGCCCGCTGCGGGGTCCGCTGCGCTACGCGCGATCACATCCCGATGGTAGGCAATGTCGCGGATTTTGACGCCACGCTCAGCCAGTACGCCACGCTTGCCGAAGACAAAGCGCACGCGGTAAGCGCCCCGGTGTATGCCGATCTATTTATGCTGGGCGCGCTGGGGTCACGCGGGTTGTGCTCAGCCCCGCTGTGTGCAGAAATTCTGGCAGCGCAAATGAGCGATGAACCCATTCCTATGGATGCCAGTACGCTGGCGGCACTGAACCCGAATCGGTTGTGGGTCAGGAAGTTATTGAAGGGTAAAGCGGTGAAATAAAATACTCTCTCATCATTGCCTGATGCGCTGCGCTTATCAGGCCTACAAACTGAACCCGAATCGTCAGTCCATGTAGGCCGGATAAGACGCCTTAGCGTCGCCATCCGGCACAATCCACTGCAATTATTATTGCGTTGCCTTTTGAAATAAAGCGTCCCACATCTCTTTCACTAACGCCTGGTCACGCGGCGAAAGTTCGCCTGCGCTAATCGCTTTTTCCAGGCTGCTGGTCACATTGGTGTACAATGCCTCAGCGGAATGGTCCTCGCCAGCGTCCAGCTCTGCTACGGCCAGCGTCAGGTGCCCACGCAAATAGCCACTGGCAAACAACTCATCATCGCTGGCGTGCTCTACCATATCGTCGATTAATGCCAGAATGCGTGATTCAAACTCCGCGATCATCTTCTTTCCTCATTGTAAACGTGGCGGCGGCTTCAGTTGAGCGCTTCGGGCCACGGGAATTGTTCCGCCTTAAGTTCAGGCGTGTGATAATAATTCTGTAACGCGTTAATAAAGCGCGCTGGCCGCTCCGGGATCCCCTTTTCCAGATATTCCATCACCTGGGCATGAACACGACGCTGGAATACCACGCGATCCGGTTCAAAGTCGCCGTTCAGATTGTCGCAACTGACGTTAAACGGATAGCCCGCCGCCATGCAGAACAGCCAGTCAAACGCCTGCGGCTTCACTTCCACATCTTCAAACTGGCATTGCGTGTTCGCGTCGCGTCCGTCCGGGCAGTACCAGTAACCAAAGTCAACCAGTTCACGACGCGCTTTACCCGCAATACACCAGTGCGAAATTTCATGTAACGCGCTGGCGTAATAACCATGCGCAAAAACGATACGGTGATACGGTACTTCCGCATCAGCAGGAAGATAGATCGGTTCGTCATCGCCTTTAATCAGACGGGTATTAAATTCATCGGCAAAGCAGCCGTTAAAAATCTCAATTAACTGTTCGTAGTGATGGGTGTTATTCATTAGTTCATCCCCAGCCAGTGGAGAATCTCCTGTCCATGATTATCGTAAAGTAGCTTGGCGCTCATCACGGCGGAGACAATGACGATCATTGGCCGAATGAGTTTTTGTCCTTTGCTGAGCACCAGTCGCGATCCCATCCGTGCGCCAATGAACTGGCCAATGAGCATCACAAACCCGGTCGCCCAAATCACTTTGCCGCCGAGGGCAAACAGCAACAGTCCACCGATATTCGAGGTGGCATTTAATACTTTGGCGTGGGCCGTCGATTTTGCCAGGTTATAGCCGCACAGCATGACAAAAGCCAGCGCGTAGAACGATCCCGCCGCCGGGCCAAAAAAGCCATCGTAAAACCCAACGCAGCCCCCGGCCACCAGCGCGAAAGGCAAACCGTGCAGCCGACGCTGCCGGTCTTCTTCGCCCACTCTGGGCATCAACAGAAAGTAGAGGCCAATACAGATAACCAGCACCGGCAGGATCTGGCGTAATATGTCGGACTGCACATGCTGGACCAACAACGCGCCGCTCATGGAACCGACAAAAGTCATGAAGATGTTGAGCTTCTGATCCGCCAGATTCACCACGCCCCGGCGAATAAAATAGATCGAGGAAGAGATGGATCCCCCGCAGGCCTGTAGCTTATTGGTGGCCAACGCTTGCGCGGGCGGCATTCCGGCCGCCATTAATGCCGGGATGGTGAGTAAACCGCCGCCTCCGGCCAGAGAGTCAATAAAACCTGCCAGCATTGCCACAAAAAAAAGCACACCTAACAGCAGTGGCGACACCATAAACAGAGAGACAAAATGATCCATTAGAGTACATGCTCATCCAGTAGCGCCTGGCAGGAAGGCGGCAACGGCGGCGGTGTCTTCTTCTCAGGCTTGGTGGTTCCAGGTTTAGGAGGTTCGAACCAGCTTTGCAGCTCCGCGCCACAGCCATCGCCTGGAGGAGGCAACGGTTGATCTTCGCACTCAAGGCTGTCAGCAGGACAACGTAATCGTACGTGCATATGCGCACGATGCTGGAACCACGGTCGCACTTTACGCAACCAGTCCCTGTCAGTCCCTGCATCCAGACACAGCTGCTGCTTAATCGCCGGATTCACAAAAATGCGCGTGACTTCATTATCTTTTGCCGCCAGCCTAATCAGGCTGAAAATCTCCGGCTTCCACAGCGACGGCACGACATGTTTGCCATCCCGTGAGACCAGATCTAACGCTTGAGGACGCAGCAGTTGTGACTGGGTCCAGCGCGTTTTCGGCAACTGCAGGAAAATATCGACATCCAGTCCCGTCTGGTGGCTGGCGTGACCGCCATTGAACCGCCCACCGGCCGGCATACCCATATCGCCGATTAACACCGTGCCCAGCCCCAGATTATTCGCCTGATTACTCAGACGCTGGATAAACATCACCAGATCCGGATGACCAAAATAACGTCGCTGATCGGTGCGCATCACCTGATAGTGTTCAGACTGTACAGGCAGCGTCTCGGCGCCAACAATACAGCCATTGGCGAATGCGCCGATAGACTGCGGGCTGCCCGCCACCGGATGGGTAATTTTCTGCCAGGGCGTCGCCGCCAGGCAGGCGGTGCTGGCAAAAAGAGCCAGCGCCGCAAGTGCCGTTTTTTTCATGTCTTACCAGCGTGGAATGTCAGTCTTCACGTCCGCGTTTTGCGCCCGCTGACGCAGCAGGTGATCCATTAATACGATCGCCAGCATAGCCTCTGCGATCGGCACGGCGCGGATCCCAACGCACGGATCGTGGCGTCCTTTGGTGATCATGTCGACTTCTTCGCCAAAGCGGTTAATCGTGCGTCCAGGAACGGTAATACTGGACGTCGGTTTCAGCGCCATATGTGCAACAATTTGCTGCCCGCTGCTAATCCCGCCCAGAATGCCGCCCGCATGGTTACTCTGGAAACCGTCTTTGGTGATTTCATCACGGTTTTGGCTGCCGCGCAGCGCGACAACGTCAAACCCGTCGCCAATCTCTACGCCCTTAACGGCGTTAATGCTCATCAGCGCATGGGCAATGTCGGCATCCAGGCGGTCAAATACAGGTTCACCGAGACCCGCAGGTACGCCGCTTGCCACCACGCTGACCTTTGCTCCGATGGAGTCGCCCTCTTTTTTCAGGCCGCGCATCAGTTCATCGAGCGCCTCGATTTTATCCGGGTCCGGGCAAAAGAACGGGTTAAGCTCTACCTGAGACCAGTCTTTAATCTCCAGCGGGATATCGCCCATCTGCGTCAGACAGCCGCGAATTTCAACGCCGAATTTTTCCGCCAGATATTTTTTGGCAATCGCCCCGGCCGCCACGCGCATTGCTGTTTCACGTGCGGATGAGCGTCCACCGCCACGATAGTCGCGCAGACCGTATTTTTGCTCATAGGTATAGTCGGCGTGACCAGGACGAAAAACATCCTTAATCGCGCTGTAATCCTGTGAACGCTGATCGGTATTTTCGATCAACAGACCAATGCTGGTACCGGTGGTCACGCCTTCGAACACACCAGATAGGATTTTCACCTGATCCGGTTCACGGCGCTGCGTAGTGTAACGCGACGTACCTGGGCGACGTCTGTCGAGATCGTGCTGCAGGTCAGCTTCTGTCAGAGAAATGCCCGGCGGAACACCATCGACAATACAACCGAGCGCCAGCCCGTGTGATTCGCCGAATGTGGTTACGCGAAAGAGTTGCCCAATTGTGTTTCCTGCCATCACGGCTCCGTTATGAGTGTTGTGTTTGTGCGCGTGTATTTAGTCTTTATAAATGCTGAAGTGCTCGCGAGCAGCAACTAACTGTTCTTTGGTCAGCATGAATACACCGTCACCGCCGTTGTCAAACTCCAGCCAGGTAAACGGTACATCCGGGTATTGCTCTATCAGATGTACCATGCTGTTTCCGACTTCACAAATCAGAATACCGTTATCTGCCAGGTAATCTGGAGCGTTCCCCAGAATGCGGCGAGTCAGTTTCAGCCCATCGCTACCGGACGCCAGACCCAGCTCAGGTTCATGACGATATTCGTTTGGCAGATCGGACATATCTTCCGCATCGACATACGGCGGGTTGGTCACAATCAGGTCATACTGCACTTTCAGCAGATCGCGGAACAGATCGGAGCGGATCGGCGTCACGTGATGGATCAGACCATGTTCTTCAATATTGTGCTCAGTCACCGCCAGCGCGTCAGTGGAAATATCCACCGCATCCACTTCGGCTTCCGGGAAAGCATACGCGCAGGCAATAGCGATGCAGCCGCTGCCGGTACACATATCGAGGATATGCTGCGGCTGCTCATTGATGAGGCCCGCAAAACGATTATTGATCAGTTCGCCAATCGGTGAGCGTGGAACCAGCACGCGTTCATCAACATAAAACTCATGCCCGCAGAACCAGGCTTTATTGGTCAGATAAGCAACCGGGATACGCTCGTTGACGCGGCGAATCACGCGTTCAACAATACGATGGCGCTCGCTGGAGGTCAGACGCGCGGTGCGCATATCTTCAGGTATATCCAGCGGCAAATAGAGCGACGGCAGCACCAGTTGTACGGCCTCGTCCCATGGGTTATCCGTGCCATGGCCATACCAGATATTCGCCGCGCTAAAACGGCTGACCGCCCAACGCAACATGTCCTGAATGGTATGCAGTTCACTCACTGCTTCATCGACGAAAATTTTATCCACGTATTCCTCCAGGGCATGCTCGTATTAATTTCGGCGGCTAGTTTGCCACGAAGACGGCGATAAATCAGCATCCACACCGGGCCTGAACGCGAAAATTGCGTTTTAAGCGATCGGATGCCCATCGAGTCGGGTTAAACTAACGGAAAATAAAAGATGAGACTCTCGAATGAAAAAGAAAACATCGCTCAGCGAGGAGGATCAGACGCTGTTTCGCCAGCTGATGACCGGCACGCGTAAAATTAAGCAAGACACTATTGTTCACCGACCGCTACGTAAAAAAATCACCGAGGTCCCGGTTAAAAGGCTGTTGCAGGAACAGGCTGATGCCAGCCACTATTTTTCTGACGAATTTCAGCCGTTGCTGAATACAGACGGCCCGGTAAGATATCTACGTGCCGACGTCAGCCATTTCGAACTCAAGAAAATGCGCCGTGGCGACTACTCCCCGGAGCTGTTTCTTGATTTGCATGGACTGACCCAGCAACAGGCCAAACAGGAATTAGGCGCGCTGATCGCCGCCTGTCGTCGTGAGCATGTGTTTTGCGCCTGCGTTATGCATGGCCACGGAAAGCATATTCTTAAACAGCAAACGCCTCTCTGGCTGGCACAGCATCCGCACGTGATGGCCTTTCATCAGGCACCAAAAGAGTATGGTGGCGACGCCGCACTGCTGGTGCTGATTGAAGTGGAAGAGTGGCTGCCGCCAGAACTTCCCTGATGCAGAAAAACAGAAAGAGCCGCGTTTGCGGCTCTTTTATTTTCCGGATGGCGGTTGTGCCTTATCCGGCCTACTTATATCGCTTTCGCCATTTTGAGATTACACGGGCTCATCTGCCAGTTGAAAACCCCTTTTCCGCTTTCATCAAGCGTAACGCTGGCAATCGCTGACGTGGTAAACATCGGCGGAGTTTCGCCTGGGCAAAGCTCAGACACCAGATACCCCACTAAAGGTAAGTGAGAAATCACCAGCGCCGTGGTGATACCTTCATTGGCCAGAGCCTGTAAATAGGCGCTGACCAGACCAACATCGCCGCAGGGAGTCAGCTCCGGCAAAACATCCACGCCGCTTGGCAGGTTCATGCATTCCCCCACCACATCCAGCGTTTGTTCGGCTCGCAGGAACGGGCTCACCAGAACACGTTCGATATCCACTTTTTGACCTTTCAGCCAGTTCGCCATCAGGCGAGATTCGTCACAACCACAAGAGGTTAAAGGACGAACCGAATCACTGGCGGCATCGAGGGCCGCGTCGCCGTGACGCATGATAAAAACTTGCATATTGCACCGCTTTTGTTAACCAGAATCACCAACACCAGTTAATCACGGCCCCTATTGACCGTGGTAACGATATGGTGGCCGGCATTGTGCCTTATCCATTCACCGAATGAAACGCTGTTTTTTACCTCAACGGCGTAAGTATAGTCAATCTCTGTTTACATTTTGAGCATGAGCCATACATTCAGTGCGGATTCATCCTACCTTTGACCTCATGAATTCAGGTCAGTTTCCCTACTATTCCAGAATCTTTCACCGCGTTCCGCCATCAGCAATAACTGCTCACACGGCGTAAACCGCGAGCCATATTGTGTTGATAGCCGTTGCAGAACCGCAACTACTTCACCCGCGCCGAGGGAATCCATATACCGGAACGGGCCGCCGAGGAATGGCGGAAAACCAATACCAAATACAGCGCCGATATCGCCATCACGGGCGCTGCGGACGACCTTCTCGTCGAAACAGCGAGCTGCTTCATTGAGCATTAACATGACACACCGCTCAGCAATTTGCGTGGCGGTGAGTCGAGCCTGGCCCTGAGCGCCAATAAGCGTATAAATTGCAGGGTCGACCTGTTTTTTGCTTTTACGCCCTTTCGCCCCATAAAGATAGAAACCACGACCATTTTTTCTACCTTTGCGATCGTCATTCAAAATTGAAGCAACAACATTTGCAGGCGCGCTAAAACGTTCTCCATACGCCGCTTCAAGCACAGGTATAATTTTAGTGCCCGTATCAATTCCGACCTCATCCAAAAGTTGGATTGGCCCAACCGGAAAACCAAACTTAACCAGCGCGGCGTCAATGGCTTCAACCCGCTCGCCTTCGGTTAACAGGCGTATAGCTTCATTGATGTAAGGCGCTAAAATGCGGTTAACGTAAAATCCGGCCTTATCTCTGACGACTATCGGTGTTTTACCCTGTTTTTTCGCCAACTTGACGGTTGTTGCAATAGTTTGCTCAGAGGTCGTTGCATGCGGAATGACCTCAACCAGCGGCATTTTTTCCACCGGGCTAAAAAAGTGCAAACCAATCACTTGTTCAGGTCTGGCAGCCTTAGCCGCAATATCACTAATTGGTAAAGATGAGGTGTTGGAAGCAAAAATAGTGTGAGGTGCGCAATTTTGTTCAACTTCTGCCACCATCTGTTGTTTTAACGCCAGATCTTCGAACACGGCTTCAATAACCAGATCGCGATGCGCAAAACCGCGATAATCGGTAGATCCAGAAATTAACGCCAGCTGTTTATCGCGCTCGCTGGCTTTGATATGACGGCGACGAACTTTCGTTTCAAGCTGATCCCAACTGTACTTCAGCGCGTGGTTGATTCCCTTAGCAGTAATATCCTTGATACGTACTGGCAAGCCACCTTTACAGGCCGTCACATAGGCGATACCTCCGCCCATCAGACCGCCACCCAGAATGCCGACACTGTTTAGCGGACCGGGCTTTGCATCACTACCTGGATCCTTTTTCACGTCAGTATTGGCAAAAAAGATGTGCCGCAGCGCCTGAGACTGGGGTGTCATCGCCAATTCCCCAAATGCGCGGGCTTCTGCGTCATAACCGCTACTGCTTCCCTGGGCAAGGCCGGTTTCAATGACCTCAAGGATACGTTCCGTCGCGGGATAATTTCCCTGCGTTTTTTGCGCCGTCTTTTTACTGGCCATACGGAATAGCAGCGCTCGCCCCAGCGGCCCCGCTAATACCCGCTCACGTACGGGCAGACTCCGATGTGAGGAACTGTCTTTTTTAGCCAGTTCAACGGCAGCTTCCAGCAATATGGACTGTGGCACGACTTCATCCACCAGCCCCACTTTAAGCGCCTGTTTTGCGCGCAATTGTTTCCCTGTGAGGATCATATCCAGCGCAGTACTGACGCCAATAAGGCGTGGCAAGCGTTGCGTGCCGCCGGAGCCGGGCAACAGGCCAAGCTGGACTTCCGGCAAACCCAGTACGGTTTTAGCATCATCGGTACAAATACGGTTATGGCAGGCCAGCGCCATCTCCAGGCCACCGCCCAGACATGCGCCATGAATCGCGGCGATAACCGGGATCGGCAACGCATGGATTTCCGCCATAATCTGCTGCCCCTGGCGGGCCAGCGTTTCGGCTTCCTGCGCGCTGCGGCAGCTACCAATCATGTTGATATCTGCTCCGGCGATAAAATTATCGGGTTTCGCTGAAATGAACACCACACCGCGCAGCGCTTTGTTGTCGCGAATTTGTTTCAGGATGGCCCGAACCTGAGAAGCAAACTCCGCTTTCAGGGTATTCATTTTCTCTCCGGGCACATCAATAGTGACAATAGCAATGTTATCCAGACGCACGTTTAGCGTAAAAGCCGATGTCATTTCCATTATTCCGCCTCCAGAACCATTGCCGCACCCAAACCACCTGCCGCACAGGCGGTGACTAAACCAAAGCCGCCGCCGCGCCGGCGTAATTCATTGAGGGTTTGCGTGATCATTCGCGCACCGGTAGCAGCGAAAGGATGTCCATAGGCAATAGACCCACCCAGCACGTTAAATTTACTGTCATCAACCTCGCCAGTAGCATGTGCCCTACCCAACACTTCGCGGGCAAAACGTTCGCTGCCCAGCAACTGAAGATTCGCCAGCGTTTGTGCGGCAAAGGCTTCATGCATATCGATCAAGGTTAAATCCGCCATCGTCAGTCCAGCTCGCTCCAGCGCAAGCGGTGTTGACCACGCCGGCCCCAGCAGCATGTCCTGCCAGACATCAATTGCGGTGAAAGCATAGCTGCGTAAATACCCCAGCGGCACCAGTCCCAGTTCTTTCGCACGCGACTCCGTCATCAATATCACGGCGGCTGCGCCGTCCGTCAGCGGGGTACTGTTCGCCGCAGTGACGGTGCCGTGCTTTCGGTCAAACGCCGGACGCAGTTTGGCGTAATCGGCCAGCGTAGAGTTGCCGCGAATGTTGTTATCTTCGGAAAGAGGATCTTTAAACGGTGGCGCGTAGGTGGTCATCACCTCATCGGCGAGCTTTCCTTCAGCCCATGCCTGAGCGGCACGTTGGTGAGAACGATGCGCCAGGGCATCCTGCTGCTCGCGCGTAATGCCATAGGTTTTCGCCATTTGCTCGGCCGTATCCCCCATGCGCAAGCCGGTAGAATACTCAGCGACGGCGGGGGGTACAGGCATCAGGTCACGTAAACGCAGCCGGGAAAACAGTTTCAGGCGTTGCCCTGTTGTGCGGGCTTTATTGACATCCACCAGCACGCGCGCCAGCTTTTTGCTGACGCCAATCGGCAGGACAGACGACGAGTCCGCCCCGCCGGCAATTCCGGCGCGAATTGTCCCCGCCATCAGGCTTTCCGCGACATTCGCTACTGCCTGGAAGCTGGTAGCGCAGGCTCGGCTTACGCTGTAGGCATCCGTGTGCACATTCATACCGGTTCCCAGTACGATTTCACGAGCAATATTGGGGGCTTCAGGCATTTGTACCACCTGGCCAAAGACCAGTTGCTCGATCACATCAGCGGGTATTTCGCTACGCGCCAGCAGTTCACCAACAACCATTTTCCCCAAATCTACGGCGGGAATGCCATGAAATGCGGTTGCCTGACGGGCAAATGGCGTACGCAATCCGCTTACAATGGCGATGCGATCGCCCTGGCGGGTAACCAGCGGTAAAGCCTGACTCATAACTCTCCCCTGTAAAAAATAAAAATAAGTGGTCTGACCTGATCACAGTCTTAACCAATTTTTTACATTTAGCCAAGCGGAGAGAAAAGAAAGTGGGAGCTAAGACACAGTGAATAATCACTGACTGTTACGAAAATACCCTTGCTACCAGGCAGCAAGGGTATAAAGAGAAGGGATTAACGCAGGCCCAACTGGAAAATCAGCGTTTCAGCTTCACAAGCAAAAACAAAGTCAATATCCAGACGCACACCATCTGATTCTTCGGTAAAGGTAGAGGTGATTTGGCAAGGCTCAGATTCCACGCCACGCGCCTTTTCAGTCAGAGCGGCCAGCGTTTCTTCTGCCTCTGCGCGATTCGCGAACACACGGCTGTATGACGCGGTGCAATCGGAGTTGTCCATGATGGTGCCAACATCCATACAGCAGCAAACCGGGGTTTCATCAGCACTGCATTTACTCATTGTAGATTTCCTCTGTATTCGCACCTGAGGTGCCAGATAAACGATAGGGATATTTTACGCTCCCCTCTTTCGCCTCTCCAGTCGTTAATTGTATGAAATGCGATAAGTGACCGAAATCACACTTAAAAATGATCTAAAACAAAAATCACCCAAACAGGTGAGTGCGCATACCCGCAATTTTGCCAGCTGGATCGCGTTTCCGAGATCAGAATTGAAAATATTTATAAACATACTTGCAACATTTCAGCTGGTCAGACCTATACTCTCGGCACTGGTCTGATTTCTATGTCGTACCTCAGACCCTACACTTCGCGCTCCTGTTACGGTATGTAACATTGTTTGTATAAAAATAAATCTATGAGGTTATGGTCATGAGCCAGAAAACCCTGTTTACAAAGTCTGCTCTCGCAGTCGCAGTGGCAATTATCTCCACACAGGCCTGGTCTGCAGGCTTTCAGTTAAACGAATTTTCTTCCTCTGGCCTTGGCCGGGCATATTCGGGTGAAGGCGCTATTGCAGATGATGCAGGTAACGCCAGTCGTAACCCGGCACTGATTATGATGTTCGATCGCCCCACTTTTTCTGCGGGCGCGGTGTATATCGATCCAGACGTTAATATTTCCGGTAAATCGCCATTCACCGGACGTAGCACCGACGCAGATAACATCGCCCCTACAGCGTGGGTTCCCAACGCTCACTTCGTGATGCCTATCAACGAGCAGTTTGGTTGGGGGGCTTCTGTCACCTCAAACTATGGTCTGGCAACCGAATTTAATGACAGCTATATCGTTGGTGAGTACGGTGGGAAGACTGATCTTAAAACGGTCAACCTTAACCTGAGCGGTGCCTACCGTCTGAATGACAGCTGGAGCTTTGGTGTTGGTTTTAATGCCGTTTACGCCGATGCTAAAATTGAGCGTTATTCCGGTGAGCAGACCGCCGCACTGCCGAAAGTAAGCCAGAAGATCGCCAGCCTGAAGGGTGACGAATGGGGCTACGGCTGGAACGCCGGTATTTTGTACGAGCTGGATAAAAACAACCGTTACGGCTTGACCTACCGCTCTGAAGTTAAAATCGACTTCGATGGTGATTACAAAAGCGGTATTCGTTCCCAGGCCAATGCGTTACCCGGCGCTGGCACCGCGTTTCCATGGGGAACAACCAATGCCACCGTCCCGGGTTCTTTGACGCTGAACCTGCCGGAAATGTGGGAACTGTCGGGCTATAACCGCATCGCTCCGCAATGGGCTATTCACTACAGCATGGCTTATACCAGTTGGAGCCAGTTCCAGGAGCTGAAAGCAACCGGCACCAACGGCCAGACGCTGTTCTATAAAGAAGAAGGCTTTAAGGATTCTTACCGCATCGCGCTGGGCACAACCTACTATATGGATAAAAGCTGGACCTTCCGTACCGGTATCGCCTATGACGACAGCCCGGTTCCTGCAAGCAAGCGTTCCATCTCCATTCCAGACCAGGACCGCCTGTGGCTGAGCGCGGGTACGACTTACGCATTCAATGATGACGCATCTATTGATGTTGGTGTTTCTTATATGCACGGTCAGAAAGTGACCGTCAAAGAAGGCCCGTATACTTTCGATTCTGAAGGAAAAGCCTGGCTGTTCGGTACCAACTTCAACTACGCATTCTGATTTTCTGCAGACATTAAAAAAGGTGAGCTTTTTTAGCTCACCTTTTTATTTGCCTCAATTCCTTACTCGGAATCAATATCTTTTAAATCATCCTGAATGGCTTTCGCGTTCGGGTTTTCTTCTGGTTTAAGTTTCCCGCCGTTCGCGATAAAGTCATGACGCTGGAAGTAGGCTTCACGTACCATGATGTAAGGGTCGGAAGACTGACGCAGCAGACCGTCGGAATCAAGCAGCTGTGCGCGGGTTTCAATCCCTTCGACTGTCCATTTACCTATCGACAACGGCCAGGTCAGCCAGGACAGTACCGGATACAGCGTATCCACCATATCGCCACCATCATCGCGCAGCGTGAAGCTACCGTAGAACGGAAGCTGCATATATGGTCCGTAACCCACGTCATAGTGGCCTAACGTACTGCCAAAGCGGTGTGGTTCAACGCGCTGCAGCTTCGGATTCGCCATACCCGCCACATCGATAAAGCCGCCCATACCCAACAAGGTGTTCAGGAAGAAACGGGTAAAATGCACCATCCCCTGATAAGGATCGCCTTGCAGGAAATAGTTGACCATGACGGCCGGCTCTTCAAGGTTGCCCGTAAAGTTGCTCAAACCATTACGCGCCGGCTGCGGGACATAATCACGCCAGGCTACTGCTACCGGTCGAACAACATAGGGATCTAACACATTAAAGTTAAAGTTGTACATTGTGCGGTTGAACCCTTCAAATGGATCCGAACGCCCCTGCTGTTCAGTACCGGAGCTCGCACACCCCACCAAAAGTGTGGTTCCCAGCGCAAGCGCCGACAGGCGAAGCTTCATAAGTGTCTCCCTGTGTAATATGGCTATCGCTGATTGCCATCCATGACGGAACGATGACGTATCCGCCTGTTAAGATGTGAGCGATTGTAACAGCACGTCAAACGATGTCTATATACCCGGTCTTACTGATTTGATCATAGCCTGGTTATGCACACTACGCGGCGGTTCTATTTTAGCTAACCCGATAAAAACAAACGTTACCATTTTTGCTATCTCAGACTTTCTCCCGCTGATTTTCGGATAAAAACCGCTACGCTTTAGCAATACGTGCTTATGCAGGATTCGGCTATGAATGATATTGAGAAAGAAAAAATTGATCGGCACAGCGACGAAATCCAGGTCGAAAGTGATGAAAAGTTAGAAGGTAAAAAGATAGAGGTCGATGAGGACAGACTCCCCTCGCGCGCCATGGCGATTCATGAACATATCCGCCAGGATGGGGAGAAAGAGATGGAACGCGATGCGATGGCGCTGCTGTGGTCGGCCATCGCTGCCGGGCTGTCGATGGGCGCTTCGTTACTGGCAAAAGGGATTTTTCACGTGCAATTAGAAGGCGTGCCAGGTGGATTTCTACTCGAGAACCTTGGTTATACCTTCGGGTTTATCATCGTCATCATGGCCCGCCAACAGCTTTTTACCGAAAATACCGTCACTGCCGTACTACCGGTTATGCAAAACCCTACCCTCGGCAATTTTGGTCTGCTAATGCGCCTGTGGGGTGTAGTTTTACTGGGTAATATTATCGGTACCGGCATTGCGGCGTGGGCCTTTGAATATATGCCGATTTTTGATGAAGAGACCCGCGACGCCTTTGTCAAAATCGGTATGGACGTGATGAAAAACAGCCCAACAGAGATGTTTTCTAACGCGATTATTTCTGGCTGGCTGATTGCTACAATGGTCTGGATGTTCCCTGCGGCCGGTGCGGCGAAGATTGTGGTCATTATTCTGATGACCTGGTTGATTGCGCTGGGCGATACCACACATATCGTCGTCGGCTCGGTGGAAATTCTCTATCTGGTCTTTAATGGTACGCTGCACTGGAGTGATTTCTTCTGGCCCTTTGCGTTACCGACACTCGCCGGAAATATCTGCGGCGGTACGTTTATCTTTGCGCTGATGAGCCACGCGCAGATCCGCAATGATATGAGCAACAAACGCAAGGAAGAAGCCAGGCAGCAAGCAAAACGCGAAGAATCGAAACAGAAAAACCAGAAAAAACAGGCTTGAATGGTGACTGTTTGAGCAGTCAGGCGGCTTGAGACTTACCGTTGAGGGTAAAAAACGCTATACTCGTGCCGCTTCGTCCCCTTAGTTAAATGGATATAACGAGCCCCTCCTAAGGGCTAGTTGCAGGTTCGATTCCTGCAGGGGACAATCTGAGCGCTTATGTCCCCTGCTAAATAATCCTACGAACCCCGTACCACGCAAGGCTTAGAGCCGAAATCAGTATCCAACCATTTCCAGCCGATAGCTTTCGCAGCCACGAACAAAAGTATCTCTTTTCGTTACTCTGACACAGTCAGAACGTCGGGAGAGATATCTATGGCCTTAACTAATATTCAGATTAAAAATGCAGCTCCCGACGAGAAGGACTACACCCTTTCAGATGGGTCAGGATTATTCATTATCATAAAACCTCAAGGTTCCAGGCTCTGACGCTTTCGTTACCGACAGGATCAACTGTTCTTTTTTGCTGACGATATAGCTCGGTAACTCCCCATGAAAACTGCTGGTAAGCAGTTCATAAAGAGAAGGTGAATTTCTGCGCGTGTAGACTTCGTTTTTCTGTTATGGATATGATAAATTCATTTCATCCCATCAGCCGCAGAAGTAATGTTCACCTCCTGTTCAAGACTTGCGATTAAAGAGGCCCATATTGCTGTAATATATTCATTTAGCATCGCATCATTTAATGGCTCTTCCGCACACTGGTTCTGAGCACAGAGATTCTCAATATAAAAGTCCAGTGAACGATAAAAATCTCCGACATTATATTCCAACGCAAATGCCAACAGGTAACAGGCGCTAATCATTGCATATTGAGCAAATGTTCCTTCTTTAGCAGGGAAAGTGTCCGTATCAGGAACTCTCCTTATACAGGCATCCCGTAAATGGCATAAGGATGAAGCAGGCAATCCTGAAGCCGAAGTTAATTTCAACGCATTAATCATATTTTCATAAAACGGGAGAAGCTTCTCATCATAAAGACCATCAAAGTGCGCGACACAATTACTTAGATCACGCAAAACTAAAACACCCAGCATTAACTTTCGGTGAAAATCGAGTTTCTCGATATCTTCAGCATACTTATCAAAATAGTGATTGCTATACATTTCAACTTCCTGACTATGTGATGATTCGTTAAGAGTAAGTTACCGTGTCGGCTTACAATAATAGCACTGAGAGACATTGCCTCTTTCTATTCTGGTAACGGGCGCCCTGTCGCGTTCCATGCACTGATAAAATCGTTAATATTAAAATCGATTTCTTCCTCTTCCAGCACATCCAGTATGTCATGGTAAGAATGTTGACTCATACCGGGTTCCTGAAGCCAGCGAAGTAATCCTTGCTGATTAAGGCCCTCCGATGCTACGCGAATTTCACTTCGCAATGAAGACTGCATGTGCGCACGCGTGGTGTGACTGAGCCCCTGCCGCAAAGCTGCTCGTTTACCTGAGGTCGTAGGCATGGCGTAGTCAGTATTCTTTTGTTTAGACTCTTTTATCCACTGACTTATCTTGGTTTTTGAAGTTTTGAGTTTGTTTGCAATTTCATTCTGGCTAATCCCCTCCAGGGACATTGCTAATGCCTTAGCTTTCCTTGGATCACCTGCTTTACGTTTTTTCTGTTTCTCCACCCAGATTTTATGTTCTGGCCATGAAACCATAGTACTTTTATTAACTCCGGTCTGCCTCCCAATATCGGTGAGAGATAAATCACCTTCGACTAAAAGGCGTCTTGCTTTGGCTACATTATTTGCTTTTATCGAAGATTCTGCCTTCATGGTTTTAGCGAACTGGCGTTCTTCCTCGGTATAAGACTTTCCGGTACGTTGGCCTTTGCTAAGTTTATGTGAAAAAGGCCGACTGGTGGTGACATGATGCTTCAGCATCTTATGCTCGCATTCAAGACAAACATCCCGGGAGGGTTCAATATGTTTTATTTTGCTGACCTTATTAACCAAAACGGCCTCGGCATGCCCGGCATCTTCCACAACAGTGATACGATGGCTACGTGCCCAGATTTTTAATTTCTGACAAACAGGATAGCTACTTGATGAAAGGTAATATTGATTGTTGTTATCCACCCCAATTGCTGTTGTTGTGCAGTCCCGAACAAAGGGATCCAATTCGTCAATAGCTGAACTCAATAAGGCTTTCATTTTTATCTGAACAGATTGAGCAGCATTACACTCCTTGCCGACCACCTGTTTTATTGTCGCAATTTGCTTCATCAGTACATTTTCTCTTTCAGAGACTGAGGCAGCAACATCATTTGTTTTTAAATTCTTAAGATCATGCTTCCAGTTATGCAATGTTCTTTCGGCAACCTGAGTCTCTTTTGCAATGGCTCTCACCGACCGCTTTTCAAGCAAGAGTTTCTTCGCTTTTTCTTTATCCTGTATCCTGGTTTCTTTTTGTTTCTCAGGCCTCCGGGCGCGATATTCGTCCATACGCCGCAAAGTACCCGTTGGAATACCGGTTTTCCTTGATATCACGACAAGATCTTTATGGGTAACGATATCTTTATTACACATAAGTTGAGCGGCTTGTTGTCTCCCCTGGGTTTTCTCTGCTTTGGCCTGATTTTGTTCTTCTATAATTTTTCGGTAGATGGGCCATTTAGCGATACGGGAGCGAGGAATCCCGGTTTTCTGCTCAATAAGTCGGGCAGCTACGTTTAGTTTCACCAGACGTTCAGCCCACTGAGTATCGGTTTCTCCTGGTTTGCGTAATAACATGTCGCTGCTGATTTTTTCGTCCGATACTGCTGCTGGCAACGCTACTGGATGTTGCTCCAGAGTCGCGCTGCCAGCCGCCATCGTTTTTTTTACCTTACGCTGATAGGTTGCAGTCGTACCGTATTCAACCTTTCCAGCATCAAGCCGCAGGTAGCTACCGCCGCCAATTAATGTAATTCGCTTCTTCCCGGTAATGGAAATATCACTTGCCGAACCCAGAGTCAGCTTCTTCTCTGCAAACAAGCTCATGCTGGCGTTTTGCGCCTGTACTTCTACTGGCCCCTCGCCGGATTTCAGGCTCAGTTGTCCGCTCCGGGTAAACACCCCCAGCTTATCCCCGGCAAGCGCTGTCATATTGCCCATCGCTCCGACACTGATATCACCTCCTGCGTTGACAGCAACATTCTTCGCGGCTGTCATTTGCAGATGCTCCCCGCTGGTCAGGGCCACTCCTTCAGGCGCCGAGAAAAGCACGGCTTCATTGAGCGGTTTCAGTCGTTGCTCAAACATCTGTATCTGGTTGTCGATATCCGCCTTCAGGGACTGCGCCTGCTCTGCCGCCATTCCCAGCTGTTGCAGATGCTGATTAAGCAGACCGATTTCCTTCAGCGCGGCGTCCCTGTCCAGCGCGTCACCCTGCGCCTTTGCCTGTGCATCCGCACTGACAAACAGCCCCTTCCCGGCGCGTATGGTTCCCCACTCATCGGTACGCAGCTCAGCTCCTTTGCCGCGAAGTTGCCGCTGGCTGTCTACCAGGTGCCCGCTGTTGAGCTGCGTCCTGCCATACTCCGTGGCGAGCTTGATGTGCTCCTCACCGCGCTTGTCTTCCATGCGTAATTTTGAGTTGGCCGGTGTCCGGAGGATGTTCCGGGTGTGATTGTCCCGGTTCACGAGGTCGGGATGTTCGGAGTCGTGCAGCGCATATGCTATGTACGGCAGATCAATATCACCGTTGCTGTACGCTATCGCCACTTCTGTCCCGTCAGTGAGCGGCGTATGCCAGCCCAGCGTTTCACCGGCAGTCGGCTTCGCCATTCGCAGCCACAAATAGCCGTAACCTGGCTCCGTATTTTCACGGTCGAAGTCCAGCTTCACCCGATAGCGCCCCTGATCATCCATATGGGCGTAAATGTCATTTTTTTCCCGGCTTTCAATCCGGGCCGGAAGCGTGCCGTGAATTTCCGGACGCGGGATTTCCGCCGGGCGGAAACAGTAACGCTCAGTGTAAGGCATTCCCCAGACAGACACGTGCAGACGGGAATCACGAGCCCCCTCGAAGGTCACCAGGGTGAGGATCATGCCTTCTTTCAGGTCGGCTATCACATTCCCCTGCGGCTCGAGTACCTGCCCGGGGGTGAGTTGGGCAGCGTTGCTGTACAGGTGGATGCGGGCTGATTTGTTGAGCTCCCGCTCGTGGTGGATGCGGGCATAAAAGGCGCCGGATTCGGTCTCCGGCTCCGGACTGGTGTCATCACCCGCGTCACGGTAAGGCGCTGCGTAGCGGTAATGCTCCCCGGTGGTGACAGCATCACTGCGCACGCTGACCGCCGCATCCATCGGCGTGGAAGCCTTGCTGTAGTTGTAGTCACGTGTCTTGACCTTACCGGTGACCACTTTATGCGTAGTACGAAAATCCCATACCGACTCTTCGGCGCTGTCATTCAAACCGGACGGTTCGCTATAGGGCAGGCGCACACCAAACCGGTAGCCAAGCTGGCTGTCAGCAAAAACGTACGTATCCAATGCACGGGCGTTATCCATCTCCGTGCGCCAGTATATCCCTACCTCAGAAAGAATACGCTGGATGAACTGCAAATCGCTTTCCCGCCATTGAGTTATCAGACGCCTATCCGGGTAGCCTCGTTCCAGCTGAAATTCGAAATCGGCCCCTTCCAGCCCATGTTCGCGAAGCACCTGTTCTATCACCTCCGGTACCGACTGGAACCGAAACAGGCGACACTGCCGGGTTTCCGACAGCAACGCCAGGCGGGAACTGAGTGTGAGACTGTAGTGAGACTGGTCTTCTGAGGTGGAGAGCCATTCCAGGTGGGTTACTATTCCATGGACATTTTTACCGCCACGCATCAGCAACGTCGCATATTTCATCAGTACCTGTTCCGGGGGGATATTCTCCTGCGGTGTGGTGAATGCAATCTCCCACGAAAACGGCTCGCTCAGAGCTTCCCTGCCGCGAAAACGCAGAACATCCGGCTTTACCGGGCTGTCATTGATCATCAGGATATAGCGGTTTTGTCCGTCAAATAGCGCTGGCCAGTTATCCATCACGTCACTCCTTTACCGGCACGAGGCTGAGCCAGCCATCACCCAGTTCAATCGTACGGGGTGTGTCCGGGTCGAGCTCGTCACGGGTCAGCACCAGGCGCCAGCGGTTCTCCTTCTGATCCGGTCGATTAAACAGCCCCACCACCGCCACGAAGTGAGCGTCTTCATCCATAGGCATATTGAGCGTCACGCTGCCTTTGGGCATTACCAGCAGCTCTTTCGCCGCCAGCGCATCCTCTTTAAGTATCGTATCGGCCTGGCGCAGCAACGTCTGGTAATCGGCGGCTTCAACCGCTTTACGATCCCTGAGTTGATAGACTCGCACCATTGTCGCCAGCGGCGTCTGTGCGCCATCGGCGTTTACGGCCGTGCGCGGAGTAAAATCCAGATGCAGCGTTTTAATTTTCTTGTAGAAGATGGAATTCGTGATGCTGACCGTACCGTCCGTGACGGTCTGCGTCAGACCGCAGCCAGCGAGCAGGCTACAGGCAATAAGTGTCAGCGCCCGCCAGCGGGTTACTGTTGTCATTCAAAAGTTCCTTTTGTGAGAGAGGGAGCACGTGATTATTCGAAGCGGTAATGTCCGTCTTCAGCGGGCGGGAGCGCAGAACATTGCAGCCCTTCATAGCAGCCCAGACTGACGGTGAGACTCTCCCGGCTATTGCTGAATTTGCCTGCTTTCAGGCCCAGCAAACCGGTACGGCCCAATTGGATACGCCTGCCTTTGCCAAGTCGCGGCTCAGGCAACAACCGCACGGGTACGGTGAGGCTCAGTCGGGCGTCGCTACGGTAGCCGAGATAGACACGCAGCAGGACCAGCAAATCGGTATGGAGGACACCTCCGGGTAACCAACCTTCCGCCTCATCCGGGTCCGCTGTCTCCAGCGTCACCAGCACACGACTACATGATTCCTTTGCCGTTTTACCCAGCGTGGCCCGCTGCGAAAGACGGACGCGGTTTTCGGTGCCCAGCCCACTGCGATTTTCGATATGGACCTTAACCGGATCGGGTTCGGTGATGAATGCCCGGGTATTCGGTTCCAGCAGGCTTACCAGGGCCCGGATACCTTCGGCATTGCGTGTGGGCAAACGCATGGTGCCCAGAAGGGCCAGGAAACGGGAAACCGGTGTTGCCACCTGTTCCGCCGTGCCTGGTATACCGAGTCCCACCAGCCCCAGCAGACACTGTGATGTGGCATCGCGGCCACCCGCCTCGAACGTCGCCGGATACGCGTATTTTCGCCAGATCCGGTAATACTGCGTGGTGATGCGGTGGCTGAAAATATCCAGAAATGAGGTGACCGCCTCGTGTCCTTCGCGGCGCTGCGCAATATCATCCAGCCAGGACGTCGGCAGAGGGGAGTCCACCCCATACATCCCGAGAAATGTCGTGCGGACCGTTGGGGGTAATGTCGGATGGTCTTCGTCGGTCTCCACCGCTTTGAGGGTACTGACCGGGAAACCCATACCAGGCCAGGGTCTGAATCGTACCGGATCATCGCCCGGATGGCTGGTGGCACCCAGTTTTGGCGCGTCCGGATTTTCCTGTTCCAGCAACTGGCAGAAACGATAGAAATTGGCCCGCCAGATGTCTTTGTTAAGGGCCTGCGTCAGCCCGGTACGTGCTGGCTGTGATTCTCGCGCCATCTCAGTCGTTTCCCTGTCGGTTGCAGTACCAGCGTAAGCTGGTTAAAAAGGTGAATATCGGCATAGAGCGCGAAGAACCTGTGCAGCATCTCGCCGAAGAGGTTTACATCGCCCTCGCCTGCAAAATTATCCATGTTCAGCGTGACCTCTATGTCCACGCCCCGAAGCATAAAGCCCTTCTCAAAACGGCGGATCAGGGTGTGCTTCACGGCAACAATTGCTTCAAGCCGACGTCGGTTCATTTCATCGTCGGTCCAGTCATAGAGCGCCAGCGTGCCCCGCAGAACCTCCGGATTGTCCATCATGCTGAGGAAGTTTGAACCAAGGTGGCTCATCACCCGCCAGTGAAAACGGTCGTTTGCCGGGGGATATAGCGGCATCGTCGGTGCTGTGACGTTCAGTACCCTGACGGGCACTTTGCCGGTTTTGACCACTCTGTCCAGGAGCGTACTTTCCAGCGCTTTGCGCGGAAGCTGGCCGTTGGTGCCAGTTATTCGCATCGAGAGGGATTCTGGTTTTTCGGACAGTTGCTCCAGCTCGAATGAACGTCCCCCGAGAATTAGCCAGGTGTCATACAGGCCAGAGGGGCCGCGTTTCACGCGGGTGTGGTAATAACGTTCAGGGGCATCGTGGCGCATCATACCGCCCCGGTGCCGGAAACTGGTGAACGGTACATAGGGGTGTTTACCATTCTTCACCGCACCGTGGATGTTATCGACGCTGTAAATCTCGGTGTGACCATCCTGAAGACGCAGCGGCCTGAGCAGGTATTCGTTATCCAGCGGATCAAGTGTCATCGGATCGGCTTCGAGGGTAAAAAGATTGATGACCGGGGCACAGTGCAGCCGGAAGTTTTCTGTCTCAAAAGGCAGATCGGATGGCCAGGCTTCACTGAGCACAATGTCGATTTCAAACCCGGTGCTGGCCGCAGTGAGCCCGATGGCGTCGAGGCCGCGCAGCTCAACGAACATAAACTTTGGACGGAAGCTGAAATATTCAAGCAGTAGTTGGTAACCACTGAAGGCAGTATCGGCTTTCTTCCACAGGCCATCATTGTCATCAAAACCCATGGGTTTGCACCAGCCATCAAACTGATAACGTTCAGTATGCGTCCCGGCATGACGGGCATACATTGCATGTACACGCCGGGTCATTGCCAGATGCAGCGCAGAGCTAACCGGACTCTCTGCGTTAAGAAAAATGGCGACTTTGTCTACCCCGGCTTTACTCCAGTCCACTTTTTCAGGGCATTCGAAGCGCAGACGGATAGCAGAGCGGCCATCGGTTTCAGTATGGAGGTGAGCATCTGCAAGGTGCAGTGGTTGTAGCGGCACATCGCGGGTCGTCCGGTACTGACAGGCGGTTCTATGCGGCCCGACAGGACGTGACAAAACGGAGAAGCCTTCCGCCAGCATTTCAACCTGACGCAGACTACGCCAGTCAGGAGAGAACTCGACGATGGCCAGCGACGGGATAGTCCGCATATAATGCGGCCACAGCAGACTTACCAGCCCTTCGGTCATTTCCGGCAGATCATCATCCAGCTTTTCACGCAGACGGCCTATCAGGAAGGCAAAGCCTTCAAACAGACGTTCCACATAGGGATCGCGGGCGCCGGGTTTATCCAGATTAAGCATTGCTGCCCGATCCGGATGGGCTCGGGCAAACTCTTTACCCGCCTCACGCAGGTAACGCATCTCTGCTTCGTAATAGCGCAGGGTCAAATCATCCATGCACGGCATTCCTGAAAATTTTTAAATAGAAAATTAGCCACAGAGCACCATGGCACGGGTCGGGCGGTTCAGTTAACGCGAGATACTCTATCCTCATCGGAGTGTGCTTCCGGGAAAGCGGATCCTGAGCGAGCGTCATATAAACGATATGCGGTGGGAAACGTTACATAATCATGGGACAAAGGAATCCTTCCTTTGGCGCGAGATTATGTTTCAGCCAGTCACAGAGCCATGCCTGCCACTGCCGAAAGGTCATAAACTACCACGGGGATAAGTTTGCCCGCCCATCGTTACTGGCGCTCTTCTGCGCCAGCGGCGACACTGAAGATAGTATCGGGCAGCGTGAATCCCTGTAGCTTCAGTAATGCAAGAGGGCCATTGCCGAGCTCGCTGCGCATCACAAACTTCAGAGGATTGCCATCGGCAGTGATCCACACCAGTTGTGTACGGCTGGCATCGAGAGGTGTGATCCGGGCTTTGTTCAGCAGGCGAATGAAGCCCCAGTTACCCTGATTACTGGCGTAGAGTTGCATGCCACTGTTTACACTACGCCAGCTGAGCGAGACGCCTGGATAGTAAGTATTCCCCGGCCAGATAAAACTCTGCCAACTTTCCATCTGATTGAAGTAATCCAGATGCTGCTCATCGAGGGTCAGTTGCACCCTGGCAACATCCCGTGAAGGACGCGCCATCAGTTCGAAGTTAACACCGGCATCGCCCTGAGAAAACACGATATCAGACAGCTCAGCCAGCTGATTAATCGCCCGGAGAAAATCCGGACTGATAACCATCCCCTGACTTGCGGAAGGGTCAATGACCCAGCGATTCCCCTCCTGGTGGAGAATCCCGCCAAGATTCGTTTTCAGAAAGGCAGTGATTCGACCCGAGTCGCTACGCAGGAACTGAGCCAGTAATGGCAGGGAGGCATCGCTGCCAGTGGCTTTAAACGGGTACCGTCCCGCAAAGGCCTTATTCCACTGTTCGACAATGGTTGCCTGCCAACGGGCATTGAGGCTACCCGCAGCCGGGACAAGTACCTGCCGCCAGGCCAGATCAAGCGGTTGTACAAACAACGACTGACCAAATCCATACCACTCCTGCCCCAGACTCGCCGCAACCAGACTGCCGTAGTCGCGGGTATCGGTCAGATCGATGGCTTTGCCCTGGAATATGGTCTGAGCCAGCATCTGAGACATGGCCTGCGGATCCGGGGCGCTGGTGACCTGCTGAAGCTTGAGCCGCACCTGAGTTACGCGGGCCAGCCAGGACTGGAAACTGAGATTACCGTTTCTACCGGTACCTTCTTTACCTTCCATCACCCCCATAAGTGGCCCAAACACCCCATCGAGTGGTCCTTTAGGACCCTGAGCTTGCTCTATAAACTGTTTTGCATTTTTTTTCTGACCGATCAGCTTCTTCGCTGAGTCCACTATCGAGTCGGCAAGTAGCTCCCCCTTCTGCCCCGTTTTCCCCTGGAAGTTTAGCGTGTTCATCAGGGCAACCAGCGGGGACTGACGGACATCACCAATGAGACTGAGCTGGGCAATCGCCTCAGACAGTGACGCAGCTTCCTGCCACTGAATGCTGTTTACCATTTTCAGCCAGGCATTACCAAAATCGGTAAAGTAGCGTTCAGTCAGGCGAGCCTTCAATGCCTCCGGGGAGATATCACTCCCTGTCTGATGTGTCTTCTCCGTCAGCACCCAGTCAATTTCATCGCGGCGGGCTTTGACGACTTCGTTAATCGCATCCTGTACCTGCTCTTCCCAGGCCTGACGCGTAAACATTCCCGGGACGACTTCGTCAGTGCGGAATACCGTTGAGGCATCAGTATCGCCGGTCATATCGGCAAGCGTTAAATCAGGCCAGTTGCTGGCCACGCGCTTAAGCATCTCCTGATATAACCCGGACTCAGCGTTCCGCTGGCCTATTTGCTTGAGCAGGATCTGACGGACCGTGCTGATTAGTTCAGCATCCGGCTTAATTTTCCATTCCGGGTGTACCGGGAGGTTCTGCGCATAGAAGCTCAGCAGTTTCGGAGCCAGCGCCTGCCACGTGCCATCCGGCACATTCTGGCGTTTCGGTAAGGCTTTCAGCACGTTTTTTGCCAGCCATTCTGCGTCCGCTTTGTCCGGACGAGCCATCATCAGATAACTTTTGAGCACGTCGTAGGTATGCTGTGTACCCTGCGTACGGGCATCACTGGCAGGAGGAAGTTGCACAAAGGCATTCAACTGCTGCCTGAGACTATCTGCTGTGGCATCCCTCATCAGCTGTGCGTTATTTTTCGCATACAGCGGCCAGAGTGCGGCCAGCGTGTCGCCGTCCTGGTTAAGACCAAATCGTGTGTACCATGGAGCGCCGGTCGCCTCACGATGTTGCAGACGGGCAATGGCTTGCTGTAGTACGAGCTGGTTGTGCAGGCGTACAGCCAGTGGTTTTGCGGTATCTGCTGCCTGCCTCGCGGTTTCCTGCGCCTGATAAATCTGGGTACGGTTAACGATCAGGGACAGCAGTGTACCGGCCCCCCACAGAACAATCAGGGAAAGCAGAATTAACCGCAGCATCTTCAGCCAGTCGAAGCCCAGCTTTCTGCCGCTGGAGGCATCACAGTCATCAATGATGGCTTTCCAGGTCGGTGTGTCGAGGCGTGTGTTTGGTATCGTTCCGGCAACAGCCAGTTCTGGGCTGAACATGACACCGCGTAAACGCCAGGCCGTGGATCCCTGCATCAGCCCGCTGAGCAAAACAGCCAGACTGTCTTTCAACTCCTGCCGTAGTCGGAGGGACAACTGAAGCAGACCGAAATCAGCCGGATTATTCAGTATCTTTGCCATACCCACTTTTTGCAGGTGTAGGGCCAGTGTAGAAAACCCTTCACCCGCGCTTTTTACGGTGCATTCCAGCCCGAAGATAACCCCTGTCGCCGCCGTTTCCTCGCCCTGCTGAGCACCGGTAGCGTTGTCAGTCAGCCACAGCCAGACAGGCGCCTGCCAGCCAAGCTGATGGTCGGCTTTCTGGCGGCAACGCAAGAAGGCATCCCGTTCACTATCCGTAGGGAGGGCTGAGGTACTTATTACCTGAATGATGCCATCAATCGGTTGCCTGGATCGCAGGCGCTTCAGTTTTGAAAGGAAGATCTCATCCGGAAGTGACTGCGCGTCACCACCATAAATCAGCACGTTGCCGTCGCCTTCCTGCCATAGGTCATGACACAGGCCCGGGGCCGCTTTTTGGACGTCGTCCGGATTACCCATCACCAGCAGGAGTCGCACCTTATGTTGCCAGCGACGTCCATAGCGAAACCGCAGATGCTCAGACACCGCGTCTTCGCTGAAGACAGGTTCTTCGTCGTCGTCTTCGCTGGCAATGGCATTCATCACCGGAGAGACACACTCCGCTTTTTTCTGCCCCCACTGGAAATACAACCCGGATTTACCCGCGTGGTCGAAAGCCTTCTCAGTCAGCCAGCCGAGTAAAAACAACGCAGCAACCAGTATGGCGCATAATGTGAGTATGCGTTGGCGGTCATAGAGTCCGAAGCCGGTGGCCGAAGCCACGCGTTCCGGAAAGGCATAAAACAGAAATGCCACGATGACCGTCAGAAAAAAGGCGACAGTTACAACAGAACCAATGAGAGTTTTTACTTTTACCTTAGACATTCCTGGGCGATTCCTTGCGAACTTCTTCTTTGGTGATGACGGCGATCCAGATGTCATCTTTGTCAGCGGCGGGTTGTGCGGCGATAACCTGCCCCCCTCGTTGTTCAAAGACTGCATCGGCGAGCGTGATAGCAATCCATGGAGCCGCATGGCCGGAGTAACCCAGCACAGGGTCGATACTGAAGTTGTCTTCTGAAAGGCTAAATTCAACTCCGCTCTCTTCGCAGGCATTATTCCAGCTGCTGCCTTTCGTCAACGTGGGGCCGGAGATCCAGCTTCCTTTAAGTTCGTCGGGCCTGGTATTTGCCCAGAGCAGCGCCCGGGTGAGTGACTTTGTGAGCGTTGTTTCTGCTCCCTTTTCGGGGCGATGAAGGCGGAGCGCATCCGGCCAGGCGTGAGTTTTGCGGTTGCTCAATACCACCATCGAGACGGCATCAGCGTCTTCTTCCCGGGGAGAAGGCGGTAAGGACAGCGTGATAGCAACCAGAATGCCCGGGTTGTCCCATCGCTTGTCCAGCCAGACATCAAACGCACCCAGACCTTTTCCAGCCAGCAGGCGAAATATCCTACCTGTTTTGAGTAAGAGCTCGGCTTTTAGCTGCTCTTCAACCAGGGGATACAGGTCACTGTCACAGTCCAGCATCAGCCAGTATGGCAGCTCTGAAGGAAGTGGCTGAACGATTACATCTACACGCGTGGTCAGCTTGGTAACCGCTGCCGTCAGCGCTTTCGATAAATCCGTCTGATATTCTGTTAATGCCGCGTATCTGACCGGTTTGTCGCATCCTCTTGGGTGTGAGAAATCGATAGCGGGAGCAGCGACCTTCATTACCTCCAGCAGGTCGCCGGTTTTGTTTCCGGCCGGACTCTGAATATATGTGCCGAGGATCCAGGCGCAGCGCTGACCGCGCAGAATTTCGCTGTCGATGAGTGCTTCCCGCGCGGCATTGCGTGATTCAGCACCAACCTGTTCTGCTTTATAGGCAAACCGGCGTAAACCGAAAATAAGCCCCCAGGTGCAAAATGGAAGAGCCAGAGCGGTGAACCAGAAGACAAAGCCGCTTCGCTCTGACGTCCAGCACCATAGCGTGAGTGCTATGCCCGCCAGCATGACAAACGCGAGAAAAAGCAGCCAACGGCCGGTGCTGGGACGCGCTATCTTAGGAGCCTTTTCAGGGATGGCATCCAGCCAGACGGGCATAATCAGGCAACCTTTGCTGCGGCAAATGAACTAATCAATGTGCAACCACAGGCACATTTGTGGCCGTGAAAGGCAACCGGGATACCATGATCAAGGTAATCAGGGTTTCCTTCTACGATGGTTGTAGGGCCATGTCCCGGAACCGGGCAGGACACTTTGTCGCCTTTGCGAGCAACGCCGATACCGCCAAATTTCATCGTTTCTGAGGCGGTCAGTACTGAACCACCGTGGGTAGTTTTATCGCCTTTACGGATAATCTGGAGCATTTTATTCCTCTCCAGGGATAGGTATCCCCATGTTAATTGATGCTACTTTGTTAGCTTTTAGTGTGAAATCCAGATACATATCACCTAGCGTGTAACTGATTTTTTCAGGTGTTATTTGTGCCTGATTCGCAGTATAGGCTTTAAACACTTTATCAGCAGGGTCGCCAACTTTTATTCCGCGTAGCGTAGAATACGCTGGCGTTTCTATGTTAATTGCCGAGATTATATAATCATCATCAATTGTATATTGTCTCTTATCATAATTGGCATTTGAGGAAACCAAACTTATATCTTTATAATTATGCATTGTGTATTTATATAACCCTCCGGCACCATTAGGGAAGTCTCCTATATAAGAAGAACCTGTTTCGTCTTCATCTATGCCAGAAAGTTTATTGCTATAGAAAGAACCAATCCCAATCCATTTCTTATTTTTTATGACAATAAAGCCAATAATATTAATTTGAGTGCTATTATGAAGTGTGGTGGTTGGATTGAATTCTTTTAGTTCTGATTGGGGAATCCAGCCGAATACATCTTTTCCCGAAGTTGTCACATACTGTGCCAAAATGAAACCTGCATATTTTTTGAGGGCATATACATTGTCACCTTTAATAATAAAAGTGCTTTCTTTTGGGCAGTTTCGGTCAGGCGCATTATAGAGCATAACCTTTGTCTTAACCGCTGTTGCGAATGCATTGCTTGGTGTTTTGAGCCCTCCGCTAAAAGCCTGAGTCGCCGCTAAATCAGAAACTAATTCACAATGATTTTTTATAGGGTGATTGCTTTTTATGTCGATGTGTTTTAGTTGTGATTTGTCAAGCCATCCAGTGACTGACCATGACTCATTTTTTGCATAAGAAGCAGAAACATAACCGTTGTATTCTGTATGCCCGGTTATAATATCTCCTGGCACCAAGAAAAGGTCTTTTATTTTGCAGGTTTTATTCGGGGAGCTAAAGAAATGAAGCCGCTTTGTGGATATCACTTCAAAAGAATTGTTATCCGGATTAATGTAAGTTTGCGATGCTTCAGATTCTCTTCCAAAATTTCCGCAAACGTCGTTCGCAAATGCAACACTGGAATATAAATAAATTGAGATTAGGAAGATAAACTTCAGAATTATGCATTCCTTCATTAAAAGTCCTTTTATCGCTTTGAAGTATGTATTTTTATTAAGGCTCTACCTTGAGCCAAGTATGAATCATCCATGACTATGTATGCTGAATCAGCAATAACTGCTATGGTTTTTTCGGGTAGTTTTCAAACGAAATAGACTGTACAATATTCGATGAATCAAGGCAGAAGCTTAGCTTCATATCAAAGTACTGATAAAATCTGCAACCGTCCTCAGTATCCTTATGACTACTCATTCCATATTTTGAAGTTACCATATTCCAGCTGTCGCCGACTTTTATGCCTCGTGTGGTTTTATATTTATTATCAATAAATGTGTTCGCTGACACATATGTATCATCAAAACCTAATCTTTTCGCTATTATCTCATTGGCCTGAGATATTGTCACAATTTCGTTTTTAATTGTTAAAGTCCAGGATTCGAACCCATTATTAAAACCGTGATTGTCGGGATCAGGAAGTTTTACACCAGACTCTTTAGCCCACTTATTTAATTCAGGTGTGGCCTTTCCTAAAAGAACGGTTTTTTGGCCATTTTCTGTCCATGCAAAATCATCGTAGGTTAACTCATTATTCTGTTCATCACCAGGGGCAATTTCTTCGTTCTTTACCCATCCATCAACAACTGCGCCATTTTTATTAACAAAGTTTACGAAACTATATTCTTTGTTTTCTCTATACTTAAGCACTTTATCATTATTGATGATGAATATGCTCGTCTTACAATCGCTATTGGGTAAAGAATAATAATAAACTCGTCCCTTTGATGTAGCTTCTTTGGGTACTGGTTCTTGAGAGGGATTGTAAGAATAATAACTATTGTCTGCTTTGCAATTAGTTGAAGCGATTGAATTCCCTGCAAATAGCAACAATGACAAAAACAAATTTAAATTGAGATGCTTCATTATTTGGTCCCTTTAAAACTGGATCATCAAAAATCAGTTCATTGCCGAAATAATGGTAGTCATCGCAAAGCCCTCCAGATACAGACTCATTTCTCAGAACCATTATTTAGGTGGGACATCAGACATTTCTATCATGCTAACTGAATCGTCTTTTTTGCAAAAAGTTAATTTCATCCAAAAGTAAGGGTAAGATAAACATGATTGTCCGTCAACAATCCCCTTGCCTTTGCCATATTTATCTAACATATCATTCCAACTGCTGCCAATTGAGACACCACGATATGTTTCGAACCCCGCGCCAGATATGTTAAAGATAGCTAAATAGGTCTCGCTATCATTATCGATCCTACCTTCTATGGACTTATCAACTTCGTTAAGTCCGACATATCCTCCATCGAATGATACTGTCCAGTTGTTTTCATCAATTCCAGCCAATGATGGGTCAGACAATTCCAGTCTGCTTTTCTGTGCCCAGCTATTAAATTTTTTAGATGAGGAACCTAATAAAATAGGCGATTTGCTTTTATAGGTTACTAGAAAATCATTTATATTTATAACATCTTGTGTGTTATTTTGAGGTGCTACTGTACTCACGCCATTTGAATGAACCCACCCGCTTGTTATTTTATTTTTGTCACTTAAATAACTTACATATGTGAAGTTTTGACTTTCATGATATGCAAGCAAATGATCACTATTCACAACAAACAAATCTTTAATTTTGCAGTCTTCTTCTGGAGCAGAATAGAAATACAAGCGATTCTGTGTGTTTACAATCATTTCTTTTGGAGGTGAATTTATTAAGATATTTTTAGATGCTATATTGTCAAGGCAAGCTCCGTGTGCGCCAGTGATCATTGAACATGTTAAAATAAAAAATGGTAGGTAGGTTTTCACAATCACTCCTTGTATCTAGGGATATCAAACACTATATCGGAAGATATTGCCGAAAGGTCATGGCCACAAATTTTTCGGATGTTTTTAGATATTTCATTTGCCCAGTTGACAGACGATGCGTATTCATGACTGGCTGGGGCTTCAGGATTCCATTTCATCTTGTAAAGAGTGTTTTGGAATTTATGTTTTGTACTGTTAACAAAATTTGCAGATATATATTGAGCACCACCATCAATGGCAAGTTCAGGGGTAAACCATCCTTTATAGTAAGCTGTGCCGAGTCCGCCCAATGTAGCATTGTTGTCAACGGCCCCAATCCCGTACATATTGTATACTTTCCTCTCGCCTTGATTTTTATAATTGAACGTTCGTCCTCCCCCCATTCCTCTTGGACTACCGTTTCCTGTTTCAACTACCGCGTGAGCAGCGAGATAACATTCATTTATATCGTATTTCTTAGCCGCTTCGATAAATATCTTCTCTTGGCCAGATAGTGTTCCTTTACCACTTAAAAAAGCCTTTAATTGTTCCTCTGGAACTCCCATGTAGCCTTTGATCACCAAGAACTGAAATATACCCCCCCCTCTTTATCTTCATATTTCTCTGGGTTGATATATTCCCCCACAACACGTTCTCTTGACGCGGGTGATATTGGGTCATTTCCATACATATTTAACACTGTCAGTTGCTTCTTCAACATTTCTTGTAGTGTAAGTTTATAATCAGTATATATGTATTTAATTTTGCTATTGAGCTTCATCATCCCCAAAAACATTATTGGATGCATATGCCATAATGAAGGCCCGAGCTTCTCAGTGGACACATCCTGCATCCATACCATTTGATCAAGAAAATCTTCGCTGTATTTCTTCCATTCCGGAGCGTCTTTTTTCAGCGGATTCAGGAATGGTTGCCAGATAGCATCGTCTTTTTTGAAGTACCAGTCGCTGGGATGTTTTACAATAGTTTTCTGAATGACGTCACGATAATCAGGGTTGTGAAGTGCTCTCCAGTATTCCATTGGAGAATAGCGTTCACTTCCGCTGTCAATTTTATCCAGCAGGCGCTGATAATTATGCTTAACCAGGGCATGACTGGTTCGCGTATCACCGGTCGCAGCCTCATAGAGCGAGTTGATAAGGCTGCGGAAGAATCCAACAGGCTGGTTTTTTCCATCCAGGTAATCAAAACTAGTAGGCTCTGAGGTTTCAGTTCTAAAACCTAGCTTCGCCAGATCATACTGTGACAGAAGTTGAGGCTCCGCCTGGCCTTTGGGCACATAGGCATTTTCCGGCCGCAGCTGCCAGTATTCTTGCTTTGTTGAGTTATCAGTTTCTGTTGTGACCTGACTCAACGGTAGAATTCCTGTCCGCGTTGTTGACGTCGCCCCCTTTGCGAAAGTGCCCTTCGCAACATCTTTTGTGAAAAGAGCAAGACCAGGAGAATACTTCAACCAGAGCGGGTTTTTCTCCCCCACTTTTTCTGGGTTGGTCAGGAAGTTCTCCAGATTATCATCCATGCTCGTGCATTCGATATGTACCTGGTATCGTGCCTCATAACCACCGTCTTTTGGTGCCTGATAGTAGCCCATGTGGCCGAGCGGGTCACCGGCCTTAATAGCAAATGGAGAACTGAGACTTACTGTCTTATCGAATACCATGACTTCCTTTGCGGGAGGAAGCAAATGCCGCCACCAGCCTGGACCGGCCCCCGGCGCTGGCTTAATATTGTTGTTATCCACAACAACCCAATAGCGCTGACCAGGTGTGAGGATACTGCTGGTTTCTTCTGGTAATCCTTTTAGTATCACAAGGCCATATTTTCGCTTGTTATTTCCTGTGGCGTTAAGATTGCTGTCTGCTGGGTCCCACTCCACTCTTGCCCCTTTAGGCATGTGTCCGGCAATTTGTGGTGAAGTTTTATCTGAAGTCAGTTTCGCCGTCAGCCAGTCCATTTCAGAATATGCTCTTAGAGTATCCTGAATGACCCACTGATTTTCTGCTTCAGCTTCATAAGCTGAATACGGCGCAAGATGCATATACAGGGTGTAGAAATGCAGCCCGCTGGATTCTTTATCACCCGGTTGAATGTAGTGTTTTACCAGCACAAATGAGCCGGAAAAACTCAGTGGGCCGGATTCCCAAGCAAGCGTCAGATAGTCCTTGCAGATCCGATAAGCAACTACTTCGCCGTCAGCCATGCAACGTACAGCCTGCTCGCCTTTGAAAGCAACCGGGAAATCGAATGCCTCCAAAGGTGCCTTGCCACTGAGAGCACACCACGGTGTCGTGGTATGTGTTATATGAATACCGCCATGCCACATCCCACTACGGCCAATTGCGTATTGTCCGGTTGACTCCCCACCCAGATGCGAAAGGATATCTTCCTGACTACGAAATTCAGTTCCACGGTTGTTAGAGGGGATCGGCCAAACGATATTTATTTTCCCCTTAGTAGAGGCTGTACTTTTATTTACAGCCGTTGCACCAGCATAGCGATAAAGTTTATATGCAACACTATTTTCCCTGTACTCTTGGGCAGGATAGAATCCACGGTCCTGCACAAAGTCAGACACCCATTTGGCTCCATCGAACATGGTCATATGGCCATCGGTATGCTTTCCCACGGCTTGAATGATTGCAACATCACCGGCTTGTTGTCCTGAGATGGAATAAACGCCACCACTAATTACCGTTGTTACACCTTCAACAGGTCTAAAATTATTTTCAACCAACCAAGGCCCGTAATCTTTTGCTGAATTAATTCCGGAGTTTTTTGCCGACAGCCCACCAGAAATCAATGCCAATTTTACATAATGTGCACATCTGGACTTTCCATATCTCAGTTTTTTATCTTTGCCGCTATCAAAATTCTTTTTGTTTATAGCAGCAATAGACGCCGCATTTGATTTTAATGTGCTCAGAGCAGTGTTTTGATTGAACATTGTCTCTCTCCGTTAGCTCTCGTTGCAATGGCCTGTTTTTCTGGATATGAACTTCACCGAATTCATTAGCCATTTGTCATTCTTGAGAACAAGGCCGATATCATATTTTGATTCACTATCAGCATGTCCAAGCGTTAACTCAGCTGCAACCTTATTACTGCTCACAGAAGATGTTTTAACCTCGATTTCATTAACCCAGTCAGGACATATTTCCTGAGCGTTGATAAAATAATCAGCCCCAGTATCATTGTCACTGTTAAGTTGCTGAAGGTGTTGCGTCGTATAGCTATCAATTGCCTTCTGACTTTTCTCTGCACCACTCTCCACATCAGGGTCGTTCCACGCGGTGAGATAGTCAGAGTAAAACTTTTTAACAACGAATTCTGGACTTTTCGCATCGAGTGTCGGGCTGTTATTTTCTCCAAAACTGAAGTTTAAAAATATTGCGAAAACAAAAGTTAACAGAAGCAATAAATTTTTAAGCGTTGATTTCATAGTCTATGTTCCCTGTTCACTATTTTTGTATCAGTCATTGAATGACTTACTGCTGATCTTATTTTCCTGGATAATATCCGTCAGGCTGAAATTTGGGGTTTCATTTGGAAGATTCGCGCCAGTACCCGGTACCATATAATTCGACGTCTTCATAATGAACTCACCTGATGAACCATGCTCAATGCCGTTTTTACTCAGCCTCAGGTAAGACCCACCACCGTTAAGCGTCAGCGTTTCCGGGGTGCTGATAATTATTTCATCTTCACTACTGGTCACCGTCAGCTGCTTTTCAGAAAACAGGGCCATCGTGTTGTGCTGCGCCTGAATCTCGATGTCTCCCTGGTTGGCAACCAGCTTCGCCCCGTCTTTATGCACAAACAGACCGAGGGCTTTTTCAACGCTCACGGACAGATTTTTCATCGCACCGATATCAAGATGCTGGCCTGCATTGATCATGGTATTGCCGATGCTGCTGAGCTGAAGGTGTTCACCTGAGGCCATTGCCACCCCCTGCGGAGCGCTACCCAGCAGGACCGCTGACTGGAGGTCCCTGATTTTGTCGGTCACAAAATTAATCTGGGTGTTGATGTCACAGACCAGGGCTCCGGCGGCTTCGGCGGCGCTGTTCAGGGCCTGCATCTGGCTGTTGGCCTGGTGAATCTGGTTAATGGCAGGGGTCATTTCCAGCACCGGGCCCTGCGCTTTGGCCTGGGCATCCGCCGTCAGGAACAGCCCTTTTGCCGCACGTACTGCGCCATGTTCATCCGTTCGCAGTTCAAAACCGGCGCCGCGCTTTTCTCGCTGGCTGTTGACCAGGTGCCCCAGGTTCAGCTGCGTTTTGCCATATTCCGTCGCAAGCTTGATATGCTCTTCCTGGCGCTTATCTTCCATCCGCAGCTTATTGTTCGCCGGCGTGCGCCACACGTTCCGCGTATGATTATCGCTGGTGACATGATCCGGATGATCTGAGTCATGCAGGGCATAAGCGATGTAGGGACGATCCGGGTCTCCGCCGTCAAATACGACAGCCACTTCCGTTCCGTCGAGAAGCGGTGAGTGGAATCCGTATGTATCACCGGCATAGGGTTTCGCCAGCCGCAGCCACAAATACGCATAGCCCTGTTCGGTATTGTTGCGGTCAAAGTCCAGTTTCACCCGGTAGCGGCCCTGTGCGTCGAGCCAGGAGTACGTATCACCTTTCTGTGTGCTTTCCACCCGGGCCGGAAGCGAGCCGGATATTACCGGGCGACTGAGCAGTGCCGGACGCCAGCAGACGGTTTCGCTGTATGGGATACCCTCAAACGTCAGCGTAAAGCTGCTTTTGCGTGAACCGCTGGTGCATACTGTGGTGATGACGATGCCTTCCCTGACAGCATCGGGTAACGTGCCGTCCGTTTCCAGTACCTGACCCGGAACCAGATGGGGGCTGGAGGAATGCCCGCTGACGCGGGACTGCGCGTTCAGAATACGTTCATGACGCAGGCGGGCGAAGTATGCCCCGGTCTCAGTGCTTTCAGCGTCATCGGCTGTCAGGAAAGGTTCCGCATAATGGTATGTTTCCCCGGTGGTGATCCCTTCCTTGCTGAAAATGCTTTCGGCACTGTCCTGCGGTTTCAGCGCTTCACGGTAGTTGTAGTCCCGGGTGGCCACACTCCCGCTCACCACCTTATATGCGGTCTGAATATCCCAGATGCTCTCCTGCCCGCTGTCGCTCATCCCGGCCTGGTTGCGCAATGGCAGGGTGACACCAAATTCATACTGCTGCTGGCTGTCCTGAAAAATCACTACGTCCTGCTCAAGACGGCTGTCCATTTCATAGCGCCAGTAAATGCCCACCTCCGCCAGCAGACGCTGGATAAATTCCAGGTCAGTTTCCCGCCACTGGGTGATGAGCTCCCGGGAGGGATATTCGCGGGAGAGCCGGAACTCAAAATCATGCCCTTCCAGACCGTGTTTACGCAGTACCTGTTCGACCACCTCAATCACTGATTGACTGAGGTAGATTTCGCTCCCTTTCGTATATTCCAGTAGGGCGATACGGGGAACGATCGTCAGCGCATAATGGGTCTCATCATTCGAGGTAGACACGCGGCGAAAGGATTCCACCACGCCAAACACCGTCCTGACCGGCAGCGCCGGTGTTCCGTCAAACACCGGGGTCTGGAAAGTAAATGACGCGGGTTTCAGCAGTAACGCGCCGCAGGCAATATCCACAGAGGAGCTGGTGACCGCCACGTCATACCGCCAGGGCTGACTGAGGGATTCCACCGCGCTGTAGTGCAGAACATCCAGAAATTCGCTGCATTCATGCACCTCAACCCGGTACCGCGACTGCCCTAAAAGCTGCGGTACCACGCTAGTTGCCTTGTTGATCAGGGAACTGCTCATGACGGCTCTCCTTCTGCCCGTTCATCAAACGCCAGCACAATGCCCTTTTCGTCATCCCGGGTCAGTTGTAGTGAGGAGGGCTTTTGTTTTGCCGCTATATGGCTTAACAACTGTTGACTCAGAACCGGCAGGTCACCTTCACCCTGATCCAGCGACTTTAACAACCAGTGCTCAGGCGTGATTTCTGCATGCGCACGGTTCTGACATAAAGAAGCCGCCCCCTCCAGTGCTCTGGCGCAATAAGGGTTAAGTCGTCGTAGCAGGACTGCTGAATAATGTTCCATGTCGTTCCCTCTTGTTCAGGCACGCTACCGCCCTTGACCGTCAACCGATGCCCATAAGGTTCATGCCGATAAATTGTGTGACTGCTCTGCAAAGCGTCCACCTGACAGGCGCTGTGCGGAGCAATACAAAATGGCGGACAGAAGGGATATGTCCGCCAGGGGGCTTACGCCGTGGTACGTTCGTTCCAGGAATCGGAATGAATGATGTTGCCGTCTTTGTAGGTCCAGGAGATTTTTTCGTAGCGCAGCTCGATCTGCTCAAGGTGGTTATGCTTCTCAAAAGAAGGATCCTTGATGTCAGCGCCTCCATCGTCTTTCAGCCGCAGAAAAACCGGGATTGCCATGTTTATTTCTCCATTTATTTAGTTGAAACGTCACTTACATCCTGTGACGCGTGTTTTGCATCTGCCAGACGACAGGCGTCAGCCTGCGGTACCAGGCTGATCTCGACACGCCGGTTGTGCGCACGGCCATCAGGCGTGTCGTTTGATACAATTGGTCGGCTGTCACCGTAACCCTGCACGGCAAAACAACTTTCCGGTATATCCCCGGTATCACGCATCCAGTTACGGACGGCCTCCGCTCGTTGCAAAGACAGGGTCTGGTTGAGTTGCACGCTGCCGGTATTGTCTGTGTGGCCGCTAACCACGATGAGCCAGCCTGTTCTGGCTTTGATCCCCACCAGTGCGTTGACGAGTATTTTGGTTGAGCCGTCTTTAAGTGCTGATTTGCCAGAATCAAACAGCGACATGCTGTCGAGCCGTACAATTTTGGGTACCGGTTTTGGTTTAGGGGCAGGTGGGGGAGTCCAGGTATCGATAGCCTGCTGCAAGGCCAGCCACAGGCGTTGCCCCGGATAATAGCCCAGGCTGTAACGTAAAGGCTCTCCCTGACGCTGCCACCGCTCAAGCAGGAGCACATCCTGTTTCAATGCGGCCAGTGATTCTGCTTTAGGACGGTAATGTTTCATGGGAATAGCATTCCAGCGCTGTAAATTGGCACTGACATGACGAATAAGATTACGATTATTGAGCGCGGACATGCCCATAGCCGTCAGAACGCACAGCCACATCAACAGAACCAAACGGCGGGTACGCTGGCCCCCCTGAACTGTCGAAGTAAACGGTACCAAAAGTGGCAGAACGGCATCCGGGAACAAACCGGTATGAAGTGGCTGCAGGGATTCCCGTGAAAACTGCAAGCAGGTGCGGGAATAGAGCCAATCGGACCAGACAGACTGAGTCTCTGGATTGACTACTCCGAAGCGCATAGCCACGGAAAATACGCGCACAGGCGGTGTTAACCGGTCAGGTTTCTCCAGCTCATCGGCCAGCATATTACGGATAAAGGAAAATGCCTGGCTGACTGCTGGCAGCGCCAGGATATTGTCTCCCGCCTGCTGCCAGTCAATGAATGCCTGAGGCGAATCATTAACCGGGCATACAATCCGCTTATCACCCCGAACGATTATCCACGGCGTTTCAGGCCCGGAAAATTCGGCACTCAACACAACCGGCAGTGTGAAACCCGTCAGGGATTTAATCTGTTTACACTGCTGGCGGAGCGTTTTCAGTGCGGAACGCAGAACGGCTTCATCCTGATGATGGTCTGGCAGGCAACGGTACATCACCGAGAGCTGTCCGACCTGGCGCGGGAACTGCTTCTGTATGCTGCGGACAATGTCAGTTAACCGGCTGACGTCACCGGCCCGTAGCCACCATCCCTGGGCTGTTTTACGCAGAGGACCTCCCTGAAACAACGTTTCCAGCATGTCACCACACACCAGTACAACGGGGCCCTGGGTGTCGAGTAATGGCAGTTCAGCAACCGGGAGGGTAACGTCAGAAGCAGGCTCTTCACTCCGACAGTTTTTAACAACATACCCGCCTGCCAGAAGGAGGAGCAGCAGAGTGATCAGGCCGTTAAAAACGTTGCCTGTCGGGATAAAACACCACAGCAACCACAGCAACGTGGCAACGGCTACCAGGGTGTGCAGGACTACCGGAATGATGACTGTTCTACGCATTAGCCATGCAGCTCCGGTATTTGTGCTGACAACAGAGCCTGAAGCCACAGATGGCCCCCCCACCAGATAACGCCGGTAAGAATGACGGCAAGCGCTATCCAGAACCAGACTGAACGGAACAGACTCCAGCGATGTTTCCCCATCAGGTCAACAACCAGTGACAGACCGGCATCAGGCGGAGAAACGCGTTCAGAAAGGGCTTTCACTACCTCATCACGCTGCGACTGGCTGACCTCTTTCAGGCTGTATAACCCCTGAAAACCCAGGGCAATCACCCGGTGATAACAGGTTAAAACGGCCGGGTTCGGTGAGGGCTGACGCAGGACTTCTGCAATGCGATCCCATAGCGCTTCACCTGCCCGAAGTGATCCAAAAAATCGGGCCTGAAGCGGCGCTTTACGCCAGGCTATCTGGCCTTCATCAACTTTCGTCGCCTCTCCTTCCTCGCTTTTTTCAGGCTTACGGCTCATCACCGTCTCGTCGAGCAGGGCGCATTGTGCGTAGGAAATATGCCCGACACTGGCCTCGTCATAACCGGCACGCTCCAGCGCTTCCCGCACACTTTCAACCTGTTTAACGCATTTGTGGTAAAGCGCAGAGCCATTAAGCGTGACAGCGCCGTTCTTCAGCATGGTGACGGTGAGCCAGGTCTCCGTCATCAGCTGGTCGATATCAATATCCTGTCTCATGAGCGCAATACCGCAAACAGTTCAAGTTCCAGAGCGCCAAGTAACTCAGGCACATAGAACATACACACCCCCTGTTCCAGCATTTCATGCGCAGCGGAGCTTTCCATATCAAGCGCGAAGTACTGGTTCTCCATACGTACAGGCAATGCTGCCGGGACCCTGCTCACCGGAATCAATGGAATCCCCCTGAGCGCGGCGCCATATATGGTATTAACCTCATCAGGTGACCCCGCCTGACAGAGTGCCGGGAATTTGTCGGCAACCTGCCAGGCCGGGATATCTGAGCGCACAGAGAGCCAGAGGTCGGCCTCTTCACGCAGACGAATATCGTGAAGGTTGGCCTTCCATGTCTGTCCGTCCGGGCGGGACATTTCCAGTGCAATGACCCGGGATGGCAGACTTGCCTCCAGCAACCCCGCTATCAGGTCAAACAGCGGGGGAAACGCATTGGCTGGTTCCTCATGGTCATACCCCGGTATAGCGTCAAGGTCATGGTCCAGGGAAAAGGTCAGCATACTGCCTGCCAGACGAGCGAGCTCCGCCCACACCTGTTCAGGTGGACGGCAAGGAAAACGTTCGTATTCCGTCAGCACTCTGGCGTGAGAATTCAGTGCATTCAGCAACCAGAAAAGGGAAACATCCGCGACAGCAAAATCGGCAAGTCTTTCGTTGCTTTCACGACGCATGGTCATCAGACGCTGGCGTCGGGAGCGTAACTGGCGATTGAGCAGCACCAGACGTTCGCGAAGAACCGGACTTGCTCCGAATGACGCCACTGGAGGAATAAAAGACGGATCCTGTCGCCACGCATTTTGTCCATCCCGGAGCAGTCTTGCTACCGGGCAGACTTTCCAGGCCTCATTACTTTCATGGGCAAACCGGATGGTGAAATTAAACCGGGCAACTGCCATGGATTCTTCTTCAGAACCAAAAAAATCCGGTATAGTTACCCATTCCTCCCGGTAACGAAGCGGACGGTCAGCGGTCATGCCTTCCTGTTCAACATTAACAACACCGGGCTGCAAATGAGGGAGTGCGATAACGACTGTTACCGCATCCAGACCAGCCAACAGATCCGGGTCTAACTCGCGAGGAGGGGGAAGCAGATCGCTCCTTTGCGCATCAATCAGTGAACCATCTTCCAGCCAGAGGCGTAACTGCGTAATCTGGATCAGGCCGGACGAAAGAAAACTGTCATTAAACTCAATCTTTTCCACGCCCCAAGGGAACGGGGTGGCTAGCGCTGATGCACCGGCACTGCGAAAAGATTCCCATTCAGCCTGCTGCTGGAACTGCTGAGGGGACAGCAAAGCCCCCTCGTTCCACAGTGGACGATAAATTTTCATCCCTGTCCTGCCTTATGCTTTTGCTTTAGGCATCCGGGATGCCACAGACAGATTGACGTCCATGCCATCGACCTGGAAATGAGGGATTGCAAAGCGTTTCACACGGAAGAAACCCGGCTTGTCCTCAATGTCTTCAATAATGACTTTGGTATCGCGAAACGGATGGGACGCCTGCAGATCGTCGCCTACGCTGTCGAAATTGCGCTTCGAAATGTTTACCTTTTCGCGTTCAGACAACGGACGATTTTCCCGGCCATGACAGAAGCCCCTAACTGTCAGCAGTTTCAGCGGCAGCTCGGTTTTTTTCTGGGCCCCACCGGTGTGCAGGGCTAAATATAAGTTAATACGAGCTTTGGGTATTTCTTCCTGGTACGAACCGGACATGCAATGTTCCTTCATTTGACGTGTCTACGACAGCAGAAGAAGTGAAAGCCACAGGGGCTTTCCACAGAACGACTCCACCGCCCTGACAGCGATAAATAATGATGAATAAAACAGAGGGTTACGATGAAAATCGTACGCCGGTTGATGGCGTTAACAAGTCTGCACGCCCAATGCAAATGTAAATAATAATTTCACTTAAAGCCCGTCACTGCTATTTTCCATTTCAGAAAATGAACAAATATTTCTTTCCGGACCCATTGCCCATAAAGGATTTGAGCGTATACAACCCGCCATCGCGCCACTTAATTCCCGTTATTAATTATTTCGGTTAAGTAACAATTTAGCGCCCAGCTCCGATTAAGTTTTGCCAATCTGATGATTATTCAATCCGCAAACTTCACCCCATAAATACAAACAACATAAACAATATCTTTTGACAATTATTAATTACCCATCATGTACATCAGGCAGAGAATTCAGCGTGGGTTTTATGTATATTTTAAATGTTAAATCATTTTCCAGAAAATCAAATTATTTATTCCAGAAACTTATTCTCCATTGAAAAATAATTCTTCACAACAATAATTATGAATGCGTTAAAGTATTTATAAAATAGATATATACTCCAGCAATCATTGATTAATCGCCGAAACAGATCGAGTTTTAAAAATTGAAGTGTGAAAATGATCTGGCTTTTCAAAATACCTCTGCCAGCATATGCCATAAATTCCCATTAAGCCGAGAACGGTTATTAATGAATCCCCCTTTTACGCTGCCGGCCAAACTGTCGCCCCTGGCTTGTCGTCAGGTTGCCAATCAGGCCTGGTGCCCTGCCACAACCGGCGAGCCATTGCTGAATTCTGCCCGTGATATTGCCGAAAGCTGGCTGAATGCTGTCATATCTGCTGCAACGATGCCATGATTCAGTCCCACATCGACCGGGCGCTGTCTCCCCAGGATGCGATTAACTATCTCATTGAACGTTGCAGGAAAATATCTCTTTAGCTCAGCCCTGAGCCAGGCGATAAAACGGTACTGGCCTCATTGTTGCAGTGAGATTATCAGACACCAATATCTGGCCCGTCGCTACCCGCATCCCTGATTTTCTCAACCTCAGTACGTCAGCTGCTATACGCTGGCTGCCAAACCAGAAAAGCCCGTCCAACGCCGTGACATCAAGTCCTGATTCGAGCGCCATCTTCAGGCGTTCCCGTGGAGATTTCACCGCTTTTGCGATCTGCTGGTAAGGGGCTTCGGTCAACCCTTCTGGATCTATGCGCCGGATACGATGCGACAGGCGATACTGAAATTCATCCGGTATACCGTCAAGGCTCGCTTTCAGGGTATATACACACCCAAAGCGTTTACCATTAAAGATGACGTTTTTCTGGCTAAGCTGTAGCGCGTCACGCACGCTGGCAATCAATTGCGGGGTGCGAAGTAATAACAACCGAAAAGGCAGCTCAAAGCTGGTCACATAGTCCACGTTCAGTAAGGCAATACGCAGACGCTCTTCCGGTCCAGCCTTCATTTCCCGACATTCAGCAATGACGTCAGCCCATTGGCCGGTAAGACGAGAACTTTCAGCAGCCTCTGTAAAGCTGTACTTTTCAGTCTGATAATCAATACGTCCGCTCACACGGCATTCCCTTCTGGCCACATTTCGGTATTTGCTGCTCACTTTACCAGCGACAGACGACTACCGAAAGCCTGGCAACCTAACAAATATTGATTCAACTCATATACTTAATTGTTATCACACTGATAATCTCATGGAATTCATTGGCTGGCGGACAGGGTCACCGTGTTAGAAATCTTTTCTTAACCCACTGAAAAATATCTAACAAATATTTTTCTCATATAAAACGATGATTCGTTCAATACGGATCCGAATTTATTTGGGTTAAAAAAGGTACGGTATGAAAGTCACATGGACTGTCACTCCTGCCGGGTACCAGCGTATTACCAAACGCTGTCCCGCATGTAATGTAAAACGCGAGTTTGCACCTTCCGGGTCCTTCAGGGTCAATTCACAAAAAAAAGTGCTCGATATCTGGAGCATTTATAAATGTATGCATTGTGAATATACGTGGAATATCTCGCTGTTCTCACGGCTTCACATCAGCAAAATTAACCGAGAGCTGTACCAGCGGTTTATCACTAATGATGCCAGTACGGTTCACTATTATTCTCATGATAAAGCCACTCTGAGCCGAAACAACGCTGAGCTTGCGGGTAAGCCTGATTTTCGTGTTCAGGAACAATGGCAGGCCAGCATCAACATTGACCAGCACTTCGCCGTCAGCATCAGGCTTACCTGTGCTTTTCAGATCAGTGCGCTATCGATATTGAAGCGCCAGCTTTTACTCAGCACGGCGGAGATTAAGAGCCTGATAGATGAAGGTCATATTCGCGGTATCACCATGAAAGAACTCAAATCCCGAAAGTTACAGACAGCAAATGTCGATTTTCACTTGTCTGCGGTAACGTTGTATGCCCGGCGAAGGGTGGTTATGGCGCCACGTTAATAGAATAAGGCTCATCCTGAGGTAATGAGCCCTCCCGATCCGACACCTTTGCCGGATCGGGATAACGGTGTCATGTCAGACAACAAAACGATTAACCAGATCCCTCATGGTTACTGAGAGGTTATCCAGCCGCTGGCTGTCATTCGCGGCCTGAGAAACCAATGCCGCGTTTTGCTGTGTAACCTGCTCCATGGGTCTCAGCGCCAGGTTTATCTGGGAAACACCCTGCGATTGTTCCGTCGCTACCCGGGCGATATCGCCGATATATTGCTTCATACTGGTGGTATTATCCGCCGCCGCTTTTAGCGCGGTAGCTGATGCGGTAACCCGCTCAACGCCCTCGCTGATTTTTACCATATTCTGCGCCACCAGCTCACGGATCTGATTCGCTTCTTTAGCACAGCGCTGTGAAAGGTTACGCACTTCACTGGCTACTACCGCAAACCCCCTTCCCATCTCTCCGGCGCGAGCCGCTTCAACAGCCGCATTCAGCGCCAGCAAATTCGTCTGAAAAGAAATATCATCAATTGAGGTAACAATATTTGAGATTTTCTCACTGGAGGAGCGAATATCCCCCATGCTCTGATTTGCCGCGCTGGCGACGTTACTGGCCTGGCGAACCTCTTTTTCCAATCTTATTGTCAGGAGCTCCGCTTCGCGGGCATTGTCCGCCGTTTGCGTAATCGTCGTTGAGAGCTGTTCCATACTGGCCACGGCTTCTACAATCGATGCGGCCTGTTCATCGGTGCGCTGGGCCAGATCCTGATTTCCCGCCGTAATACTGCTGCTGGCATCGTACAGCACCAGAGAGCCTTGTTTAATCTCCTGCACGATGTGCTGAATATTTTCCAGCATCGTGTTATAGGCGCGATTGAGCGAAGAAAGCTCGTCTTTCCCTGGTGTCGCCAGACGTTGAGTCAGATCGCCGTTCATACCCGCAATCTTGTTTAGCGTGTCGCTGAACTGACGGTGCATATTGAGTGCGATGGCCCCGGCGAACGCCAATGATGCCAGTAGCGCCAGCAGGCTCACGGCCATATATATCTGCCAGTTCTTACGCGCATCCTGCGCGAGTTTTATCGCACTTTCCCACAGAAGATTCGCTGCCACATTTTCAATCTGTCGCATCACTTCAATACGCTGGGTTTGTACTTTAAACCAGACGGTAGGATCGACGTCAAATCCACCATTCGCCGCATGACTAAACGCAGCTTCGCGTAATGAAAGCGCTTGGGTAGCGTCGGTGGATTGTAAGCGACTTTTGAGCATGGCGGCCTGTTCAGGTGGACTCAGGCGCAAAGATTGCGCCAGCCAGACATTCTGTTTACTGACCACATCGCTAAGCTGATGTAATTGTCCGTCGGCGAAATGACCAGAGGAAAAGATATTTGCCAGCAGCGCCCGCTCAATACCCGCTTGCTCCTTCAAATTCAGCAGGTTGTAGTAGGCTGCGAATGAATTCGCCATCTCGCCGGAATCCGTCAACGTCCCTAACCGGCCCACAAAATTCAGTACATCAGCAATAACGTTGGTATAAAACTTAACCACCTCAGAGGCTGGCAGACCCAATTGCGTCACCTTTTCCCGGAGTGTCGCCAGTGACAGAATATTTTTCTTAAACGCGGCGACAGAGGTGGTGACATCCCCTGCCTGTAAGGCGGTATCGGACAGCGAATCCACAAATACCTCGATCTCGCGATCGGTTAAGGCCCGTTGTGCGTTTAGTTCATCTTTGAACGTCTTCCCTTCGGCCCCAAGAAACCCGACACTCATTCCACGCTCTTTTTGCAGTTCATGCACCACATTTCCGGCACTGCGCGCGAGGGCTGTCAGTTGGGCAATATTCTCCATCTGTCGTTCTGTTTCGATGCGCGTCCATATTCCTGAACCAGCAAACCAACATAACGCCAATAATAGTGGTTGCAGCGCGATTATTAACTTCATTTTCATCGGCATTCGATAAACCCACCACATGCCACTTACCTCCCTTATCCATATTTTCGTCATGGTTATCGGCGTGACATAGCTGCACTTTAAATTTTTTCAAAAGAAGGATGGGTATTTTTAGGTTTAAAATCAGAAAATATACCTCTATTTAATTACTCAGAACAGAGTAAACATCTTCACTATCAATAATTTCAGATCTATATTTTGTAATTTCATAATTTATAGAATATTATTCTACCCATAAAAATAACGTAATTACTGTTCCTGGCCAAGACCGCTAACAGGAAAGTCTCAGTAATCAGTTGAAATCTTAATTACCCCTGCGGATATAATTAGTTCATAGAGATAACAATCGATATTCTTTGCAGATCGCAACTGGAATCCAACGTTAGGATTATTATATTAAATATCAATTCATCAAAAAATACTTTTAGATCAACTAATTAATCACCTCTAACAATGTGGCATCGGTAATAAACTCACTTTCGCATTGAATTAAAAAATAAATTATCTAACATAATTATTGTTCACTATTACTCTATAAGAGAATCAATTTATGAAAAAATTTAGCATCATGGTATTGTTAGGTTCGGCAATCGCATTTTCAGCATATGCCGCAGAGCAAATTACACCAGAACAGGCAAGCAAATATACCAAAATAGGAGAGATTAGCGTAACGGAAGATGGATTCACAATGACTGATGATGGGCTCAGCAAAAAAGTAGATGAAAAGGGTGGCAAATACTACGTAATTACATCAACTGAAGGGCATGCTGAACACAAAACTATCAATGCGGACATTTACAACTAAATGCCATGATACAAATAAGTCATTTATAAATTATTCCTACCTGAAAACTCGATTCTCCCGATAAGGGAGAATCGAGTAACTTTATTATAATGCATTTCTATTTAACCCTACATTTAATCTATTTAAGGAGATAATATGTTAAAGGTTTATCCCTCTGGGAAATTACCATATATCGCGGTCATCGCGATTACACTCTTTCTCTCTGGTTGTAGCACTATTCCTGCATCGATTAAAGGTAATAATCAACCAGACTTGCAAAAAGATTTTCTAAAACTGAAGCAAACCCCTGGCCTCTATGTTGGGCAAGAGGTTCGACTGGGAGGCCTCATTATTAATGTTGTTAATCAGCCTCAAGAAACGTTGCTTGAAATAGCTGTACTGCCGCTTAATTATAATGCGCAGCCAGAAATTGGGGCACAATATCAGGGACGGATACTGGCCAAAAGCTTAATGTTCCTCGATCCGGTAAACTTCCGCAATCACTATGTTACCGTACTGGGTAACCTGACGGGGAGTCGTACTGGCCGGGTTGGTAATTCCACCTATTCTTTTGTTACAATGAATATTGTTGGTTATCAGGTGTGGCAAGAAGAAACGCGTATTATGCCGGCCCCAGGTTTTGACTACGGTATTGGGCCAGTTTGGCCTGCCGACTGGAATGGCATGATGTATCCCGGTTGGGGATGGTACGATCCACCACTACAGGTAGAGAAAACCCTGTCTCCTTAACATTCGATAATTCTCCTCTGTCCATTCTATTCAATGCCTGGAAAACTATGTTTCCAGGCATTACCGCATGAATCTCTCACCTTTTCTCTGTTGAATATAAATAAAAAAGCTGGCGAAGTTATCGCCAGCAAAAGTCTGTATAGGAGTCTCAAGTTCGTCACTAATACAAGTGACATATTTATCCTAATGTTCCAGAAGATATTGTACAAGCTAGCTTTATATAAATTAATCCTGGATAACGTAAAACATAATATTTCATACCAATATCTAGTTGGCATTTTGCACACTAGGAATTTTCTTATACTAAAATATAAAAGTCAGTTATTTCATAACACTGAGAATTTTACTTAGGATTATTATATAGATTTACATCTGGATTAATCAGAAAAATAGATTATGTTTATAACATTAAATAAACATAGCATGGAATAACTGCCTCCTGCATCTTCAATCTCAATAACCAATGTAAAACTCTATTATTTACAAATATTATAACTAGATATATGCACCAAAGGAGCATTGTTATGATTTTCATCATCACAAAGGATTTTTTCCTTTTCCAGGGTATTATTCACCTACAGGAAAAGGAAAAAATCATCAAGATTAATCAACTTTCAGACATTAACTTTAATGACATCGATCACACTGTAAGAATAGTTATCGATACTTATCACAATAATATTATAGATGAAGTTACGGTCAGACTGCTTAATCACATTGATGTGCAAAGAATCATCATCCTTGCCCCTTTTCAAATTAGTAAATTGAAAAGCGCATCGCCTTTACTGTTTGTAAACAGAAAAGAGCCACTTATGAACTTACTCTCACTCATCATAGATGAAAAAATTTCATATCAGAAACCGAATGTGGCACTTTCGCATAACCAGCTGAAACTTGTTAATTCGATTATTAATCAGCAAAACATGAATGACATCACCCAATCACTTAACATCTCTGAGCAGACGATGCGTATTCAAAAATTCAATATTATGCTTAAGCTAAAGCTTCGGCGAATAAGCGATCTGGTCACTCTAAAAATATCCCCTTACTTTTAGCATGCACGTGAGTAATATTTCAACTTTTATCAGGAAATTAATATTATATGCTAACATCATTAATTGCCATTATGATTGGTGGCGGTATAGGAAGTGCATTACGTTGGGGTATATCTCAGCGATTAAATGCTTTTTTTCCTTTATTGCCGCCGGGTACTCTCATCTCAAACATCATTGCCGGATTCATTATTGGCTTTGCTACGGTCTTTTTTACACGACTTACATCATTCTCACCGGCAGTTAAACTGATGATCACAACTGGGTTATGTGGTGGTCTGTCGACCTTTTCAACCTTTTCAGAGGAAGTTTTTTCACATTTGCAAAACGAAGATTATATCTGGGCCAGTACAGAGATTGCCGTTCATGTACTGTTTTCCTTGCTCGCCGTTTATACCGGCTTCTTAGTTGCGTCGTTTATTACCAATTGGTGCCGATAAACCGCAAACTCTCGTGACATTAATGTGAGCGATATGATGCAGATAAAAAGAAAATTCGCGGTAATTGGTCTGCTTAATCTTCTCTTCATCGGGGGATGTGACGACAGTAAAAATACGCTTCCACATCCCGCCGTACCGGATGTGGGGGTTATTACTCTGCAGGCTGAATCAATAAATATCACCAGCAAATTACCAGGACGCATTGTTCCTTTCGAAATTGCCGAGATACGCCCTCAAGTTGGTGGAATCATAATTAGTCGTCAGTTTAAAGAAGGCAGTAAGGTCAATGCAGGAGAGCAGTTGTTTCAGATTGATTCTGCCCCCTTGCTGGCAGAACTGGATCGAGCGAAGGGTAATCTGGCGAAGGCTCAATCCGCTGCGGATAACAGCCGTTTAACGTTAGATCGTTATACAGCATTACTAAAATCAAATTATGTCAGCCGACAGGACTATAACACGGCTCAAGCTAACGCAAAGGAAGCGCAGGCAAACCTCTTAGTGGCAAAAGCGGCAGTACAAAGTGCCAGAATCAACCTGAACTATGCCAGTGTCACTTCACCACTGAGTGGATTAAGCGGAAAACCCACAGTCACCATCGGTGCGTTAGTCACCGCCAACCAAACACAAGCACTGGTCACGGTTCAACGACTTGACCCGGTTTATGTCGATGTGACCCAGTCCGCCAATGATTTTCTTAAGCTAAAAACTGACATGGAACAAGGCGTAATTGAGCAAAGCCAAGGGCAGGTGACGGCCTTGCTGGAGTTTGATAACGGTAAGCGGTATGCCCACACGGGAAAATTGCAATTCTCTGACCTCACGGTAGATGAAACAACGGGATCAGTTACGCTCAGAGCTATTTTCCCGAATCCTGATAATACTCTTTTACCCGGCATGTATGTTACTGCTGTACTCAATGAAGGCATCCAGCACCATGTATTGCTGGTTCCGCAAGAAGCGGTCACCCGCAACGCCAGCGGCAAAGCGACAACGCTCATTCTCGATGCCGAGAACATCGTCCAGTTGCGTGAAATCACAGCTGCAAAAGCGATAGGAGATAAATGGCTGGTGACGTCAGGATTACGCCCTGGCGACAGAGTAATTGTCTCTGGTCTCCAGCAGATTCGTCCAGGCATCAAAGCCCATGCCCTTTCCTCCCCCCTGGAATCAAATCCCCCTTTACCTCAGTAAGGCCGGGTAACAGGAGTCTTCCTTATGGCGAATTTTTTTATTGAGCGCCCAGTCTTCGCCTGGGTTCTTGCTATTATCATGATGTTAAGCGGCATTATTGCCATCACTCAGTTGCCCATCGCCCAATACCCCAGCATTGCTCCACCTGCGATAACAATCACCGCGACTTACCCAGGCGCGGATGCACAGACCGTGCAAAACTCGGTGACGCAGATTATTGAACAGAATATGAATGGTCTGGATGGATTAATGTATATGTCCTCTACCAGCGATGCCTCCGGTAATGCGGTCATGACCCTCACGTTCGAATCGGGAACCAATCCAGATATCGCTCAGGTCCAGGTACAAAATAAACTCCAACTGGCGATGCCATCACTTCCGCAGCAAGTACAACAACAAGGTATCAGTGTTGATAAAGCAAGTAGCAACATTTTACTTGTTGCCGCATTTATTTCAGATGATGGGTCGCTTAACCAATACGATATTGCCGATTATGTCGCGTCAAATATCAAAGATCCTCTCAGCAGAATCGCAGGGGTGGGTAGCATTCAGTTATTTGGTTCACAGCATGCCATGCGTATTTGGCTAGATCCGATAAAACTCAATCAATACCAACTTGTCCCTCAGGACATCATTCAAGAAATCAAAGTACAAAATAACCAAATATCCGGAGGGCAATTAGGTGGTGCGCCTCAGGCGAATAATCAGCAACTGAACGCCTCCATTATCGTTCAGACCCGGCTGCAAAATACTGATGAATTTGGAAATATTCTTCTGAAAGTTCAACAGGATGGCTCGCGAGTTACGCTGAATGACGTTGCCCATATCGAGCTGGGTGCTGAAAGTTATGGCACCGTTGCGAAGTACAATGGGAACCCCGCAGCAGGAATTGCGATTAAATTAGCGACCGGCGCGAATGCCCTTGATACTGCCAAATTAGTAAAAGAGGAAATATCCCGACTTTCCCCCTGGTTTCCCTATGGGCTCAAAACAGTTTATCCCTATGATACAACCCCTTTTATTCAGATATCGATACAAGAAGTAGTTAAAACTCTGGTTGAAGCTATTGTTTTAGTTTTCATCGTTATGTATCTATTCTTACAAAATTTTCGGGCAACACTTATTCCAACAATTGCAGTCCCGGTTGTCATATTAGGCACCTTTGCAGTGCTCGCCATAGCCGGCTTTACCATCAATACTCTGACCATGTTTGGCCTTGTTCTGGCTATTGGCCTGCTCGTTGATGATGCGATTGTGGTTGTCGAAAATGTTGAACGCGTGATTGCCGAAGAACACCTTTCGCCAAAAGAGGCCACACATAAATCGATGTCGCAAATTCAGGGGGCGCTGGTGGGAATTGTTCTTGTCCTCTCAGCGGTATTTGTACCAATGGCGTTACTGGGTGGCTCCACCGGTGAGATATACCGGCAATTCTCAGTAACTATTGTTGCCGCCATGGCGCTTTCCTTATTAACCGCCTTGTCATTAACCCCCGCACTGTGCGCCACATTGATCAAGCCGGTTCATCCAGATTCCCCCCACTCTCCACCACGTTTTTTCGCGTTGTTTAACCAGTACTTTGAGCGTTTTACTCAACATTACAGCGACAGTACACGCAAAATACTGCGAGTAACGTCTCGATATATCTTTCTGTATTTATTGATTATTATTACCATGATAGTGCTTTTTCTGCGCATTCCAACCTCGTTTTTACCTGAGGAAGATCAGGGCGTTTTGCTGACCATGGCACAGTTGCCGCCTGGCGCGACGCTGGTAAAAACCAATCAGGTACTTGCAGATGTAAGCCGCTACTACCTGGAACAGGAAAAAAAGAATGTGGAATCGGTCTTTACGGTTAGCGGTTTTGGATTCAGTGGGCAAGGTCAGAACAATGGCCTGGCTTTTGTCAGTCTGAAACCCTGGTCTGAGCGCACAGCCAGTACTGACGGTATTAATGCAATTATTCAACGTGCGGTTAAAGCACTAAGTACCATCAATCAGGCTATTGTCTATCCTTTCAATCTACCCGCCGTACCTGAACTTGGAACGGCCTCAGGGTTTGATCTGGAACTTATTGATAAAGCCAATCTGGGTCATCAAAAACTCACTCAGGCAAGAAATCAGCTCCTGGGAATGGCAAAACAGCATCCCGAACAGGTAGTCGGCGTTCGCCCCAATGGACTGGAGGATACCCCCATGTTCAGGGTACAGGTCAATGCAGCAAAAGCAGAATCCATGGGAGTCTCTCTCAGCGATATTAATCAAACGATCTCAACCGCTTTTGGTAGCAGCTACGTTAACGACTTTCTGGATAACGGACGCGTCAAAAAGGTCTTTGTGCAGGCAGCCATCCCCTACCGCATGCTGCCTGAAAATATTAATAGTTGGTATGTTCGTAACGCATCAGGAGATATGGTTCCGTTTAGCGCTTTTGCCTACACAGAATGGACTTATGGATCACCGCGTCTTGAACGCTATAACGGTTCCCCTTCGATGGAGATTCTTGGCGAAGCCGCGCCAGGTAAAAGTACCGGTGATGCCATGGCATTTATGGTCTCGCTCATTGAAAAGCTACCTGCTGGCATCGGATATGACTGGACAGGAATGTCTTATCAGGAGCGCTTATCCACTGAACAGGCCCCTATGCTGTACTTTATTTCAATCATTGTTGTTTTTCTGTGTCTGGCTGCGCTCTATGAAAGCTGGTCAATTCCATTTGCAGTAATGCTGGTTGTTCCACTTGGTGTTGTTGGAGCGTTGTTAGCGACCTGGCTACGCGGATTAACCAATGATGTTTATTTTCAGGTAGGTCTTTTGACCACGATTGGGTTATCCGCCAAAAATGCAATTTTGATTGTGGAATTTGCCGTTGAAATTATGCAAAAACAGGGGAAAAGCGATATCGAAGCAACATTGGATGCAGCACGTATGCGCCTAAGACCGATCCTGATGACCTCTCTGGCATTCATTCTTGGTGTGCTTCCATTGGTCATTAGTCATGGTGCGGGCTCGGGTGCGCAAAATGCGGTAGGAACAGGTGTGATGGGCGGGATGATAGCAGCAACCATTCTGGCGATATTTTTTGTTCCAGTATTTTTTATTGTTGTACATCGTTTGTTCACAAAAATAACAACAACAAAAGAAACCAAGAATAATCATTAAGATTTATTTATTAAAATACAACTGAGATATCTTTTGAAATGTATGTCGATATTATTTAGGATTATACAGGCATCAGTACATACTGATCCCCTGAGAACATATTTAGCTATGCTTCCATTTTTACTGCCCGAAAGGGCAGTTTTTTTATATCTTAATGACCCCGTTACCGGGGCCTGGTGATAATATTATCTGAGGCTGTAATGCTATGGCTTACGAAACTGATTGGCAATAAATACGCAGCTAATCCCACTCAACATTAGTTCAATACCCGTTACCATTGACACCATATAAATTGATGCCTGCGGTGCAGCAGTAATAAAACACCATGCAATAAAAAGATCCACAATACCGATCACCCCTTGCAACCATACTTTTTTATCTTTACGCCACTTAAAAAATGTGGTCAGTCGAATAACGCCTCCCAGACAAAACAGACACGCTAAAAATGTTGCAATAGCAAAAATTCCCAACTCGGGTGCCGTAATGAAAAAATAGCCCATCAAAAAATATGCGATACTGACGACTACCCCAGAAACAACGGGCCAAAAGTTATGCACCCTGTTCTTAAACATACCTATCGCCAATGCCACACCGCTACACATCAAAATTACGCCGACAATAATACTCAGTACACCTCCGGATACATACGGAAAAAGGATAAAAAGTACACCACCTAAGAACATCAGGCATGCCAGAAACTTAAGAAATCTCCGCTGTTTAACCAGCACATCATCGTCAAGCTTAGATAAAATATCTCGTGTTACATTTAACATTTGCTTCTCCTGTTAGCCAGAGTTCTACTGACAACATTAATTTATGCTAAATATCTTTAATAAATAACATATCGTTAATAATATAGTCTGATAACTTCATCTTAAACAAAGTGCAACTCTTTAAAATAAAAAGAAAATATTGAGCATATAAAAAAATCGGTTTCATTCAAAATATGACATTTATGCGGTTCCAGGATATATATTAATAGTCGCAATGAGACTTTCCACCCGTCGATATTAATTGATACAACAAGAGGTACCTTAGATGAATAAAACATTAAGCATTGTCGTTGGCTCTCTACTCATTATCCCTGCGTTAAGTCAGGCGGCAGACAGTCACAAGCCAGTCAGCCAGTGGACATGTGAGGATTTTCTTGCCACAGATGCCACCTTCCAACCCACCGTTGTTGGCTTTGCTGAGGCCCTGAATAAGAAAGACAAACCGGAAGATGCGGTACTGGATGTTAAAGGTGTTGAAACTGTGACTCCTGCGCTGGTTCAGGCATGTATGCAGGATAAAAAAGCCAATTTTAAGAAAAAAGCCGATAGTGAGTGGGATAAAATCAAAAAGGATCTGTAGTAAAGCCAACACCTATAGTTTTATTTATTGACATCACTGAAGCGAGGACTGTCCCCCAGCAGTTCCCGCTTCAGTAAATAGATTTGATTCAATACACCGCGAGGTTATATATGAAACGCGTACTCATCACATTTACTCCTCTATTATCATTATTAATGCTAAGTATCCCGTTGGCGCATTCGGCAGAAAACAGTCCTGACAAAATGACCTGTCAGGAGTTTATCAATCTGAATCCCAAAGCAATGCTTCCTGTCGCATGGTGGATGCTTAATGAAGAAACGGTTTATAAAGGAGGAGACTCAGTCTCTTTGAATGAAACCGATCTTACCAGCATCCCGCAAGTTATTGAATATTGCAAACATAACCCGCAATTAAAATTGTATTCATTCAAAGATAAATAATTATCTGTCAAAACAACAAGTCGTGATTAGCCCTTCGTACTAAGAATAGCTAAAACACATCATCTTTATAGACCTTAAGCAAGGGGCACAGGAGATATGGGAATATTACCTGTACAGTTTCAGATACTGGATCCAGCTAATACAGCATTTATGCTGTTGTGCACCAGTCTGGTCATGTTAATGACACCGGGGCTTGCTTTTTTTTACGGTGGTTTAGTCCAGCGTAAAGGCATACTCACCATTATGTTTCAAAGTTTTGTATCGATGAGCTGGGTAGCGATACTGTGGTTTTCTGTCGGTTATTCTTTAGCCTTTGGTCCTAGTCTAAATGGTATTATCGGCGATCCACTTCACTATGCTTTTTTAGATAATATCAATGCCAACACGCTGTTTACCGGTAATAACGCCGGGATCCCCCTTCTGGTTCATTTTGTTTACCAAATGATGTTCGCTATTATCACCCCAGCCCTGATCACTGGCGCTTTTGTTGGCAGGGTGAAGTTCAAGGCATATTTGATATTTATTACTCTATGGACCTTATTCGTTTATTGTCCGTTTGTACATATGGTCTGGAGCCCACAAGGCGTAATGGCTAAATGGGGGGTGGTTGATTTTGCCGGTGGTATCGTCGTCCATGCAACAGCTGGATTCGCGGCGCTGGCCTCTGCTTTATACGTTGGGCGACGAGTCATTCAACCTGATGGTAGCCATAACATTCCTTATATCGCTCTGGGTGCAGGATTGCTCTGGTTTGGCTGGTATGGTTTTAACGCAGGCTCAGAATTACAGGTTAACACTATTACCGTTTCCGCTTTTGTCACCACCGATATTGCTGCTGCTTTTGCGGGAGCAACATGGCTATTAATTGAAAAAATGCACACCGGCAAACCTAAGTTCGTAGGTTTCCTGACCGGGGCCGTCGCAGGTCTTGCCACCATCACACCTGCAGCAGGATATGTTTCAATTCATTCTGCCGCATTTATTGGCATTGTTGCCGGTTTTATCTGCTATTACTGCGCACTACTCGTTAAAAAATATGTCGATGATGCACTGGACGTTTTTGGCGTACATGGTATGGGTGGGATTACTGGTTCTATTCTACTCGGTGTTTTTGCCTCTCAGGCCTGGAACAGCAAAGGGCCATCAGGATTGCTGGAAGGTGGTGGAATATTGCAGGTTGCGAAACAACTTGCCGCAGTACTGATTACCAGCATATGGTCTTTTATCTTTACTCTGCTCATTTTATGGATAATTAATAAAGTTACCCCAGTGCGAATTTCAACCAATGACGCGCGCCAATCTCCTGATTATTCAGCATTTGGCGAAGATGCTTATGCCCCTTCAGGTAAGGAGTAATTAATGAAACTTAGCCCCAGAGAAATAGAGAAAATAATGGTTTATTCACTTGCCAGTGTGGCTCAAATCAGGAAAGAAAAAGGAATAAAATTAAATTATCCAGAAGCCGTTGCTATTATTGCGTCAACAGCCATGGAGAGTGCCAGAGAAGGAAATGATCTGGAAACCGTCATGAATAAATCAAGAGATATTCTGAGTAAAGATGACGTCATGGAAGGCGTCGCAGATCTTATCCCACAAATACAAGTTGAAGCTATTTTTACCGATGGTAGCAGACTGATAACTGTGCACGATCCTATTCGTTAATGGCAGGAGAAACGGACTATGTCTGAAGATAAAAATGCAATACCTGTACCCTATGGTGGCTACGTTTTACACGATACCCCTGTTTCATTTAATACAGAGAAACCTGTAACAAAAGTACGTGTCAAGAATACGGGAGATCGCCCTGTTCAGGTAGGCTCACATTTTCATTTTTTTGAGGTTAACAAAGAACTAGAGTTTGATCGTGAAAGTGCACTGGGTAAACGCTTAAACATTACGGCTACGACTGCAATACGCTTTGAACCAGGTGATGAAATAGAGGTAGAACTCATCCCCTATAGTGGTAATAACGATATTTTGGGATTTAATAATCTTGTCGATATGACTGGTCAACAGCTCGCTGACGTCATAAATGATCCAATAAAATTGAAATCACTAATTGATAACGCCCGGCAAGCCGGCTTCAAAATGCCAAACCGTCCCAGCTAAGGATCTCTTATGCCAACTATATCCAGAAAGGAATATTCCAGTCTGTTTGGTCCAACGACCGGTGATAAAATTCGTTTAGGTGAAACTGATTTATATATTGAAATCGAAAAAGATTTACGTGGTTATGGTGACGAATCAGTCTATGGTGGAGGAAAATCTCTACGTGATGGAATGGGCGCGAATAATCAGTATTCCCGTGACCAGGGGGTCCTCGATCTGGTTATTACAAATGTCACGATAGTTGATGCAAAACTTGGTGTGATTAAAGCGGATGTAGGCATTAAGGATGGACTGATCTCGGGAATTGGTAAAAGCGGTAACCCCGCAATTATGTCCGGCATAACACCTGGAATGACGGTTGGGCTTAGTACCGATGCTATATCAGGCGAGCATTTGATTCTGACTGCGGCAGGCATCGACTCCCACATTCATCTCATCTCACCTCAGCAAGCTTATGCGGCATTGTCTAACGGTGTTACCACCTTCTTCGGTGGAGGTATAGGACCCACTGATGGTACGAATGGAACCACAGTGACTGCCGGTCCTAAGAATATGCGTGCTATGTTACGCGCATGGGAAGGAATTCCGGTCAATATTGGTCTCCTGGGCAAAGGCAATGCCTACAATAAAGCGCCTCTCGAAGAGCAAATCATTGCCGGTGCAGTTGGGCTAAAAGTACATGAAGACTGGGGCGCGACGCCAAATGCGCTTCGACATGCGCTTCGCACCGCCGATGCTATGGATATTCAGGTTTCTGTACACACTGACAGTCTCAACGAAGCAGGATATGTCGAGAATACGATTGCCGCCTTTGAAGGAAGAACAATTCACACTTTTCATACAGAAGGCGCTGGCGGTGGTCATGCCCCGGATATTATTAAGGTCGCCAGCCAACCAAACGTCCTGCCAAGTTCCACCAATCCAACACTACCTTTTGGGATCAACAGCCAGGCAGAACTGTTCGATATGATTATGGTGTGCCACAACCTCAATCCTAACGTGGCTGCCGATGTTTCATTTGCAGAAAGCCGCGTTCGTCCTGAGACCATTGCAGCAGAAAATATCCTGCATGATATGGGCGTAATATCTATGTTCTCCAGCGATTCTCAGGCTATGGGACGCGTGGGCGAAAACTGGCTTCGCCTGGTACAAACTGCGCATGCCATGAAAGTTGCTCGCGGAAAATTACCGGAAGATAGTCCAAATAATGATAATTTCCGCGTTCTCCGATACGTCGCCAAAATTACGATTAACCCGGCCATTACGCAAGGCGTTAGTCATATTATTGGTTCTGTCGAAGTGGGTAAGATGGCTGACCTGGTACTCTGGGAACCACAATTTTTTGGGGCCAAACCAAAACTCATTATTAAAGGGGGAATGATTAACTGGTCTTTAATGGGTGACCCTAACGCTTCGCTGCCTACTCCTCAGCCAGTATTTTATCGCCCTATGTTTGGTGCAATGGGAAAAACCCTGCAGGATACCTGCCTTACTTTCGTATCACAGGCAGCCTTTGATGATGACGTTAAAGAAAAAGCGGGTCTTGAAAGACAGGTTGTCGCAGTCCAAAACTGTCGAAATATCAGTAAACACAATCTTATCAGAAATAATGCGACCCCAAAAATTGACGTCAACCCAGAGACATTCGCCGTCAAAGTTGATGGTGTGCACGCTACCTGCCAACCCATTCAAACTGCGGTAATGAATCAAAAATATTTCTTTGGTTAATAGGAAAATAGCTATGTACTTAATTGAAAAAACTCTCGGGAATATCAATTCTCGTGGCGAGCTTGACCTCTCTGCTGAAGGTATTAAACATGATGTGTTGGTACTCGAACAATGGGAAGCACAAAAAAGTCGTTGCCGAAAAAAAAGTCAATTCGGCTACGATATCGGTTTATCTCTGGACCGTCATCTCCGTCTTAATGATGGCGACATTCTTTTATATGACAAAAATAACCGTTATTTACTTACTGTAAAAATACAGCTCCGACGCGTGATGATTGTCGACCTGGGATTATTTGGCGTAGAGAAAATTACCGACCTTCTCACCCGTGCTTTTGAATTAGGTCATGCTCTAGGGAATCAGCACTGGAAGGCCGTCATAAAAGGATACTGCGTTTTTATTCCTATTGTTGTTGCTGATAAAATGTTGGCTTCGGTAATGAAATCTCATGGGTATACAGAAGGTCAATATTACTTCACTGAAGGTGAAAAAGTCATTCCACTCTTAACCCCATCTGAGTCAAGACTTCTGTTTGGCGGTACTGAAGAAGCGCATACACATGTACACATTGATCACTAACGTAATAGGATTGCCGAATATGCCAGATAGTTCATACAGATTACTGAACATTGCACGAATACTGCAGTTTGGAGATTCGGTCCTTCCTGTCGGGGCATTTACTTTTTCCTGCGGGGTTGAGTCTGCAATTTCATGCGGAATTGTCTATGACGACAAGACCCTCAAACAATATGTCTGTACAGCACTTTTGCAGACTGCAAAATGTGATGCTGTCGCGCAAATACAAAGCATGCGCGCCTGCCGCAATAACAAGTTAAGTGAGCTTATCTCTATTGATAATGATGTAATCAGTAGAAAACTATCACCTGAATCCCGATTAATGACCCAAAGAATGGGTAAAAAATTAACTGAGCTTGCAGCGGCTATTTACCATGATCGGGTATTTGACTGGTGGCTTGAACAAATTCGTCAAGGCCGTGTTAATGGCACTTATCCTGTCTCTCATGCTTTGTTGATGCATCGTTTAGAGCTTGATGAAGAAGCTATGCTGGTCATGCATTTTTATGGTGTAGCGATGACTATTCTAAGTGCGGCGCAAAGATTAATGAGGATTACGCATCTGGATAGCCAAAAAATCCTGGCTGAGGCCACGTTACTTTTTCCTGATTATGCTGAAATGGCGCTTAACACCCGTCCGGAAGAGATGTCTTCATTTTCTCCGGTAGTCGATATTCTGGCGGCTATCCACGTCGATGCCCATGTACGTTTATTTATGAATTAACTGAGGTTTGTAATGAAGAAAATTACCCGGATTGGTATTGGTGGTCCCGTAGGTTCTGGAAAAACGGCTATTATTGAAGTTATTACTCCTGTTCTTATTCATCGGGGATATAAACCCCTGATCGTAACCAATGATGTTGTTACAACAGAAGATGCAAAGCAGGTCAAAAGGACATTAAAAGGAATATTAGAAGAAGAAAAAATCATTGGTGTTGAAACAGGGGCATGCCCACATACCGCAGTACGTGAAGATCCCAGTATGAATATTGCTGCCGTTGAAGAAATGGAAGACAAATTTCCAGATAGCGATTTAATAATGATTGAAAGCGGTGGTGATAATCTCACCCTCACCTTCAGCCCTGCATTAGCAGACTTTTATATTTATGTCATTGACGTAGCAGAAGGGGAAAAAATCCCACGTAAAAATGGTCCAGGCCTGGTACAGGCGGATATTTTGGTTATCAATAAAATTGATTTAGCACCATATGTCGGTGCCAGTCTTGAGGTAATGGAATCGGATACCCGTCATGTCAGAAATAGTCGCCCTTATATTTTAACTAACTGTAAAACGGGTGAAGGTATTGAGCAGCTTGTCGACATGATTGAGCGTGATTTTTTATTTGGCCATACGATTAAAGGAAAGCTGGATGACTCACCCACAGAATTTGAATAACCTGGTGGAAAAGGCCGGGATGTGTTGGGAGAAGCAGATCCCTGTAGAATATCGTCAGCAGCCCGAGCAAATGCCCAGCGGAGCGATCGGGAAGGATGGTTTTTTATATCTCAGCTTTACCCGTTCCGGGAGCAAAAGCATTCTTCATCGTATGGAAAAACGAACACCATTGTTTGCCCAAAAGGCCTTGTATCATGACGAAGCGCTGCCCGCTCTTCCCTGCGTGACCGTGATCTCAACTTCAGGCTGTGTGCTACAAGGGGATCGCATGGTGTTATCCATTAATGTGGGTGAAAATGCTTTCGCCAGCGTCAGTACCCAATCAGCCACCAAAGTGCATTCCATGGATAAAAACTATGGGGCACAGCTTCAAATTATTCAGCTGAACGAAAATGCTTATCTGGAATATCTACCCGACCCTTTAATCCTGCACCGCAACGCAAGATTTATTAACGATACCGTGATTGAATATAAAAGAAGCGCAACACTTATTTATTCAGAAATCATTATACCAGGCCGTCGTTATCACCATGAAAATGAGCTTAACGGTTTTGACTATTATTCATCAAATGTAACTGCAAAAGATGAGTCCGGACACGTTGTTTTTAAGGAGCAAATTGCGCTAAAACCCAGAGAGCATCCAATGACAGATATCGGAGTTATGGGAGATTTTCAGGTTCTCGGTACCATTTTTATATTAACCCCAATAGAAAATATATCATCCATTCTGACAACTTTCCCTCCCCATTATGGCAAGGATTGTTGCTATGGTATGTCAACACTACCAGCAGAATCTGGTCTTGTATTTAAGATACTCGCTAATGACAGTGCCATTGTAAAAGAACATCTTCGCAAGGTTTGGGCTATGGTAAGAAAAATCGTTCTGAATGCAGAATTACCGCCACCGTTTATCTGGAAAAAATGATATCTTTAACAATCTCTACTGGTAAATAATGATGACAACACACCCCATTTCGTTATTCTGGAAGAATAATGCGGATAAGCATTATTCTCTCAAAATTATTGATATATCATTACGTGGTTGTGCTCAGGTAATGTTCCAAAATAATCCCATCACAGGGTTACTTTTTTTTATTGCTATATTTATTGCCGCTTATAACAATAACAACCCTTTAGCAGCATGGGGGTGTATAGTCGGAACTGTCCTGGCTTCGATAACAGGGGCAATAGCCCATGATGTTAAAAGTTGGCGGGATGGTCTCTATAGCTATAATGGCTGTCTGGTCGGCATCGCTATTCCTGTATTTATAACTGCGACTCCAATAATGTGGCTATGCCTGGTCGTTGGTAGTGTTATATCAGTTATTGCTACGGTATGCATTGCCGATATACTAAAAACATGGAAAATCGCCGCGCTAACGGCCCCATTCGTGCTGACAACCTGGGTAATTCTACTTGCCAGCTATGCTTTTCATAATATCTATGGCTCTGGTCTTCCTGCCCCTGAATTGTCACAACATTACATAGCAGCGTCTCAAAACCATTACTCAATTAGCTTTTTTATCGACGGTACACTACATGGGGTCTCACAAGTGTTTTTATTCCCTGGGATCCTTGCTAGTTTGTTCTTCATTGCTGGTCTGGCGGTAGAATCTGTCGTATGTGCCTGTTATGCCATCATTGGATCTTTTATTGCGACACTCCTTGCTTGTTATCTGGGAGCCAATCCTCACGAGATTGAGGCAGGATTGTATGCCTTTAGCGCCGTTCTCACATCAGTTGCACTGGGCACAGTCTTTAATCACCCTGGCTGGCAAGTCTTTATTTACACCGTTTCAGGAATTATCTTTACGGTCTTTATCCAGGCAGCAATGAATGTGCTTTTAATGCCTTTTGGCCTGCCGACCTTAACCATGCCGTTTGTTATTTCATCATGGTTATTCTTAGTTCCAAATAAAGAATTAATGCCAGAACATCGTCATTAATTAAATAATACGGTTGAGGTGAGAATATTTTAATTATTTCTGCATGTGTAATTTTCGTTTTAACTGCAGCACAGAGAGAATCATTATGATTGAAGAGTTTCTTTTACGGCTCATGTTAGCTAGTTTCTTAGGTGGCGTAATTGGTCTGGAACGTCAAATACGCGCCAAAGAAGCAGGAGTACGGACTCATATATTGATTGGTATTGGCAGTGCCATGTTCATGATTGTTTCTAAGTACGGTTTCTATGATGTTATTGGGCATGAACATATTGGATTAGACCCCAGCAGAATCGCAGCTCAGGTTGTCACAGGTGTTGGTTTTCTTGGCGCGGGAAATATTTTGGTCCAAAAACAAACCATTAGAGGTTTAACGACAGCCGCGGATGTGTGGGTCACTGCAGCAATAGGTCTGGTCATCGGCAGCGGAATGTACGAAGTCGGCATCGTGGGTACGATTATGGCACTCATCGTGCTGGAGTTCTTCCGTCAACTTACCTACCGCTTTTTAAATCATCACTTGCAACTACGCATACGTATTGCAGCAGGTGCAGCACAATCTGTTCTGGCCTGGATTACTGACCAGGGTTATCGCATACAAGTGCGTTCACTGGCTAAAGATACGGGTGAATGTTATGTACTTACGGCAAATTTAGAGTGCATAAAAGAAATCGATGTATTTCAGGTAATTTCTATGCTTAATAAAAACCCTGCTATTAAAGAGGTCTCTGTGGTGTAATGTAATAAATATTATGCTACATACAATAATAACTTGCTTTATTATTGTATGTGGTGCTTATTTTTGAGAATAGGATTAAACTATCATTTTAAAAGATACAGGCATGGTAAGCTGTGCTATACAATACTTGCCATTTCTGCACTTTAACAATTTAATCCTAATCTCGAAACACGAGATCCTGCATCTGGTTACTATAGATAACATGATATTTGATGTCGTACTAAATCACTCATTTTCCTGAGTTTCAGCAACAACATGATATTATACTTATGGCAATAGTAGGTCTTTAATGAGATATGCATTTCCTCAGCAATTGAGTAACATGATTTTTGCTGCAAAATGTAGGTAAGAATTTGATGCTGGCGACGAGAAAACGATAACTCTGGAGAGATATCAAGATTTTCATCGCAATTCAGCAAAGTAATGAAAGCATGCAGCGAAACGTTTCGATTGATAAAAACAACAGGGATATCTCCGAAACATCTTTTGATTCTAAATGGCGCAAGTATGAAAACCTTAGCTGGTTGTATCCTCTCCAGTTGATAATCTATACTGGTATAGAAAATGTTGTTGTTAAACGTATCAATTATCACTTTTACATTACGCTCTTCTATAGTGCAAAAGTCTTCAGCATGCTGAATATGGACAATAACGTCTGTTTTGATAAGGTGATAAATAGCCTGTAGCAACATAATATCTTTAGTAAATACCAGAAACACTACCCTCTCCTGCAATACATAACTTGATTAACAAATCTTATAGTTACTTAACGAAACTATCTATACAACATCGTTTCAAAATCATTTTATTACTGACAATATTGGGGAATACATGAATACTTCAGGCTGGCTACTTAAAGGAGGTGAAGCAAGTACATCCGTCTTCCACCTCGGCAGATATTGTAGCGAATGGAAAGCATCAACATACCCCTATGGAGAACCGAGCTTTCATATCGTTCTGGGCGGGGAATGCTGGCTGGATTTGTTAAACCAACAACCGCGTATCATGCTGGAACAAGGAGATATTCTGTTTTTTTTTAATAACTTCCCATTTTTTCTTACCTCCTCACCAGATACAAATATTGTTGACTTACCCCGCAGAAAGATGATTAAAATTGAAGATTCATCTTCTAATTCCACCGATCTGCTGTGTGGTTTCATCCAACCTAACTCTATCGCCAGTCAATTGCTGTTTGCCTTACTACCGGATATATATCTTATTAAGAAAAAAGATGACGTCAGTAACAAAATACACTCTCTATTTGAGTTATTAATGACAGAAGTTAATGCTTCTGCCGATGAAAATAATTGCATTATTGCCCATTTAACTGACGCTATTTTGCACTATGTGGTTAGTGAATCTACTTCTTTATATGACATTGATATAAATATACTGAATGCCGCTAATGATGAACCGTTAGCAAAATTAATTATTGCTATACTAGATAATCCTGAGCATTCATGGACACTGGACGATATGGCTCGCTTCACTTATATGTCACGCTCAACATTTATTCGCCGCATATTAAAAGCGACAAGCTATACACCGAACCTGGTATTGAGCAAACTAAGAATTTATGTGTCATTAAACATGCTCAGAAGGGGTATGAAAACAGAGGATATTTACAGCCACGTCGGGTATGAGTCATTGTCTGGATTCTACCAGGCATTCAAACGCGTTATGGGAACTGCACCCGGGGATTATCTATCTTCCTTCAAATAAAACGACCAGCGGGATGAATGTCAGGGGCTCGAGAAAAGCTCCGCATTCTGGCTTCCCACCGAAACTTAAGGTTATAATCCTTACAACGATTTTATTGGATTAGAAGCGACGATGACAAAACTTACCCTACAGGAACAGATGCTTAAGGCCGGTCTGGTCAGCAGCAAAAAAATGGCAAAAGTGCAGAGAACGGCGAAAAAATCGCGCATTCAGGCTCGTGAAGCCAGAGAAGCGGTGGAAGAGAATAAAAAAGCACAGACCGAGCGTGATAAACAGCTCAGCGAGCAGCAAAAGCAGGCTGCGCTGTCTAAAGAGTATAAAGCGCAGATCAAACAACTTATTGAAATGAATAAAATCACCATTTCTCGTGGCGATATTGGTTACAACTTCACTGATAATAACCTAATCAAAAAAGTCTATGTTGATAAAGTGACCCAGTCGCAGTTAATCAAGGGCCGTCTGGCCATTGCGCGTCTGACGGCTGAAAGCAGCAGCGATAGCGAATATGCCATCATTCCGGCTGTCGTCGCCGATAAAATCGCCCAGCGCGATGCAAGCTATATTGTATTAAATTGCGAGCTTAGCCAGGAAGCGAAGGACGAAGACGATCCGTATGCTGATTTTGTCGTCCCTGATGATTTGATGTGGTAAGAAAAACAAACAGATAATTCAGACTTCCGTCGCGTATTTCGGTGAGCGCTCGCGCCGCCACCGAAATACTGTCAACGTCTCTTCTTCTGGAACCTCGCCACTAAAACTTATAGTGTTCTTTGCTCAGCCCGTATTTTCTCATGCGTAAATACAGTTTTTTACGCGGGATTTGTAAATACTCCGCCACTTCATTAATGCGTCCCTGATGAATATTTAACGCCTCGGTAATAATCTGTCGCTCGTACTCCTCCACCCGGCGATCGAGCGGCGTCGGTTCAGGCATATGCAGCTGCGGATTTGCGGTTTCAGCCAGCGGAAGTAGCCCAACGGCAAAAAGCTCAGCGGCGTTCGCCAGCTCCCGAACATTACTTAACCACACGCGGCGCCGCATGCCTTTCAGGAGTTCCCCGTCAACGTCAGGTACCGGATGATTCAGGCGCAGACAGGCTTTCTGCAGATAATGGCGAAACAGGGGCTCAATATCATCGGGACGCTGTGATAACGGCTGACAGGCGATTTGCGTCATCGCGAAACAGTAATAGAGTTCGGCCACAATCTGGTTAGTTGCCGCCAGTTCCACCAGCGATGTGGCGCCAATGCCGATTAAGCGAAAAGGACGCCGCTCCTGGCTTTGCAGGTGCACCAGTTGGTGCTGCTGTTCGCGCGTCAGGCATTCAATATGGCTCAGGACCAGCGTACCGCCTTGCGCCTGGGCAATAAGGTCATTGAGTTGTCCCGCATTGCCTGGCGTCAATTCACCGCGGATAAACGGTTCCTCGGTGCTGCGCCCAAGCTGATGCAAATAACGGGCTCCCGTCATACGCCCCGTTCCCGCCTCGCCATAAAACCAGACGGCAATATCCGTTTCCGCCAGCTGCTGCAGACGCTGGCGGTACTGATTGACCCATTCGCTGTAACCGATCAGCTCAACCTGCAGCTTTTGCTGACAATAGTGGCGACGCGCAATCACCGATTTTCGCTGACGCAGCGCATCTTCTACCAACAACAGCAGTTTGCCGGGGTCAACCGGTTTTTGCAGAAAATCCCATGCCCCTTTTTTCACCGCTTCCACGGCCATCGGGACGTCGCCATGGCCGGTGATCAACAGGATCGGCAGCTGATTATCATCCTGATGAAACAACGTCATGAGATCGATTCCATTGCAGCCAGGCATACACACGTCGCTCAGGACAATCCCCGGCCAGTCGGCCTGTAGCCAATTTCGGGCGTCAAAAGGGTTACTGCATGCGTATACACGATAACCCTCCTGTTCAAGCAACAGCGTGTAAGCGTCGAGAACATCGGCATCGTCATCAATCAGCAAAACAGCATATTCATCACACAACATCGTTTACATCCGTCAGATTAAATTGCAGCACGACGCAGGCATTGCGCCCCGGCGTCGAGGCCAGGCGCAGCTCGCCGTTCATTTGCGTCATTAACGATACACAAATCGATAAACCAATACCGAGACCCACATCCTTACTGGTGGTAAACGGCTTTAATAGTGATGGCAACAACGCGCCTGGCCAGCCGGGGCCATTATCACAGACTAAGACACATAATCGGTGGCCTTCAGCCTGCCAGTGAACCTCTATTTCCGCGGCAGCCGGACAGGCATCCAGCGCATTTGCCAGTATGTTTACCAGTACCTGCTGAATACGCACTTCATCACCTGCCACCCACACACTGTGAGCAGGAAGCGTCAGCGTGCCTTGCTGCTTATGGCGCATAGCCAGCAGTTCCCAGGCAGCAGTAAACGTTTGTCGTAGATCGACCGGATGTAAAGGCGCGCCCGGCTCAGCCCGACGCGCAAACTGACGCAGCGAACGGATAATGGCATCGATGCGGGTAATCAGCCCCTCCGCTTTGGTTAACGTGCTTCTGGCCTGAGCGGATTGCCCCTGCTCAATTGCCCTTCCCGCCGTAAACAGGTACATCGACAGCGCATTCAGCGGTTGATTAATTTCGTGCGCCAGAGTGGTCATGGTCTGGCCGACCACCGCCAGTTTAGCCGTCTGGATCAGCTCATCCTGCGTCGCCCGGAGATCGGACTCAATCTCCTTACGCTCCGCCACTTCCTGCTCAAGCTGATTTTTTTGCGCATTCAACTGGCCCAGGGTATGGCGCAGCAGGCCCGCGATACGCCCCAATTCATCGCGCCCGTAAACCGGGATAGTGGCGTCCGTTCGCCCCAGACCGATTTGCACCACGGCCTGGTTGAGCGCGGTAAAACGCTTCACCAGCCGGGAACGAATGAAGTAGTGGTTAAGTCCCCAGGCGAGAAGGAGCGCCAGCAGCGTCGCCAACAGAATAAGTCCGCCGCTGACGCGAACAATTTGTTCCAGCCGCTGGTTAAACATCTGCATTTGCTGATGGCTACTTCCCAATTGCGCTTCAAGCAGTGTTCGAAAGCGCCCGAGCGTTGCCTCTCTGGCATGGTTGGCATCAATGAGCGCCTTTTGCGCAGCGACATAATCGCGCATCGTATCGGGCATTTTATTTTTCATCATCCCGATTTCCAGCAGTTCATCAATGGTTTGCCGCAGGGTTATGGTACTGGGCCAGTCATCGAGGGTACGGATGTTTTCATCGGCGGTTTTCTTCAGATTCTCCAGGTAGCGGATATGGTTCTCCACCAGCATCCCGTCGTCGCTGCCCGATTTCAGTTCATTAAGCCTGTCGCGTAAATCATCGACGATCTGATTTTCAATTCTTGCCAGGGTGTAAACCTGCTGCTGCTCGTTTTGCACCTCTCTGGCACGTTTGAGATACAGCGCCGCATCGCCACTTTTTGCCTCGATTTGATCCAACAACGTCCCCTGTTGCCAGGTAAAATCCTGCACCAGTGAATTCAGCTCGGTGTTAAAATCATCGTGTAGCCAGTCGATGCGTGCGGAGAGTTCACTCACTTTTTCACGCACGAGGAACATGTTGTAGAGCACCCGGTCCAGTTCCGCCATCAACGCCCGGCTGTCCTGCAAAATCACCGCCAGCTGCTGTTGCTCTGCGGGTTGTAGCCCCCGGCTCAGTGTCTCGATTTTATCCAGATGCGAAATTATCTGATTGCGCAGTTGCAGCCTCACCGTCGTGTTGGGGGCCAGCAGGAATTCATTAAGTTGATCCACAACCAGGTTAAGATTCCCTTCAATCAAAAAAGCGGAATGCACGCGCGGGAAGTAATCATCAAGCGAATAGCGTATCTGCGAGCTCTGCTCATGCCATGAGTACAAACTGACGCAGCTTACGCTCAACGTCAGTAGTGCGCCCGTCAGAAAGGCTCCCCGCAGGCTGCTGCTGATGTTGAGCTGCCGCAGGCGTTGCAGTATCGATCCACCTTTCATTTTAATTCTTCCAGTTTTGCTATCGCCTGACGTTGATTTTTAAGAAACCACAGTTGCCATTCCATCATCTGCTGTTCGGCAAAGCTTTTGTTATCGAACTGAGCAAGCCAGGCCTCATCTTCACTACGCCTGGCATCTATCGGGACGCTGGTCAGTAAGGCTCTGATTTCGGGTAACGGGCGTTTAAGGCGCGCTTCCGCACTGTATAGCGCTCGCCAGGCATCTTTCAGTTGTGCGAGACGAAAACTGATGGCGGTATCAAACATCCGTTGCACTAGCCGCTGCCGCTTAAGGATCAGCCGATAATTAAGCGCAGGCTGATTCATCAACATAGCCTGTTGAGCGGCCCGTGGGTTATCTGGCGCGAGCTGGGTAACCGGATATTTTCCCGTATTCGCATCCGCAAGGATCCGCTGTCCTTCCGGACTTAATAAGTAGCGGATAAAACGACGCGCTTCACTGGCGTGCTGGCTGTTCTTGAGAACGGCGACATAGGTTGGCGACACTGCGGAGCGAGGAAAATAGGTAAAGGCCAGATGCGGATCGTTGAGCAACAGGTTGGCATAGTTATCAATGACCGGCCCGGCAACGCCAAGACCGCTCTTAATTTTGTCGGCGACGCCAAAACTGCGTGATGAAATCGTCACCAGATTACCCGCGCTCGCTAACAGCGTCGCCCAGCCCTCTTCCCACCCTTTTTGCTGCAACAGCGACTCAACCATCAGATGGTTGGTATCGGAACGTGACGGACTACTCATCAACAACGCATTCTGATATTTAGGCTGCGTTAAATCCGCCCAGTCAGCAGGAGGAGAAAGGTGTCGCGCCGCCAGCGCGGAACGGTTAATTAGCAGGCCAAAACCGGATATCGCCACCGCCACAGAGGTAGAACGAATAGACTCAGGCACCAGCCTCTGGCTTTCCGGCAGCGCATTATCAAAGGGCGCCAGCTTCTGATGCTCCTGAAGATGCTGTAACAGCATGGGCGATGAGGTCAAAATGAGATCGACGTTTTCCGCATTCGCGGTATCAAGCAGTTGTTCCAGCGAGCTGCTGGTCCGGTTTAACGTGCGAATCATCACCGATCCCGGCTGCGTCTGCCAGCGCTGGATAATCCAGGCCGTGGCACCGGGAGAAAAGGTTGTGGCCATCACCAGCTCTTTACTCAACGCCTGGCGACTCGCCAACAGCGACATGAAACAGAGCGAGATTGCCCAAAAACGCCGCCAACAGAAAAGTCTGTTTGTGATCCCGTTCATAAATACCAACATGTGCAAAAAATAATATTGAGACAAAACTTACCCGTTTATCACTACAGTCGAGAGAAATAAGGTTATTCGCAAGTTTACCAAACGGAAAGTGACTACATCAGCAAAGAATACCCGAAAATACAGTATGAATTTGTTAATATCCGCACATGCCAGCAATAAAAGTCCGCGTAAAAGAACAGAAATAAAATATCATTATTTAAAAAGAGTCAAAATCCGCCGTGCTACCCACAAAATGGGTCAATAATGACACATTTCATCGACTTGAGTTTCTCTCCTGCCTATTTCACTCTTCACCACGAAAACTCCTGATATTCACATCAATATAAATTTAGGTGATGATATGTTATCAATATTTAAGGCAGGGCCTGCGGCAAATAAAGTCCCGGCGGAGAAAGTCCAGGAAACTTATGGCCGCTATCGCATTCAGGCATTACTCAGCGTATTCCTGGGCTATCTTGCGTACTATATTGTGCGTAATAACTTCACGCTCTCAACGCCTTATCTGAAGGAGCATCTGGATCTCAGCGCCACGCAGATCGGTTTACTCAGCAGTTGTATGCTTATCGCCTATGGGATCAGTAAAGGCATTATGAGCAGCCTGGCAGACAAAGCCAGCCCCAAAGTCTTTATGGCATGCGGTTTGATTCTGTGCGCCATCGTCAACGTAGGTTTAGGGTTCAGTACCGGATTCTGGATTTTTGCCGCGCTGGTTGTCTTCAACGGCTTGTTCCAGGGGATGGGCGTCGGCCCTTCATTTATTACTATCGCCAACTGGTTTCCGCGTAAAGAACGTGGACGCGTTGGCGCATTCTGGAATATCTCACACAATGTCGGTGGTGGTATTGTTGCCCCGATCGTTGGTGCCGCCTTTGCCATTTTGGGAAGTGAACACTGGCAAAGCGCCAGCTATATTGTTCCGGCCGGCGTTGCCGTCCTGTTTGCATTTATCGTGCTGATGCTGGGGAAAGGTTCACCACGCCAGGAAGGTTTACCGGCTCTGGAACAAATGATGCCGGAGGAAAAAGTTGTATTAAATGCCCGACACGCTGTCCAGGCGCCAGAAAATATGAGCGCCTTCCAGATCTTCTGCACTTATGTCCTGCGTAATAAAAATGCCTGGTATGTTTCACTGGTAGATGTTTTTGTCTATATGGTACGTTTTGGCATGATTAGCTGGTTGCCAATTTATCTGTTAACCGAAAAACATTTCTCGAAAGAGGAAATGAGCGTCGCTTTTTTATTTTTCGAATGGGCGGCAATCCCTTCCACATTACTGGCGGGTTGGCTTACCGATAAACTGTTTAAAGGCCGTCGCATGCCATTGGCCATGATTTGTATGGCACTGATTTTCGTCTGTCTGATCGGCTACTGGAAAAGCGAATCGCTGTTGATGGTGACTATTTTTGCCGCCATCGTTGGCTGCCTGATTTATGTTCCTCAGTTCCTGGCCTCCGTTCAGACCATGGAAATCGTACCCAGCTTCGCAGTGGGTTCCGCAGTAGGATTGCGCGGATTTATGAGCTACATTTTTGGCGCGTCATTGGGCACCAGCCTGTTTGGCGTAATGGTCGACAAAATGGGATGGCATGGCGGTTTCTATCTGCTGATGGGGGGAATTGTCTGTTGCATCCTGTTCTGCTACCTCTCTCATCGCGGGGCGCTGGAACTTGAGCAACAGCGGAAAAATGCTCAGCAAGAAGAAGCATCACTCCAGTTGGCTGACGCCCGTTAATCGATTTCAGTCTCGCAAAAAGTGCCAGCGCAGTTGGCACTTCCCTACTCTCAGCTAAATAAAAACAGCTAAACGTGAAAATTCATTTCCAATCGTAACACGCCGGATTATTGCCTACCGTCCCCCACCATAAAGCGAATGATCAAACCGCATGTTGGGGCAAGAAAAAGGAATAATCCGGTTACCATTTCGTTACCATTAGTCAACCGCATAGTAAAAACGTAAATTAAGGCGGTGAGTATGACCATGCCGATAAAAGCGCTTATTGACGCCGCAGCGCCCATTACCTGCCAGATGTAGCAACTGACGCTCAGAATACTCAATGCGAGAAAGGTCCAAAAATAGAGCATAGCGATACCTCCTGTTTGCCATAAAACTTTACGTAAGTCCTTACACTCCCTTGTTTTTATATTCTAAGATAATTTCCATCAGTTCGCAATTTAAGAAACATTTACGTTACAAAAATCACTCATCTGCTTACTATTTAGATATACACCTGGAGTTTATTTATTCATCATAAAAACAATGAATTATAAATAGTCTTTTTTTTGTTCTTAATCGCCCCCAAAATATTTACGAAACTTGAGTAATTATTTCTGGCTGACATTAATCTTCGGGTGTACATTGTGCGTCCGATCATTCATGCCCCTCGTGGTTTTGTCCTGACTCAGTTTTACACTCTTTGCAGGAACCAATGTCGTTTATGGCGGCCTAACGATCTGTGCAGAGTGTAACGCGCCAGACCCAGCGTCTTCGCGATACATCTATTTCGTATCAACAACAGGTGCTTATGTTTCCCCAATGTAAATTTTCACGCGCGTTTTTACATCCGCGCTATTGGCTCACGTGGTTTGGCGTCGGTGTGCTCTGGTTACTGGTACAACTTCCCTATCCCGTATTATGTTTTCTTGGTACCCGTACAGGAACACTGGCTCGTCCATTTTTAAAGCGCCGTGAATCTATTGCACGTAAAAACCTCGAACTCTGTTTCCCCAATCTGTCGCAGGAAGAGAGAGACAAACTGGTCGATGAGAACTTCCGTTCACTCGGCATGGGACTGCTTGAAACAGGTATGGCCTGGTTCTGGCCGGATCACCGCGTTCGCAAATGGTTTGATGTAGAAGGGTTGGACAACCTGAAACGCGCCCAGATGGAAGACCGTGGCGTGATGGTCGTAGGCGTACACTTTATGTCGCTCGAATTAGGTGGCCGCGTAATGGGGCTGTGCCAGCCGATGATGGCAACCTATCGCCCGCACAACAATAAGTTGATGGAGTGGATCCAAACCCGCGGTCGTATGCGTTCCAACAAAGCCATGATCGGCAGAAATAATCTGCGTGGCATTGTCGGCGCCCTGAAAAAAGGGGAAGCGGTATGGTTTGCTCCCGATCAGGACTACGGTCGTAAAGGAAGCTCGTTCGCGCCTTTCTTCGCCGTTAAAAACGTGGCAACCACCAATGGTACTTACGTGCTGTCACGCCTGTCGGGCGCAGCGATGCTGACCGTAACCATGGTGAGAAAAGCAGACAACTCAGGTTACCGCCTGTTTATCACACCACAAATGGAAGGTTACCCGGCAGATGAAAGCCAGGCTGCGGCTTATATGAATAAAATTATCGAAAAAGAGATCATGCGCGCGCCCGAGCAGTATCTCTGGATCCACCGTCGCTTCAAAACCCGCCCCATGGGTGAAGCCTCGTTATATATCTAAAAAGAAAGGCCTTACGGCCTTTCTTTTTGTCTGTGGCTGAATTACTTAACGCCCCACTCGTTCTGTAGTTCAGTCATGCGCTCATTGTAGTTACGAGCAATACAGGCTGGTTTATCCTGTTCTTTCCAGCACTCGTTTCGTCCTTTAACCCAGCCGCGCTGCTCCGCTTTCAGCGTTGGGTTATTTTTCGATTTAACCAACGCCTGTTTGTAGACCCCGTTCAACTTAACATCCATCGCGGAGAGTGATGGGCTCTGGCAAATAACCTCTTCAATACTTCCCTTTGCCACCGCTGAGCAGGAGAAAGAAGGACCGCTGTGGGGCGATTTTTCCCCCGGAGCGTAGTCAATATTGTCTTCAGGCTGACAAATTCCGTGCTTACGATTTGGCCCTGACCATGAAACTTCCGGGTTGCCGTCATCTTTACGGGAGATGGAAAGCGTATTTTTGCCGCTTTTGGCTTCCCAGTAGTTTTCATTGAAGCTCTTTACAGTCGCCTTGGCACCGTCAATCCAAACGTTACCTTTACCATCACTATTCACACCACCAATACTTGCGCAGCTGAAATTAAACGCCAACGGTGAGGCCGCCATCGACGTCACTGGCGTAAGAACGAGTGCTAACATCATTAATCTGGTCATTTTTAACCTTTTCATTATTGAATTCCGCGAAAAATTAACCGTATTCATACTATGGTGATATGAGAATTCTCCGACTAATCATTACGTCGCTCAATAGCAATTTATTACCGGCAGAAATTAAACTGTCGCCGAATCACGACACTTGTAAGTTATTAAAATTAAATAGAAAAATGCCTCTTGTCTCACCTCATTTTTAGGCGTACATTAGCGCCGTCTGGAGCACTAAAGCTCAGAATTCTGAGGTGATGCAGCCAGGCAAACGAGGGATATTCTCCATTTCGTTTGCGCGTGCATCAGCTCTCTGTCAGGTAAGCATATGTTCATTCAGACGTACCCAGGTACGCGGAGAGATGAAAAGTGAAATATTTCTTTATGGGCATTTCTTTTATGGTCATCGTTTGGGCCGGTACGTTCGCCCTGATGATCTAAATAAAAGACGCAGCAAAAAAACAGGAGCCATCAGGCTCCTGTTTGCATTTGGGGATTTCACGATCGGTTAATCGGTACTTTCAATAGCCGATTTCGCACTGGCAGGCAGTAAGCCATCTGCGCGGAACATCGCTTTGATGCCGCGGATCGCCTGGCGGGTACGGTCACGGTTTTCAATTAAGGCAAAACGCACGTGCGTATCGCCATAATCACCAAAGCCAATCCCCGGCGAAACGCATACTTTCGCTTCGTTCAGCAGTTTCTTGGCAAACTCAAGTGACCCCATCGCGGCATATTGCTCAGGAATTTTCGCCCAAACGTACATTGAGGCCTTTGGCATCTCAACCATCCAACCGGCCTCATGCAGTCCTTTAACCAGCACATCGCGACGGCGTTTATACTGCTCGGCAATATCCCGTACGCATTGCTGATCGCCTTCCAGCGCCGCGATTGCCGCAACCTGCAACGGTGTAAACGTCCCGTAATCGTGATAACTCTTGATGCGCGCCAGCGCGTTGACCAGCGTTTTATTGCCAACCATAAAACCGATACGCCAGCCCGCCATGTTGTAGCTTTTCGACAGGGTGAAAAATTCAACCGCGACATCACGAGCGCCAGGTACTTGCATAATCGATGGCGCTTTCCAGCCATCGTAAACGATATCGGCATAGGCGAGATCGTGAACCACCAGCACGTCATAGCGTTTAGCCAGCGCGACGACTTTTTCGAAAAATTCCAGCTCGACGCACTGTGCTGTCGGGTTGGACGGGAAACCTAAGATCATCATCTTCGGTTTCGGGTAGCTTTCACGGATCGCGCGCTCCAGCTCATTAAAGAAATCGACACCTTCAACCAGCGGCACTGACCGTACCTGCGCCCCGGCAATCACCGCGCCATAAATATGGATCGGATAGCTCGGGTTGGGTACGAGAACCGTATCACCATGATCGAGCGTTGCCAGCATCAGGTGCGCCAGTCCCTCTTTGGAACCAATAGTCACAATCGCTTCGGATTCGGGATCAATTTCAACGTCATAGCGTTCCTGATACCAGCGGGAAATCGCCCGACGCAGACGCGGAATGCCGCGAGACGTGGAATAGCCATGCGTATCCGGGCGCTGCGCCACGGTACACAGTTTTTCAACAATGTGAGGAGGCGTGGCCCCATCCGGGTTCCCCATACTGAAATCGATAATATCTTCGCCGCGCCGACGCGCAGCCATCTTCAGTTCAGCGGTAATGTTAAAAACGTAAGGGGGAAGGCGATCAATACGCGTAAAGCGACGTTCAGGGCGGGAGTCAGCCATAATATCCTCAGATTAACGTTAGCGCCCGGACCGTCCGAGCGACGCTGCCACGATGGTGGCACGTTTAGAAAATAGCCTGAATAATTTCCTTCTGTCGAGAGGCAAAACAAAATATTTTTTTCGACACAAATGAGGAACAAGCAAACAAAATGAGGAAATATTCATTTTCACACACCGCTAAAAATTACCATCATTTAACATTTTATTGTTAAAAACATTACCTTGATCTTTGCGCTTAGAAGACAGGTATTGTAAATACAACAACAATGCAACAATCCCCTTTTAATATTAAGGTTTTTCCTCATTAGCCGCAGGCTGCGCGGGCGCTGGTCATCCAGACTCAGGTTGCCTATCATAGAGGTTTAACCCCTGCGCAAGAGTCACCCGTGCACGAAATATTTAATATGCTGCTGGCGGTATTTGACCGGGCAGCGCTGATGCTGTTTTGTCTGTTTTTCCTGATTCGTATCCGCCTGTTTCGCGAACTGTTGCACAAGTCAGCTCACTCCCCGAAAGAGTTGCTCGCCGTCACCGCGATTTTCTCGATGTTTGCCCTGTTCAGTACCTGGTCCGGCGTACCGGTTGAAGGCTCACTGGTAAACGTACGTATTATCGCGGTCATGTCAGGGGGAATTTTGTTCGGTCCGTGGGTCGGCATCATTACGGGACTCATCGCCGGCACCCACCGCTACCTGATTGATATTGGCGGCGTAACCGCCCTACCCTGCTTTATTACCAGTATTCTGGCAGGCTGCATTGCCGGGTGGATCAACCGTAAGATCCCCAAAGCGCAACACTGGCGCGCAGGTATTTTAGGCGGAATGCTGTGCGAATCCCTGACCATGATCCTCGTCGTTGCCTGGGCGCCTACGACCGCGCTGGGGCTGGATATCGTCTCGAAAATCGGTATCCCGATGATCCTGGGCAGCGTCTGTATTGGTTTTATCGTCATGCTGGTTCAAAGCGTGGAGGGCGAGAAAGAAGCCAGCGCCGCGAAACAGGCCAAGCTGGCACTGGATATCGCCAACAAAACCCTGCCGCTTTTCCGTCACGTCAACAGCGAGTCGCTCCGCCAGGTGTGTGAAATTATTCGCCATGACATCCATGCAGACGCCGTCGCGATAACCAATACCCAGCACGTTCTGGCCTACGTTGGCGTGGGTGAACTGAATTACCGCGATAACGATGACTTCGTCAGCCCGACCACGCGACAGGCGATCAATTACGGAAAAATCATCATAAAAAACAATGATGAAGCACATCGGACACCGGAAATACACTCCATGCTGGTGATCCCGCTTTGGGAGAAAGGCGTTGTCACCGGCACGCTGAAGATCTACTACTGTCACGCTCACCAGATCACCTCCTCGCTACAGGAAATGGCCATCGGCCTGTCGCAAATTATCTCGACTCAGCTTGAGGTTTCTCGGGCGGAACAGCTACGCGAAATGGCAAATAAGGCAGAACTGCGGGCACTGCAGAGTAAAATAAATCCCCATTTCCTGTTTAACGCCCTGAACGCTATTTCGTCGTCGGTGCGACTTAACCCGGACACCGCGCGCCAGCTCATTTTTAATTTGTCGCGTTATCTTCGCTATAATATTGAATTAAAAGATGATGAGCAGATCGACATCAAGAAAGAGCTGTACCAAATCAAGGATTACATCGCCATCGAACAGGCCCGTTTTGGCGACAAGCTGACGGTTATTTATGATATTGATGAAGAGGTAAGCTGTTATATTCCCAGCCTGCTGATTCAGCCGCTTGTCGAGAACGCCATTGTTCATGGTATTCAACCCTGCAAAGGGAAAGGCGTGGTGACCATCAGCGTTGCAGAGTGCGGAAATCGGGTACGAATTGCCGTGCGGGACACCGGTCATGGGATCGATCCGAAAGTGATTGAGCGGGTCGAATCCAATGAAATGCCGGGTAATAAAATTGGCCTGTTGAATGTCCATCATCGCGTTAAGCTGCTCTATGGCGAAGGATTACTGATCCGCCGTCTGGAGCCGGGCACAGAGATTGCCTTTTATGTGCCTAATCAGCACTCGCCCGCAGCCGCACCGGCCACATTATTGCTTTAACCAGGAGTGAAGTCGTGAAAGTCATCATTGTCGAAGATGAATTCCTGGCCCAACAGGAACTAAGCTGGCTGATAAAAGAGCACAGCCAGATGGAGATTGTCGGCACATTTGACGACGGTCTTGACGTGCTGAAATATCTCCAGCACAACCGCGTTGACGCTATTTTTCTGGATATCAATATTCCCTCGCTGGATGGTGTACTGTTGGCGCAAAACATCAGCCAGTTCGCGCATAAGCCCTTTATTGTGTTTATTACCGCGTGGAAAGAGCACGCTGTTGAAGCTTTCGAACTGGAAGCTTTTGACTATATTCTGAAACCGTATCAGGAATCGCGCATTGTCGGCATGCTGCAAAAGCTGGAGGCCGCCTGGCAACAGCAGCAAGCGGGAACCTCGCCAGCCAGCCCGGTGATCCGTGAAAACGATACGATCAACCTGATTAAAGATGAGCGGATCATCGTAACCCCGATCAACGACATCTACTACGCTGAAGCCCATGAAAAGATGACCTTCGTCTATACCCGGCGCGAGTCGTATGTGATGCCAATGAACATCACCGAATTTTGCAGCAAACTGCCTGCTTCGCATTTCTTCCGCTGCCACCGCTCATTCTGTGTGAATTTGAATAAAATTCGCGAGATCGAACCCTGGTTTAACAACACCTACATTCTGCGCTTAAAAGACCTGGAATTTGAAATCCCGGTGAGTCGGAGTAAAGTGAAAGAGTTCAGACAGTTAATGCACTTATAGCGCAGAGAAAGAGCAATGAAAGAGCCAGGCCTGCCCGCCGACCAACAGTTTTTTGCCGATCTGTTCAGCGGCCTGGTGTTAAATCCGCAGCGTCTGGGGCGCGTATGGTTCGCTACGCCGCGAACCACATTACCGACCGGCAGTTTATGTATTGACCTGCCCCGCCTGGATATCGTGCTGCGCGGAGAGTACAGCAACCAACTGGAAAAGCAGCAGCACAGCCTGGCGGAAGGCGACATGTTGTTCATCCCGGCTAAAGCGGCGAATTTACCAGGCAACGATAAACCGGTGATGCTCTTGAGCCTGGTATTTTCTCCAGCCTGGCTGGGCCTCTCTTTTTACGACAACCGAACCGCATCGCTGTTGCGTCCCGTACGTCGCATTGAGTTACCACATCCGCAGCGCGGTGAAGGCGAGGCGATGCTTACCGCATTGACCCATTTGAGCCGCTCACCTCAGGCCCAGGATATTATTCAACCGCTGGTGCTTAGCCTGCTGCACCTGTGCCGCAGCGTGGTCAACACCCGGCCTGATATAGCGCGCCCGCGCTCTGAATTTCTCTATCACAGCATATGTAATTGGGTCCAGGACAACTATGCCCAATCGCTGAGCCGGGAAAACGTAGCGCAGTTTTTTAATATCACGCCGAATCACTTATCTAAAATATTTACCCAGCATGGCACCATGGGATTTGTCGAGTACGTGCGGTGGGTGAGAATGGCGAAGGCGCGCATCATCTTACAGAAATATCATCTGTCGATTAGCGAAGTCGCACAGCGTTGCGGGTATCAGGACAGTGATTATTTTTGCCGCCTGTTCCGCCGTCAGTTTGGCCTGACGCCGGGCGAGTACGGCGCGCGTTTCCAGTCAGCACGTTGATTGAGACAACACCAACGCGTTAGTCATATCCACTTATATCGTTGTAAAATAATGCCCCTTCGCACATAACGTGCAGGCTGACTCAACAAAGTGAATATTCGATGAAAAACAGACGTGCACTTTCCCTGATGTGTCTTCAAATGCTGGAATCAGGTGCGGATCGTCGGACCGTGAAAAGAGCGCTCACCGCCCGACGCGTAAAAGGTCGCCAGGCGGTAGTACTGCTCTGCAAACAAGAGATGACGTTATTAAGGGCCGGGAAACTGCCGATTCAACACACCATAGATTAATAATTTCTCTATCAGAAGCCTTTACGCAGCCTGTAAGCGCCTCGCTGCAGGCTGGAAAGCGTTCCTCTCTGTAGAATTTAAAACGTCAGTTCCGCCTCCAGCAGCGCCAGAATGCTTTCGGCATCGGTAGCGGCAAACAACGACTGGCGGAACTGCTTGTTCACCAGCTTACGCGCCAGCTGCGAGAAGACCTTCACGTGGTTAATGCCTTCATCGGCGCCTAGCGTCAGCATGATCACCAGTTCAACGTCGCCCATCTCGGACTGCCAGTCTATCGGCTGAGCAAGCCGGGCAATACTGATGCTGGAATGGCTGATCCACTGGGATTTAGTATGTGGGATAGCAACCCCGAAACCTACGGCGGTAGTGACTATCTCTTCACGCTGCCAGACATCTTCCTCCAGCTCAAACGGATGTTCGGTGCGTCCATTTACCCCAAGATTGCCACATAAGAACTGGATCGCCTGCTCTTTGTTGGTAAGGGGCTCACCAACAAAAATATTCTCCAGCGCCAGTAGCGGGCGCACCTCTTTCTGTGGCGCAAACTGGTTCAGCAGATCTTCAATCTCCTGAGCGCTGCGACACTCGCAGGCCTGCATAGCGAGTTCGCGACACGCCTGGCAGTCCAGTTGACGAAGCTGGCTTTTCACTGCCGGAATCCGTGGGCTGCTCATACTTAGTTCGTCAAGCCCTAAGCCCAACAGCAGCGGCAAGTAACGTCCTTCGCCGCCCAGTTCTCCGCAAATGCCCACCCATTTACCACGTTCGTGCGCCACGCGAACAATCTGCTGCAACATCCGCAAGAACGAGGGCGTAATCGGGTTATATAGTGGCGACACGCGAGGATTATTGCGATCGACAGCGTACAGATACTGGGTCATGTCATTGGAACCAATGCTGAAGAAATCCACCTCGTCGCAGAAGTGGTCGATGATGTAACACACCGAGGGTACTTCAACCATAATGCCCAATGAAATTGTCGGAGCATGACGTAAACCCTCCGCTTTCAGCTCCACCAGCGCTTTTTGCAATTCGCTTTTTACCCATAAAATCTGGTCGAGGCTATGCACCATTGGGATCATCAACTGCGCATTACCGAAGGTCGCCGCGCGTAAAATGGCGCGCAACTGCGTGCGAAACAGCCCGGCAAACTCGGGATAAATCCGCACCGCACGATAGCCCAGGAATGGGTTCTCTTCTTGCGGAATATTGAGATAGCGGATGTTCTTATCGCCACCAATATCCATCGTGCGAAAGATAACCGGCTTGTCGCCCGCAGCCAACAACACCTGCTGGTAGGCCTCAAACTGTTCCTGCTCGTCGGGAGCGCTGTCGCGATCCATAAACAGCATTTCTGTGCGAAACAACCCGATCCCTTCCGCGCCATTGGCAAACGCTCCCGGCGCTTCCAGCGCGGTGCCAATATTCGCTGCGACGTCAATTCGTTGATTGTCTTTGGTTAACGCGGGCTGGGCGGCGTCAAGCGCTTGCCGACGCTGGCATTCGTCAGCCAGCTTCTGCGCAATCGCATAGTAGCCGCGAACCGCCTCGTCTGGATTAATGGCCAGGACCCCACATCGGGCATCCAGGACTGCGGGTTGCCCGGCATAGCGGCTAATCGCTGCCAGCGGCAAGCCGCTAAGCACCGGAATCGCCGACGCCCGAGCGAGGATCAGCGTATGCGAGGTGCGCCCTGTTTTCTCAAGGATCATGCCTGACAGATGCTGCAAATCGAGACTCAAAAACTGACTGGGCGTCAGATCTTCAGCCACCAGAATCGTTGGTTTTTCCAGCACCAGCGCATGGCGCGGCCGCTTTTCAGGCCACGTAATATGTAGCAATTGTTCGCTGATATCACGGATGTCGCTGACGCGTTCACGCAGGTAATCGCTGCCGGAAGCCGACAGCTTGTCGCATACTTGCTCCATATTGGTAATAATCGCCGCCCCCAGCCCCAGATGCTGCTCCAGCATTAAGTGGCGAATATTCCCGGCAAACTCGTCGTCCTGAATCAGAGACAGATGCGCGCTGAGAATGGTTTTACTCTCACCATCGCGCTCACGCAGTTGCTGATTGAGCAGTTCCGCCAGCGTCGCCAGACTGTGCTCCAGCCTGGCGTTGTCTTCCGCACTCGCCGCAATCGCGCGATAGCTCTCCAGATTATCACTCTGCCACAGCGTGAGCTGACCTGCCCCCACGCCGCCTGCCAGCACGGTGCCATACAGCAAATCCGGGTTGAGCCGAATCAGCGAACGCGGCAACGGATGCGCCGCCAGTTCCGCCGCCCCTGGCTGAACGCTGTCGCTGTCGATAAACCGCTGCTGAATGTACTCCTCCAGCACCCGCCTGGCCTGCTCTTCATCATGACCGGTGATGGTTAAGCTACAGCTGTCATTAAACAACGTCCCGGTGCCAATCAGCGCCAGCGAGCTTTTCGCATCCGCTTTGGCGTTTTGACGATGGTTGAAAAACATCACCTCACTTTGCCACTGGCTGCACTGCTCTTTCAGCTCCCATGCTGGACGCGCATGCAGTCCATTGGGTAACGGGCAAAGAAATTGAATCGTTAGCATAACAACTCCTGATTAGCGCGAAATCAGCACCTGAAGTCCGTCAGATGAGCCACGGTTTCGCACGTAAGATGTGAAATAAGCGCCGACAGCAACTGCTGCGTCTGGATGATGTCACGACAGTCGGCAATTGATGCCGCACAGTGCCCATACCGCGTAGCTGGCCCCATAACAACCGTCGGGATCCCCGTTCCGCTGACGTGTACGGCCCCGCCGTCTGTGCCGCCATTACTGAACATATCGAGTTGTAACGGGATGCCCGCATCAGTGGCTACACTTTCAATCCATGCCGTCAGCTTTGGCGGCGCAATCAGCGATTTATCGCTCAGCACCAGCATCGGGCCTTTGCCGAGCTGTCGGTGGTTGGCCGCGCCATAATCAAAATTTTTCGCCCAGCAGGCTGTATCCAGCACGATCGCCACATCGGGCGCAACCGCACGCGCTGCCGTTTGCCCTCCGCGCAGTCCCACTTCTTCACTGGAACTGGCCACCAGCCACACCTCGCAAGGAAGGATGGCGTTATGCCATGCGCGCAGCAGCGCGATCAGCAAATAACATCCAAGTCGGTCATCAAAGGCTTTGCCCATGACGCGTTGGTGCGGCAAAACCTGAAAAGTCGTGTCAAAGGTGACGCGATCGCCTGGACATACGCCGGCCTGAAGTACTTCGTCATAAGACCGCGCGCCAATATCCACCCGCAGCGCATTCACCTCATTGCCACTGCGATCTCCGTCGAGCAGCCCCGGGATTTTGCTCTCTTCTCGGGTGGTAATCCGCACTGGCTGTAACTGTCTGGCCGCCATACGCACATTTCCCACCGGCAAGACATCGATCGCCCCTTCCCTGGAAATACTGCGCACAATAAATCCCACTTCATCCATATGCGCGCAGATCATTACCTTCGGACCGGTTGATTCATTCAGGCGGATCAACACCGATCCCAACCCATCGAAGCGCACTTCTTTGTGCAGACGATCTGCTTCTTCGAGCAAGATCTGTCGCACCTCCTGTTCTGAGGAGGCGATCGCATCAGCCTCGCTCAGCGCCTTCAGTAGCGATAAGTCCATCACGCCTCTCCCGTGTGTAACAATGTTTTCGCCATGGTGTAGAGCACCTCGCCGCCGTCTGGCGTAACCAGCACCACGTCCTCGATACGCACTCCGCCCTGCCCCGGCAGATAAATACCTGGTTCAACGGTGAGCAGCATTCCCGCCGCCAGAGGCGTCTCATCGGTAGGGGAAAAACGTGGGTTCTCATGGACTTCAATGCCGATAGCGTGTCCGGTATTGTGACCAAACGCATTACCATAGCCCGCCTGTGTAATAACTTGCCTGGCTGCGGCGTCCACCTCATTGCAACGCGCGCCAGGTCGAATTGCCGCTACCGCCGCCAGTTGCGCTTCCAGGACAACCTGATAAATCGAAAATAGCGCACTGTCTTCTGCTGGTTGCCTGGCGTCAGGTATGCGAAACGTTCGCGTCATATCCGAACAATAGCCCTGATACTGCGCGCCAAAATCCAGCGTAATGAATTCACCTGCTGCAACCCGTTTATCGCTGGCTTTGCCATGCGGCAGCGCCCCGCGCCAGCCGCTGGCGACAATGGTGTCAAAAGAAGCTTTGTCTGCGCCAAGCGTGCGCATAAACCACTCCAGTTCGGCGGCAATCTCGCGCTCACTCAGACCGGGTTGAATAAACCGCCGTATATGTTCAGCGCTGAGGTCGGCAATCCGACAGGCTTCACGGATACTGGCTATTTCCTGGGCCGTTTTCACCTGCCGAAGCACGTCCGGCACGGCGCTGACCAGCCGTCCATGCAGTTTGCCTGCCCAGGCCTGTGCCGTTTCCCAGCTTACCTGCTCGCCTTCGAACCCCACCGTCTGCAGCTTTTCGTCAGCAATGATGTGATTCACCCGCGAATACAGCGTCTGTGTGCCATCGAGGAGATGGATCTGGTAGCCCTGGGTACGCGTAGCGACATCAGTGTAATAACGGGCATCGACCAGGATATGCGCGCTTTCATGGCTGATAAACACATACCCTGAACTGCTGGAGATCCCCATATGTGGCTGTTTATTCTGCCGCGATGACAGCAGCATCGCATCGAGATGTTGCGCCGTTAACCAGTCACGCAGCGAGGCAAGTAAGCTCATGGTTACAATCCTTTTGATCAGAGGCTTTCAATCAGCAATTTGCCTTTGCGGTACATCAGATGGCGCAGGAACACCACCATCAGCGCCGTAATCACCGCACCTAACAGGATCCCTGCCATATAGACACCGAGATTGGTCACCAGCGGCCATGCCCAGATAGCCGACTCAGGGAACCATTGCACCGCCCCCAGCCAGACGGCAGCCGTCGATCCGACAATGGCGCCAACCATGTAAGAGGGAATTGCCGTGATGGGGCTTTCCAGCGCAAACGGGATAGCCCCTTCGCTGATGCCCATAAATGCGAGGAACATTGCCGTTTTTCCCTGCGGGTAGAGCTGGGCGCTGAACAGACGTTTCCCCGTTAAGCGGCGGTCAAGCAGCGTTGCCAGCCCGAGACCAATCGGCGGAATCACAATCGCAATAGAGCGCGCGGTGACCGGCAGAACGTGATCGGTGGTAAAGCTGAAGGCGACAAATCCAGCAGCTTTATTAATCGGCCCCCCGAGGTCGATGGCCGTTGCCGCGGAAATCCCCATCGCATACATCAGCGTCCCTTTCTCTCCTGCTGCGGTCAGCAGAGTACGAATTCCACCGTTGATCCAGCCGCCAAACGGCGTGATTACGTAATACATCGCCAGCATGACGAAAATGGCGGAGAGAATGGGTAGCAAAAAGGTGGTTTTGAACGCCAGCAGGAAATCAGGGAGCTGGATTTTTTGGTTCATCCACTTCACCAGATACCCGGCAACGATCGAGATAATGAGCGCGCCAATAAAGGTGGAAGGCACGGGAGCACTGGTTACCCATTGCAGCGTCGATGGGTCAAAATTCAGCATCTGGGTAGGCTGAGTAGACATCAGCCCACCGATGAACCCCGCCGGAAACGCCAGTTTGCCGCCAATCGAATTGGCAACGAACGCGGCAAACATCGGAATAGCAAAACCAAACAGCACGCCGCCAAAAGATTGCGACAACCAGGCAAACTTCAGTAATGAGAGATTAAAACCGGTAAATTTTCCGCTGTTCAACGCATCCATGATGCCCGTGTCAGCAGGAATATCGAGCCAGCTATAAGCGATCAGTTGCGAGAAGGCGAGAATTACCCCGCCCATAATCAATGTCGGCACCATGCGTGAAATACCCGACATCACATGTTGCGGAAGTTCGCCCCAGAAGCTGTTGCGGGAGGCCGGTGGATTTTTTATTGCCGCTGTCGCACCAGATGCGCCTGGCACAACGGTTGCACTGCGTTTTTTAATGGCCATACGTAGTTCCCTGTCGATGATTATTGTTGTTCAGCGGCAACCATCTCTTCGATCTCTTTAATGATGCCGGCCGCATTTTTTATCGCGTCCTGTAGCGTAATTTCGTAGACGTCACGCGACTCGAAACGCTCGTTATCTTCCGGGGTAACGGCAACTGAATGGATGATTAACGTCGCCTCAGCGATATCCTGCGCCGTCAGTCGATTTTGAATTCCGTCAGCGCCCTGAGTTTCGATTTTCACTTCATAACCGGCTTCAACCGCCGCTTCTTCCAGCGCCTGCGCCGCCATAAAGGTGTGAGCCAGCCCCATTGGGCACGCACAGACAGCAATCAATTTTTTGCTCATATTCATTTCCTCGTAATAGTTAACGAGAGAAATTATGGTCCGAGGCAAGTAGCGACCGTTATCAGACAAATAATGCTTTTACTGGACATATAATCCAGTAATCAGGAAGTGTGACGAAGGTCGGAAAGCTGGGCGGCAGGCATAAAAAAACCGCGTCAGTAGCGTAATGCTTGTCAGTTAATCATTATGGAGAACATGTGATTGCGACTCAGGGTTCCGTTCACTTCAGCTTTTCACTTTTCTGAAGCACAGGTACCCGTGAACGTGCAAGGGAGGCTCACCGCCGCCTCCCTTGCAACCCAGGCTCCCGGCGGGATTGTTAAGGGTACGGCGATAGTACCCTTAACACGTTCACTGGGAGTAATCGTTTCAGAGAAGTGAAAAACATAAGGTGAACGTAACAAATACCGGGGGCAACAAATTCATTACCTCCGGATATGCCGCTCTTAGCTATAGTTACGACGATTGCTCGTCGTTAACTGATCGTCATTACGTCAGAAGCGCGGTTTAGTGGGAATACAGGCCGGATGATTGCTAAATACCATCCGACATTGGCCTTACAAAATATGCCCCAGCGTCTGACGCAAATGTGCGCCAGAACCAAGCAGGCCCGGATTATCATGCACAATCAGATACACCGGAATATCCTGAACGTAGGCTTTAAAACGTCCTTTATCTTCAAACCCACCGCGGAAACCGGAAGCTTTAAAGAATTCAAGGAAGCGCGGCACGATCCCGCCAGCGATGTACACGCCGCCAAACGTGCCCAGCGTTAACGCCAGATCGCCGCCAAAGCGGCCCATGATCACACAGAACAGCGACAGCGCGCGGCGGCAGTCGATACAGGAATCTTCCAGCGCACGGGCGGTGATATCCTTCGGCTGCAGATTTTCCGGCAGGCGGCCGTCTGATTTGACGATGGCGCGATACAGGTTCACCAGTCCGGGTCCTGAGAGCACACGTTCAGCAGAAACATGACCGATTTCCGCACGCAGAACCTCAAGGATAATCCCCTCTTCTTCGCTGTTAGGCGCAAAATCCACGTGCCCGCCTTCACCCGGCAGACTTACCCAGCGTTTATCAACATGCACCAGATGCGCCACGCCGAGGCCAGTTCCCGCGCCATACACCGCAATCGGTTTGCCTTCGACAGGTTCCGCGCCGCCAAACTGGATCAAATGCTCTTTTTTCAGCATGGGGATTGCCATCGACACGGCGGTGAAATCATTAATGATTTCCAGATGGCTAAAGCCCAGATTTTTTTTCATCTCAGCAATAGAGAATGCCCAGGTATGGTTGGTCATTGCCACCCAGTCGCCGGTGATCGGACAGGCAATGGCAATGCAACCATCTTCGACGCTGACGCTATGCTCATCCAGGTACACGCGCACCGCAGCCTCCAGACTGGGGTAATCCAGCCCGGAATAGGTTTTTGCCTGCGAAATCTCGCCACTGGCAATGTCGCACAGAGCAAGACGTGCGTTGGTGCCGCCAACATCACCTACTAAAGCATATTTTGTCATTCTTCCACTGCTCCGCTAAAGTCAGAATAAATCTTTGCCACACTGTAAATTCATGGGGGCATAACAACAACGGCCTGAAGGCTGATGCCCGTAGAAAATCGATCCAGATCACACAATTACTTTATCGTTTCAGCACCATTTGCAGCGATGCGGTCGCGCAGGCTGTGCAAACTATATCTATGACTCTGTTTGAAGGAATTGAAAATGCTCCATCCGCGAGCCAGAACGATGCTCTTGCTATCAACTCCCGCGATAATCATTGGCATAGCGTCCAGCCTGGTGTTGATGGTTGTGATGAAAGTCGCTTCCGTTTTACAGCAATTTTTATGGGAGCGTCTGCCGATTAGCATCGGAATTGCCCAGGACTCTCCGCTGTGGATCATCGGTATGCTCACGTTAACCGGACTGATGGTCGGGCTTGTCATCCGCTACAGCCGGGGCCACGCTGGTCCGGATCCGGCTTGTGAACCGTTAATCGGAATGCCGGTGGCCGTTTCGGCGCTGCCAGGCCTGCTGGCGGCGCTAATCCTCGGTCTGGCGGGCGGCGTCAGTTTAGGGCCGGAACATCCCATCATGACCGTGAATATCGCCCTCGCAGTGGCGCTTGGCAGCCGCCTCTTTCCGCGCATTGCTAAGCTGGACTGGACCATTCTCGCCTCTGCCGGCACCATCGGGGCGTTATTTGGTACTCCCGTGGCCGCCGCGTTGGTGTTTTCGCAAACGCTGAATAGCTCGAACGATGTTCCTTTATGGGATCGCCTGTTTGCGCCATTAATGGCCGCCGCCGCAGGTTCACTGACCACCAGCCTGTTCTTTCATCCCCATTTTTCATTGCCCATCGCGCACTATACGCAAATGCATCTGATCGATATCCTCAGCGGTGCGGTCGTTGCTGCTATCGCCATTGCCGCGGGCATGGTGGCCGTCTGGTGTCTACCGCGCTTGCATCATTTAATACATCGGCTTAAACACCCGGTACTGATCCTTGGGGTTGGTGGTTTTATTCTCGGTATTTTGGGTGTAATTGGCGGACCGCTTACCTTATTTAAGGGACTGGATGAAATGCAGCAAATGGCGTTTAGCCAGACGCTGGGGACAACGGATTATTTGCTGCTTGCCGTGATCAAACTGGCGGCATTGGTGGTCGCAGCAGCGAGCGGTTTTCGCGGCGGGCGAATTTTTCCGGCGGTCTTCGTGGGTGTCGCGCTGGGTCTGATGCTGCACGCCCATGTTGAAGCCGTTCCGGCAGCCATCACGGTCTCCTGCGCGATTCTCGGGCTGGTGCTGGTCGTTACCCGCGACGCGTGGCTGAGCCTGTTTATGGCGGCAGTCGTGGTGCCAGACACCACTTTGCTGCCGCTGCTTTGCGTCGTTATGCTCCCCGCCTGGCTTTTATTGGCCGGAAAACCAATGATGATCGCCAGCCGTCCCGAGGAGTAGCTATCCTCCGTTGCGAGATTCCAGCGCACGGGTCACCGTGCGCAATAACTCAGGAAGATCGGCTTTCGGTAGCACCACTTCAATTAATGACAACCGTTGCGGACGGGACAGCCGGGCCAGCACTTCCTCCAGTTGGACCGCCTGCTTCACTCGCCAGCATTCCGCCTGACATTCATGACTTAACGCCTGCGGCACCAGCGTCCAGTTCCATCCGGCGATGTCGTTATAACGCTGATTTGCCCCGTGAATGGCCCTCTCCACGGTATAGCCGTCATTGTTAAGCAGTAAAATCACCGGTGATTGCCCGTCCCTGAGCATAGAGCCCAGTTCCTGGATAGTGAGTTGCGCTGCACCATCGCCAATAATCAGGATCACCCGGCGGTCCGGGCAGGCCGTTTGCGCGCCAAATGCCGCCGGGAGCGCGTAGCCGATGGAACCCCACAGGGGTTGGACCAGGACTTCCGCACCGCTGGGTAGCGAGAGCGCTGCCGCACCAAATGCCGCCGTTCCCTGGTCGACGAGGATGATGTCATCCGGCGCCAGATAGTGTTGCACCGTTTGCCAGAAATTTTCCTGGGTCAGCAGCCCCTTCTCAACCTGGATACGCCCAACTGGCGGGCGTTCGGGCGGCAGTGAAAACGACATCTCCAGACACAACTCGCGTAACGTAGTGACGGCCTGTTCCATCGGAACGTTAAACCATTGGGTACCAACACGTGACGCATGGGGCTGAACGTCAATCGTGCGCTCCGGTGGTAACCGTTGCGTAAACCCAGCGGTCAGGGTGTCGACAAATTGTGTACCGACGCAAATAATCGTATCGGCATCTTCAATGGCCTGGCGCACATAGTCGCTACTGGCTCCGGCGCTGTACGTACCGACAAACGCCGGGTGACGCTCATCAAATAACCCTTTCCCCATCAACAGCGTGGCGTGAGCCATCGGCGTTTCCGCCATCCAACGCTGCAATACAGGCTGTAAGCCAAAACGCTGCGCGAGAAAGTCGGCCAGCAGCGCTACGCGCGGACTGTCCAATAGCCGCTCGCGGGCATAATAGCGAAACGCTTCCGCCACGCTGCTTTCCGGTTCGCTCAGAGGAATAATCAGGGCGTCATTCGGCGGCGTGGCGGGCTGTTTTGCCACATCAGCAGGCAACATCAAATAGCCCGGCCTGCGCTCAGTTAACATCGCCCGCAGCACGCGATCAATTTCATAGCAGGCGTTTTGTTCATCCAGCACTGCGCTGGCCGTCGTTACAGCCTGCTGCATACGGTAAAAATGCTGAAAGTCACCGTCGCCAAGGGTGTGATGCATCAGTTCCCCACGACGCTGCGCACCGCGACAGGGCGCGCCGACAATATGCAAAACGGGAACATATTCCGCATAGCTTCCCGCGATACCGTTGATCGCACTTAACTCCCCCACGCCAAACGTGGTGAGCAAAGCTCCCGCCCCTGCCACCCGGGCATAGCCATCCGCAGCATAAGCCGCATTTAATTCGTTCGCACACCCGACCCAACGTACGCTGGGATGTTCAATCACGTGGTCAAGAAACTGCAAATTATAATCGCCAGGCACACCAAAGAGGTGGCCGACGCCACAGCCTGCCAGCCTGTCCAGCAGATAATCAGCAACGGAATATTGGGTTTGCATGACAGCTATCCTTCTGACGGTAACCTCAATGTTGAGTATCGAAGAACTGTGATGACTGTCCAGGGGAGTTGCTGTGAAGGGGGTGGAAAGCAAGATGTACAGTTTTGACGATTAAAAATTCATTACAGTCTGCTTTGTGTAAACGTATACACTCAATGACACACGTTATCCAACAGGAGGCTACATGGTTTATCAGGCTGATGAAAATCGCTATCAAACAATGGAGTATCGCCGCTGCGGCCAGAGCGGTCTCAGGTTGCCGATTGTCTCTTTGGGTTTGTGGCATAATTTTGGTGATGCCACGCAGGTAGAGAACAGTCGTGCGCTGTTACAGCGCGCATTCGATCTGGGAATTACTCATTTTGACCTGGCGAATAACTATGGCCCGCCGCCGGGCTCAGCGGAGCGAAATTTTGGCCGCATTCTGCAGGAAGATTTTTTACCGTGGCGGGATGAGCTGATCATCTCCACCAAAGCGGGCTACACCATGTGGGAGGGGCCCTACGGCGACTGGGGATCGCGCAAGTACCTGATTGCCAGCCTCGATCAAAGCCTCAAACGCCTGGGGCTGGAGTATGTTGATATCTTCTATCATCACCGGCCCGATCCTGAAACGCCGCTCAGAGAAACCATGCGCGCGCTGGATCATATTGTCCGTCAGGGGAAAGCGCTGTACGTCGGGCTGTCTAACTATCCGGCTGAGCTTGCCAGGCAGGCGATTGAAATACTCGACGATTTAGGCACCCCCTGCCTTATCCACCAGCCTAAATATTCCCTGTTTGAACGTTGGGTCGAAAGTGGCCTGCTGTCGCTGTTACAGGAAAAGGGTGTTGGCAGTATCGCCTTCTCACCGCTGGCGGGTGGGCAATTAACCGACCGCTACCTGAACGGTATTCCTGCGGACTCGCGCGCGGCAAGCTCCAGCCGTTTTCTTAACCCGGACCAGTTAACGCCACAAAAACTGGAAAAGGTCCGTGCGCTGAACGCGCTCGCAGAGCGCCGGGGACAAAAACTTTCTCAAATGGCGCTCGCGTGGGTATTACGGGAAGACAAGATCACCTCCGTGCTGATAGGCGCCAGTAAACCCGCGCAAATTGAAGACGCCGTTGGCATGCTGGCAAACCGGCATTTCTCTGCCGAAGAGTGCGCCGAGATTGATGCCATTCTGAGCTGATTGAAATAAAGACACATTTATTAACAAAAAGTGCTCTCGCTCGCGATTTAAGAGTTAAGGCGATGAAACGGGGCTTTACTGCCCCGTAATATTACGTTAACAGGCCGGCTACGGCTCGATCGTGAAGGAGAGTAAACATGTTCAGGTCACTGATTCTGGCGGCAGTCTTATTGGCTTTTACCCCGCTGGCCGCGAACGCTGGCGAAATCACCCTGCTGCCATCAATAAAATTGCAAATTGGCGATCGCGATAATTACGGTAACTACTGGGATGGCGGCCGCTGGCGCGACCGGGATTACTGGCATCATAACTATGAGTGGCGCAAAAATCGTTGGTGGCGTCATGACAACGGCTATCATCGTGGCTGGGATAAACGTAAAGCTTATGAGCGCGGCTATCGCGAAGGCTGGAATGACCGTGACGACCATCGCGGTCGCGGGCGCGGTCACAAACATCATCATTAATGTAACAAAAGAGCCTGCGGGCTCTTTTGTTTTTACAAACCCAGCGCGGTTCCCACCAGTAACCAGATATTGAGCGCGACCACTAACACCACAATCATCCAGCCAATGTATTTGACCCAGGCGGTGTTAACCAAATCCCCCATCAATGTGCCGTTGCTGGTAAAGATCAGTAGCGGCACCAGCGCAAGGGCAATCCCGAAACTGAGCAACACCTGGCTCATCACCAGAATACGGGTCGGATCCAGCCCCATCAGAATCACAATAAATGATGGCATCATAGTGACGGTGCGACGTACCCATAATGGGATATGAAAGCGGATGAATCCCTGCATCACCACCTGCCCCGCCAGCGTGCCGACCACAGTAGAAGACAGTCCCGCTGCCACCAGGCTTAAACCAAACACCGTCGCCGCCGCATGGCTCAACAGCGGTTCAAGGGTCAGGTACGCTTGATCGAGATCGGCGATACCGGTATGCCCGCTAAAATGAAATGCGGCGGCAGCTGTCGCCATCATCGCCAGGTTCACAAATCCGGCAATCGTCATGGCGATAGCCACATCCCATTTGGTGGCCGTATAGCGCTGTTGGCGCGTTCCGCCGTGCAGATGCTGGGTTAAGGAAGAGTGCAGATAAATGACGTGCGGCATGATGGTCGCGCCAAGTACGCCTGCGGCCAGGAACACAGCCTCCGAATTGGGCAGGCTGGGAATAATCATCCCCTTGCTAAGCTGCGCGAAGTTCGGTTGGGAAAAGATCAGTTCCACAATGTAAGCCGCAGCGACAAACAGCAGCAGGCCGCCAATGACTTTTTCCAGCGGCTTTTGCCCGCGGCGCTGCAGCATCAAAATTAAGAATGTCGCGATGCCGGTAAGCACGGCCCCCTGCAATAACGAAACGCCCAGGATCAGTTTGAAACCAATCGCAGCGCCAATAAACTCAGCAAGGTCGGTCGCCATGGCGATAATTTCAGCCTGCACCCAGTAAAACCACACCACCGGGCGAGGATAATGATCGCGAATTTGCTCTGCCAGGTTTTTACCCGTGGCAATACCCAGTTTTGCCGACAGCACCTGAATCAGCATCGCCATCAGGTTTGCCCAGACCACCACCCACAGCAATTTATAACCAAAGCTGGCCCCTGCCTGGATATTGGTGGCAAAGTTACCTGGATCGATATAACCGATCGCCGCGATGAACGCAGGTCCCATTAATGCGAGCTTCAACTTGCGCGCTGCCCGTCCACTGCTACTCTCAACGCGATCGTTCGTCATTTTAGTGCCCCAGAAACATAGCCTTTGCTATGTTTCAAGCTACGCCCATTGAGAATGATTATCAAATTCATTTTAATGGGTGAAGTTGATTTCTCTGATAGAGATTGTCTATGGATCGATAAAGATTCTGGAAATACCGGTGAGATGTTTAATTATTGTTATTAGATTAGCACAATGACATAACTTTTCACTTCCCTACTCAACATAACAGAAGTGTATCGCCGATCACTAATTTTGAATCTCGTCACAGGTCCTTATTATAGTGTGTGTTTGATCTCGTTTTCTTTATGGTTGTTACATAGAATGTGCACGAAAACTAAACCTGCCTCATATTTGGAGCAAATATGGACCGCGTTCTTCATTTTGTCCTGGCCCTTGCCGTGGTTGCGGTACTCGCACTGCTGGTAAGCAGTGACCGTAAAAAAATCCGCATTCGTTATGTTATTCAACTGCTTGTTATTGAAGTGTTACTGGCATGGTTCTTCCTGAACTCTGATGTCGGTCTGGGCTTCGTGAGAGGCTTCTCCGAGATGTTTGAGAAACTGCTCGGATTCGCTAATGAAGGGACAAACTTTGTCTTCGGCAGCATGAACGACAAAGGCCTGGCATTCTTCTTCCTGAAAGTGCTTTGCCCGATCGTCTTCATTTCCGCGCTGATCGGTATTTTGCAGCATATCCGCGTTCTGCCAATTGTCATCCGCGCGATTGGTTTCCTGTTATCTAAAGTCAACGGTATGGGTAAGCTGGAATCCTTTAACGCCGTCAGCTCCCTGATCCTGGGTCAGTCCGAGAACTTTATCGCCTATAAAGATATTCTCGGCAAAATGTCCCGCAACCGTATGTACACCATGGCTGCGACAGCGATGTCGACGGTTTCCATGTCTATCGTCGGCGCGTATATGACCATGCTGGAGCCGAAGTACGTGGTTGCTGCGCTGGTTCTGAACATGTTCAGCACCTTTATCGTCTTGTCGCTGATCAACCCCTACACCGTTGATGCCAGCGAAGAAAACATTCAGATGTCTAACCTGCACGAAGGCCAGAGCTTCTTCGAAATGCTGGGTGAATACATCCTGGCAGGTTTCAAAGTGGCAATTATCGTTGCAGCCATGCTGATTGGTTTCATCGCGCTGATCGCCGCCCTGAACGCCCTGTTCGCTACCGTGACCGGTTGGTTTGGCTACAGCATCTCCTTCCAGGGCATCCTGGGCTACATCTTCTACCCGGTTGCATGGGTAATGGGTGTACCGTCCAGCGAAGCGTTGCAGGTGGGCAGTATCATGGCAACCAAACTGGTTTCTAACGAATTCGTCGCGATGATGGATCTGCAGAAAATCGCCTCTACGCTCTCTCCACGCGCTGAAGGCATCATCTCTGTGTTCCTGGTCTCCTTCGCTAACTTCTCTTCCATCGGGATTATCGCCGGCGCGATTAAAGGCCTGAACGAAGAACAAGGTAACGTGGTTTCCCGCTTTGGTCTGAAGCTGGTGTACGGCTCTACGCTGGTGAGCGTACTGTCTGCATCCATCGCAGCACTGGTGCTGTAAGCCTAAGACAACATTGTCGTGTTAAGACCGGGGAGGTTTTTCTCCCCGGTTTTTTTATGCGTGTTATTCAGCAAACCAAAGAAATATAAGGTGAGAACTGGCAGGATGTAAAAACAAAAAACCCCCGCTTTTCAGCGAGGGTTTAAATTTTGGTGGAGCTAAGCGGGATCGAACCGCTGACCTCTTGCATGCCATGCAAGCGCTCTCCCAGCTGAGCTATAGCCCCACGATGCTTTTACGTACATACCAAATTTATTGGGATTAAATTTGGTGGAGCTAAGCGGGATCGAACCGCTGACCTCTTGCATGCCATGCAAGCGCTCTCCCAGCTGAGCTATAGCCCCACGATGCTTTTACGTACATACCAAATTTATTGGGATTAAATTTGGTGGAGCTAAGCGGGATCGAACCGCTGACCTCTTGCATGCCATGCAAGCGCTCTCCCAGCTGAGCTATAGCCCCACGATGCTTTTACGTACATACCAAATTTATTGGGATTAAATTTGGTGGAGCTAAGCGGGATCGAACCGCTGACCTCTTGCATGCCATGCAAGCGCTCTCCCAGCTGAGCTATAGCCCCGTCACGTAAAGCTTGTCGAGTTGACGGGCGGCATCATATGAATTCCCTTCGCGTGTGTCAACGGCAAAATTAACTCATAGAATTCAATCGCTGAAAAAGCAGTCAAATGAAGAACATTGCGTAACAACTCGCATTCAGTAGTTAAACGCGTCACGGTTTCTACTAAAATGGTGCTATAAAATGAGCCACTAATTAACCCCACGACTACTCAGGGAATCGTTATGTTCAAGGAACGGATGACGCCAGAAGAGCTTGCTAATCTGACCGGATACAGCCGACAGACCATCAATAAATGGGTGCGCAAGGAAGGTTGGGCTACATCACCAAAACCAGGCGTTCAGGGCGGTAAAGCCCGTCTGGTTCACGTCACCGAACAAGTTCGTGAATACATTCGCAGCGCTGAACGTTCAGCCGAAGGTTTATCAGATAACTTATCGTTATCCGGTGATACTTCGATTGAGGCGCTGCTGATTAGACTCGCCAAAGAGATGACGCCATCAGAACAGAAAATGTTTACGTCATTGATCCTGCGTGAAGGCATTACGGGTTTATTACAACGCTTAGGGATCCGCGAAAACAAATAATATGAAAAAATTACGCAGCAAAATGACGACCGAAGAGCTGGCGGAATGTCTCGGGGTAGCCAAACAAACCGTCAATCGTTGGATCAGAGAGCAAAACTGGACCACCGAAAAATTTCCCGGCGTTAAAGGTGGTCGTGCAAGACTTATTCATATTGACTCCGGTGTCCGCACGTTTCTGCTCAACGTTCCCGCTTTTCGCAAAGCTCCTGAGTTTTATCAGGCTGAAGAACCGCTGGCAGAATACACCCATGTAGTACGCAGCCATGCCTGTCGCCAGATAATCAGCGCACTGGACAATATGTCGCCAACGGAACAAGAAAAGCTGGCGATGTATATCTCGCGCGAAGGGATTCGTAATTTCCTTATTCGTCTGGGCATTGATGAGTCTGAATAACAGGCAAAAAAAACGGCAGGAGCGCATCCTGCCGTTGTGTCATCAATCAGTCAGAATTACTGCTGACTTTCACGCTCTGCAATAAACGCCAGTGCTTTGTTAATACGCTCAACGCTGCGGGATTTGCCAATCGCATGCACCGTGACGTCTAACGCCGGGGACTGACCCGCGCCGGTTACCGCGACGCGCAGCGGCATCCCAACTTTACCCATGCCCACTTCCAGCTCATCAGCGGTTGCCTGAATCGCGTGGTGGACGTTTTCTGCCGTCCATTCGGTAATGGCGGCCAGTTTGTCGCGAACCACTTCCAGCGGCTGACGCGCAACCGGACGCAGGTGTTTCTTCGCCGCGTCAGCGTCGAACTCAGCAAAGTCTTCATAGAAGTAGCGGCAGCTCTGCGCCATTTCTTTCAGCGTCTTGCAACGCTCGCCCAGCAGTTTCACCAGCTCAGACAGTTGAGGCCCAACGCGAGTATCGATATTTTCCTGCTCAATGTGCCACTGCAGATGCGTTGCCACATATTCCGGTGCCAGCGCATTAATGTAGTGATGGTTCAGCCACTGCAATTTTTCAGTGTTGAACGCGCTCGCAGACTTGCTCACCGCACCGAGGGAGAACAGTTTAATCATCTCTTCACGGGTGAAAATTTCCTGATCGCCGCTGGACCAGCCCAGGCGCACCAGATAGTTCAGCAGCGCTTCCGGCAGATAGCCGTCATCGCGGTATTGCATCACGCTGACCGCACCGTGACGTTTAGAGAGTTTTTTACCGTCGTCGCCGTTGATCATCGACACGTGCGCGTAAACCGGCACCGGCGCATTCAGCGCTTTCAGGATATTGATCTGACGCGGGGTGTTGTTGATATGGTCTTCGCCACGAATAACGTGAGTGATTTCCATATCCCAGTCATCGACAACCACGCAGAAGTTGTAGGTTGGGGAGCCGTCGGTACGGCGGATGATCAGATCGTCCAGCTCCTGGTTGCTGAATTCGATCGGCCCACGGATCTGATCGTCAAAAATAACGGAACCGTCCTGCGGGTTGGCAAAACGCACCACGCACGGTTCATCGGCGGCATGGTGCTCATGACCGTGGCGGCAGCGGCCGTCGTAACGCGGCTTCTCACCGTTCGCCATCTGCTCTTCGCGCAGCGCATCCAGACGCTCTTTGGAGCAGTAGCACTTATATGCGGTGCCTGCTTCCAGCATTTCATCAATAACAGCGTTGTAGCGATCAAAACGTTTGGTCTGGAAGTACGGGCCTTCATCCCATTCCAGATTCAGCCAGTTCATACCATCCATAATGGCTTCAATAGCTTCCGGCGTGGAGCGTTCGAGATCGGTGTCTTCAATACGCAGCACAAACTCACCGCCATGGTTACGTGCAAAAAGCCAGGAATAAAGAGCAGTGCGCGCACCGCCGACGTGCAGGTAACCTGTCGGGCTTGGCGCGAAGCGAGTTTTGATTTTCATGAAATGGCCTTACGTTTATAAAGATGCCGACAACCGGCAAATCCAGGGAAGATTATCAGGCTCGTATTCTATCACTGTGGTCTGATTCCTCAATGTTGATCGGGTTGGAACATCACGCTTTGCCATTTTCGTATACAAATCATGCTGCATGGATTGTTTTGCGATCGTTTTGTTTAAATTTACGACGAACGAACAATTTCTTTTGAAAATGCGTTGACTCATTTTCAACTCTCCCTATAATGCGACTCCACACAGCGGGGGTGATTAGCTCAGCTGGGAGAGCACCTCCCTTACAAGGAGGGGGTCGGCGGTTCGAACCCGTCATCACCCACCAACTACTTTATGTAGTCTCCGCCGTGTAAAAACAAGAAATTGAGAAGTGGGTGATTAGCTCAGCTGGGAGAGCACCTCCCTTACAAGGAGGGGGTCGGCGGTTCGATCCCGTCATCACCCACCACTTTCTCGCCAGCTGGATTTCTTGTTAAAATATGAAGTACCGAAGTGGGTGATTAGCTCAGCTGGGAGAGCACCTCCCTTACAAGGAGGGGGTCGGCGGTTCGATCCCGTCATCACCCACCACTTTCTCGCCAGCTGGATTTCTTGTTAAAATATGAAGTACCGAAGTGGGTGATTAGCTCAGCTGGGAGAGCACCTCCCTTACAAGGAGGGGGTCGGCGGTTCGATCCCGTCATCACCCACCACTTCGGGTCGTTAGCTCAGTTGGTAGAGCAGTTGACTTTTAATCAATTGGTCGCAGGTTCGAATCCTGCACGACCCACCAATGTAAAAAGGCGCCCTAAAGGCGCCTTTTTGCTATGCGCAAAATTCAACGATTCGAACCTGCAGCAGGTTCGGGTCGAACGTAGTGAGACAACGGAGCCGTTTACAGCGACGACCCGAAGGGCGAGCGAAGCGAGTCATCCTGCACGACCCACCAATGTAAAAAGGGCGCTGGCGGCGCCTTTTTGCTATCTGCGATATGAAAGATTCGAATCTGCTTACCTGATGCGCTGCGCTTATCAGGCCTACAGGCAACACCACACGCGTAGGCCGGATAAGACGTTAGTCGCCATCCGGCGCAGACATCATACCATCAACGCCGCCACCAGTTTCTCCAGCGCGGGCGTTGCCTGCTGCTGGTCATACACAATATACAAATCCGCCGGAATACGTTCCTCTAACGGACGGAACACCACACCCGGCCAGCTCATTTGTGCATAACTGTCTGCAATCAACGTAATTCCAACTCCCATACTGATCATCGCCAACACCGTTTGTGGCTCCTTCACCTCGCGAATAATCATTGGTGAAAATCCGGCGCTTAGGCAAACGCGCTGTAAAAATGCCCAGTCGGTATGAATGGACGGCATTGTGACAAAATATTCGTTCCGCAACGCTTCCAATGGTATCGCGGCAAGTTCTGCCAGGGGATGCTCTTCTGGCATCGCCACCAGAAAAGAGGATTCGTGCAAACGTAGGCTGGTGAATCCAGGCGAAGGTTCTGTCGCCATCCGCCAAATTCCCGCATCCAGCTCACGTCGCTCCAGCATCGTCATCTGCATGGCAGGCATATTCTCGCGAAACAGCACCTCAACGTTAGGGTTATCTTTTAAGAAACGCCGCATCACTGGACGCATTTTTCCCCACATCGCCGTACCGATAACACCCAGCTCAATCCGCCCTGCGTCGCCGCGACCAATTTGCTCTACCCTCGCCAGCGCCTGATTCGCACTGGATAGCAATCGGCGCGACTCTTCCATCAAAATTTTTCCGGCATGTGTTAAGGCTACACTGCGGGAATGTCGGATAAACAGCAAAGTGCCGAGTTGTTGTTCCAGCTCTTTAATATGCGTACTGAGCGGCGGTTGCGACATATTCAGGCGAGCAGCAGCGCGTCCAAAATGCAGTTCTTCTGCGACAGCAAGAAAATAACGCAGTAACTTCAGATCGATACGGTGCGTGCGTTCCATGGATAATGCGCTCCTGAGGACAAAGGATAATGCGCAAAGTTACCACATCGCAGCACAGAACATGAAACAGCGGGTAGCAGGCCCCGCCGTTAATGTGCCAGTGATTTCTGCACCCGTCGTTCAGGGTCATGTTTATATTTGAAGAACAACGCAAAGATAACCGCAAGCGCTAACGCATACGCGGCAAAGACTAACCAGATAGTCTGCCAGTCCTTAACGCCATCGACAGAGAAGTAATCTACCGCCATCCCGCTCAGGATTGAGCCAACCCAAGCGCCCACGCCATTGACCATCGTCATAAACAGCCCCTGCGCACTGGCGCGAATGTTAGAACTCACTTCCTGCTCTACAAACACCGATCCTGAAATATTGAAGAAATCAAACGCGCAACCATAGACAATCATCGACATCAGCAGCATCACAAAGCCGACCGGGGACGGATCGCCAAAGGCAAAAAAACCAAAGCGCAGCGTCCACGCCAGCATGCTCATCAGCATTACCGTTTTAATACCAAAGCGTTTGAGGAAGAACGGGATAGTCAGGATAAAGCCCACTTCCGCCATCTGTGAAACTGAAAGCAAGATAGAGGGATACTTCACCACAAAACTGTCGGCAAACTCAGGATTACGAGCAAAATCATGCAGGAACGGATTGCCAAAGACATTAGTAATTTGCAGTACCGCCCCCAACATCATCGCAAACAAAAAGAAGATTGCCATACGTGGATTTTTAAACAAGACAAAAGCATCCAGCCCAAGCTTGCTGGCAAGCGTTGTGTTCGCTTTCTTCTCGGCAACCGGAATTTTCGGCAACGTCAGCGCATACAGAGCCAGCAGCAACGATGCGCCAGAAGCGATATACAGTTGCGCACTGCTCAGTTCCAGTCCCATCAGACTCACCGTCCACATGGCCACAATAAACCCTATAGTGCCAAACACGCGAATGGGTGGGAAAGCGGTGACCGGGTCCTGACCCGATTGCGCCAGACACGAGTAGGAAACACTGTTCGATAACGCAATCGTCGGCATATATGCCATCGCGTTAACCAACATCACCCAGAACATGGTCTGCGGATCGGTAACGGTAGTGGCATATAGCAACACACCCGCGCAGACAAGATGGCAAAGCATGTAGGCGCGTTCGGCGCGTAGCCATTTATCGGCAATGATCCCCATTATGCCCGGCATGATAATCGCTGCCAGCCCTTTCGAACTGTAGACCATACCCACATTCGCGCCGGTAAAATCCAGGGTATTAATCATGTAAGAACCCAGGGTAACCAGCCAGCTCCCCCAGATGAAATATTGCAAAAACGACATGAGCTTTAAGCGAGATGCGATACCCATTTTTTCCGTTCCTTGCCAAAAAAGTAAGACCCCGCAAGCGGGGTCAATTTTTAATTATTCAGGCCAGTTTGCGCAAAAAGCCGCAGATCAGATTGATAAAGTTCTGCCGGGAGAGTTCCGCTGCCGCCAGCGTCTGCGCGTGAGATAATTTCACATCGCCCAAACCTTCCGCCAGGTTAGTGATAGCTGCGACCGCAACCACTTTCAGACCGCAATGGCGGGCAGAGATAACTTCAGGCACCACCGACATCCCCACGACATCGCCACCAATGATTTGCATCATGCGAATTTCTGCCGCGGTTTCAAAGTTTGGTCCCGGATAAGAGACAAATACGCCTTCGCTCAGCGGGAAACCTTCTTCTGCGGCAACGGTTTGCAGGATTGCACGATAGTCAGCATCATAGGCATTCGCCAGCGAAAAGAATCGCTCGCCAAAACGCTCATCGTTAAGTCCCACCATCGGTGTACCTGGCATCGTATTGATGTGATCGCTAAGCGCAACCAGACTACCCGGCCCAACTTCAGGGCGGAGGGAGCCTGCGGCGTTGGTACAAAATAACAGTTCACAGCCCAGCAGCTTCAGTGTGCGAATGGCATCGGTCATCACCGTCATACCGCGCCCTTCATAGAAATGTCCACGCCCTTTCATACAGGCCACCGGAATACCTGCCAGATTTCCCAACACCAGTTCACCGGCATGACCGTGAACGGTGCTCACCGGGAACCCGGGAAGTTTCTCGTAAGAAATGGCCACCGCATCCTCAATTTGATCCGCCAACGCGCCCAGGCCTGAGCCAAGAATAAAAGCGACGCGAGGAGTGAAATCCGGCTTATAGCCACGAATAATATCGGCGCTGTACCAGGGATTTTGCGAGAAAAGAGAGTGGCTCATGAGATATCCTTAATACTGAGTAATCGAAAATAACGTCGCGTACCACACTGTTATAGCGGGACTACGCAATCGATTACCAATACCGTTTATCCCGACAAGCGATAGTAAATCGGTATCGATGAGGTACGCTAAACTGGTTTGAATTCACATTATTTTTCTGCCAGAAATGGCATGGGGCGGTTTATATCTTATACAGCGGATCGCTTGCGCGACCAGCAGTTAACTCACTGGCCTGCATGCGCACCACGTCCCACAACGCCTGAGCCGCGGTAGATAAAGAACGGTTTTTACGTCGCGCCAGCATCAATTGTCGTTCAACCACCGGCGTCAGACGCTTAACCTGTAAATGGCTACCCTGCGGTAAGGGGAGCGCCAGCGCGGGCAGTACGCTGATACCAATGCCCGCCTCTACCATTGGAAACAACGTGGCCGGGTGACCAATCTCCTGAACAATATTGGCATCAATCGAAAAGTGGGCCAGCGCCGCATCGATCAGCGGTCGACTGCCGGAAGCGTAATCCTGTAGCACCAGACGCTCATGATAGAGATCCTGCCAGTTGACCCATTCCCGCTGGGCTAACGGATGATCCTGCCGACACAGCAACAGGAAAGGTTCGGACAGTACGGCTTCACACTGCAGATCGGTCACAGCACCAGGATCAATCACAATGCCAAAATCGACTTCTCCCTGGCGAATGCTTTCCAGCACCCACTGCTGTGGCCTGTCGTGCAGCACAAAATCGATCGCAGGATAAAGCTGATTACTCTGGGCAATACACTGTGGAATCAGGTGTGCGGAGATCGTCTGGCTGGCGGCAACGCGCACCGTTCCGGTTAACTGCGTCCCCACCTGGCCTGCTTCACGCAGGGTGCTGTGCAGTTCATCCAGAATACGCTCCAGTCGCGCCGCCAACTGATGCCCGGCTTCTGTCAGTACCACTTCTCGTGTTGTTCTATCTAATAATCGGACGCCCGTCTGCCCTTCCAGCTCTTTAACGCTATGGCTGACCGCCGACTGGCTTAAGCCAATGATATCCCCCGCCCGGCTAAAACTTTTAGCCTGAGCGACGGTAACAAAGATACGGAGCTGACGCAGAGAGTAATTCATCTATTCGATTCATATATGGATGCAATAAATCAATTTTATTTCTCAAACGGAAAAACGCAAAATGTTCCTACCGAATTTCAGGAGCTTTTATGAAACTATTTCGTATTCTTGATCCGTTCACGATAACGCTAATTACCGTCGTTTTACTGGCTTCCTTTTTCCCGGCCGAGGGCGGTTTTGTCCCTTTTTTTGAAGGCTTAACCACCGCCGCCATTGCCCTGCTGTTTTTTATGCACGGGGCAAAGCTGTCGCGTGAGGCCATTATTGCCGGCGGTAGCCATTGGCGTTTGCATCTGTGGGTCATGTGCAGCACTTTCGTCGTCTTCCCGGTATTGGGTGTTCTGTTCGCATGGTGGGCACCGGTTAATGTTGACCCGATGCTGTATACCGGTTTCCTGTATCTGTGTATTTTGCCGGCCACGGTGCAGTCGGCCATCGCCTTTACATCGCTGGCGGGAGGTAACGTCGCCGCCGCCGTGTGCTTCGCTTCGGCCTCCAGCCTGCTGGGTATTTTCCTTTCACCACTGCTGGTAGGCCTGGTGATGAATATGCACGGCGCGGAAGGCAGCCTGGAGCAGGTGGGGAAAATTATGCTGCAACTGCTGCTGCCATTCGTGTTGGGACATCTTTCACGTCCATGGATTGGTAACTGGGTATCACGACATAAAAAGTGGATCGCCAAAACGGACCAATCCTCCATTTTACTGGTGGTGTACTCTGCCTTTAGCGAAGCCGTGGTTAACGGGATCTGGCACAAAGTGGGAATCGGCTCACTGCTGTTTATCTGCGTGGTCAGCATCGTTCTGCTGGCCATTGTGATTGGCATAAACGTCTTTGTTGCCCGGAAATGCGGCTTCAATAAAGCCGATGAAATCACCATTGTCTTCTGCGGTTCGAAAAAGAGCCTGGCGAATGGGATCCCAATGGCAAATATTCTGTTTCCGACTTCGGTGATTGGCATGATGGTGCTGCCTTTGATGATCTTCCATCAAATTCAGCTGATGGTCTGCGCCGTGCTGGCCCGTCGCTACAAGCAACAGACGGACGCATTGCAGGCGCAGCAGAAAAGCCGCGCCGCAAAGGCTTAAAGCGGGCGTTTCAGGGGCTGCACCAGTTGCGTCAGCCCCTCAGTTTTAATCAGCAGCGTGATTTGCATCAGCTCGCCAAGTTTACCCGCCGGGAATTCATCCTTACGGGCAAACCACAGCAGATACTCTTCCGGGACATCAATCAGCCGACGCCCCTTATATTTGCCAAAGGGCATCACGGTGTTGGCGATTTCAACCAGCTGCTCTTTTTCCATCTCAGGCACCCAGTAAGCGGATCATTTCAGCTTCATCAATCACGGTAATACCCAGTTCCTGCGCTTTTGCCAGTTTCGAACCCGCCGCTTCGCCGGCAATCACCAGATCGGTTTTCTTCGACACGCTACCGGCCACTTTGGCGCCCAGTTCGGTTAATCGTGCTTTGGCGTCATCACGCGACATCAGGCTCAGGCTTCCGGTCAGCACCACCGTTTTGCCCGCGAACGGGCTGTCGATTTCCTCAGCGTTGATAACCACCGGCGCGGGCCAGTGAATGCCCTGCGCCAGCAACTGGCCTATCACCTCGCGGTTGCTCTCTTCGGCAAAGAAATTAAACACGTGCGTCGCGACCACAATGCCAACATCCGGCACTTTTTGCAGCTCTTCAACAGAGGCCGCTTCCAGCGCATCCAGAGTGCCGAAATACGCCGCCAGACCTGCGGCAGTGGCCTCGCCGACTTCACGAATGCCCAGCGCGTAGAGGAAACGGGCAAACGTCGTTTCTTTCGCTTTTTCCAGCGCATTCACCACGTTTTGCGCCGACTTTGGCCCCATCCGATCGAGTCCGGTGAGCTTGCCTGCCGTCAGGGTGAAGAGATCTGCTGGCGTATGGACATACTCTTTCTCCACCAGTTGATCGATAATTTTGTCGCCCATACCGTCAACATCGAGCGCGCGGCGGGAAACAAAGTGTTTCAACGATTCCTTACGCTGGGCGCCGCAAATCAGGCCGCCGGTACAGCGAGCGACCGCTTCGCCTTCCACACGTTCAACATCAGACCCACACACCGGACAGTGCTGTGGAAACACGATTTCACGCGTCTCTTCCGGGCGCTCGGAAAGCACCACGTTGACCACCTGCGGGATTACATCGCCCGCCCGGCGAATAACGACTTTATCGCCAATACGCAACCCCAGACGATCGATTTCATCGGCATTATGCAGAGTGGCGTTACTGACCAGAACCCCGGCAACCTGAACCGGCTCAAGGCGAGCAACAGGCGTAATCGCCCCGGTACGTCCGACCTGAAACTCAACATCGCGAACAAAGGTCATCTGCTCCTGCGCCGGAAACTTAAAGGCCACCGCCCAGCGCGGCGCGCGAGCGACAAAGCCCAGTTGCTCCTGCAACGCCATGGAGTTGACTTTAATCACCACGCCGTCAATATCGAAGCCCAACGTCGGTCGGTCTTCTTCAACCTTATGATAGTAAGCGAGTACTTCCTCCGGCGAGTCACACAGCGCTACCCTGTCGCTTACCGGCAGTCCCCACTCTTTAAATTGCAGCAGACGGCCGAGGTGAGTATCAGGCAGCGCGCCGCCTTCCAGCACACCAACGCCATAGCAGAAGAAAGTAAGCGGTCGCTTCGCCGTGATACGGGGATCAAGCTGGCGTAATGACCCGGCGGCGGCGTTGCGCGGATTAGCAAACACTTTATTGCCGGTGCGGCGGGCTTCTTCATTAATTTTTTCAAATCCGGCCTGTGGCAGGAACACTTCCCCGCGCACTTCCAGACGCGTGGGAATATTATCGCCACGCAGTTTTAACGGGATCGCGCGGATAGTGCGCACGTTAGAGGTAATATCCTCCCCCGTGGTGCCATCACCGCGCGTTGCGGCGCTGACCAGTACGCCGTTTTCATACAGGATACTGACCGCCAGGCCGTCCAGTTTCAGTTCACAGCACCAGGTCAGCTTATCGGTGCTCTTCAGTCGGTCCTGCACGCGCTTGTTGAAGGCGAGAAAACTCTCCTCATCAAACACGTTATCCAGCGACAGCATCGGCACTTCATGGCGAATCTGGCTGAACGCCGACAACGGCGCGGCGCCAACGCGTTGGGTTGGCGAGTCGGGGGTAACAAGGTCCGGATGCTGCGCTTCCAGCTCGCGCAGTTCACGCATCAGGCGATCATATTCCGCATCGGGAATTTCCGGCGCGTCCATCACATGGTAGAGATACTCATGATGGCGAAGCGTGGTTCGCAGTTCTGTCAGTTGTTGTTCGATTGATTCCATATCGCACCATCAATGATAAAAAACCCCCGACAGGCGGGGGTTTAGCAAGGAAATGTCACGCCAGAAGAAAATCAGGCGTGAGATTCTTTAACTTCGCGGATGCGGTCCTGATATTCGCGCAGTTTCTGCGGCGTCATCATACGACGTTGATCGTCGAGCACCACACCGCCAACTTCATCAGCAATGTGCTGCGCGGACTGCAGCATCAGCTTAAAGTTTTGCAGCTCGTCCCCGTAGGACGGAACCTGCATAAAAATAGTCACGCCAGGCGTGCTGAAGTCGCCCGTCATTTCCGGGTCAAAGGTACCAGGATTAACCATGTTGGCAAGACTGAACAGCGACGGACCGCTGCCATCCGGGCTCAGGTGACGATGGAAAATATTCATATCGCCAAATTTAAAACCGGCTTGCTGAATGCTGTTGAGCAGCACATCACCGTTGAGTTCGCTACCATGGTGAGCCGCGACGTTCATAATAATGACCGCTTCTTTACGCTGCGGTTTTTCGGCAACAGGCGCTTCTTCAACGACCGGCTCAGGCTGCGGTTGGTGTTCAACGACAGGCTCTGCTGGCTGGAAGGTCTGCGGCGCAGGCTGCGGTGCCTGCTGCACGGGCTGCTGAACCTGCGGAGCAACGGGCTGATGCTGTACCGGCTGTTGCACCGGTTGCGGCTGAACAGGCTGATGTTGCACAGGCTGCTGCGGTTGAACAGGCTGAGGCTGCTGCTGAACATGCGGCGGCGGTACTGGCGCTTGTGCAGGCTGCTGCGCGGTTTGACGCGGCTGAGCAGACGCATAAGGCGGCTGGTACTGGTGTTGCGGCGACTGAGGAGGAACACCATGTTCCTGCGCGTTACCGGGAGCATGATTCACACGATGAACGCGAACTTCGCCCACGCCTTCGTCTTCCTCGACGTTGTCGTCGAACGAATCCTCGTCTTCACGTTTAGACTTCATGCGTTTCAGTGGGCGATCGCGGAATATAGAAGACCGCTCTTTACGGCTAGTCCAAAAACCATGTACCAGTAAAGCGATTATGGCGATCGCGCCAACAATGATTAATATCAGACGCAAATCCTGCATCATTATATTCTCTGTTGTTCTAACACCTTGCCACCACGGCAAACATTTACTCACTAAGAGTATTTGTCGATTACGCCAAGTGCAAGTGCACTCTTGGCTTTCACGGCATAAAGATGAACAAAATTGTGCTTTTTGCTGTTTTTTCGAACATTTCCGAACAGCTTAACGCTCAACAACCCGGTAAGATACGCCAGGTTTACCAGAGCTTATATAACAAGGAGTATGTCCTGACCATGGTTTCATCATCTGCAGTTGTACCTCGCAGCGGCCTTTATTACTTTTCTCAGGGATGGAAGCTCATCTCCCAACCGGGCATTCGTCGTTTTGTTATTCTGCCTTTACTGGTGAATATCCTGTTGATGGGCGGCGCGTTCTGGTGGTTATTTAGCCAACTCGATAGCTGGATCCCTGCGCTGATGAGCCACGTACCTGACTGGCTTCAATGGCTCAGCTATTTGCTGTGGCCGATCGTTACCATTTCCGTACTGCTAGTGTTCGGCTACCTGTTCTCCACCGTCGCCAACTGGATTGCCGCACCGTTTAACGGCTTGTTGGCGGAGCAACTTGAAGCGCGCTTAACGGGCGCAACGCCACCCGACACTGGCGTTCTTGGCATCATGAAAGACGTTCCTCGCATTATGAAACGTGAATGGCAAAAGCTGGCGTGGTATCTCCCGCGCGCCTTCGTGTTGCTGATCCTCTATTTTATTCCGGGCATTGGACAGACCGTCGCCCCGGTGCTGTGGTTCCTGTTCAGCGCGTGGATGCTGGCCATTCAGTACTGTGATTATCCGTTTGATAACCACAAGGTGCCTTTTAAGGAGATGCGCGTCGCGCTGCGCACGCGTAAGGTGACCAATATGCAGTTTGGCGCGTTGACCAGTCTGTTCACCATGATCCCGGTACTCAATCTGTTCATTATGCCGGTTGCGGTTTGTGGCGCCACGGCGATGTGGGTAGACTGCTATCGTGCTAAGCATGCGTTATGGAAGTAATGCAAAAATGTGTAAAAGCGGGCTGGCTTATGTCCGCTCTTATTCCATACTGCAAGGCATTATTTCCCATCAGCATATAGATATGCGATTTCCTTACTTCCCCATACTTTCTCAACAGGTATGCTGAAGCGGTATCCCAATTTCATACAGTTAAGGACAGGCCATGAGTAAGATTTTTGAAGACAACTCGCTGACTATCGGTCATACGCCGCTGGTTCGACTGAACCGTATCGGTAACGGACGCATTCTGGCGAAGGTGGAATCACGTAACCCGAGCTTTAGCGTTAAATGCCGTATCGGTGCCAATATGATTTGGGATGCCGAAAAACGTGGGGTACTGAAACCGGGCGTTGAACTGGTAGAACCGACCAGCGGCAATACCGGCATCGCGCTGGCCTACGTAGCCGCCGCTCGTGGTTACAAACTGACGTTAACCATGCCGGAAACCATGAGCATTGAGCGCCGCAAGCTGTTAAAAGCGCTGGGCGCGAATCTGGTGCTGACCGAAGGCGCAAAAGGGATGAAAGGCGCGATCCAAAAAGCGGAAGAAATTGTGGCCAGCGATCCGGAAAAATTCCTGCTGCTGCAGCAGTTCAGCAACCCGGCCAACCCGGAAATCCACGAAAAAACCACCGGGCCGGAAATCTGGGAAGATACCGATGGCCAGGTTGATGTCTTTATTTCCGGCGTCGGCACCGGCGGTACGCTGACTGGCGTAACCCGTTACATTAAAGGCACCAAAGGTAAAACGGATCTGATCACCGTCGCGGTAGAACCGACCGACTCCCCTGTCATCACCCAGGCCCTGGCGGGTGAAGAACTCAAACCGGGTCCGCATAAAATTCAGGGTATCGGCGCAGGCTTCATTCCAGGTAACCTTGATCTGAAGCTTATCGATAAAGTCGTTACCATCACCAATGATGAAGCTATCTCTACCGCACGTCGCCTGATGGAAGAAGAAGGTATTCTGGCGGGGATCTCTTCCGGTGCTGCGGTTGCTGCCGCGCTCAAGCTCCAGGAAGATGAAACCTTTACCAATAAGAATATAGTGGTTATTCTACCGTCATCGGGTGAGCGTTATCTGAGCACTGCACTGTTTGCCGATCTCTTCACTGAGAAAGAACTGCAACAGTAATGCCAGCATGTTAAAAACGCGTAAAAAAGCACCCTTTTGGGTGCTTTTTTGTGGCCTGCTTCAAAGTTTCAACTCTCCTGGCATTGATTCAACCCGCCGGAACTGGTATTTAACCAAGCTAATTATTTTGATGCGCGAAATTAATCGTTACAGGAAAAGCGCTAGCTGAATCGATTTTATGATTTGGTTCAACTCTTCCTTTCGCTGCATAATGTTTAATGACGAACGAAACGTCAGCGGCAAGAAGTTGCCAACAACGGATTGTACCGAACTCCTTTTGTGTCGCGTCCAGTTTACGCCGATGCTAACAATACAGGCTAAAGTTGAACCGCCAGGCTAGACTTTAGTTCCACAACACTAAACCTATAAGTTGGGGAAATATAATGTTCCAGCAAGAAGTTACCATTACCGCTCCGAACGGTCTGCATACCCGCCCTGCTGCTCAGTTTGTTAAAGAAGCGAAAGGCTTCACTTCTGAGATCACTGTGACCTCCAACGGCAAAAGCGCTAGCGCCAAAAGCCTGTTTAAACTGCAGACTCTGGGCCTGACTCAGGGTACCGTTGTCACCCTGTCCGCAGAAGGTGAAGACGAACAGAAAGCAGTTGAGCATCTGGTAAAACTGATGGCTGAACTCGAGTAAGTTCAACGAGTTCTTTTAAATATCAGTCACAAGTAAGGTAGGGTTATGATTTCAGGCATTTTAGCATCCCCGGGTATCGCTTTCGGCAAAGCATTGCTGCTGAAAGAAGACGAAATCGTCATTGACCGGAAAAAAATTTCTGCCGACAAGGTTGATCAGGAAGTTGAACGTTTTCTGAGCGGTCGTGCCAAGGCATCTGCGCAACTGGAAGCGATCAAAACCAAAGCTGGTGAAACGTTCGGTGAAGAAAAAGAAGCCATCTTTGAAGGGCATATCATGCTGCTCGAAGATGAGGAGCTGGAGCAGGAAATCATAGCCCTGATTAAAGATAAGCACATGACGGCTGATGCAGCTGCGCATGAAGTTATCGAAGGTCAGGCCACAGCCCTGGAAGAGCTGGATGATGAATACCTGAAAGAACGTGCGGCTGACGTACGTGACATCGGTAAACGCCTGCTGCGTAACATTCTGGGTCTGGCGATCATCGACCTGAGCGCGATTCAGGAAGAAGTTATCCTGGTTGCCGCAGACCTGACCCCGTCAGAAACCGCACAGCTGAACCTGAACAAGGTGCTGGGTTTCATCACTGACGCGGGTGGACGTACTTCCCACACCTCCATCATGGCGCGTTCTCTGGAACTGCCTGCCATCGTCGGTACGGGTAGCGTCACCTCTCAGGTGAAAAACGACGATTATCTGATTCTGGATGCCGTAAACAACCAGGTTTACGTCAATCCGACCAACGACGTTATCGAGCAACTGCGTGCCGTTCAGGAGCAGGTAGCGACCGAGAAAGCGGAACTCGCAAAACTGAAAGATCTGCCGGCGATCACGCTGGACGGACATCAGGTTGAAGTTTGCGCCAACATCGGTACCGTGCGTGACGTTGAAGGCGCTGAGCGTAACGGCGCTGAAGGTGTTGGTCTGTACCGCACCGAATTCCTGTTCATGGACCGTGAATCGCTGCCGACTGAAGAAGAACAGTTCGCTGCGTATAAAGCCGTGGCTGAAGCCTGTGGCTCTCAGGCGGTCATCGTCCGTACCATGGACATCGGCGGCGATAAAGAGCTGCCGTACATGAACTTCCCGAAAGAAGAGAACCCGTTCCTGGGCTGGCGCGCCGTACGTATCGCCATGGATCGTAAAGAGATCCTGCGTGACCAGGTTCGCGCTATCCTGCGTGCCTCTGCTTTCGGTAAACTGCGCATCATGTTCCCGATGATCATCTCTGTTGAAGAAGTGCGCGCGCTGCGCAAAGAGATCGAAATCTACAAACAGGAACTGCGCGACGAAGGTAAAGCTTTTGACGAAAGCATTGAGATTGGCGTGATGGTGGAAACACCGGCTGCGGCAACAATTGCGCGTCATTTAGCCAAAGAAGTTGATTTCTTTAGTATCGGCACCAATGATTTAACGCAGTACACCCTGGCAGTTGACCGTGGTAATGATATGATTTCACACCTTTACCAACCGATGTCGCCATCTGTGCTGACGCTGATCAAGCAAGTTATTGATGCTTCTCATGCTGAAGGCAAATGGACTGGCATGTGTGGTGAGCTTGCAGGCGACGAACGTGCTACACTTCTGTTGCTGGGGATGGGTCTGGACGAATTCTCTATGAGCGCCATTTCTATCCCGCGCATTAAGAAGATTATCCGTAACACGAACTTCGAAGATGCGAAGGTGTTAGCAGAGCAGGCTCTTGCTCAACCGACAACGGACGAGTTAATGACGCTGGTTAACAAGTTCATTGAAGAAAAAACAATCTGCTAATCCACGAGATGCGGCCCAATTTACTGCTTAGGAGAAGATCATGGGTTTGTTCGATAAACTGAAATCTCTGGTTTCTGATGATAAGAAAGACACCGGAACTATTGAGATTGTTGCTCCGCTCTCTGGCGAGATCGTCAACATCGAAGACGTGCCGGATGTAGTTTTTGCTGAAAAAATCGTTGGTGATGGCATCGCTATCAAACCAACCGGTAATAAAATGGTCGCCCCTGTTGATGGCACCATCGGCAAAATCTTTGAAACCAACCACGCTTTCTCTATCGAATCCGACAGCGGCATTGAGCTGTTTGTTCACTTCGGTATTGATACCGTTGAACTGAAAGGCGAAGGCTTCAAGCGTATCGCTGAAGAAGGTCAGCGCGTTAAAGTGGGCGACCCGGTTATTGAATTCGATTTGCCGCTGCTGGAAGAAAAAGCCAAGTCGACCCTGACTCCGGTTGTTATCTCCAACATGGACGAAATCAAAGAGCTGATCAAACTGTCCGGTAGCGTGACCGTGGGTGAAACTCCGGTTATCCGCATCAAGAAGTAATTCTTGCCGCAGAGAAGAATGGCGCCAGATGGCGCCATTTTTTTATCTAACGGATGGCGGCGTTAAATTTGTGAGGTCATCGGCCGGTAACACGCCTCGCGCATCAGGATTTTCATCCCTTCCGGTCCGCTTTCCAGCATCCGCCTTTCGGAATCAGACACCAGCAGTTCACAATCATACCCACCCGCAATACCAAACATCGCCCGCGCTACACAAATGTCTTCCAGCGCCTCTGTGCCGCTGGTATCAAAATGCCCGACTAAACGTCCATGCTGACGAACCACCAGCCGATAACTTTTCATCGCGCCTCCCCTGCCGGTGGCAGAATTAATTCATCACAACCGCACTGATGCGTCCAGCTCATGACGTCCAGCACGCGCTGCGCGGCATCGTATGCTGCCGTAGTCAGCGCTTTCCCCAGCACAATGCCGCTCACCAGTTCAGCACAGAACAGATCGCCGGTGCCTTTTAAATCCGTCTTCACCCGCGGGTGAGCGAACACCTCAACCGTTTCAGCCGTCACTACCGCCACATTAATATTCTCTTCGCTATCGCCCGGCGCGCTGGTGATCACCACCCATTTCAGCGTGTCGCTAAGCAGAGATTTTGCCGCTGCGATTGCTTCATCAAGCGTACGACACGGCTTTCCGCTCAGCATTTGCAGCTCGAATACGTTCGGCGTCAGCCCCTGCGCCAGCGGCAGCAGATGCTGACGATAAGCCTCCGGGATTTCGGCTTTAACATACATACCGCTATCCGTATCGCCAATCACGGGGTCAACCAAAATGCACAGGTCCGGATGCGTGGCCCGAACGGTTTCCAGCCACTGTGCCAGCAAGGCGATTTGCTCCGCGCTGCCCATGTACCCTGTCGTCACCGCCTTTAGCTCGCGTAAGGCATCACGTTCGCTTAAGGCGCGCAGATAGCCGCTAAACCAGTCGGGCGGAATAACGCCGCCGTAAAAAGTTTCATAATGCGGGGTGTTACTGAACAGTACCGTGGGTACTGCCGTCACGCGTAATCCCTGCGCTTTAATGGCCGGCACAGCGATACTGTTGCCTACGCTGCCATATACCACCTGTGACTGGACGGCGACGATATCGGTCTGTAATGCCCGATGTTTGTCGTCGAAGAGCACTGACTGAATATCACTCTCCTGCTCCATAAATTTCTCCTCTCGCTGGACAGCGCGCTTACGCCTCATTATTATCGTCATATGCTAAAATCCATTTTGTCATAGGTCAATAATGATCGACGGAAAAACCGCTAACGAAATTTTTGACAGTATCCGTCAACATGTCGCTACAGGCACGCTGGTAGCGGGAGAAACGTTGCCGCCAGTGCGGGAACTGGCAACGGAATTAAACGTGAACCGCAATACTGTCGCGGCGGCTTACAAACGTCTGGTCACCTCCGGGTTGGCACAGAGTCTGGGACGCAACGGCACCGTGATTAAGGGGATTACTGCCCCCGTTGCGCTGGAAGGTGGGAACCCAGATACCCCACTAATCGATCTTTCCGGCGGTAACCCAGCCCCCTCACGGCTTCCTGACCTGAGTAGTTATTTCGCGAAGATAAATAAGAATCCGCGCTTGTACGGCGATGCCGCTGTATCACCTGAACTTAAGGTATGGGCATCACAATGGATGCAAAATGCCATGCCCGGCGAAGGTGAAATTGATATCACCAGCGGCGCCATTGACGCTATCGAGCGGCTGCTGTGCGCCCATTTGCTGCCCGGCGATAGCGTGGTTGTAGAAGACCCGTGCTTTTTAAGCAGCATCAACATGCTGCGTTATGCCGGATTCTCCGCCAGTCCAGTTAACGTCGACAGTGAAGGCATGCAACCCGCCATGCTGGAATGCGCATTACAGAAAGGCGCGCGGGCGGTGATTCTGACCCCGCGCGCGCATAACCCGACAGGATGCAGTCTGAGCGCATCCCGCGCGGCGCAATTGCAGGAAATCCTGGCCCGCTATCCGCAGACGCTGGTGATTGTCGACGACCACTTTGCGCTGCTGTCCGCTTGCCGCTGGTATCCGGTGATTGCGCAGAAAACCACGCACTGGGCGATTGTCCGTTCGATGTCGAAAACTTTAGGCCCGGATTTACGCCTGGCTATCGTCGCCAGCGATCCCGTCACTTCCGGGAAACTGCGTTTACGGCTCAACTCCGGCAGTCAGTGGGTCAGCCATCTGCTGCAGGATTTAGCCTGCGCCTGCCTGAGTGACGAGACATATCAACACACGCTGGCGCAAACGCAGCAGTTTTACGCCGTCCAGCAGCAAAAGCTAAATTCAGCTCTGCGCCAATATGGTATTGAACTGCCCGTCGGGGATGGTCTGAATCTGTGGTTACCGCTGGCAGATCACAGTCAGGCGATCGCTTTTGCGCTGGCAAAGTCCGGCTGGCTGGTACGCGAAGGCGAAGTGTTCGGCGTCAATACGCCTGCACATGGTTTACGCATTACGCTGTCAACATTAGAAGACAGCGACATTGATAAGCTGGCGGCTGATATTCATCAGGCGCTCAAGCGCTAACAGGAGAGAAAAAGTGCGAGTTCATTTTGTTATTCATGAGTCTTTTGAATCTGCTGGCGCGTACCTGCCGTGGGCCGAATCGCGCGGCTATACCATCACCTGGTCACGCGTATACGCTGGAGAAACGGTTCCCGCCAATGCCGATGGTTTCGATATGCTCGTCGTCTTTGGCGGCCCGCAGTCGCCCCGCGCCACGCAGGCAGAGTGCCCATACTTTGACGCTCAGGCCGAGCAGCATCTGATCAACCAGGCGATTACGGCACGAAAAATCGTGGTGGGGATCTGTTTGGGCTCGCAGTTAATTGGCGAAGCGCTGGGCGCGAAGGTGTGTCAAAGCCCGGAAAAAGAGATTGGCCACTATCCAATCACCCTTACCGAATCAGGCCAACAGCACCCGTTATTCAGCCATTTCGGCTCACCGCTTATCGTCGGTCACTGGCACAACGACATGCCAGGGTTAACCGACCAGGCGATAATTCTGGCCGCAAGCGAGGGCTGCCCGCGGCAAATCGTGCAATACGGTAATTTCGTCTATGGTTTCCAGTGCCATATGGAGTTCACAGCTGATGCGATTGAAGGATTAATTCAGCACTCAGAGCAAGAGCTGGCCGAAGCTGAAGGGAAACGCTTCATCCGCCCGGTTGAAGAGATGCGCGCCTGGGACTACCAGCAGATGAATGAGAAGCTGTGGCAATTCCTGGATAAGCTGGTGCAAAAACGTAACGAGTAATCATCCCTGGCCGGATAAAACATTATCCGGCCATCGTGCCAGGCAGTTACCTGATGGCGCTACGCTTATCAGGCCAACAAGTTAAATTCCCAGCCCCTGATTAAAGTGCTCTTCACCAAAGACGCCGGTCGAAAGGTAGCGATCGCCGCGATCGCAGATGATCGCCACAACTACCGCGCCGGGCGTGGCACGTGCGACGCGTAACGCGCCCGCGACCGCGCCGCCAGAACTGACACCGCAGAAAATCCCTTCACGAACGGCCAGTTCACGCATGGTGTTTTCGGCATCATTCTGGTGAATATCCAGCACCTCATCCACCAGCGAGGCGTTAAAAATGCCCGGCATATATTCCGCAGGCCAGCGGCGAATTCCCGGAATACTGCTGCCCTCTTCCGGCTGCAGGCCAACGATAGTGACCGCTTTTTCCTGCTCACGCAGAAAACGCGACACGCCGGTAATGGTACCGGTCGTCCCCATACTGGAGACAAAATGCGTGATGCGACCTGACGTCTGCTGCCAGATTTCGGGTCCGGTGGTGGTGTAGTGCGCATACGGGTTATCGGGATTATTAAACTGATCGAGCAGTTTACCTTCTCCGCGCTCAGACATAGCGAGGGCTAAATCGCGCGCCCCTTCCATCCCCTGTTCTTTAGTGACCAGAATCAGCTCCGCACCATAGGCACGCATTGCCGCCCGGCGTTCCTGGCTCATGTTGTCCGGCATCAGCAGCTTCATGCGGTAGCCCTTCAGCGCGGCGATCATCGCCAGCGCGATGCCAGTATTGCCGCTGGTGGCCTCAATCAATACGTCCCCCGGCTTAATTTCCCCACGCTTTTCCGCTTCAACAATCATCGACAGCGCCGCCCGGTCTTTCACCGAACCCGCAGGATTATTCCCTTCCAGCTTGACCCAAATTTCGCTGCCGTTATCCGGCGCCAGGCGTTGTAATTTCACCAGAGGCGTATTGCCAATTGTTTGTTCTAATGTGTTCACGTTTTCAGCTCGTAAAAAAGCCCGGTAAGCGTAGCGCCACCGGGCGATAACTATGCAAATTAACCTATCAGGCTGATTGCGCCAGGGCAAGTTCCTCTTCACGCGTTTCAATACGCTGGTCGCCGTTATACAAACGTGCATTTTGCAGTCCAACAAACAGCCGTTCACCGCGGCTCGGGGAATCATCGCCCTGCATGATGACCGTCAGCGGTTCGTTGTACCACCCGAGGGGTTGTACAACTAATTGGGTGTAGTGCCCTTTCGGACTGGCTTCCAGCACCTGAACCGGCAGCGGCGAATCCAGGCTGGTACGGCGGCTCACATCCACTTCCCATGGACGCAGGAACAGATCGACCGGTCCCTGATAGCCAGGCGTATAGCCCAACGGCCAACGGTGTGCGCCCACGTGGAATTGCCCACCGCGAATCGTCCCCTGCAGGCGGTTAACCTCGCCCATAAACTCCAACACAAAACGGGTAGCCGGTTCACGCCAGACCTGATCCGGTGCGTCGGCCTGTTCGATATGACCCTGGCTCATCACCACCACCCGGTCTGCAACTTCCGTCGCTTCTTCCTGATCGTGGGTAACAAACACGCTGGTAAACTTCAGCTCCTCATGCAGTTGACGCAGCCAACGGCGCAGTTCTTTACGCACCTGAGCATCGAGCGCGCCAAAAGGCTCGTCGAGTAGCAGGATCTGCGGTTCTACCGCCAGGGCACGCGCTAATGCCACACGCTGCTTTTGCCCACCGGAAAGCTGTGCCGGGAAACGATCCGCCAGATGAGCCAATTGCACCATCTCCAGCAGTTTGGTCACTTTGGCTTTGATCGCCGCCGCATTCGGACGCTCACGCCGTGGCAGAACTGTCAGACCAAAGGCGATATTGTCGAATACCGTCATATGACGAAATAGCGCATAGTGCTGGAACACAAATCCCACTTTGCGATCGCGCGCATGCAGACGGCTGACGTCGGTGCCGTGAAAACGAATATGCCCGCTGGACTGATGCTCCAGCCCGGCAATGATACGCAGCAGCGTAGTTTTGCCCGAACCGGATGGCCCCAGCAGAGCAACCATTTGACCTGAAGGAATATCCAGCGAGATATCGTTCAGCACCTGGGTGCGACCAAAAGACTTCTTAATATTGGCAATCTCAATGCTCATGATTTTCCTCCTGCTGCGCGCGTTTCTCCTGGTTCTCCAGACGCCATTGCAACATGCTCTTCAAAAACAGGGTAATAATCGCCATCAGCGTCAACAGCGCGGCGGCGGTAAAGGAGCCGACGGCGTTATAGTCCTGCTCCAGTAATTCAATCTGCAGTGGTAAAGATAAGGTTTCGCCGCGAATCGAGCCGGAAACCACCGACACCGCGCCGAATTCGCCTATCGCACGGGCATTAGTCAGCACCACGCCATACAGCAACGCCCAACGGATATTCGGCAGCGTGACGCGGCGGAACATCTGCCAGCCGGAGGCACCAAGTAAAATCGCCGCTTCGTCTTCATTGCTGCCCTGACTTAGCATCACCGGTACCAGCTCGCGCACCACAAACGGACAGGTCACGAACACCGTCACCAGCACCATTCCCGGCCAGGAGAACATAATTTGCAGGTTGTGCTCATCCAGCCAACCACCCAGCGGGCCGTTAGAACCGTAAAACAACAGATAGATCAGACCAGCGACCACTGGCGAGACGGCAAAGGGAATATCCAACAGCGTCAGCAACAGCTGTCGTCCAGGGAAGTTGAAGCGAGTCACCAGCCAGGCCAGCAATACGCCGAACACCAGATTCACCGGCACCGCAATCAGCGCAATTAGCACCGTCAGCCAAATGGCATGCAGCATATCCGGGTCAGCCAGGTTCTGTAGCACCGGCATTAATCCCTTGCTGAACGCCTGCACGAAGATATAAATCATCGGCACCAGCAAAATAAAGGCCGATACCAACATGCCCGTGCCGATCAGAAACCATTTACCCCAGTTAATGCGGGGTGCGTCATAGCGTTTCAATTGGGTAATGTCTGCCATTAGTGACCTACCACGCGTCGACCAAAGCGACTTTGCAGGGTGTTAATTGAAAACAGTAGCAGCAACGACGCCCCGAGGATCACAGAAGCAATCGCGCTGGCAGCCGGGTAGTCAAACTCCTGCAAGCGAACAAAAATCATTAGCGAGGTCACTTCTGTTTTCCATGCGATGTTCCCGGCGATAAAAATAACCGCGCCAAACTCACCGAGGCTTCGGGTAAACGAGAGCGCTACGCCCGCCACCAGCGCAGGAGACAGCTCTGGCAACACCACTTTACGAAAACTCTGCCAGCGCGTGGCGCCAAGCGTTTCCGCCGCTTCTTCATACTCCGGGCCTAACTCTTCCAGCACCGGCTGTACGGTGCGCACGACAAACGGAATGCTGGTAAAGGCCATCGCCACCGCGATGCCCAGCCAGGTGTAGGTCACCTTAATATCCAGCTTCGCCAGCCATTCGCCGTAGAAGCCATTGACTGAAAACAGCGACGCCAGCGTCAGGCCAGCTACCGCCGTAGGCAACGCAAACGGCAGGTCCATCAGCGCATCCAACAGCGTACGGCCCGGAAAGCGATAGCGGGTTAAGATCCACGCCATCAGCAGACCGAACACGCCGTTAAAAATCGATGCCACAAACGCCGACAGCAGCGTCACTTTATAAGCCGCTACCACCTGCGGATTGGTAATCACTTCCCAATACTGCGCCCAGCTCATTTGCGCCAGTTGCATGACCAGCGCGCTAAGCGGCAGCAGCAATATCAGGCAAACGAACAGTAAGCTGGTGCCCAGGCTTAAGGTAAAGCCGGGCAGCACGCGTCGGGAGGAAACAGCAAACATTTACTTACGCCCCGCCGCCAACAGTTTGTCCAGCTCGCCGCCGCTGACAAAGTGCGTTTTCATCACCTCAGGCCACGTGCCAAACTTGTCTTCCACGCGGAACAGTTCGGTTTGCGGGAATTTATCTTTCAGCTTGTCCATCACCTGCGGGTTGTTCACGCGGTAGTAGAAATCGGTAATGATGGTTTGCGCCTGTGGGCTGTACAGCCAGTTCAGGTACGCTTTCGCCGCTTTTTCAGTACCGTTGGCCTGCACATTTTTATCGACCCAGGCTACCGGGAATTCCGCCAGAATGTTGACCTTTGGCACCACGACTTCGAAGCCCTGATCTTCATACTGTTTACGGATGTTGTTCACTTCTGATTCAAATGTGATCAGCACATCACCCAGACCGCGTTCAACAAAGGTGGTCGTTGCACCGCGACCGCCGGTATCAAACACTTCGACATTTTTCAGGAACTGGGTCATAAATTGTTCGGTTTTGGCTTTATCGCCGCCGTCAGCTTTGTCCGCCGCGCCCCATGCCGCTAAATAGGTGTAACGCGCATTTCCGGAGGTTTTCGGGTTCGGGAAAATCAGCTTCACGTCCGGGCGAACCAGATCGTTCCATTCGTGGATATTCTTCGGGTTACCCTTACGCACTAAAAACGCCATGGTGGAATAGAATGGCGAGCTGTTATTCGGCAGGCGGCTTTGCCAATCGGCAGAGATCAGTTTGCCTTTATCGTGCAGGATCTGCACATCGGTGACCTGGTTATAGGTCACAACGTCAGCTTTCAGTCCCTGCAAAATCGCCAGCGCCTGTTTTGATGACCCGGCATGAGATTGTTTAATCGTCAGTTTATCGCCACCGTTATCTTTCGCCCATTGCTGTTCAAACGACGGGTTAAGGGCGGCAAACAGCTCGCGGGAGACATCGTATGAACTGTTCAGCAGTTCCGTTGCCTGCGCCTGCCCCACCAGCAACAGCATTGCTGCCAGCGTCAGGGTTCTTTTTTTCAGTAAGTTAACGGCCATTGCGCACCCTTATAAATTTAATGACTTTCTTATGGTCATCATATTTATAACCAGTGCTAAAGGAGTAACGGTTTTATATACCGTTTGATGATTTGAAAGTTGAAAAGAGAATAAGGGGTACCTCCTCCCCATCGCGCGGGGAGGAGACCGGCATCAATCAGACGCCAACGCTTACGCTTTCAGGCAAAGTGCTGCCGCCATCAATGACGTTTTGCGTGCCAGTTAAATAACTGGACTCATCCGAGGCGAGAAACGCGGCCAGTTCGCCGACTTCAAGCGGACAGGCCAGACGACGCATTGGAATCGCTTTCGCCATTTCAGTTAATACAGATTCCGGATCGTCCGGATTGGACTGACGCGCAATATTTTCCGCCATCGGCGTACGAACATAGCCAGGGCAAATGGCGTTCACGCGAATGCCGGACTGCGCATATTCCACCGCCAGCGATTTGGTTAAGCCGATAATCGCCGCTTTTGACATTGCGTAGGCCGTTTCGCCCGGATCGGCCACCATATCGCCAGTGACTGAGGACATCATCACGATGCGCCCGTCTTTGCGATCAATCATCTCCGGCAGTACGGCTTTCGTTACGTTCCAGACGCCTTTGATATTGATATCAATATGGAAGTCGCGATCGTCATCGCTCATCTCAAGGAAGTTACCGAGGCGACATACGCCGGCGTTGTTGACCAGAATATCGATTTTGCCTTCAACCTTCTTCGCGCGTTTCACCGCTTCCGTGACTGAAGCAAAATCTCTGACATCCGCGTGAACCGCCGTGCAGCGGTGACCGCGTCCAGCCAGCTCATCCGCCAGTTTTTCAATCTCATCGGAGATATCCAGCAGGATTAAGTTCGCGCCATGGCGGGCAAACGTTCTGGCGATCCCTTCGCCAATACCCTGAGATGCGCCCGTAATCAATGCTGTTTTGCCCGTGAGTTTTCCCATTTCAATATTCTCCTTTTGAATATGAAGCCTTCGCTTCATTCACGCAGAAGATACAGCAATAACAAATCGGTGCTGAGGAATAGCTCACTAAATCAGGTTAATCTCAGGTAAAAAAAATCCCCGACAATTCGGGGATATCTATTTAGTTGCAGATGACAAGATCAGTTCGCCATCCGGCAACTTACCATCACAGCGCCATCAGTCGGTCCAGCGACGGGGCAAAATAATAGCCGCCAGTTACCGGCTTGGTGAAACGCAGCATCGCGTCGCGCTTACCGTCAGTGTCACCGAACATGCTTAGCAGTTGCTGCTCAATATTGTGCAGACGTGCGCAGTAGGCGCAGAAATAGAGACCGTGTGTGCCGCTGGCGGTACCGTACGGCAGGCTCTGGCGCACAATTTTCAGCCCTTTACCGTCTTCTTTCAGATCGACACGGCTCAGGTGAGAGGTAACCGGACGGTCATCACCGTCGATCTCTTCGTTAGCTTCTTTGGTGCGACCAATCATCATTTCCTGGTCATGAATGCTCATGCGGTTAAGTTGCTTCAGGTTATGTTCCCAACGCTGCACAAACACATAGCTGCCGCCAGCATCCACGCCATCTTTGATCACCGCGACTTCACGGCGCGTTTCTTCACCAGCCGGGTTTTCCGTACCGTCAACAAAGCCGCTGAGATCGCGTTCTTCAACCCAACGGAAACCGTGGATCTCTTCTTTAACGTCAATGCATTCACCAAATGCTTCCATTGCCGCCTGCGCGACGGAGAAATTCACGTCATGACGCAGAGAGAGTATATGGATCAGCACATCATACTGGGTGGCCGGCGCCAGGCCTTTACCGTAAGGGATAAAGTCTTTTAACTCTTCCGCCCCAACGCCGCCGCTTAATGCACGCCAGGTGTTGTTGCCGAAAGCCACAACCGCGCCCAGATGCGCATCCGGGAACTTCGCTTCAAAGGTCGCCAGTTTATCGGCAAAGATTTTGCTGGCCGCACGCAGGGCCTCAACGTCGCCTTTAACATTGGCTTCAATCCAAATCGCCGCACGGCAATGTTCTGGCAAAATGCCACTCTGAACCTGAGACATTGTTCCTCCTGAAAAAAAGATGCCACGACCTCGTGGCATTGATTGGCGCTATTCTACCTGTTTTTTTAGCAAGTCGATTTGTTCAGACGCAAATTAACGCCGCCAGATGATTTTGCTGACTTTCCACGTTTTCAGCGTATCGTCCGATGGCATTAAGCCCTCAGGCCCGCTCCATTCGCCGGAAAAAATATAGCTAATATGCTGACTTCCTTCAGCTTTACATTCAATGTTCGCGCTGTCATCGCCGGTTGCTTTCTGGCAATTACCAAAGGCTTTGGTGTAAAGGTCGCTAAACGGTGTACCGATTTCGACACCCGCGTCTGATGAAATATCGCTGTCCAGGACATCAATACGGCTGATAGTTCCCTGACTGCCATTGATGACCATTGCCAGCTTGTCATCTTTCATCGCTTCATAGAAGCGCACCACATTACCGTCATCGGTCTTCATCCCGCTGCGCAGGCGGTAATCACCGTCCAGGGCATCAGCAATAGCTTTTTCATCCAGCGGCGTAGCGCCAGTTAACGCGCCGACGCCCTGCTCAGTGACCTGCGTTGAAGAACCGAACCAGTTCCACGGATTGGCGGCAGACCAGTTCACCGACGACAGCGTGGAACACCCGGTCAATAGCAGCGGCATCGCGCATAAAGTCAAACGCAGTGATTTCATTTCACTTCCTTCCTTATTTATCAACGTTGCTTGGAGTCCGGTTTCGCCAAAAAGTGCCGTTATTCTTTCTCAAGGGAAAAACAGGCGCGCAGACGTTGATTGGTTAACAGCCAGACCAGCGCGACGATATCCGCAACCAGCAGCGCCAGTCCGATGCCGTTGACAGGATCGCCTGCCAGCCACATCGCCGGTTGCCAGCAAAGCAGCACCAGTTGCGCGAGAATCAGCAATCCGCGCAGCCAGCGCCACAAAACAGGAAACGCAAAACGCCGCCCGCTGAGTAAAAAAGCCACCACCGCGGGAACGCCGGGAAGCAACCCCAGCCAGAACGCGTTATGGTCGGGATAAAACAGATTCAGTAGCGTATTGCCCTGCTCCCGGGAAGAGCCGGCAATCACAAACAGTACCCAGGTGCGTGCCTGCAGCAGCAGTACGCACCAGAACAGAAAAGGCAGGCGCAGACGTCCGTGACCGTCATAGTCGGCGGGGTGAAATTCAGTACTCTTCATCTTCGATCAAGCGCTTACCGAGATTGAGTACATCCGCATGTTCATAGCCCAGGCGTTCATACATCCCCAACACCAGATCATTATCCTCACGCACCATGATTTGAATCTTCGGACACCCGCGGGCGATGAGTTTTTTCTCCAGTCGGTTAAGCAGCGCATTGGCGATGCCGCGACCGCGAAACTCAGGATGCACGCCCAGGTAATAGGCCGAGCCGCGATGGCCGTCGTAACCGCCCATCACCGTACCGACTACCTCGCCGTTCACTTCAGCGACCAGGAACAAGCTGACGTCATGATTTACTTTACGCTCAATGTCCATTTCCGGGTCATTCCATGGACGCAGCAAATCACAGCGCTCCCAGAGGGTGATCACCTCTTCGAAATCTTCCTGGCGAAAAACGCGTATTTCCATGGTATTGGTTACCTTTTCAGGACGTTAAAAAGCGATTATGGCGCGAACGGCTGATTTAGCCAATATCTGACGCGAAGCGGCGGAAAAAATGGCATAATACGGAATTGTCACGTATTGAAATGAAAAGTAAAACAATTCTTATCCCGATCCGTCGCAACGGACTACGCGATACGATATAACGTCTGGAACCTTTTTTTACAACTCAGGCCGTATGAGCACTTTTAAACCACTAAAAACACTCACATCGCGCCGCCAGGTGCTGAAAGCCGGGCTGGCCGCCCTGACGCTGTCAGGCATGTCGCAAGCCATCGCTAAAGAAGAAGCGCTAAAAACCAATAATGGACACAGCAAACCGAAAGCGAAAAAATCAGGCGCTAAACGCGTGGTTGTCCTTGATCCGGGTCACGGAGGGATAGATACCGGCGCAATTGGACGCAACGGTTCGAAAGAAAAGCACGTGGTACTGGCGATTGCCAAAAACGTGCGCTCTATTCTTCGCAATCAGGGGATTGATGCGCGCCTGACCCGCTCTGGCGATACATTTATTCCGCTTTACGATCGCGTCGAGATCGCCCACAAACACGGGGCCGATCTGTTTATGTCGATTCACGCCGACGGTTTTACCAACCCAAGCGCCGCGGGCGCATCGGTCTTCGCGCTGTCCAATCGCGGCGCCAGTAGCGCTATGGCAAAGTATCTGTCCGATCGCGAAAACCGCGCCGATGAAGTCGCCGGGAAAAAAACCACCGATAAAGATCACTTGTTGCAGCAGGTGCTATTTGATCTGGTGCAAACCGATACCATTAAAAACAGCCTGACGTTAGGCTCGCATATTCTCAAGAAGATTAAACCAGTACACCGTCTGCACAGTCGCAGCACGGAACAGGCCGCCTTCGTGGTGCTAAAATCACCCTCAATTCCTTCGGTACTGGTCGAAACGTCGTTCATTACTAATCCGGAAGAAGAACGTCTGTTGGGTACGGCGGCATTTCGTCAAAAAATTGCTACCGCTATCGCCAATGGCATCATCAGTTATTTCCACTGGTTTGATAACCAGAAAGCACACTCGAAGAAACGTTAATCATGAAGCCCGATGCACAGCGCGTAAAACACTTCCTGCTTAGCCTGCAGGACGATATTTGCCAGCGATTATCCGCCGTAGACGGCGCCGAGTTTGTTGAAGATAGCTGGCAGCGCGAAGCGGGCGGCGGCGGACGCAGCCGGGTGCTGCGTAACGGCGGTATTTTCGAGCAAGCGGGCGTCAATTTCTCTCACGTCCACGGCGATGCGATGCCGGCCTCGGCCACCGCCCATAGACCAGAGCTTGCCGGACGCAGCTTTGAAGCCATGGGCGTCTCGCTGGTGGTGCATCCACTCAATCCCTACATTCCGACCAGTCATGCCAACGTGCGGTTTTTTATCGCGGAAAAACCGGGCGCCGACCCAGTCTGGTGGTTTGGCGGCGGCTTTGACTTAACGCCCTACTACGGCTTTGAAGAGGATGCGGTACACTGGCACCGTACGGCGCGGGATCTGTGTCAGCCGTTCGGTGATGACGTTTATCCCCGTTACAAAAAGTGGTGCGATGACTACTTCTTCCTTAAACACCGTAACGAGCAGCGCGGCATTGGCGGGTTGTTTTTCGATGATTTGAATACGCCGGGTTTCGACCACTGCTTCGCCTTTATGCAGGCGGTGGGGCAAGGTTACACCGAGGCGTATCTGCCCATTGTTGAGCGACGTAAAGCGATGAACTGGGGCGAGCGCGAGCGTGATTTCCAGCTTTATCGTCGCGGGCGCTATGTGGAATTTAACCTGGTGTGGGATCGCGGCACGTTATTTGGTTTACAAACCGGCGGGCGCACGGAATCAATTCTGATGTCGATGCCGCCGCTGGTGCGCTGGGAGTATGACTGGCAGCCGGAAGCGAACAGCCCGGAAGCTGCCCTTAGCGAGTTTATTCAGGCCCGCGACTGGGTGTAATTGCCTGATGGCGCGACGCTTATCCGGTCTACAATCCGTAGGCCGGATAAGACACAAAGCGTCGCATCCGGCACCATAATCTTATCACGCCCACTGCCGCATACGCTGATGCAGCGTCAACGACGGTTTTTCCGCAAACAACTGCTGGTAGTCGGTAGCAAACTGCCCTAAATGCCAGAATCCCCACTGCATGGCGGCATCTTTCACCGTCGTACTCTGCGACCACGGGCTTATCAACTCGCGACGCACGGCGTTCAGGCGAATACGTTTTAACCAGGCATTCGGACCAATACCCAGTATCGCGTGAAAGGCGTTTTGCAACGTCCGGCGACTAACGTGCAGTTGGTTACACAAATCGAGCACGGTCAGCGGCTCTGACATGTTTTCCAGCACATATTCGCGCGCACGTGACAACAGACGACGATAGCTCTGATGGCTGATGCTCTCAGCGGTTATAATCGGCTGCGCTTCTTCCAGCATAGTCCCCATCGCCAGCAACAGGTTATCGCCCAACACTTTGCGTACCGCAGGTTGACGCAGGTTTTCCGGATTCTCGCTAAACGTCGCCAGCGCCTGCTGCACAAAGCCCCATAGCGCGGCTTTGTGCTGTTCTTTGACTTCCAGCGCCGACTGGTTGCGCAGCATATGCAGCACCCTTTCCGGGTTATGCAGGAAGTTGGCCTGACGGGCAATCGCCTCTTCCGAAATGACAACCCCCAGAATGGTGTAATCATCCGGCGTACTCAGTTCAAACTCCGTCCCGCCTGGACGGGTGGCAATTTCAGCACTTCCCAGACATTGGGCGCCAATAAATCCCTGTTCGCCGCGCGTGGCCGGAATACCAAACCAGAACGAGTTCGGCCAGACAAGGCATGACTGGCGCAGCGCGAGTCCGGTGTATTCACGGAAAACCTGAATATCGTCGAGCAGGATTTCCGTGAACTCGCCATGAAATTTTCCCGGATGCAGCTGGTCGTAAATCTGCTGCCAGGCGGTAATCGTCAGCGCGTGTTCATATACATCCGTTGTTCGCCGCTGGTGAACGTTGTCCACCTCTACTTTCGGCGTAAGTTTAACGTCTTCGGGTAGTGCTTCATGATAAAGATGGTGCAAGTTTGCAGTACGGTTCTTTTTCATGATCTTTTAAGCCGGAAGCTTCAGGGAAGCCCCCGGCCCTCCGACAGGTTAATTTTTTAAGCGGTAGCGGCTACTACGTTTACGCAACGCTCCGTCAGAAAAGAGCTGTTCCAGCGCCTTTCTGGCTTCATCAAGTGACCAGCCAAAGTGGGCAGCCACTTCCCCTGCCGTCATTCCTTGACGGACCGATGCCAACAGCGTCAGAAGTTGTGCAGAGGATTCAGACGTCAACGGGGCGTCCTGCGTCTTCTCTGCTTTTACGTCTGTTTTTACATCTGGCTTCTGTTCTGGTTTCTTCGGCTGGCGCTTAAAACCGCCGATCAGCCACTGGGTGTCATCGTCCGGTCGGCCTATCTCTTTACGGCTGATAACACGGCCTGTACGCGCTGCGGCGGCGCTGCCGGCATCAAGCGCTGCGCGGCACGCCGCCAGATCGCCTTCCACCACCAGCGTCAGCCTGCCAGGATCGAGCACTTCGTGGCTCAGCAGGCGTACGTTCGCGGCTTTCAGCATGGCATCCGCCGCGTCTACGGCAGCCACCATGCCATCCACTTCCAGTAATCCCAGTGCATTGATCATCACAACCTCTCTTACGCGCGCTGGATTGGATTACGGGCAATATCCAGAACGGCATCGGCAAAGGCGTTACATGCGGCTTTACAAGCGGCCTGGCTACCGGTCAAAAACGCTGCTGAATAGTTGGTTTCTGACGGCGGCGGCACGTAGGTCACCAGTTGTACATCGGCAGATTTCAGCGCCGCATCAATACCAAATGTTGCTTCCAGCGGCGGCGCCACCAGATACGCCATCGGATCGCCAAGTCGGCATCCCGCCGTCGCGGAAAGATACGAACCGGTACGCGAAACCACGTGCGCCAGGAAAGCGGTATCTTCTGCGTCATTCGCCCACTGAAACGCTGCGCCGCTTTCAATGTTGGCCACCATCGCGTCCAGACCCGCGCGAACTTCAGCCGGGTTGGGTCCACCGAGCATAATCAGTACTTCGCCCGAGGTTGGAGAGGGACTATGCGCCGCCCCGGCATACAGCGAGCGGCCATAAACCACTTCCACCATCGCCTGTTTTGTCGCTTCGTCTGCGGCAATATACGCCACGTCATCAGAGTCTGCTGTGATGAGTCCGAGGCTACGGATATGTGGCGGTAACTTAAGCTCGCGGGCAAAACCGTCATTTACCGAGGCAATCACGCGCATTGCGGTGACTGAAGGTCTAATCAAATCTAATGCTGGCATGATGCCTCCTTAACGGGTCATATTAATGCCGGAGGCTTTTTGCTCCAGCATGCGCTTGGCCAAATCCACAATTACCGCCGCAGCTTCAACCGGTGGCGTACCGCCCTGGTGAATGTTCGAGATACAGGTACGGTCAGCTTCTACGGTCGTCGCAACGCGCGGCGAATAGACGGCGTAGCAGGAGAGACTTTCCGACTGACCGAGACCCGGACGTTCCCCCACCAGCAGGATCACCGCTTTCGCGCCCAGTAGCTCGCCGATCTGATCTTCGATTTTTACGCGACCATAGCGAACGAAGAACGGGGTCCCAACCTTCAGTCCGGCCTGTTTTAAGCCCGACAACAATGGCGGCAGAATCTCTTCGTAGTTAGCGGTGATGGCGTCAGTAGACAGGCCATCAGAGATAATCACCTGCACATCCGGGTTCATCACACACTGCGATTTCAGCGCATCAATGGCTTCCGCGCTCAGACGACGGCCAAGATCCGGGCGCGTCAGATACAGGTTTTTGTCGCTGATTTCCGAGCGTACTTCCAGCAGTCCCTGCGCTTTTACCCACTCTTCCGGCACTTCTTTTAATACCGTATCTTTTGAACGCGAGTGGTCGGCCAGGAAGCGCAGCAACGCCTGGGTACGCGGACGAGGACCGGCGCGACCAGTACATACACGCGCCGCGGTACTGCGCCGCAGTTCAGTCAACACCTCTGCGCGGTGCGGATTCTCAACGCCTATCCACGCTTTGGCTTCGGCTGAACCTAAGTCCATCGCACAACTTTCACCAGTCGGCGCGGCGCACTGCGTGGTGCTGCATTTTGCTGGTGCTGACGATTTTTGAGCCTGCGGCTGCGACTCCCCCATTGACGCCATTACGCTGCGTACAATTTCTTCAATCTGTTTTTGATCCATCGTGTTTCATCCCCGCATCATCAAAAGAACAGTGACGGATCGCCCGCCCGTTTGGTCAGGCGACCGTTTGCCATAATGCCCATGGTTTCCAGCCAGCGTTCAAATTCCGGCGACGGGCGCAGGTTCAGCAACTGGCGGACGGTCGCGGTATCGTGGAATGCGGTGGTCTGATAGTTGAGCATGATGTCGTCGCCGAGCGGCATGCCCATGATGTAGTTGCAGCCAGCGGTGGCGAGCAAAATCATCAGGTTTTCGTTAAGGTTCTGGTCAGCATCAGCATGGTTGGTGTAGCAGCAGTCGCAGCCCATTGAGATGCCGCTCAGCTTGCCCATAAAGTGATCTTCCAGACCGGCGCGAATGATCTGACGGTCGTTGTAGAGATACTCCGGCCCGATAAAGCCCACGACGGTATTCACCAGGAACGGATCGTAGTGCCGCGCCAGCCCGTAGTTACGCGCTTCCATTGTTACCTGATCGGCGCCGAAGTTTGCGCCAGCGGAGAGCGCCGACCCTTGTCCGGTTTCGAAGTAAAGACAGTTTTCCCCGGCGATACGGTTGAATTCAGCGCCAACTGCGCGCGCTTCGTCGAGCATTGCCAGCTCAACACCGAACTCTTTTAAGCCTTTCTCGCTGCCGCAGATACTCTGGAAGATCAATCCACCCGGCGCGCCGCGACGAATCGCTTCAATCTGGGTGGTAACGTGCGCCAGTACACAGCCCTGGGTCGGAATATTGAATTTATCGATAACGCCGTACACGGTATCGAGCACGCGGCTTAAGTTTTCCACGTCATCCGTTACCGGGTTTACGCCGATCACCGCATCGCCCGCCCCGAAAGACAGCCCTTCATAGATTTGCGCCGCAATACTCTGCACGTCGTCACGGGTGTCGTTCGGCTGCAAACGGCAGCTAAAGGTGCCCGGCAGACCGATGGTGGTGTTAGCCTTTTTGATCACTGGCATTTTCTTGCCGCCGTAGATCAGGTCCGCGTTGGAGCAGATTTTTGCTACCGCAGCGACCACCTCCGACGTTAACCCTTTGCGCGTAAACGCGATGTCATCAACGGAAGTTTCATCGCTCAGCACGTACTCGCGCAGCTCGCTGATACTCCAGTTTTTGATGCGGTTATAGGCCGTTTCATTGACGTCATCCTGAATCAGACGCGTCACGCAGTCCTCTTCATAGGAAATCACCGGGTTATTGCGGATATCCGCTACCGTCATTTCCGACAATACCTGCTTGGCCGCCACGCGTTCCTGTGAACTGGTTGCAGCTACCCCTGCCAGCACATCCCCCGAACGCAGTTCGTTGGCTTTAGCCAGCACCTCTTTAACATCCTTAAACTGATAAACATTGCCGAACAATGTGGTCTTTAGTTTCATAAGTCGTTCCCTCAGGAAGGAAATGCGAGTGATTTCACCGTCACCGGCACAACCGATCCGCCAAAAAGAGGCGTACCAATGTCGATATAGTCCCCCGCCCGGACAACCACCTCATCGATGACCGCCAGCGGGTGTTGCTGTAACTGTGGGCGTAACAGCATGCCCAGGGCTTTACCAAAATCCTGCTCGGCTACCACCAGCAGGGGATGCGGATTTGGATAACGCGCGACAAAAGCCAGCAGCGCATCAATTACCGTTAACAGCGCGGCGTAGCGCACCGGCAGAGAACCGGGCAACGCCAGCACGTAGGCGTCCGTTTGCGGATCCAGATCGAGCTGCATTAACGCCTGTTGCCAGGCGGCCACCAAATCAGCCTCATCAACCGGAATCGCCACCGGCAGATTGCGCAGCGGAAGCGCCACGCCTTCCAGCCAGATGGTGCTGCCCGAAAGCGACAGCGTATGCGCCCCGGCGCCAATCACCGTGGCGCGCACGGTTTGCGCCGGGAACTGCACGTTCATCTCACGCAGGCGCGGATGTTCATGCAGCGCCGTGGCGAGCAGCGGTCCAATATCGGAAAAACAGAACGGATCGGCAGGTTGGTTGCGGTAGCACTCGCCTACCCCGCCGGACAACGTAATCACTTCCGGCTTCACGCCCGCAGGCAGCAGACCGGTTTGCATCAGCGCCTGCGCCAGCGGTGAAAGCGTGCCGTCAATCACCTCCACAATCAGCGCCGCCATGCGTCGCGCCACCGCAACCAGTTGCGCCGCATTGAGGGTTCGGGCGTCAAAGCCCGGACCAAATACGTCATCAACAATCATCTGTCCCGGCTGATGCGCGTGCACCACGTGCCCCTGACAGTCGGTTTCCAGCAGTCGCCCGCCGACGTTCAGACAGGCCGAGCCACTGACTTTTCCGGCGTCGAACAGCGCATAGTTCGACGTCCCGCCACCGATGTCGATATTCAGTACACGGCACAACTTCTGCTCAGACAGCGTTTGCGCCCCCGCGCCGTGACCGGCGATCACCGACTCCAGATGCGGACCGGCGCTGGCAACCACGAAGTCCCCCAGCGACTGGGAGAGCGTCATTACCGCCGGGCGGGCGTTACGGGTTTTGGCGCTTTCTCCGGTGATGATGATCGCGCCGGAATCAACGGTCTCAGGTGCGATGCCTGCCGCCTGATACTGGGCAAGGATCAGTGCCTTAAGTTCGGCCTCTTTCAACCCGCCCTGCTTATCAACAGGGGTAAAGAACACCGGGCTTTGCCAGCTAATTTCGCGTTTGATGAATTCATAGCGCGGCACCTGCGACACAGCCGCACGGTTAACCAGCTCAAGGCGCGAGAAGATCACCTGAGTCGTGGTGGTGCCGATATCAATACCGACGCTCAGTAGCTGGCGAGTGTTCACGATTGCGCCTCCGGGTTGGTTTCTACTTCTGCTGGCACGTTTTCATCTTTCGGTACCAACAGCATAGCCACGCCAATCGCCGTTACGCCGCCTATCAGCTTGCCGACAATCATCGGGAAGATCATGGCGTTCATGTTGGCGGCGGCGAAACCTAAGTGGTCACCCAGGGCGAAGGCCGCGGAGACCGCAAAGGCGCAGTTGATCACTTTCCCGCGGGTATCCATATTCTTCATCATGCCGAACATTGGGATGTTGTTGGCCAGCGTCGCCACCATGCCAGCAGCCGCAATATTATTAACTTTTAACAGGTTACCGACACTCATCAGCGGCTTTTCAAACCAGCGGGTCAGCAGCAGCACCATCGGGTACGCACCCAGCAGCACGCAGGAGATAGAACCGATAACTTCGATGGCGCGCATTACTTCACCCGGCTTGTCGCCCGGTGCCATGAAGATAGGGTCCAGACCCGGGATCAGCTCCCAACCAAGCAGGAATTTGATGACTGCCGCCGCCAGACCGAGAGTGATCAGCGCCACCAGAAATTTCGCGAAGATCTGGAAACCGTTGATCATTTTTTCCGGGATAAATTTCAGCCCCAGCGCCACCAGCACAGCAACGATGATCACCGGGATCATGTTCATCAGGATCAGCGCGAAGGTAAACTCCACCGGCTGCCCGTTGATTTCGACGCCGGAGTACATCGCGACCAATCCCCCCGCGATACAGCCAATCGGAATGGTGACGATACCGGCCAGCACGCCCAGCGCCAGATAACGACGGTCAGACGGTTCAATAATCCCCAGCGCAACCGGAATAGAGAACACCAGAGTCGGCCCCATCATCGCCCCAAGGATCAGGCCAGAGTACAGCCACGCCGCAACGTCGCCGCCCGCCAGTTCTTTCGCCAGGAAGAAGCCGCCCATGTCGCACGCCAGCAGCGTTCCGGCAAACATCGACGGGTTCGCGCCCAGCATTTCGTACAGCGGAATAATCACCGGTCCGAGCAAATGCGCCAGTACCGGCGCCAGTGCGGTCATACCGACCATCGCCAGGCCCAACGCGCCCATCGCCATAAAACCTTCTTCAAACTGACCGCCCGACCCCTCAATACTCTTACCGAATTTACCGAGGAAGCGCGCTGAACCGCCGAACTGCGACAGGATCCTGTCCACGGCGGCAATCAGCATAAAGAACATCATGATGTACATGATGATTTCGTTAATTCCCATAGCCCCTACTCCCTGTCATTTGTGATTTGTAGGCCGGATAAGACGTTTCCGTCGCCTCCGGCATTAACGCCGTGTTATTGCCGGATGGCGGTGCGAGCACCTTATCCGGCCTACAGGCATTACCCGGCAACCGCGTACAGGTCGATAATCTGCGCCTGCGTGGCGGTGCGAGGGTTACTGCGAATACAAATATCCTCCAGCGCGGCGTCAGCCCATGCGCTGTAATGCTCGGGCTTTGCCCCAACGTCAGAGAGCCGTTTGGTCTGGCCCACTTCGCTAATCAGCTCGCTGACGGCATTGATGGCATCGCGATCGTCCGCCTTCTTGTTGGTTAACGCCCGTCCGATATGGCTGAAACGCTCGCGACACACCATGCGGTTGAACCCCATTACCGTGGGCAGCAACATGGCGTTAGCCTGTCCGTGCGGGATGTGCAGCGTAGCACCCGGCTGGTGCGCCATCGCATGACACAGGCCCAGCCCCGCGCTGGAAAACGCCATCCCGGCCATACAGGAGGCCAGCAACATGCTCTCCCGCGCCGCCAGATCCTGCCCATAGCCGACAGCCTTCGGCAGCGATTTACCGATCATCGCAATCGCGCCAATCGCCAGGCTGTCGGTAAACGGCGTCGCGTTCAGGGCGCTATACGCTTCAACGGCGTGCGTCAGCGCATCGATACCCGTCATCGCCGTAACGTGCGCGGGTACACCTTCCGTTAGCGCTGCATCAAGAATCGCCACGTCCGGCATCAGAGACGCATGCGCCAGCACTTTTTTAAGTCCGCTCGCGGCGTCGATAATCACCGTGACATTAGTGGTTTCCGACCCCGTTCCGGCGGTAGTTGGTACGGCAATCAGCGGCAAACGCGGGCGTAACACGCTGCTTTCGTTCATGTCAGCCAGGGTCTGCGTGGGATTAGTCACCAGCAACGCCACTGCCTTAGCGGCATCCAGTACGGAACCTCCGCCAAAGGCCACCACGCCGTCGCACTTCGATTCACGCAGTTGCGCGACCGCGGCGCAGACATCCGTAATGCACGGTTCGCCCACCGGGCACGGCCACAGCGTCATCGCCACACCTTTCATCGCCAGGCTGCGTTCCAGTGCGGCGGTCATTCCCGCCTGATGCAGGAAGCTGTCGACCATGACAAACATGTGCGTCAGTCCGCGCGTTTGTGCTTCCTGTCCGCAGGTACTGAGCGCTCCCAGCCCACAAAGGGTGACCGGTGGAACGCTAAACGTTTTTACGCGTTGCTGATTCAGGGTATCGAATGCCTGAAAGAGCGCGGTCTGCAATTCAGCTTGCATAGATTCCTTCCGCTTTTTCTTTTCCGCTGTTGGCAATCGCCAGCGGGGTCATAAACAGGCTGTGCTGAGGTAAATGCACCTGCAGTTCCGGGAAGCGCTTACGGAACAGCTCATCCACGCCCGGCTGCATGCAGGAACCGCCGGCCAGCCATAAATCGGTGACACCCTGCCCGGCAATATGGTGAGCCACGATTTCCGCCATTTTTTCGTAGACTGGCTTCACCACCGGCCAGATCTCCTGACCGTTGCTGCGTTTGTACTGTTCGGCTTCTTCCAGTTGGATACGGCGGTTCCCGGCCAGCGTCAGAGAAATGTGGTGCCCGCCGGTCGCTTCATCGGCGGAATACGTCACTTTGCCCTGCTTAACAATGGCTATCCCGGTGGTGCCGCCACCGATATCCACCACGCCAGCGTTATCGAGCTGCAACAGATCCGCCACGGCGGTCGGCTCGTCGAGCACATGACTCACTTCAAGTCCGGCTGACTCCAGCACGTTGATGGAGATACGTGGGTCCGTTCCCGGTGGAAATGAGGTTGCCGCATGGGTAAATCGACAACCCAGTTGTTGCTCAAGCGTATCGAGATGGCGACGAACAATGGTTACTGCGCCGAAGAAATCCCAGACGATGCCATCGCGCACGACATCGGCCCAGTCGAGGCAAACCGCTACTGGCTGCCCGTCACCGTCGACGACCATCGACACCACATCACACGTCCCCAAATCAACGCCCAGCCATAGCGGTGATTCGCTCTCAGCAGGCGTCTGGTTGCATAGCGTGGCTGCTTTTTGCAGTCTGGGTGTCAGCCAACGTTGTTCGTCGTGCGCCATCTCTTTTACTCCTTATACAATTCTGAAGGCGTCCACCAACACACAGCGACGCAGACGCACAAACGTACGCGCGCTGGTCACCCCTTCCCCGGTTGGCGTGGTAATGGTCATCGTGGTCCAGCCTTCTCCGCCAAGTCCCAGACCGGCAATACACGGCCCGTTCTTGACGAAAATGCTGGTATCAATGGCGTTCGCCATGCGGTTCATGTTGTCGATGTTGCGTGAGTGCATCGCCGCCGTATGGTGGCAGCCGCCTTCAAGCCTGACCGCCAGTTCAATGGCGTCATCGACGTTAGCGACCCGCACGACCGGCAGAACCGGCATCATTAGTTCGGTGACGGCAAACGGATGCGTCGCGGAGGTTTCGACGAATAACAGCCGGGTTTGCTCCGGTACGTTCAGACCAATCGCCGCAGCGATTTTTCCCGCGTCGCGCCCTACCCAGTCACGACTGACCGTGCCTTTACCGCACTCATCGATATTTTTCAGCAGCACTGGTTGCAGCTGTTCAGCCTGGGCCGCGGTCAGTTTCACCGCATGCTGGCTTTCCATCAGACGCATCAGCTCATCGGCGACGCTGTCGACCACAATCAGCACTTTTTCGTCGGCGCAGATAATGTTGTTGTCAAACGACGCGCCTTTGACGATCGACTGCGCCGCGCGGGCCAGGTCGGCCGTTTCATCCACCACCACCGGCGGGTTACCCGCACCGGCAGCAATCAAACGTTTGTTGGTGTGTTTACGCGCGGCATCTACTACGGCTTCGCCACCGGTGACGACCAGCAGGCCGATGCCTGGGTACTTGAACAACCGCTGGGCGGTTTCGATGTCCGGGTTAGCAACGGTCACCAGCAGGTTTGCCGGACCGCCTGCAGCGACCACCGCCTGGTTAAGCAGGGTGATGGCGCGCTGAGAAACTTTTTTCGCCGCCGGATGCGGCGCGAAGACCACGCTGTTGCCAGCGGCGATCAGGCTAATGGCGTTGTTAATAACGGTTGCGGCCGGGTTGGTGGACGGTGTCACCGAAGCCACCACGCCCCACGGTGCGTTTTCAATCAGCGTCAGGCCGTTATCGCCGGTCAGGACCTGTGGAGACAGGCATTCCACTCCCGGCGTGCCGCGCGCCTGCGCCACGTTTTTGGCAAATTTATCTTCTACGCGTCCCATGCCTGTTTCTGTGACGGCAAGCTCCGCTAATTCTCTGGCGTGCTTTTCGCCCGCCTCACGTAGCGCCGCGATAGCCAGTTGGCGCATGGCGACGCTTTTCAGCCCTTGCTGGGCCAGTTTTGCTGCCGCCACTGCGTCATCCAGGGAGGCAAAAACGCCCATTTCTTGAACGGCACTGACGGGTTGGCTGCTGTCTTTCATTTTCAGCAGTACCGCTTTCACGACCTGTTCAATATCCTGTTGATTCATGATTTTCTGCCTTATTTATGGAAGATCACCTGACCACCTGCCACCACTTCATCGACAATGCCAATCACGCACAGATCGACAGGTGATGATTCGTTACGGTGCGCCTGACGGGCTGAGCTTCCGCTGACCAGCAGCACCCACTCTCCGGTTCCCGCCCCGATGCTGTCGATAGCAACAGCACATTGCCCGTCGGGATTACCCTGGGCATCAATCATTTCCACCATCAGCAACTTGTCGTGCGCGAGCCCCTGATGGCGTACGGTACAAACAATTTGTCCTGTGACGATTGCCAGTTTCATACGCGCCTCCGTGGCATATTTCAGGTAAAACCTCCCCCTACCCTCCGCAGAAGGTAATGTGAAAAGGAGAGAGGGTGACGCCAGCAATGCAGTCTGTGGCGTCACATGGACGACTTACATGTCGTTGCTGTCGCCTTTAAAGCTGATCGGGAATACTTCTTCCAGATCGCCATGCGGACGCGGGATCACATGTACGGAAACCAGCTCGCCAATACGCTGTGCAGCCGCAGCACCTGCGTCCGTTGCGGCTTTGCATGCCGCTACGTCGCCACGGACCATGGCAGTGACCAGACCGCCACCGATCTGCTTCACGCCAACCAGTTTCACGCGTGCCGCTTTAACCATTGCGTCAGAAGCCTCAATCAGTGCAACCAGGCCCCGGGTTTCAATCATTCCTAATGCTTCCATTGTGTTTTCCTCTCATTAAGGGGTCCAGAACGGGACCTAAACAACCAGTGTTTGTGAGGCGTTTTCACGACTCACGTCAGTCTGGCGCGGCACTGCTGCCACCAACGCCAGTTCGATAATTTCCTGTACGCTACAGCCGCGAGAGAGGTCATGAAGCGGTGCGGCAAGCCCCTGGATCAGTGGCCCGACTGCACGATAACCTCCCAAACGCTGGGCGATTTTGTAACCAATATTGCCTGCTTCAAGCGACGGGAAGACCATCACATTGGCATTGCCCTTTAACGGACTTGCAGGCGCTTTTTGCGCGGCGACATCCGGAACAAAGGCGGCATCAAATTGCAGTTCGCCATCCACCATAAGCTGCGGCGCACGTTCACGAACGATCTCCGTGGCCTGCTGCACGTTAGCGACGTTGGGGTGACGGGCACTGCCATTACTTGAAAACGACAGCATGGCCACGCGCGGTTCTTCCCCCGTAATTGCCTGCCAGGTCTGCGCGCTGGCAATCGCAATATCCGCCAGTTGTGCGGCGGTGGGCTGGGGTACGACGCTGCAATCGGCAAATCCTAATGACGGTCCGAGATACTGCGGCAGCATCAGGAAAATTGACGACAGCGTTTTACAGCCAGGCTGTAGCCCAATAATGCGTAACCCGGCGCGCAGCACGTTTGCCGTCGACGAAAGATTGCCGGCAATACAGACATCCGCTTTTCCCGCGCTAACCATTGCGGCGGCGAACATTAATGGGTCATTGAGTTTTTCCAGCGCATCGGCGGGCGTTTTATCTCCCGCGCGGGCCAGCCAGCGCAGCGCAAACTCTTCGCGCATTGCCAGATTGCTTTGCGGATCGATAACCTGGATACCATCCATCGCCACCCGATGGCTGAGAGCAAACTGGCGCAAGGCAAATGGACTGGCGACGAGAATGGGGCGCGCCAGACCGTGCTGATGCAGATAATTCGCCGCTTTCAGCACCCGGGCATCCAGCGCATCCGGGAACACCACCCGGGCAGGTGAGCGTTGGGCGAGTTGACGAGCACGTTCAATGATCATGGCTTCTCCCCCAGTCGCTGTTGAATTTGGCTAACCGTCAGCGGATGCTTCGCCACGCTCAGAATCATCATCACGTAGACTGTACTGGAAAGGCGGTTAAGCGCCTGCATGATGTCCGGTCGCATAACGTCAAAACTGCGGGTGATGAAGACCTGCGCCGCCACCGTCTCCGTTTCACGGACTTTGGTACGCAGCAGATTCAGCAACGCGCAATCACGTCCGTGGCTGGCCTCAGGCACCAGATGATCGTGATCCAGATAGCGCAGCGGATGATGTGAAAGCCGGTGTAAATCTTCGTCGCTCAAACCGACGATAGCTTGTGCGGCCAGCGGCTCGTCCATAGCATCGGCGCGCATAATATTGCCCAGACGTGAGCGAATATCCGCCAGCCATGGCTGCCACGGTTCCGCCAGCTCGATCTGCAACCACACGTCCAGTGCGATGGTGCTGTCCAGCGCGGCGCGAAATCCCAGACGCGGATCGCTTTTGGCTACCATCTTGTCTGCCGTCAGATGCGTCAGCGTGTCTGGTTTCTTCGCCACCGGTTGATGACACAGTTCGCAGCTGGCCTGGGGATGGGTAGCGCTGCTGGTTAAACCATGCACCGGCTGCGGCTGCTGTTCTTCGTCATCAATAAACAGGCTGCCCTGCTCGTCGATAAACTTAATGCGCAGATGTCGGCTTTCCAGTAATTCCCGGGCTGACGGCGTCAGGCGAGCGTCAGCGGGGAGATGAATTTCAGCCCCTTCGCTGAGCGTATGATTCGCTCTGAGCCATGCTTCGGTAATGAAATCCTTCATACATCCGCCTTAGCAGGACTGCCAGTTCGCAGGCCAGGCCACATACAGAAACTTCACCGTCGATGGCGTACCAAATTCAATGCTGGAGCCTTTCGGGATAAACATGACGTCCCCAGCTTTAGCAATCATGGTTTCGCCTTCGTGACGAACGTGCAGCTCGCCTTCCAGAATCATGTCGATTTCGTCGTAGTTCAGCGTCCATGGGAAAAAGGCGTTATCCCACTGCATGAACCCGGCGGCCATGCTGCTACCGTCCTGGTCGGTCACCAGGTCGGTTAAGCCAACGCAGTGCGGTTGCGCGCCGTCAAAACGCCCAAACTTCACGCTGCTACCGTCGATGACTTTGACGCCGCCTTTGCCGGTGACCGATTTAAAGCTCGGCTGCATTCCGCCCTGCTCCAGCGACTGTTTCTCCTTCATGACTTTGTCCATCAGCTGCGCGACCAGGCTTTCGGTAAATTGCCCTTCGGGCAATTGCGCAATGATGGTTTCACGAATGCGCTGGCTCTCCGTTTTGCCATCATCCCCCGCAGCCGGTGCTGCAGCGGCGGCAGTTGGCGCGGATTCGTCGCATTCACGGATAGTGACGCCCAGCAGCTCCGCCACTTCGCGTGCCTCTGGGGTGATGATGCTGGCGCGCAGAACAACCGACATTTCCTGTTCGCCGCGTGCGTGGGCCGCACGAATATCGTTAGCTGTGATGAGTTTTTTCACCTGCCCTTTCCTCCTTTTGGCTGAGCTCAGTCAGATAATCCACCAGGTGCTGCACGCTGCGCGGGTCATGGCTATTGAGCTCGAAAATCGGCTCCTGAAACCCCATCCCGCGAAGTAATTGTCGCGTTGCGGCGACGTCGGCATCCGGCATGTCCGTTTTGCTGATAACGGCGATTTGTCGTTTACTGGCGCCGATATCCAACAGCCCGGCAGGTAAGCGACTTTCTTTATCATTTGCCGCGTGTATATAAATCAACGTATCGACATCCTGCAGCGTGGTAATTAAGGCGTGGTACCAGCGCGGATGGCTAAAATATTCTCCCGGCGTATCGATATCACCATTTTCATTAAACTCAACGGCCTGTGTTTTTCTGGCGAGGGAATAATTCCCCTGTAGCGCATTAAAGAGCGTTGTTTTCCCCGCGCCCACCGTACCGACAAACGCAATACGTTTCATCGCCGCCTCTGATTAACTTTTTGTCAGGTTGCACAACGTGAAATTTAATAACCGACCCAGACCGCTCACCGTCTGTAATAGCGCTTCTTCTACCGCGCCTACCGAGCCATAAATCACCAGTGCGCCGCTGAATCTATCGAGAAAGCCGATATGTACATCCGCCGCTTTCATGGCTAAGTCACCGGCTATCATCGCGGTTTCGCCTGGCGTCAGCGTCATAATGCCGATAGCGCCCGCTTCGGGAACGCCGATCTTTTTCGCCAGTTCTTCGCCTGGGTGCGCAATGAGATGCGCCAGCGTGACCTGTTTCCCCGGCACAAATTCCTGAATGATGCGTTCTTTTTCCATTGCTCACCGCCTCCGCTAAAACTGCCCTCATCGTGGCAATTTTTTGTCAGAGTAAATAACAAAATTCGGCAACCAGGTTTAAAAGGTGAAGTGGATCACTAAGAAAAGGAAAATAAAAAGGCGCGGGAGAGACCCGCGCCAGAAATAATTAAAGTGAAATTACAGCGGCTGTGTTTGAGCTTCTACAACGGCCAGCGCCACCATATTAACGATACGACGAACAGAGGCGATCTGCGTTAATACGTGCACCGGTTTCGCTACCCCCATCAACACTGGGCCGACCGTTACGCCTTCGGAGCTGGAAACACGTAGTAAGTTGTAACTAATACGAGCAGCCTCCATATTCGGCATCACCAGAATATTGGCTGAGCCTTTCAGTGGGCTATCCGGCATACGGTCGTTACGGATACTTTCCACCAGCGCGGCATCACCGTGCATTTCACCGTCAATCATCAATTCTGGCGCACGCGCCTTAATCAGCGCCAGCGCTTCACGCATTTTGCTGGCAGACGGACAATTTGATGAGCCAAAGTTGGAATGTGACAGTAATGCCACCTTCGGTTCGATACCAAAGCGACGCACGGTTTCTGCCGCCATCACGGCGATTTCAGCCAGTTGCTCCGGCGTTGGGTCATCGTTGACGTAGGTGTCGGCGATAAAGGTGTTACCGCTTGGCAGCAGCAGTGCGTTCATCGCCCCGGCTGTATGCACGCCATCACGGTGACCAAACACCTCTTTCACCACGCTGAAGTGCTCATGATAGTCGCCAATCGTACCGCAGATCATCGCATCCGCTTCACCACGCTGCACCATGATCGCGCCGATAACCGTAGTGTTGGCAATCACCGCACGCTGCGCCTGCTCCTGGGTAATACCACGGCGCTTCATGATCTGGTAGTACTCGTTCCAGTACTCTTTAAAGCGCGGATCGGACTCATTGTTAACGATTTCAAAATCGACGCCGGCTTTGATCTGCAGTCCCAGTTTCTGGATACGCATTTCGATCACACTCGGACGACCAATCAGGATCGGCTTCGCCAGACCTAAGGTGATCAGCTCCTGAGTCGCATGCAGCACACGCGCCTCTTCCCCTTCCGTCAGCACCACACGCTTCGGCGCTTTACGTGCCTGGGAGAAAATCGGCTTCATGAACAGGTTGGTTTTGTAGACAAATTCGGTCAGCTTATCGATATAAGCGTCAAAGTCAGCAATCGGACGCGTTGCCACACCGGAGTCCATCGCCGCTTTTGCTACCGCCGGGGCGATTTTAACAATCAGACGCGGGTCGAACGGTTTAGGGATGATGTATTCCGGGCCAAAGCTCAGGTCCTGGTCGCCATAGGCGGAGGCCACCACTTCGCTCTGCTCGGCGTGCGCCAGCTCAGCAATGGCGTGTACCGCGGCCAGTTTCATCTCTTCGTTGATGGCGGTAGCGCCGACGTCCAGCGCGCCGCGGAAGATGAACGGGAAGCAGAGAACGTTGTTAACCTGGTTCGGGTAGTCGGAACGACCGGTACAAATGATGGCGTCGGAACGCACCTCTTTTGCCAGCGGCGGCAGGATTTCCGGTTCCGGGTTGGCGAGTGCCAGGATCATTGGCGCACGCGCCATCTTCTTGACCATTTCCTGGGTCAGCACTTTGGGACCGGAGCAGCCGAGGAAAATGTCTGCGCCGTCAATCACGTCATCCAGCGTACGTTTACCGTCATCCACTACCGCGTAAGCCGCTTTGGTTTCCGCCATGTTCGGTTCGCGGTCTTTGTAAATCACGCCTTTGGAGTCGCAGACCACAATATTGTGTTTCTGCATCCCCAGCGCCACCAGCAGGTTCATACAGGCAATCGCCGCCGCACCTGCGCCGGACACCACCATGCGTACGTCAGAGATATTTTTCTCTACCACCCGCAGACCGTTAAGAATTGCGGCGGTGCTGATGATCGCCGTGCCGTGCTGATCATCATGGAATACCGGTATATTCATACGCTCGCGCAGTTTTTGCTCAATGTAGAAGCATTCCGGCGCTTTGATGTCTTCGAGGTTGATGCCGCCAAACGTTGGCTCAAGGGCCGCCACGACATTGATAAATTTATCCGGATCAAGCTCATCCACTTCGATGTCGAACACGTCAATCCCGGCGAATTTCTTAAACAGAACGCCTTTTCCTTCCATCACCGGTTTGCCAGCCAGTGCGCCGATATTGCCCAGGCCCAGCACCGCTGTACCGTTGGAGATAACCGCAACCAAGTTGCCGCGCGCGGTGTATTTGTAGGCCGCCAGCGGGTCCTTTTCAATTTCCAGACACGGCGCTGCAACGCCTGGCGAGTAGGCCAGAGCAAGATCGCGCTGTGTTGCAAGAGGCTTGGTCGGAGAAACCTGAATTTTACCTGGTACTGGAAATTCGTGGAAATCGAGGGCGCTTTGTTTTAACTGGTCATCCATCTTGTTGTTCCTTTCACGTGTCGATCAAAAAAGTGGCGCGGGTAACCATGCTACGAGCCGCACATTATCACCTCAGTCAGCGGCCCAAACTTTGAAGGTCCCCAAACTCTCGCCATTCAAAGAAAGAATTTGTTATCAACTTATAACAGCCATGTTACCTGCTTAATCCAGCAATGCCATGCTTGTCTGCTATGCTTTTTGCGTGTGCAGCCCGCAATTTTCCCAAAAGTGTGAATTAACACACGCATCTAACGCTTTACTTTTCAAGGAGTATTTCCTATGACCCGTAAAGAGCTTGCCAATGCCATTCGTGCGCTAAGTATGGATGCCGTACAAAAAGCTAACTCAGGCCACCCCGGCGCACCAATGGGAATGGCCGATATCGCCGAAGTACTGTGGAATGATTTCCTCCGCCATAACCCGACCGATCCCACCTGGTACGATCGTGACCGGTTTATTCTGTCCAATGGTCACGCTTCAATGCTGCTTTACAGTCTGCTGCATCTTTCCGGCTACGATTTGCCGTTAGAGGAGTTGAAGAACTTCCGCCAACTGCATTCGAAGACGCCAGGGCACCCGGAAATCGGCTACACGCCGGGCGTGGAAACCACCACCGGCCCGCTGGGTCAGGGTTTAGCCAACGCGGTTGGCCTGGCGATTGCCGAACGCACGCTGGCGGCGCAATTTAACCAGCCGAATCATGAGATTGTTAACCACTATACCTGGGTGTTTATGGGCGACGGCTGCCTGATGGAGGGGATTTCCCACGAGGTTTGTTCCCTGGCGGGAACCCTGGGACTGGGCAAACTGATCGGCTTCTACGATCACAACGGTATCTCGATCGATGGCGAAACCGACGGCTGGTTTACCGACGATACCGCGAAACGCTTTGAGGCCTATCACTGGCATGTGGTGCATGAGATTGACGGCCATGATCCTGAGGCGGTGAAAAAAGCGATTCAGGAAGCGCAGGCTGTTACCGATAAGCCATCGCTGATTATCTGCCGCACGGTGATTGGTTTTGGCTCACCGAATAAAGCCGGGAAAGAAGAAGCGCACGGCGCCGCGCTGGGCGAAGAAGAAGTGGCGCTAACCCGACAGAAGCTGGGGTGGCACCATCCTGCTTTTGAGATCCCCAAAGAGATTTACCGGGCGTGGGATGCACGGGAAAAAGGTGAGAAAGCGCAACAGGCCTGGAACGAGAAATTCGCGGCGTATCAACAAGCACACCCGCAGCTGGCGGCTGAATTTACCCGTCGAATGAGCGGCGGGCTACCGGAACAGTGGGAAGAGACGACCCAGAAGTACATTACCGACTTACAGGCTAATCCGGCCAAAATCGCCACCCGTAAGGCCTCGCAAAATACCCTGAACGCCTACGGGCCGATACTGCCTGAACTGCTTGGCGGCTCAGCGGATCTGGCGCCGAGCAACCTGACCATTTGGAAAGGATCTACGTCGCTTAAAGAGGATCCAGCCGGAAATTACATCCACTATGGCGTGCGGGAGTTTGGCATGACCGCGATTGCCAACGGTATCGCCCATCACGGTGGCTTTGTGCCGTACACCGCCACGTTTCTGATGTTTGTCGAATATGCCCGTAATGCCGCGCGCATGGCGGCGTTGATGAAGGCCAGACAAATCATGGTTTATACCCACGACTCGATTGGTCTGGGGGAGGATGGTCCTACGCACCAGGCCATCGAACAGCTCGCCAGCCTGCGTCTGACGCCTAATTTCAGCACCTGGCGACCGTGCGATCAGGTTGAGGCGGCAGTAGGCTGGAAGCTGGCGGTCGAACGCCATGACGGGCCAACGGCGCTAATCCTCTCCAGACAAAATCTGGCGCAGGTTGAGCGTACACCTGAACAGGTGCAGCAGATTGCCCGCGGGGGATATGTGCTGAAGGACAGCGGCGGTAAACCGGATGTTATTTTGATTGCTACCGGTTCAGAAATGGAAATTACGCTGCTGGCGGCGGAAAAACTGACCGGTGAGGGTCGTAACGTGCGTGTGGTTTCTCTGCCCTCGACCGATATTTTTGACGCTCAGGATGATGCGTACCGGGAATCTGTCTTACCGGCAAACGTCAGCGCCCGGGTGGCGGTGGAAGCAGGCATTGCCGATTACTGGTACAAATATGTCGGTCTAAAGGGGGCAATTGTCGGCATGACCGGTTATGGAGAATCGGCTCCGGCAGATAAATTGTTCCCGTTCTTCGGCTTTACGGTAGATAACATCGTCGCCAAAGCGCATAAAGTGCTTAACGCGTGATCCACAATGTGGGCCAGGCATCTGGCCCATGCCAGTTATCGCAACTTGGTTCCTGGGCATAACGCGCCAGGCGAAACCGCTGTCCGTCGTAGCGCCAGCGCGTCTGGATACCGCAATCAGCCAACCCTCGTCCTTTGGCGAGGGTGACCAGTTCCCGCGACTTCTCGTCAAACGTGGCGTTGGTCAGTTCCATATCCCGACTTTCGGCATCCGTTTTAAATGGCAGACTCAAACGGACGGCACTGGAGGTTAACGGTTTTGCGCGTGAAACAATCCACGCCAGATCGATGGTGTTATACGCCCCGGCTTCACAGCCGATCATCAGTAGCGCTTTGTCATCCGTCAGGGCCGTGACGCGCATCTCGCGACGCAGTGGATCGATCGAGCAGCGAATACCATTGATGCGCCAGTTACCATAATCGAGCAGCTCACTGCGCTCTTGTTGCGTTAAGGGCGTTGGCGTTGGGTTAATGACAGCCACACCTTTCAGGGCCGGGGCTGGCGGTACGCTGAGCGGCGGCTCATCACCTTTTTCGATCCAGGCGGTTTCGCTCCCCACGCGTTTTTGCTGGGCGTCGATAAACAGTAATGCGGCTTTTAATCCGATCAGTGAAAGATTTTGCGCGCCTTTTTGCAGGGTTATTGCCTTCGCGTCCTGTACGGTTTGTAAAAATGCGCTAATAGTGACCGGATCATCGGTCATCAGTTGCCAGGGCGTAATACGCCAGTGCTCACCGCTAAGCGAAAGCGGTGCGCCATCCAGCAACAGGCGCGGCGCAATTTCGCTCTCTTTAGCATGGGAAGGCTCCAGCCCTCCCAGTTCAATACGCAACACCGCATCGGTGTGCGCCCCGGCGCTGCGGCTGAGGGTCATGACCAGGCCGTGATGTTCTCCGGTATTGCGCGCCACGCAAAAATTCTGGTTATTACACGTCACCTGCCAGTCAGAAAACGCCTGCTGCGCGGGCGCGGCCCACAGCAAACGGACGGGAATCAGCCCGAGCAGAAAAATGAAAATGACGCGATAGCGCATGGACGGTACAACCCCGGAATTAAAACACACAGCCTAAGCGGTATCTTCCTTGCGCGACTGATGTGGCTCAATAAGAATCGTCGGATTGGCCGTCTATTTGTAAAGAAATATTAATACTCAGGGTTAATCCATAAGGTGCGACGACTGCAGGTAGTTCAACAACAGCACCGTTTTGCCGTCACGGATCTCACCCGTTTTAATCATTTCCAGCGCCTGCGTGAAGGGCAACTCCAGAACCTCAATATCTTCATCTTCAACACCGCCGCCTGCATTTGCCCGCTGACTGTCGCTGTATTGCGCGATAAAGAAATGGATCAGCTCCGTCACGCCGCCCGGCGACATGTAGAGTTCGAACAGTTTACGCACTTCCCCCACTTCATAGCCGGTCTCTTCAATCGCCTCTTTACGAATACACGCTTCTGGTTCGTCGTTATCCAGTAGTCCGGCGCAGGTTTCAATCAGTTGGCCGTCTTCGTTACCGTTGACCCAGGTCGCGACGCGGAACTGACGGATGAGCACCACGGTTTTCTTCTCCGCGTTATACAGCAGAATTGTGGCGCCGTTGCCGCGATCGTAAACCTCGCGCTTGTGACGAATCACCTCACCGTTACTTCGGGTCAGGTCATAGGTAATATTGCGCAGGATGAAGTAGTTATCAGAAAGGACTTTATCTTTGATGAGGGTAATTTTTTGCGACATACCGGCTCCACGGCGAGAAGTGAGAAATAATACTACGCCGTGAAACCGGGTTTGTCTTGACCTTCGGCTAGTGAGATTTGACTGATTTTACGCCCAGCCAGTCGACGATCCCTTGGGCAGCATGCCGCCCTTCAGCCATCGCCGTGACCACCAGGTCCGCACCGCGTACCGCATCTCCGCCGGCAAAGATTTTCGGGTTACTGGTTTGATAACGGTACGCGCTCTCAACGTTGGCGGCAATGCGTCCCCAGTTATCGACCTTAACGCCATGCGCCTCCAGCCACGGCATACCGTGCGGGTGGAAACCAAACGCCATGATCACCGCGTCTGCGGGCATAACAAACTCACTCCCGGCGATCGGCACCGGGCGTCGACGCCCATTCGCGTCCGGCTCGCCAAGCTGGGTACGTAAGAAACGCACGCCGCTGACTCGTCCATCGGCATTCAACACCAGCTCAACCGGCTGGACGTTAAACTCAAAGTTCGCCCCCTCTTCGCGCGCGTTTTTCACCTCTTTTTTCGAACCCGGCATGTTGGCTTCATCACGACGATAGGCGCAGGTAACCTGGCTTGCCCCGTGACGCAGCGCGGTACGCACGCAGTCCATCGCCGTATCGCCTCCGCCCAGCACCACAACGTTCAGCCCGGCGGTATCGATAAACGGTTCTTCAGGCAGTTCATCCAGCCCCATCACCTGTTTGGTGTTGGCAATCAGGAACGGCAGCGCATCATAAACGCCCGGTGCGTCTTCATTCGGCAGGTCCGCCTTCATGGAACGATAGGTCCCCACGCCCACAAATACGGCATCGTACTCTTCCAGCAGCGTCGCCAGCGCCACATCCCTACCCACTTCACAGTTAAGTTCGAAATGAATGCCCATGGCGCTGAAGATTTCACGGCGACGCGCCAGCAGCGTTTTGTCCAGCTTGAAGGCCGGTATGCCAAACGTCAGCAAACCGCCGATTTCAGGATGGCGATCGTATACGGTGGCGCTAACGCCGTTTCGCGCTAACACATCCGCACAGGCCAGGCCTGCCGGACCCGCGCCGATAATCGCGACGCGCCTATCCACTTTCTGTACGTGGCTTAAGTCCGGTCGCCAACCTTTGCTCAGCGCCCGGTCAGAAATATAACGCTCAATATTACCGATAGTCACCGCGCCATGCTCGTTACGCACCGTACATGCCCCTTCGCAGAGCCGGTCCTGGGGACACACGCGCCCGGTCACTTCCGGCAGGCAGTTGGTCTGATGAGAAAGCTCAACCGCCGCGTCGATGTTCCCGGCTTTGACCAGTTCTATCCACTGCGGAATATGGTTATGCAGTGGGCAGGTCCATTCGCAAATACTGTGGTCGCCGCATTTCAGACAGCGGGATGCTTCCCGTTCCGCCTGCGCCGTGCGAAACGGCAGATAGATCTCTTCAAAGCTGGTTTTTCGGGCTTCAATCGCCAGCTTATCTGGCTCACCACGCGCAGGCGTCGCCTGCATTTGCTCACGTTTGGTGATGGCATCCTGAACAAAATCGGTAGCGCTACTGTGCCAGGGCTGACTCTCCAGACTGGCTGTACGCAGTCTGCGCGCTTTTGACAGGCCGGTAAGCGCGTTTTCCGTCACCAGCTGTAACGCCTGTGCCGGACAGTTTTCCACGCAGGCGGGGCCTTCTTCACGCCCCTGGCACAAATCGCATTTATGCGCTGTCGCTTTCACCTTTCCTTTAGCCACGGGAGTGAGTACGATCTGCATCGTGCCAAAGGGACAGGCCACGACGCACGATTTGCAGCCAATACACTTTTGCGGGTTCACCTGCACGCTGTCGTTATCATGGCTGATTGCCCCGTTTGGGCAACTTCTGGCGCAGGGAGCATCTTCACAGTGGTGGCAGGTCACCGCACTGCGCTGTTGCTGATGTTTGATGACGGTAATTCGGGGCTGAAAATGCCGCGGGCTCAGGACATGCTGCTCGCCATTGTGGGCCATGACGCAAGCGACCTCACAGGCATGGCAACCCAGGCACTGCTGGCTATTGACCATAATAAAACGATTCATGGCTTCCTTCTTTTTTGGTTGCAAAAACCTTATTCTTTATATGACTGTTGTTATTAACCGACACGGAAGGAAGCGGCAATGTTCATTTGCCCAGGAAGCACAACTATTTATCCAGAACCTGTGGCAGATCAATTTATTTCATCGCATATGAAATTGTGTTTCAGTTACCATCCAGTTTCATGGCGTTTTATTAACATTTATCAAATACACCGCATCGTTCGGGCTGTATCAAGGCGCGACGTGTATTGTGTGAGGATGCACAAGTGACGGTAAAGCGTCCGGTCTCGGCCAGCCTGGCCAAGGCTTTTTTCTACATCGTGCTGTTGTCGATTCTCTCAACGGGTATTGCGTTGCTCACGCTGACCAGCAGCTTGCGGGATGCTGAAGCCATCAACGTTGCTGGCTCATTGCGCATGCAAAGCTACCGTCTGGGTTACGATCTGCAAAGCCAAAGCCCGCAGCTCAACGCCCACCGCCAACTTTTCCAGCAGGCGCTAAACTCGTCGGCATTACAAAATCTGAATGCGTGGTATGTACCGCAAGCGGTGAAAAGTCGCTATGGACGACTGCATGCAAACTGGCTGGAAATGAACGCCCGTCTGATCGATGGCGATTTAAAATGGTACCAGGTCAATATTAATAACTATGTCGATCAAATCGATCTCTTCGTGCTGGCGTTGCAACATTACGCCGAACGCAAAGTGATGCTGGTTTTTGGTATTTCGCTGGCAGGCGGGATTGGCATATTCACGCTCGTCTTCTTTACCCTGCGGCGCATTCGCCAGCAGGTGGTGCGGCCGCTAAATAAGCTGGTAATGGCCAGCCAGCATATTGAGCACGGTCAGTTTGATATCCCACCGCTGGATACCGGTTTACCCAACGAACTGGGGCTGCTGGGCAAGACCTTTAGCCAGATGTCGAGTGAATTACACAAGCTGTACCGTTCACTGGAAGCCTCGGTCGCAGAGAAAACCCACGATCTCCACGAAGCCAATCGCCGTCTGGAGGTGCTGTATCAGTGCTCTCAGGCGCTCAATACCAGTCAGATTGATGTGTACTGCTTCCGCCATATTTTACAGATTGTCCGCGAACATGACGCCGCGTATTTCCTGGAGCTTACCGTCGGTGATAACTGGCGGATTAGTGAAGGGAGCAAAAGCCCCGAGCTGCCAATGCAAATCCTGCCGGTCACGATGCAGGAAACCGTCTACGGCGAACTGCACTGGCAAAGTCCAAACGTCAATGCCTCGACCCCGCTGCTCAACAGCGTATCTTCTATGCTGGGACGCGGGTTGTACTTCAACCAGGCGCAAAAACATTTTCAGCAGCTGTTGTTAATGGAAGAGCGCGCGACCATTGCACGTGAACTGCACGACTCGCTGGCGCAGGTGCTCTCTTATCTACGCATTCAGCTCACGCTGCTGAAGCGCTCGATTCCAGAGGATAACGCTCCGGCGCAAAGTATTATGGCGGATTTCTCTCAGGCGCTGAATGATGCCTATCGTCAACTGCGCGAGCTGCTGACCACCTTCCGTCTGACCTTACAGCAGGCCGATTTACCCTCCGCCCTGCATGAAATGCTGGAAACGCTGCAAAATCAGACCTCAGCTAAACTGGTGCTCGATTGCCGGTTGCCTACGCTGGCGCTGGATGCGCAAATGCAGGTGCATCTGCTGCAGATTGTTCGTGAAGCAGTGCTGAACGCAATTAAGCATGCTAACGCAACCGAAATTGCCGTCAGTTGCGTCACCGCGCCGGATGGCAATCATACGGTTTATATTCGCGATAACGGCATCGGCATTGGCGAACCGCATGAGCCCACCGGGCACTATGGATTAAATATTATGCGTGAACGAGCGGAAAGACTGAGCGGTACGCTGACGTTCTCGCAGCCCTCCGGCGGGGGAACGCTGGTAAGCATCAGTTTTCGTTCGGCTGAATCCGACAGTAAGCTAACGTAAAGAACCGCAAAGCGCCGTCGGGTCTGGATCCAGGTCTGACGGCGCTGGCACAAAAGGTATGCTGTAAACGGGCATGATAATTTACATTATCTTCTTTTTTTCTCCACGTTTGCCCCGTACCTTGCCGCTAAAGTGAAGCAAGTCATACCCATAACGATACGCAGAAACACGAGGTCCCCTTTTAATGGCGAATTTTTTCATCGATCGCCCCATTTTTGCCTGGGTGTTAGCTATCCTGTTGTGTCTGACAGGAGCCCTGGCTATTTTTTCGCTACCCGTTGAGCAATATCCCGATCTGGCCCCGCCCAACGTGCGGGTAACCGCCAACTATCCTGGTGCATCTGCACAAACGCTGGAAAACACCGTGACCCAGGTCATCGAGCAGAATATGACCGGTCTCGATAATCTGATGTATATGTCATCACAGAGCAGCGGGACAGGCCAGGCGACGGTTACGCTGAGTTTTGTCGCCGGGACCGATCCTGATGAAGCCGTACAGCAGGTGCAAAACCAACTGCAATCGGCAATGCGTAAGCTGCCGCAGGCGGTACAGGATCAAGGGGTCACGGTACGCAAAACCGGGGATACCAATATTCTGACCATCGCCTTCGTCTCTACCGATGGCTCCATGGATAAGCAGGACATCGCCGATTATGTGGCGAGTAATATTCAGGACCCGCTCAGTCGTATAAACGGCGTGGGGGATATCGACGCCTACGGTTCACAATACTCCATGCGTATCTGGCTCGACCCGGCCAAACTTAACAGCTTCCAGATGACCGCCAAAGATGTGACCGACGCTATCGAGTCACAGAATGCGCAGATTGCCGTCGGGCAACTTGGCGGCACGCCTTCAGTGGACAAACAGGCGCTGAATGCGACGATTAATGCCCAGTCGCTGCTGCAGACTCCGGATCAATTCCGCGATATTACTCTGCGCGTTAACCAGGATGGTTCGGAAGTTAAACTGGGCGACGTGGCGACGGTCGAAATGGGGGCTGAAAAGTATGATTATCTCAGCCGCTTTAACGGTAATCCCGCCTCCGGTCTGGGCGTGAAGCTGGCCTCCGGCGCCAATGAAATGGCAACGGCAACGCTGGTTATTAACCGCCTGAACGAGCTGTCGCAATATTTTCCGCACGGGCTGGAATATAAGGTAGCGTATGAAACCACCTCCTTCGTAAAAGCCTCAATTATCGACGTGGTAAAAACGCTGCTGGAAGCGATCGCGCTGGTATTTTTGGTCATGTACCTGTTCCTGCAAAATTTCCGCGCCACGCTGATTCCCACTATCGCCGTTCCCGTCGTGCTGATGGGTACCTTCTCCGTGCTCTACGCCTTTGGCTATAGCGTGAACACGTTAACCATGTTTGCGATGGTGCTGGCGATCGGCCTGCTGGTGGATGACGCCATTGTGGTAGTGGAAAACGTCGAGCGTATTATGAGTGAGGAGGGCCTCTCACCGCGTGAAGCCACGCGAAAATCGATGGGACAAATCCAGGGCGCGCTGGTCGGTATCGCCATGGTACTGTCGGCGGTGTTTATCCCAATGGCCTTCTTCGGCGGCACTACCGGGGCTATTTATCGCCAGTTCTCGATTACCATTGTTTCCGCGATGGTGCTGTCCGTTCTGGTGGCGATGATCCTCACCCCTGCGCTGTGCGCCACGCTGCTTAAACCGCTGCATAAAGGCGAACAACACGGGCAGACCGGTTTCTTCGGTTGGTTTAACCGCATGTTTAACCGCAATGCCGAACGCTACGAAAAAGGCGTTGCCCGGATCCTGCATCGCAGCCTGCGCTGGATCCTGATCTACGTTCTGCTGCTCGGCGGTATGGTCTTCCTGTTCCTGCGTCTGCCGACTTCCTTCCTGCCGCTGGAAGACCGCGGAATGTTTACCACCTCGATACAGCTCCCCAGCGGCTCCACCCAACAACAAACGTTGAAAGTGGTAGAGGAAGTAGAGAAGTATTACTTCACCCACGAAAAAGACAACATCATGTCGGTCTTTTCCACGGTAGGATCCGGCCCCGGCGGGAACGGACAAAACGTGGCGCGTATGTTCGTGCGTTTAAAAGACTGGGATGAGCGTGACACCATCACCGGGACCTCCTTCGCCATCATCGAACGCGCGACCAAAGCGTTTAATAAGATTAAAGAGGCTCGCGTCTTCGCCAGCAGCCCTCCAGCCATTAGCGGCCTCGGAAGTTCGGCTGGTTTTGATATGGAACTGCAGGATCACGCCGGCGCGGGCCATGACGCGTTAATGGCCGCACGCGACAAGCTGATTGAGCTGGCCGGGAAAGACGCGTCCCTCACCCGCGTTCGTCATAACGGACTCGACGACAGTCCACAATTGCAAATTGATATCGATCAGCGCAAAGCCCAGGCGCTGGGCGTGTCCATTGACGACATCAACGACACATTGCAAACGGCCTGGGGCTCCAGCTACGTTAACGACTTTATGGACCGCGGCCGCGTGAAGAAAGTCTACGTCCAGGCGGCGGCAAAATACCGCATGCTCCCGGACGATATCAACCTGTGGTACGTCCGCAATAATAGCGGCGGCATGGTGCCTTTCTCGGCCTTTGCCACCTCGCGTTGGGAAACCGGCTCACCGCGCCTGGAGCGTTATAACGGCTATTCTGCCGTCGAGATTGTCGGTGAAGCCGCGCCCGGCGTCAGTACCGGTACGGCGATGGACGTGATGGAGTCGCTGGTCCGCCAATTGCCGACCGGATTTGGCCTGGAATGGACGGCGATGTCTTATCAGGAACGACTGTCGGGTTCTCAGGCCCCCGCCCTGTACGCCATCTCTCTGCTGGTGGTGTTCCTGTGTCTGGCGGCGCTGTACGAGAGCTGGTCGGTGCCCTTCTCCGTCATGCTGGTCGTGCCGCTGGGGGTTATCGGCGCGCTGCTGGCCACCTGGATGCGCGGTCTGGAAAACGATGTGTATTTCCAGGTCGGGTTATTAACCGTTATCGGACTCTCAGCGAAGAACGCGATATTGATTGTTGAATTCGCCAATGAGATGAACGAGAAAGGACACGATCTGCTTGATGCCACGCTGCATGCCTGTCGCCAGCGCTTACGCCCGATTCTGATGACGTCGCTGGCGTTCATCTTTGGGGTGTTGCCGATGGCCATCAGCAATGGCGCAGGTTCCGGCGGTCAACATGCGGTGGGGACCGGTGTAATGGGCGGGATGATTTCAGCCACAATCCTGGCAATTTACTTCGTTCCCCTGTTCTTTGTGCTGGTCCGTCGACGCTTCCCATTGAAGCCACGCCCAGAATAATCGGACACAAAAAAGGCGACTTACGTTGAGTCGCCTTTTTTTATCCTTTGCAGGATATGAATTTCTTCCAGAAAATTATTTACGAAGCATGACTTCGATAAAGTCTTTCCAGTTCCCCAGTTCACGTTCAATCATAACAACCTCTCTTATTATTATGAGCATTCTACGAAATCATCATCATCAAAAGAAGATCATTTAACCGATGGTTGTGATTACATCCTCCCGTGTTTGGGTATATGTGATCACTATGCGCTAAACCCATAAATTTTATGTGACTTACTGCAACATTTTGAAATATTCATACATCATCTACTACTTTGACAATTCTGATGGAAAAACAGGCTGATGCAAACAGGCAAATTCTGATTTTCATTTATACGATAGTTTTGGAACTTTCAGGAATCATTATTCACCCTTGTTCAACAATGTTATATTTCTCTATAACGCCTGAATGACAATATGTATTATTCATGTTCACAAAACATAGGCATAAATATTCAAATTCCATCAATAAGGATTCAGATGATTACTCTCTACGGCATTAAGAATTGCGATACGATTAAAAAAGCCAGACGCTGGTTAGAAGAACGAGGGATCGACTACCGCTTCCATGATTATCGCGTCGACGGCCTGGACAACACGCTATTACAGTCCTTTATCAGCGAATTAGGTTGGGAGCCGCTGCTCAATACGCGTGGAACCACCTGGCGGAAACTGGATGAAGCCACGCGTAGCCAAATCACTACTGCGGACGCCGCCGCCGCGTTGATGATTGAAATGCCTGCAATTATCAAACGCCCATTGCTCTGCGCGCCGGGTAAGCCTATGCTGCTTGGTTTCAGTGATTCCAGTTATACGCAGTTTTTTAATGAGGTGTAATCTATGTCGTGCCCGGTTATTGAGCTGACTCAGCAGCTTATTCGCCGTCCTTCTCTGAGCCCGGATGATGCCGGGTGCCAGGCGTTAATGATTGAACGCCTGCGCGCGGTAGGTTTTACCGTTGAGCGAATGGATTTTGGTGACACGCAGAATTTTTGGGCATGGCGCGGTAAAGGTGAGACCCTGGCATTTGCCGGTCACACTGACGTAGTGCCTGCCGGCGATGTCGATCGCTGGATTAATCCGCCGTTTGAACCGACCATTCGCGATGGCATGTTGTTTGGGCGTGGCGCTGCCGATATGAAAGGTTCACTGGCGGCGATGGTCGTGGCCGCAGAACGCTTTGTCGCCCAACATCCTAATCATCAGGGCCGCCTGGCATTCCTGATAACCTCTGACGAAGAGGCCAGCGCCAAAAATGGCACCGTGAAGGTGGTTGAAGCGCTCATGGCGCGGAACGAACGCCTCGATTATTGTCTGGTTGGCGAGCCGTCCAGCACGGAAATCGTTGGCGACGTGGTGAAAAATGGTCGTCGTGGTTCACTGACCTGCAACCTGACCATTCACGGCGTGCAGGGGCACGTAGCCTACCCGCATCTGGCTGATAACCCGGTACACCGCGCAGCGCCTATGCTCAATGAACTGGTGGCGATCGAGTGGGATCAGGGTAACGAGTTCTTCCCGGCGACCAGCATGCAGATTGCCAATATTCAGGCAGGAACCGGCAGCAACAATGTTATCCCGGGTGAGCTCTTTATTCAGTTCAACTTCCGTTTCAGCACCGAATTAACCGATGAAATGATTAAAGCCAGGGTGCTGGAACTGCTGGATAAACACCAATTGCGTTATACCGTCGACTGGTGGCTCTCCGGTCAGCCGTTCCTGACCGCACGCGGTAAACTGGTGGATGCAGTAGTGAACGCCATTGAGCACTATAATGAAATTAAACCGCAGTTACTGACTACAGGCGGGACATCCGACGGGCGTTTTATTGCCCGCATGGGGGCACAGGTAGTAGAGCTTGGGCCGGTCAATGCGACCATTCATAAAATTAATGAATGCGTTAATGCCGCCGACCTGCAACTGCTGGCCCGTATGTATCAACGTATCATGGAGCAACTCGTCGCCTGATGAGTGTTCCTGTAAGAGGAAATGAGCATGGACTGGCTGGCAAAATACTGGTGGATTTTAGTGTTGGTGTTTCTGGTAGGCGTATTGCTGAACGTGATTAAAGATCTCAAGCGTGTCGACCCTAAGAAATATCTCGCCAATAAGCCGGAGCTTCCCCCGCATCGTGACTTTAACGATAAGTGGGACGACGATTGGCCAAACAAGGATCAACCGAAGAAATAATTTCCAGGCCGATAAATCCCGTAGGCCCGGTAAGCATTAGCGCTACCGGGTATTAAGTGCCGGATGGCAACGCTTCGCGTTTTGTCCGGCCTACTGTGATCAATCAGATCATCTCAATCACATCATCATCGTGAGGCTTACCACCGCTCAGCGCTTCATCAAAGTAGTGTTTCGGTACGGTAAAACGCAGATGATCGAGCGCAAACTGCATGCTGTGTTCATCAATGGCGTGCCCCAGATTTTCGACGATATCCAGCGTCACATCTCCACCGGCGCGAATTAACGCTTCCTGCGCAGCAACGGCGTGAGATAACTCAATCACCCGGTCTTCACCGCCGTGAATCAAATGTACCGTCGTAGCCGTGGTTGCAACCTCTGGTAAGGTGGCGTAGCGACCATTGAAGGCGATGACCCGCGATGCCAGCCCCGGCTCGGCTTTAATACTCTCAAGCGACATAATCGCCCCCTGAGAAAAACCAATCAGCGCGGTAGCCTGAGGTGAAACGCCGCTGTGTTTTTGCCAGTAGCGCACGGTTTCAATAAAGACCGGCATAATGGCGTCAACACGCGCCTGCCGGTTCTCCTCCGTTACGCCCTGAACCGAAAACCACTGACGTCCGGAAGGAGAACCATAAGGCTCAGCCCCGCCAATGCTGACGATGAGCGCATCCGGAAACAGCGGTGCAAACCAGGAGCCGATTTCGCCCATGGCAACCGGGTTATCGCCGACGCCATGAAACAGCAGCAGTAGCTGTTGAGCGGGTTTATCAGGACTTTGAACAACAAAATGGTCATGTTTCATGGCGATCTCCTTAACTGATGAGAATCATTCTACGCCGCTTAACCGCAATGACCATGTCAGTAAATTGAAGAAGTTAGTGAAAATTTTGCCATTGCATAATGCGATTTTGTAGCCGCTGTATACGTTCAGCATCCAACTGTTTCAGCGCCTGCGCCGCCTCGGCCCGCTGAACGACCAGCAGTGCTTTACGCCCGGGGATCTTCAACTGCTGGCACAATTCGACATCGCTGCGTTTAGCCTGTAAGCGGCCCCGCAAGGCCGGGAGAGGTAACTCGCTATGCTGAAGCAGACGAGTCAGACAGCCAAGCGACGTCAGTAATGGCCGATGGGCGAAGGCAAATCCCGCCAGATCATTCCAGTCATGCTCATTAAGCGTAGACTCTTTCAACGGGTCCAGCGGAATGCCCTCACCGTTCCACTGCGTAAGTATCTCCGCATCGCGCCGCAGACGCAGGTGTTCGCGCCCGGCGAGGCGTTTTCCCGCTTCGCTAATAGGCAGTAACGCCATGGCGGTATAGCACCCGCTGCTGGCTTCGCGGTGATTGCCCATTCGCACCAGAACAAAACCACAGCGCTGCCAGAAACGCCAGAGTTCGACCGTATACCCAAAACTGACGGACAGATAGTCACATTGCGTGGAGTAACGCCGGGCCTGCATAATCAACTGCTGCCCGATACCTTCTCGCTGGCGAGCAGGATGAACCGCAATTCGGCTTACCCGCCGTCCAATGAGCGTTGCCGCCAACGGATCACCGCCGTGCGCCGCCAGTGACTGTGCAACCAGATTTCCTCGTGGTCGGCGATATCCTGCCCAAACGGCCTGGCTTAATTCCGCAGACAGTCCCCCTTCATCCACCAACCAGACGGCTCCCGCCACCGAGTCTGCACACGATGCCTGAAGGAAATGCTGGCCAGGCGCGTCCATCATTCGCCGCAGATCCAGTGGCGAAGTGCGATAGTGCGCCCCGGAAAGCAGTTGATATACCGCTACCGGCAGCGCCGGGTTGTCATACCAGGATTGTTGTTCAAATGCACTGAAATGGAGATCGCCCGACGGGGCATGCGTAAACGTTTCGTCGTCAAACAGCAGCGCATCGCTGACGATTTTCTCCAGCGGACATCCCAGCGCCCAGCGTACGGGCTGTTGTAACTCAAAACGTCGAAGATGGGGAAAGCGGGCGCAGAACTTCAACAAGAAGCCTCTGCCGGTTCCCTCATAGCCCTGAACGGTGGTGGTTAATAGCGTGCGGGGAAAACGCGCGACTAACTGATGCAGTAGCGGCGCGGGGATTGCGGCGGCTTCATCAACGATAAGCCAGTCTGCGGTTGCAGAACTGCTTAACAACGCGTCCGGGGCCATAAAGCGGTAACGTTCTGCGGCAAATTGCGCCAGCACATCGGTTGCCGCTTTGGCAGGCGCGGTAACAATTGCAGTCCCGTTGATACGTGCAATCAGTTGCCCCGCCAGCGCGGATTTTCCCCGACCACGCGCGGCCGTCACGGCAACCACGCCAGAAGGCATAGTCAGTAACTGCGATAAAATCAGCGCCTGTTCAGGCTGAGGTTCACCGGTTGCCGCGTGCCAGTCGGCGCGAGCAGCAAAGTGGGGATATGTAGCAGGCTGATGCTGCTGCCAGTGCAACGCCTGTCCATCACGGGAAATGACCCGTTTGACGTGTTCAACAAAATGCGGCGTTGGAATCGGGTCAGCGCAGTCACTCCAGCGCAGTGAATCCGCGTCAGGATGCGTGTGCCAGCTATGCCAGGGGGGAGTCAGCAACACCAGCCAGCTGCCGGCGATCAGCGTGCCGCTTAAGGCGGCAAACGCCGCAGCGTCAAATCCCTGCCCGGCGTCAAAAACCGCATGATGGAATTCACGCCCTAGTAATGTTTGCAGCGCCTGCGGCGTACAGTTCGGCTCAGCAGGGGCTTGCGCCCCTACCCATAGCCAGTCACCGGGTAACGCGTTGCGTAGCGCTAATGCTTGCGCCTGACGCCAGCTATCCTCGCCGCTGATAACCAGCAGACGGCGGATGCCTTCGCGGGTCATCTGTTCAGTTAACGCCCTCAGCGCCGTGTTATCAGACATCCCTGCCTCTGTCTCTTAAATGCCTTTTCCAAAAGTATTGCACTGCCCCGGATCGCCACTGTCAAAGCCGCGTTTGAACCAGGTAAAGCGCTGTTCAGAAGTTCCGTGGGTAAAACTGTCCGGTACAACGCGGCCTTGTCCTTGCTGCTGCAGGCGATCGTCACCGATAGCTTGCGCGGCGTTCAGCGCCTCTTCCAGATCGCCGGACTCCAGCACGCCCTGCTGCTGCATACTATGGCCCCAGACGCCGGCAAAGCAATCCGCCTGCAGTTCCATACGCACGGAAAGACGGTTCACTTCAGCCTGTGAGGCATTCTGTTGCATCTGACGAACTTTCGGTTCAATACCCAGCAGTTTCTGCACGTGGTGGCCCACTTCATGGGCGATAACATAGCCCTGAGCAAAATCACCATCGGCGCCCAGCTTGTTTTTCATATCGTCGTAGAAGGAGAGGTCGATGTACACGGTGCCATCCGCCGGGCAGTAAAACGGGCCCATCACGGACTGGCCTGCGCCGCATCCGGTACGCGTAGCGCCCCGATACATCACCAGCTTCGGCTGTTGATAGGTCCGGCCCATTTTTTCAAACTGCTGTCCCCAGGTATCCTCCGTGGTGGCCAGAATCACCGAGGTAAATTTTGCCGCTTCATCATCATTTGGGCTGATGGAGTGTGATGATTGCTGTTGGGAAACGGGTTGACCGGTCATTAATCCGGTGAGATCCACGCCATAATAACCTGCGACCAGCACCACTATCAGCAGGATGATGCCGCCTTTACCACTGGGCAAACGAAAACCAGGCCCGCCCATAGAAGGGCCGCCAGAGCTGTTTCGTCTGTCTTCTACATTGTCACTTTCACGACGCCCTTGCCAGCGCATAATCACCTCAACTTTTTATTCATTATGATGATGATCGTAGGCGGTTCGGAACAGGATTACCATAAGAAACAGTAATCAAAATCGGCGAGATTGATGAGCCGGTGAGCGATCGCCGGCTCAAAGGGGAATTAGTCTAACTTGACACCCAGGCGATGCGCGACGGCTTCATAGGCTTCGATCAGACCGCCCAGGCTCTGGCGGAAGCGATCTTTGTCCATTTTATCCAGCGTTTCTTTGTCCCACAGACGGCTACCGTCCGGTGAGAATTCATCACCCAGCACCACTTCACCTTTATACAAGCCAAACTCAAGTTTGAAATCGACCAGAATCAGGCCCGCATCATCGAACATCTTTTTCAGCACGTCGTTAGCTTTGTAGGTCAGCTCTTTCATACGCGCCAGATTCTCTTTGCTCACCCAACCAAAAGTTTCGCAATAGGAATCGTTAATCATTGGATCGTGCATAGCATCGTTTTTCAGGAACAGATCAAACAGCGGCGGATTCAGTTCAATACCTTCCTCAACGCCTAAACGCTTAACCAGTGAGCCCGCCGCGCGGTTACGCACCACACATTCAACCGGTACCATCTCCAGTTTTTTCACCAGACATTCGGTATCGGAAAGCAGTCGCTCCATCTGGGTAGGAATGCCCGCTTCTTGCAGTTTAGTCATAATGAAATGGTTGAACTTATTATTCACCATGCCTTTACGGTCAAACTGTTCAATGCGCGCGCCATCCCCTGCTGACGTATCATTGCGGAATTCGAGCACCAACAGGTCCGGGTTTTCCGTGCTGTATACGGTCTTCGCTTTACCACGATACAACTCAGCTTGCTTTTGCATCTTTATTACTCCTGGGTGTGAATTAACGATAAATATTGCGTTTTTCTGCCGACGCACACGTTTGCGTATCATATCAGAAAAAAAGGGCTGGAGTTATCCAGCCCTTCATTTTTACTTACTGAACGCTGCCTGGAAGACGGCGACCAGCGCGTCGTTCTGGCTTTGCGTCAGGGTATGCCCCTTCGGATCGATAAACTGCATACTACTGCGGTTATCTAAATCACCGACCTGCAGTTTATAGTCGCCAGACACTAAACCTGGATCGCTTGCGCCCAGTTCCTGCCAGCTGCTATCAGACAGTGGTTTGTAGGTCACGGCGATGCTGCCCTGAGAACGGGTGCTGTCGGTCACTTTCATGCCCACTTTCTCAAGCGCTGCCGGCAGACGCTGCCACACCACGTTGAACGGCCCACGCACCACCAGCATTGGTAAACCAGTGTCGTCGGCGGCGCTCTGAACATCCATGGTTGCTGCAGAGCGGTTCTGCGCGGCATTCGCAGCATCTGTGGCGTTCTTATCCAGACCAGCAGAGATGACGTTCATCATCTCAGCGCTGTAACGCTGCATAGATGCCGCATCGGCTACAGGTTTACCCGCCTGCTCGAGGTTAGTCAGTTTCACCGTTACCGCTTGCTGATAGCCCTGCGGTTTAACCGAGATTTGATAACGTCCACGGTACTGCTCGTCTTCATCCAGACGGTTCCAGTCAACCCAGTCGGTGGTCAACGTCTGGCTGGCATCATCACGCTTAGCGATCGTGTAGTTTTTAGACTGAATGACGCTAACGACCTGTGGCCACAGCGTGTTGCCACGACCATTTTCCACCAGTAATGTCGACGTATCACCTGCGATCTGGGTACGAGCGCCAGTGACTAACGCTAACGGCTGGGCCGGTGGGCGAATATCCAGCGCTTTACCCACGGCACCGCTACCGTTGGTTACCGGGATATTATAATCACCTGACATAACCGGCAGAATCATCCCAGCTGGCGCATGAAGCTCAGCAAGCGGTGCGGCCTCCAGATAGGATTCATCACCGCTCACCTGGCGCTTATAGCGCGAGTCAGAACTACAGGCCGCGAGCAACATAACAAGCGAAACACCCGCAACCTTGGCCAGGCGCGACTTTTGTACTGAGTAAGCCATCAAATCTCCCTAAACTTTACAGCAAACCGGCATGCTTAAGCGCCGCCTTGACGATTTCACGAGCATTGTCCGTGATTGGCGTCATCGGCAGACGCAGCGTATCGGTCGCCACAAGTCCCAACTCCTTACATGCCCATTTCACTGGGATAGGATTGGGTTCGACAAAAAGTTTGTTGTGTAACGGCATCAGACGCTGGTTAATTACCCGCGCCTCGGCAAAATGCCCTGCAGCCGCCAGTTTGCACATTTCGGCCATGTCACGCGCCGCAACGTTAGACGTTACGGAAATCACGCCATGACCACCGAGCTGCATAAAATCCAGTCCGGTCGCGTCATCACCGCTGAGCAGAATGAAGTCGTCTGAAACCAGCTCTTTGATCTGGTGAACGCGACTTAAGTTCCCCGTGGCCTCTTTAATAGCGATAATATTTTTTACTTTCGCCAGACGGCCAACGGTTTCTGGCAGCATATCGCAGCCAGTACGGGACGGCACATTATACAGAATTTGCGGCAGGTCAGTATGTTCAGCGATGGCTTTGAAATGCTGGAACAAACCTTCCTGGGTTGGGCGGTTGTAATACGGCGTCACCGTCAGGCAGCCGACAACACCGCTATCGTTGAAACGCTGCGTCAGACTAATGGCTTCTGCGGTCGCATTGGCGCCCGTTCCGGCAATTACCGGAATACGCCCGTCGGCCAGCTCCAGCGTCATCATCACCACATCGCCATGTTCATCATGACTCAGGGTGGCAGACTCACCGGTGGTGCCAACCGAAACGATCGCCGAGGTGCCGCTGGCGACATGATAATCAATCAGTTTTTTCAGGCTCGACCGGCAGACTTTACCTTTCTCATCCATCGGCGTAACAAGCGCGACAATACTTCCCGTGAACATGGGCCATCCTCTGTGCAAACAAGTGTCTCAATGGTACGTTTGGTACGACAATAAAAGCAAGCGACCAGAGCCGTTCTGATTGTTGTATGCATGTTTTTTTTATGCTTTCCTTATGATTACCTCACCGCTCAAAGGAAGAACAGGTTTGACATCGTCATCGCAACACTATCTGGTCATTACTGCGCTGGGTGCCGACCGCCCAGGAATTGTGAACACCATCACGCGTCATGTCAGCAGTTGCGGCTGTAATATCGAAGACAGCCGACTGGCGATGCTGGGTGACGAATTCACATTTATCATGCTGCTGTCAGGCACCTGGAATGCCATCACCCTGATTGAATCAACCTTGCCGTTGAAAGGCGCTGAGCTGGATTTATTGATTGTCATGAAGCGCACGACTGCGCGTCCCCGCCCAGCAATGCCCGCCACGGTATGGGTGCAGGTCGATGTCCCCGATTCTCCACATTTGATTGAACGCTTTACCGCCCTGTTTGATAGCCACCAAATGAATATTGCGGAACTGGTTTCACGCACGCAACCGGCTGAGAATGGAAAGACGGCGCAGCTGTTTATTCAAATTACCGCACATAGTCCTGCGTCACATGACGCGGCAAATATTGAAGATGCGTTTAAAGCACTCTGTACAGAACTCAATGCGCAAGGCAGTATTAACGTCGTCAATTACTCACAGCATGATGAACAGGATGGAGTTAAGTAATGAACCCACTGAAAGCCGGTGATATCGCACCGAAATTTAGCTTGCCGGATCAAGACGGAGAACAAGTAAATTTAACCGACTTCCAGGGACAGCGTGTTCTGGTTTATTTTTACCCGAAAGCCATGACACCCGGCTGTACCGTACAGGCCTGCGGCCTGCGCGATAACATGGATGAGTTAAAAAAAGCAGGTGTTGAAGTGCTGGGAATCAGCACCGATAAACCGGAAAAACTTTCCCGATTCGCGGAGAAAGAAGTTCTTAACTTCACGCTCTTGTCCGACGAAGATCATCAGGTTTGCGAGCAGTTCGGCGTCTGGGGTGAGAAGTCATTTATGGGCAAAACCTACGATGGCATCCACCGCATCAGCTTCCTGATTGATGCTGAAGGGAAAATTGAGCATGTGTTTGATAACTTCAAAACCAGCAATCACCACGACGTGGTAATGAACTGGCTGAAAGAGAACGCCTGATTCACGTTTTTCTGAAAAAAGCCTGATGGCGCTTTGCTTATCAGGCCTACAATTTGCACACTTTGTAGGCCGGATAAGGCGTTTACGCCGCCATCCGGCATCAACCTCGGTTATTCAAACGTCCCTTTGACGCAGGCTTTTTTCTCTCTGACTACCGCTTTTCCCTTCGCCCACAGGTGATTCACCTCCAGCGCGTCGTTCAGCACCAGAATATCCGCATCGCATCCCACAGCCAGACGCCCTTTATGCTCCAGCCCTAAAAACTCTGCCACCGTACGCGTCAGCGGACACAGCGCCTGTTCCAGCGGTATAGCATGAACCTTCACCAACTGGCGCACCGTTTCCGCCAGTGATTCAAACCCCGCGACGCCAATCCCGGTGAGATTACCTGACTCATCAAATTCCGGTTGGCTGCCGTTGCCGTCCGAGCTCAGGGTAATGCGCGACAGCGGCACATTTTGGCGCAGCGCCGTGGCAATAGCCGTGGCCGGATCAACAGGCTCATCAATGCTGCTGGTAATATCGATAAAACCGCCTTTGCGGGCATACTCCAGTGCCGCCTGGAACAGGGGTTCCGCACGATTAACGTGAGTCGGCAACAGTTTAGTTATCGGCACGTCGCAGTTTTCAAGGATCTGATATAACGGTTCCAGCATGCGCGGGCTGTCGCCCATATGGAAAACGCTGATCCCCGGTTTGCGCCCTAACAATCCACCGATGCGCGACTGCGCCGCCATGTTCGCCAGTGCCTGGGTATCTGGTGCTGAAGAACGATGGTCCGAAATCGCACACTTCACGCCAATCACTTTATCGATCAGCGCCACGTCGCGATCGATGCTGCCGGTGATAGTCGGGGAAGGCAGAGAATACGCTCCGGTCAGCATCCAGGCGCTGATACCTTCAAACTCCAGCGCGCGGGTTTTCGCCAGCAGCGACTCCGGATGACGGGTAATACCATCTGTGCCCAGCAATCCCACCACCGAAGTGACGCCAGCTTCAACCAGTCGTGACAAACGCACTTCCGGCGTGCGGGTGTGCGGCCCCGCTTCACCGCCACCGCCAATCAAATGGACGTGCTGATCGATAAACCCCGGGCACACAATCGCGCCGTCCAGATTGACGCACTCGCAGCCGGGAAAGTCTTCAGGGGAAATCGACGGCGCGATGGCAACAATTTTGCTGCCGGATACCAGTATATCCTGTCGCCCTAAATCTTCCGGCGCGTACACATGTCCCTGCTGGAACAATGTCAAATTAAGAATTGAACAGTTCATAACCTTCCTTGTCAGGCAATAACCTGCATGACCCAAATAGAGAGCAGTGCATTAATGACGCACACCGCAATAATAAGCGGATAGTAACGAGGATGGACCCCCGCAGTCCCCAAACAACGTCCCACATTTTGCACCGGATTACCCATCAGGTAGATAGCGGGTAATAATACCGTGGCATCATGTCCCGAAAGCGTACCGGCAACAACCAGGCTGGCGCAAACACCGACGCCGCCTCCCATACTCATGACCGCCGCCAGCAGGACGGTGGCAGATTCGCCCGGCAGCCCCCATAACGCCATCACGGGCTCACATACCCGCCCGACAATCTCGAGCAGCCCCGTTACTTTCAGCGCCTGGATAATCACAAACGCCATCACCACGTTCGGTAACAGGCTGGTTGTTGCTATGGTAAACCCGCGCCGTGCGCCATCGATAAACATATCCATGACGTTTTTACGTACCTGCGTTGTCATCTCAGGCCTCCTGCTGCGTACGGCGATTTTCCAACTGCGCAATCCATAAGCGCAGCAGGTTAGCCCCCACAAATTTGAACACGAGGATCACCGCCAGCGGCGTAATCACCGGAACGGTAACCATCGTAAACAGCGCGGCCCCTGAGGAAAAATAGTTGGTAATACAGGCGCTGCCGCTGGTTTGCCAGCAGGCAAAAACGGCACGTTCCTGTTCAGTGATAATGCCCTCTTCAGCCATTTCTTTCGTCATCCCGGCTGCGGCATCGGTATTTTGCAAATTCGCGATCAGCGCCAGCGAACAAACACCTGGAATTCCGAGCAACGGGCGCAGGACTGGCGTCATTAACTGTTGTGCGGCGCGCAATCCACCTAACCCTTCGGTGACGGAGATAATCCCCAGAGAAAGAATGACGGAAGGCGCCAGCTCCAGTGCGAATAAAAAGCCATCTTTAGCGCCCATGCCACCCGTGCCGCGAAAAGAGATGGCCGTATCGCCTGCCGCATTAACCTTCCCAAACGCACCGTTAAGAACGGTGAAGTCAAATACCCGCCACCATTCGGTACTTTTCGCAAACATGCCGGAAAAAAGAATAATTGTAATAAAAAAAGCGAGATAACCGCCCCATCCCACCTTTTGCTGCGTGTGTGTGTTGTGACCCATGTTGTTCTCCTGTTGGTCTTATTCCTTGCGTGACGAAAAGACATCACGCGGGTCAAGTTAAAGACAAACGCGGAGAAAAACGACACCAGAGGAGATTATTCAGAAAGTGTGGATAGAGGTCAGACAAGTTCAGCTCCGGCGACATTGCATCGCCGGAGTTTGCAGATTAAGGTTCGTCAACGGCCTGACCATCAGGCCAGGCATGCATGACGGCTTTGATAAGCGTCGCCAGAGGAATCGCAAAGAATACGCCCCAGAATCCCCACAGCCCGCCAAAAATAACGACCGACAGAATAATCACCAGCGGGTGCAGGTTAACGGCCTCGGAGAACAGTACCGGGACCAGCAGATTACCGTCCAGCGCCTGGATTATCAGGTACACGGCAAAGCAACTCCAGAACTCGGTGCCAAGCCCGAACTGGAACAACGCCACTCCGACGACCGGAATCGTCACCACAAAAGCGCCGATATACGGGATCAAAACCGAGAACCCCACCAGCACCGCCAATAGCAGGGAATAGTTGAGGCCAAACAGCAGGAAGCCGAGCCAGGTCGCCACGCCAACCACCACCATTTCCAGCACCTTTCCGCGGATATAGTTGGTGATTTGCTGATTCATCTCTTTCCATACCTGTCCCGCCAGTCCGCGATTACGCGGCAGTACCCGACGCACGGCGTTCAGCATCTGACCTTTATCTTTGATCAGGAAGAATACCATCAACGGGACAAGCACCAGATAGACCGCCAGCGTCAGCAATCCGACCAGAGAGGCTAACGAATATTTCACCACCGAATCGCCCATGGTGAGCATCCGCGAGCGCATATTCTCCGCCATCGCATCAATGATGCCCGCATCCATCAGCGCCGGATAACGTCGTGGCAAAGTGGCGGCAAAATCAGATAATTTATTGAGCATACCGGGCATATCGCGGATCAGGTAAATCCCCTGCTGCCACGCGACGGGCATCACGACAAACGCCATCAGCAGCAAAATACCGACAAACACCACCAGCACGATTGATGTCGCCCAGCGCCGTGAACAGCCGATATGTTCCAGCCGTACAGTCGGCCACTCAAGCAGGTACGCCAGCACAATGGCGACCAACAGCGGCGCCAAAAGACCGCTAAAGAAGAACAGGATGCCAAAACCGGCAACCAGAATAATTAGCAGGGCGATGGCCTCGGGGTCGCTAAAGCGGCGGCGATACCATTGCATCAACATTTCGAGCATAAAACCCTTCCATGAACCCAATAGCGGGATTGCGATCCCGAATTGTATCGAAATGTCACAAAAAAGACTTCGCTTTTTATGGCTGATTACGCAAAGTGAAAAGACATTTTTCCTGGGTGTTCATCGTCAGGTTTCACAGTTACACTCCCTAAGCTTGCGGAGTGTGAACGATACTTCACGGCATTGGTCAAATGGCTATCTCAAAAAAGAATACAGGACAGAGGTTATGTTCAGGCAGTTGAAAAAAAACCTGGTTGCTACCCTCATTGCCGCACTGACCATCGGTCAGGTTGCGCCCGCATTTGCTGACCCCGCGGACACCCTGCCTGATATGGGAACCTCGGCAGGGAGTACCCTTTCCATAGGACAGGAAATGCAGATGGGCGATTTTTATGTACGCCAGCTGCGGGGCAGCGCGCCGTTAATTAACGATCCGTTGCTGACCCAATATATTAATAGTCTGGGGATGCGTTTAGTTGCACACGCCGACTCGGTAAAAACGCCCTTCACCTTCTTTTTAATCAACAACGATGAAATTAACGCCTTTGCCTTCTTTGGCGGCAACGTTGTTTTGCACTCCGCACTGTTCCGCTATTCCGATAACGAAAGCCAACTGGCATCGGTTATGGCGCACGAAATTTCCCACGTCACGCAGCGTCACCTGGCGCGAGCGATGGAAGATCAGAAACGCAGCGCCCCGCTAACGTGGGTCGGTGCGTTAGGATCCATTTTATTGGCGATGGCCAGCCCCCAGGCGGGTATGGCGGCGCTGACCGGTACGTTGGCGGGTACGCGCCAGGGAATGATCAGCTTTACGCAGCAAAACGAACAGGAAGCGGACCGCATCGGTATTCAGGTACTGCAACGTTCGGGATTCGATCCCCAAGCCATGCCGACGTTCCTGGAAAAACTGCTCGATCAGGCCCGTTACTCTTCGCGTCCACCGGAAATTTTGCTGACCCACCCCCTGCCAGAAAGCCGTCTGGCAGATGCGCGTAACCGCGCCAACCAGATGCGCCCGGTCGTCGTCCAGTCTTCAGAAGATTTTTATCTGGCCAAGGCGCGAACCTTAGGCATGTATAACTCTGGTCGCAACCAGTTGACCGATGACTTGCTGAGTAACTGGTCGAAAGGCAACGTACGCGAGCAACGTGCGGCGCAATATGGCCGGGCGTTGCAGGCAATGGAGGCCAGTAAATACGACGAGGCGCATAAAGCGCTGCAACCATTGCTGACGGCCGAACCAAACAATGCCTGGTATCTTGACCTGGCAACGGATATCGATCTCGGCCAGAAGAAAACCGGCGACGCGATTAATCGCCTTAAAAATGCTCGAGACCTGCGAGTCAACCCGGTACTGCAGCTCAATCTGGCAAATGCGTATTTACAGGGCGGACAAGCCAAAGAAGCAGCCAATATCCTGAATCGTTATACGTTTAACCATAAGGATGACCCTAACGGCTGGGATTTGTTAGCGCAAACGGAGGCTGCTCTCGGTAACCGCGATCAGGAACTGGCTGCCCGTGCGGAAGGGTATGCCCTTGCAGGGCGTCTTGACCAGGCGATTTCGATGCTCAGCAGCGCAAGTTCGCAGGTCAAACTGGGAAGCCAGCAGCAGGCCAGATACGATGCCCGTATCGACCAGTTGCGCCAGTTGCAAGAACGTTTTAAACCGTATACGAAGATGTAATTATCGAACTCTTGCCGGATGGCGATGCTGTAGCGTCGCCATCCGGCAGTATTGTTATGCAAGGAGAAGTAATGTCAGACGCGATTAAAATCTACCATAACCCACGTTGTTCCAAGAGCCGCGAAACGCTGGAATTGCTGAAGTCCAACGGCGTGGACCCGGAAGTAGTACTGTATCTGGAAACGCCAGCAGACGCCGCAACCCTGCGTGAACTGCTGCAGATGCTGGGGATGTCCAGCGCGCGCGAACTGATGCGCCAGAAAGAAGATCTCTACAAGTCGCTTAACCTGGCGGACAAGAATTTGAGTGAAGATGCGCTGATTCAGGCGATGGTTGAAAATCCGAAGCTGATGGAGCGCCCCATTGTGGTTGCCAAAGGCCAGGCGCGGATCGGACGTCCGCCGGAGCAGGTACTGGAAATCGTCGGTTAAGCTGAAATCGCCGCACTCTTTTCGGCTGCGGCGTTTACAGTTTCAAAATCTCTTTTACGAACGGAATGGTCAGCTTACGCTGGGCGGTGATCGATGCGTGATCAAGCTGATCCAACGTCATAAACAGCGTACGCATTTCCCGATCCAGACGTTTAAGCAGGAAACGTCCCACATCTTCCGGCAGTTCAAACCCACGAAGCCTGGCGCGTAATTGCAGCGCCTGCAGCTTATCTTCATCGGAAAGCGGCTGCAGCTTGTAGATCTGTCCCCAGTCCAGGCGCGAAGCGAGATCCGGTAACCCCAGATTGAGCTGCCTTGGCGGGCGATCGCCGGTGATCAGCAGACGCGTTTTCCCCGACTCCAGAATACGGTTGTAGAGATCAAAGATCGCCATTTCCCACAGCGAATCACCGGCCACACATTCGATGTTATCGATGCATACCAGTGATAAATGCTCCATACCGTCGAGCACCTCGGGAACAAACCAGGTGCGCTTATCGAGCGGCACGTAACCTACCGCATCGCCGCGCGCAGACAGTTCCGCACAGGCTGCATGCAGCAAATGACTACGGCCAGCGCCTTCACGCGACCAGAGATAAATATACCCGCTATGTTCCTGACGCAGCACGTTTTGCAGTGCAGCCAGTAAAGAGGAGTTATCCCCCGGCCAGAAACTTGCAAACGTTTCGTCGTCAGGAAGATAAAGTGGCAAAGAGAGCTGTGCCGGTGTGTTCAGAGATACCTCAACCCAGGATTTCATAAAATCGCGTTGAGTTTAACACAGAAATGCGTCGCGATAGAACCGGGCAGCGATGCCGCCCGGTCAGAGACTTACTGTTGCGGGCTGTCTGCATCTTTTGCGTCGAGCACCACTTCTTCCGGACGCAGCAGGCTGATGACTTTAAAAATCAAGCTCAGGCAGACACCAACGATGGTCGCCAGCGCCATGCCTTTCAGCTCTGCGGCGCCAATGTGAACTTTCGCGCCACTCACGCCAATGATCAAAATGACCGAGGTCAGGATCAGGTTCTGAGCTTTGTTGTAGTCAACTTTTGACTCGATCAGTACGCGAATACCGGAAGCGCCAATCACGCCGTACAGTAACAGCGATACGCCGCCCATAACCGGCAGCGGGATGATCTGGATCGCCGCCGCCAGCTTGCCTACACAGGAGAGCAGGATGGCAAAAATCGCGGCGCCGCCAATAACCCAGGTACTGTAAACGCGGGTAATCGCCATTACGCCGATGTTTTCGCCATACGTGGTGTTCGGCGTAGAGCCGAAGAAACCGGAGATGACCGTAGACAGGCCGTTGGCGAACATAGAACGATGCAAACCAGGATCGCGAATCAAATCTTTTTTCACGATATTTGCCGTCACTACCAGGTGTCCGACGTGTTCAGCGATAACCACCAGCGCAGCAGGCAAGATGGTCAGAATGGCAACCCATTCAAAACGCGGCGTGTAGAGAGTCGGCAGCGCAAACCAGTGCGCCTGGGCAATCGGCGTGGTGTCCACAACGCCCATCACGAAAGAGAGCGCATAACCGGCCAGCACCCCAATCAGAATCGGGATAATCGCCATAAAACCGCGGAACAGTACGGAGCCAAATACCGTCACCGCCAGCGTCACCATCGAGATGATGATGGTTTTCGAATCCGGTAATTGCCCTTCAGCAGGCAGTAATCCCGCCATGCCCGCAGCAACGCCTGCCAGCTCCAGGCCGATGACGGCAACGATTGCGCCCATCGCCGCCGGAGGGAACATCACATCCAGCCAGCCGGTGCCTGCTTTCTTAACGATGAAAGAAACCAGGCAGAACAGGACGCCGCACATAATGAAACCGCCCAGCGCCACTTCATAACCTAACGGCAGCAGCAGCAGCACCGGAGAAATAAACGCAAAGCTGGAACCGAGATACGCGGGAATTTTACCCTTACAGATAAAGAGATACAGCAACGTACCAATGCCGTTAAACAGCAAAACGGTAGCCGGGTTGATGTGGAACAGAACTGGCACCAGTACCGTAGCGCCAAACATGGCGAACAGGTGCTGCAAACTAAGCGGGATTGTCTGTAAAAGCGGCGGTCTTTCACTTACCCCGATAGCACGGCGCGTCATAGTGTTTTCCTCTGAGTGTTGTTTGTTATTAGCGATTAGGTTGTTGTATTCAAAAAAAAGCCGACTCTTAAAGTCGGCTTTTTTTCACTTATTCGTTTACTTGGTACCAAAAATCTTATCGCCGGCATCGCCAAGCCCCGGAATAATGTATCCGTGCTCGTTCAGTCCCTGATCGATGGAGGCCGTGTACAGCTCAACATCCGGGTGCGCTTTTTCCAGCGCCGCGATACCTTCCGGCGCAGCAACCAGCACCAGCACTTTAATGCTGGTGCAGCCAGCATTTTTCAGCAGGTCGATGGTGGCGATAACGGAACCGCCGGTCGCCAGCATCGGGTCTACGATCAGCGCCATACGCTCATCGATGTTAGAAACCAGCTTCTGGAAATACGGAACCGGCTCCAGCGTTTCTTCGTTACGGTACATACCGACAACGCTGATACGCGCGCTCGGAACGTTTTCCAGTACGCCTTCCATCATGCCCAGACCGGCACGCAGGATTGGCACAACGGTGATTTTTTTACCTTTGATTTGGTCTACTTCAACCGGACCGTTCCAGCCCTCAATGGTCACCTTTTCGGTTTCCAGATCAGCGGTTGCTTCATAAGTCAGCAGGCTGCCAACTTCCGAGGCGAGTTCACGAAAGCGTTTAGTGCTGATATCGTTTTCACGCATCAGTCCCAGCTTGTGTTTGACGAGTGGGTGTTTGACTTCCACGATCTTCATACTCTTCTCCTTTCCTCAGACGAGTGGCAACCACAAAAAAAATCGCCGGATTATACCGCTTTTCGTCTCTGGCGCAACACTGCATCCGCTTGATATGGATCAACCAAAGTCGTTTGCGTCTGGATGATGAGTATAAAACAAGCCCCGTACTCATGGCGGAGCTTGTTATCAATGCTATGAATTTTAAAGATATTCAGCATTAGTCTGGATGACGTTTTGATACCATGAAAAAGATTTCTTAGGCGAGCGTGCTAATGTCCCACTACCGTCATTATTTTTATCGACGTAGATAAACCCGTAGCGTTTTTTCATCTCCCCCGTCCCGGCCGAGACTAAATCAATACACCCCCACGGGGTATATCCCATCAGTTCCACGCCATCTTCCACCACCGCTTTTTTCATCTCACGTATGTGGGCGGCAAGGTAGTCGATACGGTACTGGTCGTTGACTGTACCATCGCTCTCGCGCACGTCGATGGCGCCAAATCCATTTTCGACAATAAATAGCGGCAGTTGATAATGATCCCAGAACCAGTTCAGCGCATAGCGCAGACCGACCGGATCAATCTGCCAGCCCCAGTCCGATTTTTGCACGTACGGGTTAGGTACCAGGCTTTTCGACTCATCGTAATCCAACTGGGGGTTATCCGCCGTAGCCTGCGTCGCGAAAGACATATAGTAGCTAAAACCGATGTAATCAACGCAGCCCAGGGCCAGCGCCTGACGGTCTTCCTTGGTGATATCGAGTTCAAAGCCACGGCGAGCAAAGTAGTTGAGAAGATGTTGCGGGTATCTACCACGCACATGCACGTCGGTAAACCAGTAACGACGGTGCATGGCGTTCATCGCCATCATCATATCGTCTGGCGCGCAGGTCAGCGGGTAGATTGGACACATGGCAATCATGCACCCTACCTGCAACGCGGGGTTAATTTCACGCGCGGTCTTCACCGCCAGCGCGCTTGCCACCAGTTCATAGTGCGCCGCCTGGTACATGACCGGCTCGCGATCTTCACCAGGCTGGTACTTCAGACCAGAATTAGTAAAAGGGGCGAAGTCTTCGTGATAATTCGCCTGGTTGTTAATCTCATTAAACGTCATCCAGTACTTCACTTTGTGCTGATAACGCGTGAAAACCACCCCGGCAAAACGGACAAAGAAATCGATAAGTTTACGATTGCGCCAGCCGCCGTATTCCGTCACCAGATGGTAAGGCATCTCAAAATGCGACAGCGTAATTACCGGCTCAATGCCATGTTTCAGACATTCGTCGAACAGATCATCATAAAACTGCAGGCCGGCTTCATTGGGTTGCGCTTCATCGCCTAATGGGAAAATACGCGTCCACGCAATGGAAGTACGAAAACATTTAAAGCCCATTTCAGCAAACAGCTTTATGTCCTCTTTATAGCGGTGATAAAAATCAATCGCCTCATGGTTAGGGTAATTTTTACCGGCGATCACACCGTCAGTAATTTCACGCGCCACACCATGCGCCCCCGCCGTCATCACATCAGCAACGCTAATTCCCTTTCCACCTTCCCGCCAGCCACCTTCCAGTTGGTGAGCGGCTACAGCGCCCCCCCACATGAAATCTGCTTTAAATCCAGACATACCTTCCCCCTATCATGATTACCCTGTTCAAAACACTCTCGGTGAGGTCCGTAACAGAAAACAGAAACCGGTTTCAGTACGATACTGCGCATTTGGCTGGCTGGTTTCAAGCACAAGAATGTACCCGGTTTCATTTTCGTGGCGCGATTCAAACAAATAGATAAATGACTGTAAAATGCTGAAAAAATCAGCAGATAAAACTTGATGCAGAGCAGGCTCGCAAACGTTTGCTTTCCCTGTTAGAATTGCGCCGAATTTAACTTTTACTGCAAGTAAACATGTGGGGAAGCAGGCAGTGACCGATAAAACCTCTCTTAGCTACAAAGATGCCGGTGTTGATATTGATGCAGGTAATGCTCTGGTTGATCGAATCAAAGGCGTAGTAAAGAAAACGCGTCGCCCGGAAGTAATGGGTGGTCTGGGTGGCTTCGGTGCGCTGTGCGCATTGCCGCAAAAATATCGTGAACCGGTACTGGTTTCCGGCACAGATGGCGTAGGCACAAAACTGCGTCTGGCGATGGACCTGAAACGCCACGACACCATTGGCATCGACCTGGTCGCGATGTGCGTCAACGACCTCGTGGTTCAGGGTGCTGAGCCGCTGTTTTTCCTCGACTACTATGCGACTGGCAAACTGGATGTGGATACCGCAGCCAGCGTCATTAATGGTATTGCCGAAGGCTGTCTGCAGTCAGGCTGTGCGCTGGTGGGCGGTGAAACGGCTGAAATGCCGGGCATGTACCACGGTGAAGATTACGACGTGGCTGGCTTCTGCGTTGGCGTCGTCGAAAAATCCGAGATTATCGACGGTTCAAAAGTGGCTGACGGCGACGTGCTGATTGCGCTCGGCTCCAGCGGCCCGCACTCCAACGGCTACTCCCTGGTACGTAAAATCGTTGAAGTCAGCGGTTGTGACCCTGAAACCACCGAGCTTGAAGGCAAGTCGCTGGCCGATCACTTACTGGCCCCGACCCGTATTTACGTAAAATCCATTCTGGATCTGATCGAGAAGGTTGATGTGCATGCCATCGCCCACCTGACCGGCGGCGGCTTCTGGGAAAATATTCCGCGCGTCCTGCCAGACAACACGCAGGCAGTGATCGACGAATCCTCATGGCAGTGGCCAGCCGTCTTCACCTGGCTGCAAACGGCGGGTAACGTCAGCCAGCACGAGATGTACCGTACCTTCAACTGCGGCGTAGGCATGGTCATCGCCCTGCCAGCTTCGGAAGTGGACAACGCCCTCGCTTTGCTCAATGAGAAAGGTGAAAACGCATGGAAAATCGGTATCATCAAAGCCTCTGATTCCGAACAGCGTGTGGTCATTGAATGAAAAACATTGTGGTGCTCATTTCCGGTAACGGAAGCAATTTGCAGGCGATCATCGACGCCTGCGAACAGAAAAAAATCAATGGCACCATACGGGCAGTATTCAGTAACAAGGCCGATGCGTTCGGCCTTGAACGTGCACGAGAAGCGAATATTCCGGCACATTCGCTGGAGGCCGCTCAGTTTGCCAGCCGCGACGCATTTGACCGCCAACTGATACAAGAGATTGACGCCTACGGCCCCGATGTCGTGGTGCTGGCCGGTTATATGCGCATCCTCAGCCCGGCGTTTGTCGCTCACTATTCGGAACGGTTGCTGAATATCCACCCGTCTTTATTGCCGAAGTATCCCGGTTTGCACACGCACCGTCAGGTACTGGATAACGGCGATGAAGAGCATGGAACCTCCGTCCATTTTGTTACTGATGAACTGGACGGTGGACCGGTTATTCTCCAGGCCAAGGTTCCGGTATTTGAAGGCGACAGCGAAGATGATGTCACTGCCCGGGTTCAGGCCCAGGAACATGCGATTTACCCGCTGGTGGTAAGCTGGTTTATCGATGGTCGCCTGAAGATGCGCGATAACGCAGCATGGCTGGACGGCGTTCGCCTGCCGCCGCAAGGCTACGCCGCCGACGAATAATCACATCTTCCGGTAGGCCTGATGGCGCTTCGCTTATCCGGCCTACTATTCTTCCCCCCTTTCTCTTTGCTATCAGACAGTTTATTGTCATATTTTTCTGGCACAGTTGGACATCTGAGAGCAATGCTCGCCATAATAAATCGGTAGTGTCCCGTGAATGAAACGGAGTAAAAGTGGTAATGGGTCAGGAAAAGCTATATATCGAGAAAGAACTCAGCTGGTTAGCGTTTAACGAACGTGTACTCCAGGAAGCTGCTGATAAATCAAACCCGTTGATCGAACGGATGCGTTTTTTAGGCATCTATTCCAATAACCTCGACGAGTTTTACAAGGTTCGTTTTGCCGAACTGAAGCGCCGAATCATCATTAGCGAAGAACAGGGTTCAAACTCTCATTCCCGCCATCTGCTCGGCAAAATCCAGGCCCGCGTATTAAAAGCCGATCAGGAATTTGACGGCCTGTATAACGAATTACTGCTGGAGATGGCGCGTAACCAGATTTTCTTAATCAACGAACGCCAATTGTCGGTGAATCAGCAGAGCTGGTTACGCCATTACTTCAAGCAATATCTTCGCCAGCACATTACGCCGATTCTGATTAACCGTGAGACGGATTTAGTCCAGTTTCTGAAAGATGACTATACCTATCTGGCGGTGGAGATTATCCGTGGTGATACGATCCGCTACGCGCTGCTGGAAATCCCTTCTGACAAGGTTCCCCGTTTTGTGAATTTGCCGCCGGAGACCCCGCGTCGTCGTAAACCGATGATCCTGTTGGACAACATTTTACGTTATTGCCTTGACGATATTTTCAAAGGGTTCTTTGATTACGATGCGCTGAACGCCTATTCGATGAAAATGACCCGCGACGCGGAATACGATTTAGTGCACGAGATGGAATCCAGCCTGATGGAGCTGATGTCATCCAGCCTGAAACAGCGTCTGACCGCCGAGCCTGTGCGCTTTGTTTATCAGCGAGATATGCCTAATGCGCTGGTCGAGGTGCTGCGTGAAAAACTGACCATTTCTCGCTACGACTCCATCGTTCCCGGCGGGCGTTACCATAACTTCAAAGACTTTATTAACTTCCCCAATGTTGGCAAAGCTAACCTGGTGAATAAACCACTGCCCCGTCTGCGTCACATCTGGTTCGATAACGAGAAATTCCGTAACGGATTTGACGCAATCCGCGAGCGTGATGTACTGCTTTATTATCCGTATCACACCTTTGAACATGTCCTGGAACTACTGCGTCAGGCCTCCTTCGACCCAAGCGTACTGGCGATAAAAATCAACATCTACCGTGTGGCAAAAGACTCGCGCATCATCGACGCGATGATCCATGCCGCGCATAACGGTAAGAAAGTCACTGTCGTCGTGGAACTGCAGGCACGCTTCGATGAAGAAGCCAACATTCACTGGGCCAAACGTCTTACCGAAGCGGGCGTTCACGTCATCTTCTCCGCCCCAGGCCTGAAAATTCACGCCAAGCTGTTTCTTATCTCACGTAAAGAAGGCGATGACGTCGTGCGCTATGCGCATATCGGGACCGGTAACTTCAACGAAAAAACGGCGCGCCTCTATACCGATTACTCATTGCTTACCGCCGATTCACGCATTACTAACGAAGTTCGCCGGGTGTTCAACTTCATTGAAAACCCATACCGTCCGGTAACATTTGATTATCTGTTGGTTTCTCCGCAGAACTCACGTCGCCTGCTGTACGCCATGATCGACAAAGAGATCGCTAACGCACAGCAAGGGTTACCTTCAGGTATTACGTTAAAACTGAATAACCTGGTCGATAAGGGTCTGGTGGATCGTCTCTATGCGGCCTCAGGCTCGGGCGTGCCGGTCAATTTATTGATTCGCGGTATGTGTTCTCTGATCCCGAACCTTGAAGGCATCAGCGACAATATTCGCGTTATCAGCATTGTTGACCGCTACCTCGAACATGACCGGGTTTATATCTTTGAGAACGGCGGCGATAAGCAGGTGTATCTCTCCTCGGCTGACTGGATGACAAGAAATATCGACTATCGTATCGAAGTCGCTACCCCGCTACTTGATCCACGCCTCAAGCAACGCGTGCTGGATATCATTGATATTCTGTTTAGCGATACGGTGAAGGCCCGCTTCATCGATAAAGAACTGAGTAATCGCTACGTGCCACGTGGAAACCGCCGTAAGGTTCAGTCACAATTGGCGATTTACGACTACATCAAATCACTCGAGCAACCTGACTAACGATATGCCAATACACGACAAGTCACCACGACCGCAGGAATTTGCTGCGGTCGACCTGGGTTCAAACAGTTTTCATATGGTCATTGCCCGCGTGGTTGATGGTGCAATGCAAATCATCGGACGACTGAAACAACGCGTACATCTGGCGGATGGACTCGGCGCAGACAACAAGCTGAGCGAAGAAGCAATGGAGCGCGGGTTAAGCTGTTTGTCGCTTTTCGCCGAACGACTGCAAGGTTTTCCCCCGTCGAGCGTATGTATCGTGGGAACCCATACTCTACGTCAGGCGCTGAACGCGACCGATTTTCTCAAGCGCGCAGAAAAAGTTATCCCCTACCCGATTGAGATTATTTCTGGCAATGAAGAAGCACGTCTGATTTTTATGGGCGTTGAACACACCCAGCCGGAAAAAGGCCGCAAGCTGGTTATCGATATCGGCGGCGGTTCAACGGAACTGGTGATCGGCGAAGATTTCGAACCCAAACTGGTCGAAAGCCGCCGTATGGGCTGCGTTAGTTTTGCTCAGATGTATTTCCCGGGCGGCGCTATCAGTCGGGAAAACTTCCAGCGCGCCCGCATGGCGGCAGCGCAAAAACTTGAAACGCTAACCTGGCAGTTTCGTATTCAGGGCTGGAACGTTGCGCTGGGCGCGTCGGGTACCATTAAAGCGGCACACGAAGTGCTGCTGGAGATGGGGGAGAAAGATGGTTTTATCACCCCCGAACGTCTGGAAAAACTGACCGCTGAAGTGCTGAAGCACGCGTCATTCGATGCGCTCAGTTTGCCGGGACTTTCAGAAGAACGAAAAGCGGTGTTTGTACCTGGGCTTGCTATTTTGTGCGGCGTTTTTGATGCGCTGGCGATTCGCGAGCTTCGGCTGTCCGATGGCGCGCTACGTGAAGGCGTGCTGTATGAGATGGAAGGCCGTTTTCGCCATCAGGATGTACGTAGCCGCACTGCCAGCAGCCTGGCGAATCAGTACAACATTGACAGTGAGCAAGCCCGGCGTGTGCTGGAAACCACCATGCAGATGTATGACCAGTGGCATATTCAGCAGCCAAAACTGGCCAATCCCCAGTTGGAAGCGTTACTGCGCTGGGCTGCGATGCTGCATGAGGTTGGGCTGAATATTAACCATAGCGGCCTGCATCGCCATTCTGCTTACATTTTACAAAATAGCGATTTACCGGGATTCAATCAGGAACAGCAACTGATGATGGCAACATTAGTTCGTTACCATCGTAAAGCGGTGAAACTTGATGATTTACCCCGCTTTACGCTGTTTAAGAAAAAACAGTTTCTGCCGTTAATCCAGCTATTGCGTCTGGGGGTATTACTGAATAATCAGCGTCAGGCGACAACCACGCCGCCGACCCTGACCCTGCTAACCGAAGACAACCACTGGACCTTACGCTTCCCACATGACTGGTTCAGCCAAAATGCGCTGGTACTGCTCGATCTGGAAAAAGAGCAGCAATACTGGGAAGCGGTAACCGGCTGGCGTCTCAAAATTGAAGAAGAAAGCTCACCCGATATCGCAGCATAAGCTCCCAACAGGTGCCGGCTCGTCTGGCACCTGCTCTTCCAGCGTTTCGCGCAGCGGCAACGGTTTGCCAATCAAATACCCCTGCAGGTAATCAATTCCCAGCGAAATCACCGCGCTGCGTATTTCTTCGCTTTCGACATACTCCGCAACCACCAGCATTCTTTTCATCCGCGCCAGATGACAAATGGAGGCTACGATTTGGTAATCGAGGCTGTTCGAAACGATATTACGAATAAAACTGCCGTCAATTTTCAGGATATCGGCATTCACATTTTTCAGTCGTGCATAGCTGGCATATCCGGTGCCAAAATCATCAATCGCAATCTGACAGCCCAAAGATTGCAGCTGTAGTAACGTCGCCTGTGCCTGTTCCGCATTGGTTAAGGCATTGCTTTCCGTCACCTCAAAGATGAGTTGCCAGGCTTCAACTTTGTATTTCGTCAGTAACTGATTGATGTCATGCGGAAGCCGGGCACGGCATACCGATGTAGGCGATAAGTTAATTGCAAACCGACGGGCAGGCATTTGTTCCCGATTCCGCGCCATAAATTTCAGCGTGTTTTCAATCACCCACATGTCGATGCTGGATGACAAACCAAACTCGTGCGCTACCGGCAAGAAATTATCCGGAGCGATAGTTTCACCATCATCCCCATGAAGTCGCAGCAGAATTTCATGATAGACATCGCCACGCACGCCAGCGATCGGCTGCGCCATCAGGAAAAAGCGATTGTGCTCCAGCGCCTGCTGCAGACGGTTCATCATCGCAACCTTATCTTTCAGGTCACGTTGCAAGTGCATCACACCGCGTCGCTGCATATTTTCTGGAGAATTGGTCGCCAGAGATATTTCGGCAATGGTGCTTAACTCACCGAGCAATAAATAAATGTGGTTAACCGGAGCGCGAACATAGCAAAAGCTGATGCCAACCTGCGGCTGTAAAGGCATGCCATCCCAGATAAAGCGGAATTGCTTAATATGCCTGTCCAGGGCTTCAATGCGCTCCTGATGAGCCTCTGTGTTAAAACGCAAAACGAGATCATTACCCGATAATTGATAGACATGCTCATCCGGTTCTAACAGAGGTGTTATCCACTGAGCGAGCTTTTGCTTGTACTGGATACGCAGCATAATGCCGTAATTTTTCACCAGCAGTTCCATGCCGGGCACGCGCAAAAAGCAGAGCACTGACCAGGGCGCTTTTTTCAAATCCCGATTCAACGCACGCAAGTTTGGAATATGTACCATTGGATCGAAGAATGCCAGACGATGGTTCCGTCGGGTAACAAACCGCTGGCGCGTTGCCAGTACGGCAATGAAATTCACTATAAAGGAGAAAACCAGATAGCTCGATGAGGTAATGGCAAGCTGGGTATCATAGCCCGAATACCAGGGCATATAGCGCTGATAATAATGAATTGCAGTAATAAGTACGACTGACCATATCAACGAAATAAATCTATAACCGTAACGCATTGCGCCCCATAGCATAACGGGCAGTAACAGTGACAAGGTATAATTCGTGCTAAATATTGAGCTTTGTTCATTTAGCGGCATACACAACATTGACATAAATGCGGCCAATATAATCGACCAGACTGCAAGCTCTGTTTTGGTAACTTTGCTGTCAAACTGCTGCTTTAACTGAGAAAAATAGCCTCTCAGGTGCAATGGATTGCGAATCGTTCGAATAATAAGATAGCACAGTGGTACCCCAACCAGATTCCCCGCCAGCATAGCCTGATAATTGATTAACGTGCCGGTGTTAAAGGGCATTACGCCCACCATGCCTGATTTGCTCTCATAGACGCCCACAAAGGCGGCAAACTGGAAGAGAATCAGAAACAGCGTTGCCGGGCAGAACACCTGCCAGAACATTCGCTGAAACATCAGGTGAGAATCGCCGTGGGAAACATTGTTGCGTCGGGGAACGAATACCTTATACCCGCCCCAACTAAGCACTAGCGTAACTATAAAGTGAGAAATTATTGAGAGTGTTTCAAATAGTCCAACCTGCGGATATTTATACCAGATTATGGAAATGATAATTCCTGGCAATGCCGCCCAGCCAAAAAAGAGCATCAGACTAATCATCAGCGCCAATGGCAGATAGAAAAGTATTACGGTCCCCGTACTAATATGGGCATAGGTGTTGGCAGTGCTCAATATAGGCAACAGCAAAGAAGGCAAGATGAGAGGTAACGCCCACCATCTATCTCTAATACCAATATATTTTTTATTGAGTTTCATAGATGCTCAGTAGAATCCCACACATCCTGTAGGGGGTATTCAGACAGGCATCCCACCTGACTTTAAATCGTTAAAGTAATACATCATATTGATTCATCAATTCTAGTTGTCAGCAAAGGCCGACGTTTGATACATATCAAAAAAAATGCCCCTCATTAATCAATTATTACTCTTTTCATTATTTTTTATCGTTAATTCATTATTCGCGCAAATAATCATATTAATTTCCATAACATAAGGGGATAAAACAACTGAAGCAATTTTACATAACGAAGAATTGACCATTCCCTCGCAGTATGCCTTAATGTGAGTATCGCCCATGTCGGGTACACTACAAGGAACCTTTTGTGAGCCAGGTTACCAGCCTACGCAAACGACACCGATTTAACAGTCGCATGATCCGGATCGTACTGCTTATCAGCTTTCTCTTCTTCTTCGGACGCTTCGTCTACTCCGCCATTGGTGCGTGGCATCACCACCAGGACAAAAAAGAATCTCAGCAGCTAACCCTGCCGCAACAGACCTCCCCAGCACAAACAGCCCCACGTTAATCGCTCGCAGACCGCGTTGATGTCCTGATCCTCAAGATTCCTTACCGGATGGCTAATCGTCTGACAGTTAACCATCCGGTAAGGGATTTGTGTTCCCTCCTGTCACTACTTTTATAATGCCACATACTCCCCCAGAAAATCATTTTTTGATTTCCGTACAATTGCACAATATTTTCGCTCCTCGTCACCACACTATTCGCACTGAGTTACTATATTTCTGTGTATTGGAGATAATAAACGTAAACACAGTTCAAATAGTCACTCACCGATAGCATTAGTTAATATAAATAACGCACACATTAATATTTAAAATGTAATTACATATATATAAGATTTTGGCTTTTTATATTCAACAAGGTATTACGATGCAGAGTTTTACATTATTTCCGAAAATACGAAGCGGTATTGAATGACTCACTGGGCACAGCGATGCTATCCAACATCGCCGCTGGTGTATTGTTGGTTTCCCTGCGACCTTTCCGCGCCGAAGAAATCGTGCAGATTGGCACTGTCACCGGGACAGTTGAAAAAGTGCATCTTTTCTCAACCACCCTACTCACCGCTGATAGTAAAGAGGTGGTGATCCCTAACGGCAAAATCATCGCTGACAATATTGTTAACTACTCTCGCCCCCCGTTTCGCCGCACCGACCAGGTCGATTGTCGATGAAAATACGCTGACAGGGGGTATTCCCTCTGCAGGGCAGCATTAACGTTGATTAATAGCTTAAAAACCCACCCTTAAATAAAATTTAAAAATTAAATGCTAACAAAGAGGCCGTAAATATCATCATCGCTACATGTTTCCATATCTCACATTACAGGCTACAAAAAACAACCTCCCCCCCTCCCCAACATATCTGTACAATACTCTCTATCGTTTTCTATGCGTTATTCATGATGAAGGAATCCATAAAAATGGAACAACCGGTCAAATGTGACCCACATATCCTGTCGTTACTGAAAAAAACCTCCCTCAATCACATAGACTATCTGGTCGACGTTCTGACAGACAACGGCAAGGGCCGGGTAGCATTATCATCGTCCGTTAAGGACTTACTACTCGAAGAGAAGGCAGAACGGGACTACAGCGAGCATGGACTGCGGCATCTGCTACATGAATTGCAGGAATATGGCGGACACTCGCTCGTTAATATTTTCCGCAGTGAGCCGTTGCCTTATTCTGAGTTATTAACCGATGTTCATAAAAAGCTCAATGGCAAAGACAGCAAGAAAAAAAATAACGCCACAAAAGAGCGGGAAATCGTCCTAAGTTTGTTTGGTGATGACTGGCAGTCATTAGCCGATCATGAACGTTGGGAGCGCTGCACAGAAACGAAAGTTGTCTCCGGTTTTTTCAAGATGCAGGATAATCTGCGCATCAACGATAAAGGGGTTGTTATCGGCCTGTCTACTGCGGCAAGCGTAGCGGCATTTGCCGCACTCCGCTTACATCCCGTCACTGCTATCGTCAGTACGATTGGCCTTGCTAACCAAACGCTTGGGGAGGCATACCGGGTGACAATTCCGTTCATTGCCCATATCGCGATGCTCAACATGCTTTACTCGCCCAAAGTAGCGCAGTAAAAATACCGTAACTAACCCAGCAGAATTCACCCTATGTCAACTTTAGCGAACAACAATCAGATAGCTGAGCAAGAAGCGGCCTTCGAGGTGGACATCGTCGACGCGCAAAATAATGCCCTGGTGAAAATACACAGCCAGCCTGGATACTGGCAAGATATTACGCAACAGGACTCGCAGACGGAACTTGATCCCAGCAGCATTTCACTCTTGAACCACTGGCTCAGTAGCGTACCCACCGTCGCCACTGCCGTTGCAGGTAACGCGACACAATTAATGACCTGTTCTTTCGAATACAGCCAACTGGTACAGGCGAAAGATGGCAGCGGAGCAATCGGCGCGGTACTTAATCCAGACACCAACAAAATTGGCGCACAAGCCCGATTTCACGAAGCTGAAAATCTGAAGTCGCTGGTCAATGCCAGCCTGGTTTTTAATATCGCGTCACAACTTCTGGCCCAAAAACATCTTGCCGATATTAATGAGAGACTGCGGATCATCGAACAAAAGATCGATTCGATTAAAGGCCATCTTGAACAATCGCGCCTCGCGAAGATCCAGGCTTTCCATGAACATCTCAATATTATTGGTTTATTACTGAGCCGTAATGACATTATCACCAAAGAGTCACTACTCAACCTGGCCAAAAGCGCGCAGGAAGTACGCTCGCAGGTTAAGCATCTTGAAAAGGATATCACTCAGGCATATCGAGAAATTGAACAATTTGAACCAACCAGTTGGTTTGGATCTGACGATCTCCGGGAAGCGCTCAAACTGAAAATAAGCAATGTGGAGCGGTTGCAGCGTGAGTATCTGACGGGTATGCAATGTTTGTTGGTGGCTAATCTCATCCTGTTCATCAAGCATGACGGCAACCAAGAATTTGTCCTGACAAGCGAAGTCTATTTAAAAGAACTGAATGCCAGCAACGGCATATTTCAGCAATGGGAAAAAATAAAACGTAAAGTCGCCCATCATCTCAGCAAGATGAAGCCGTTATTTGAACGAGCAAGCAGCACCCAGGCAAATGCCTTACAGGTAGAACGCAAGCTAAATCAAACGGATAATCTGCTTAACACTGATAACGTTTTACTTACACAACTCGGCGAACGCATCCAGGCAGCCCAATCACCGCAGGTATTGTTAGAGATTGTGGATAATAAGGTGCTGAGAGGTCGCTTTTTGCGTTAGCACACCGACGCTAACTAACCGTCCAGAATTGGCTATACAATACGAGATGTCGCGGCTGGAAGCAGCGGCATCTCATCAACCAAGCGGGTGAAGGCGTGCTGGCTGTGATTTCCACAAATTATTGATATTTGGCAATCTCATTCTAATGACGATCAACTTGAAATATACGCTGTAAATTCCGCAAAGAATATATCCAGTTTTAGTAATAAGCAGGACATGGAGTCCCCGAAGTAATCAATATGGATATTCATTATTATTAAATGACTTTCTTTATGACTCGACCTGGTTCGACGATTACGTCAAATTTACCGTCAGGAACTGTGCGCCACATAGAAAATTCATGAATGCACATAAATAAAAACCCTCTGTAAAAACAGAGGGTTGATTGCAGTTTTACCCGTTCATGAAAACTCAGGAAGGGTTATCGGCTTATTCCCACCCCATTATAAATTAAATTAAAATTTATCGAAATAACAGTCACTTAGGAAGTTGATCTTTCTCGATACCACAATCAATACCATGCGGAGATTTTTTTTATTTTTTCTGCTCATCGATGTTTATTAAGCTCAGGCTCATGCTGAGAAGACTCTCGAACAACATGAGCAAAATCTAAAATTAAATATAAAAATCAGTAGGTTAAACAAATTTATGCACAGCCTCCATTTGAACTCCTAAGCAGATTCTACCGTCCATGACATCTCTTGTATTTCATGCCACTGCCACATGGACAAGGGACATTACGGCCAATCTTTTTGCTCTTGCGACCAAAGTGGACTTGTTTTTCCCGTTCGAGATTGACCGTACGTATAGGATTGGCCATTCTCGCCGCGTCTTCATAAATGTGTGCGTTTTCTGCTGTTTGCTCCGTCGGTATGTAAATTTTGAAAGACCGCGCCTGGACATAAGTACCATCGGCACTAACTTCAGCCACAACGCCAATGACGTTAGTAGCCTTGGCGCTCAACGCAACTGCGCTAGCCTTATTGTTCACCTTAGTCCAGTCAATTGGATGACCATGCCGTTGAAGCCAAACGAAGAGCGGTACACCGTCCCCGCCCAGAACAAAGTAACGAACGGGATGCTGAATCAGTGTTTTTCGAAGGTCGGACAGCATCTTGGCCAGATTAATCCGGCCTTCCTCTCCTAGGTCACGGATATGACTCTCTGCTGAAAGCCAGCCGCTAGCTCGGGTGCTATCGAGTGCTCCAAGCAGCTTCAGAACCTCCTCCGGGAACTTCTGACTTGGGAACGGTTTGCTTTCCAACTCCTCACCTTCGAAGGTCCTGTCGACGATGTCACTCATGCCATCCCAGATAACCATGTTCTCTTTCTCTTCCTTCAACTGCTCGATAATATCCTGATCAAAACGGTTCTTCTTCAGGTAAGCACCCAAGTGATCGAACTCGTCGAAGAGATGAGCCCCGCGTATTCCGGCCACGGCTTGCCGCACCTCCAAGTAATGGACGAACTCCCCGGGTGTGGGCAAGAGTCGCTTGAGCACAAACAAATCGTCGATGGACAGTGAAATGAAAGCATGCTTTCCAAGTAAAGGCTCAACCTGCGGTAATTCTTTACAGTACGTGGAAAAGGGCGAGAACGACTCGACTGTCAACCCAATCGGCACCATCACCCGGTAGTCAGAGCGACGCACACGACAACACTCTTCGTATTTACCATTCACGAGGTGATAGAGGGACACTTCATCCGCCGAATTCATATAATTGAAGAAGCGCGCACATTGTTTATATGCCTTGAGTACTAAGTCCTGCACTGATTGAGCATGGCGGCCAAAATCAAGCGCCGGTGATGCAATGGTGGCAGCTGCACCAGCCTTAGCCTCAACTAGTAACAGCACATCATCGACCAGGATTAGAGTATCGTTTTCGGACCACTGCTTGCTATGAGGATCCTTGTAGTAAACCTCCTGGAGAACTGTGGCTCCCGGAAGCTGGGCATAGAGAATGTCGGCAAAGGCTGCTTCGCTCATCATTTTCTGCCTATCTTTAAAGGCCTTATTGTAATCCGGCTTTCGCTGAAGGAGATTAAATAGGAGCGCACGATACCCCGCATCGCGAGCAAAACAGGGATCGACCGCGTAGTAGTCCGACCCAAGCTGAATTAGAGGTTTCTTACGTGCTGGCAGTGTCCGAAAGGGTGTCCCCTTAAAATCGCCCGCTGCGAAGAACTCAGTATCTTCTCCTCGCTGGTATGACAAGTCTGCTAGCAATGTCGGTGGCAACTTCGTGTGACGGCTTACATTGGCAATACCGCCGCGAAGCATATCCTCCATAGCCCCCCGGGCCGCTTTGGACTGCTCCTCATTTTCAGCAATCCATGACTCCATAGCGTCTTCCATAGACTTACTTTGCTCTATAGAAAAAGCTTTTACCGCCTCAAACTGCTTCATCATCTCAATGATTGCGTTGGCCTGCCCAGAACGAGTAGCGTTGGCCATGGCCTGAAAGCCTTCCGCAATATCGGTGGCACCAATGCCGTACACCTCCTCCAAAACATCATTGTGAGGCGCCAGAACGTAGCGATAGAACTCGCCCTCCAAAACTTGATAACGATTCCCGCGTATCATGACCCAAGTGGATTTCGCACGGAATTCAATGTCGGCCGTATTAGGACCAAAGATGCCATCTTTGGTATCAGCAGAGGTGGCCATAGCATAGAACATGGCCTGCTCTCTCAGTTTTCGGCTACGTTCAAACAACTCAGCGCACAGTGCTTCGTCGAATTCCATATCCGCAGGAGCGGCCTCAGATGCCAGAACCGCGTGAACATACTCCAGTAAGAACTGGGTTTCATTAAGTACGTCAGCTGGGCTACCCTCTTGGCCTTGCTTTTCGCCCCCAATTTGGTTTCCCATTTTTTTCATCATGTGCTGAGCGTAGATGTACCCGAGCAAATCATGCGGAGGCATTTTGACAATCAACTCACGCATTCGGTCAGCAATGGATTCCATATCCTTCAATAAAGAAGCTACAGCCTCCTTTCGATCTTCTTCCATATTCATTCTTATCACCCCATTTTGAACTACTGATCTTTCGAGCACCATAATGCTCACTCGTCAATCATATCAGCTCAGTCCTGCATCTTGGCTTTACGCTGTTCACGATAATCAGCTTTCTTATATATCGCCCTTACTCTGGTTACGTCGAGGTTTCGAGCACTTACTGTAGTGGATAATTTTTGCCGGGATTATCCGTGGCGATTCAAAGCCCCACAAAAACACGCAAATTCAGATGTATTTCACCGCTTTAATGACCCGCCAGATAAGATTGCCACCGTATATTATCAACCAGGACACTACTACCCCTGCTTGCCTGTTGTATATCACCAACTCCCATCGTGGCAGCGCCTTTGTTTGAATGGTGTAGAAATATAATCGAACATCCAGTATCAGCAGCAATACCTTCTAGCTTTCCAATGACTTTGGACATTGCTCCGCTATTATTCTCATCTTCCTGGTGGAAACGGCGAAGAGTATCCAGAATTATTAACCGTCTACCTTTTGAAATTTCATTGATCAAGTTGCTCCAACCTGACAAGAAAATATTTGGACACTTACCTACCAAAGGTTCAACTAGTAACTTATCAGCTACAAGCTGCTGCTGACGTGCTGTTAGATATTTTCCCAAAGCATATAAACGATGGTGAATGATAGTTGCCGAGTCCTCCACTGGCAGATAGGCCACTAACCCGGTTGGATATTCACCAAAGTTTAAAAGGTCTACACTACAAGTAATCTGCACAGCCAGTTGTAATGCCAGCATTGACTTTCCAACACCTCCCGGAGAAATAATCGCTCCGACAGTACCAGCAGCAAGATTAGGCAAAACATAATCAATTGGTTGTGGCTTAGCTTCAAACGCTTCCATTATATTCAATGACATTACAGTTACCTACCTAAAACAATACCGGGTCTGGCCGCTTTAAACATTGCTGATTTACGATCCGCAATCCACTGTTCGACTTCAGACAGTTGCCATGCAACATTTCGGCTAGTAAGCGCTATACGGCGAGGAAACTCTCCTCGTTGCTCAAGGTTATAAATAGTCCGGGCCGACAATGGGATCATTTTCAGAAGTGTTTTTCTATTGATAAGCGTGCTATTTGCCTTTGTTTGCATCTACCTTCCTCCAGTTTCCTATCAGGCCTATACAATGCCAAGCATTACCACTTGCTAAAACCTATTCATTGGCTAAAATGGTTGACATGAAAATTACTACCTGGGAAGGCTGTGACCCTACTGTTACAGCAGCAATAAAAATATTTGTAGAACGCAGTTCTCCGTATTCCATAGCTTCGCGGAGGTATCCAATACTGCGTCTGATACAGGAAGTTATTGACCCTGTAGTAGCGGCTTATATAAATTCTCTGCCACTAAGCCATAAGGACTTCATTTCTGGCGTAGGTATGGGATTTAGTGAACTACTCAAGAAAGTGGGTTTTAAAGCCGTAGCGTGCGCGCAAAGACTTTTATTGCGTAATTTCATCCTGACTTTAGATCGTCAAAACTCACTCGATAAATGCTTTATTGCTACGATTGAATCTCTTATTGAGTTAGTTAGTGAGTGTGTATCCAAGCGACCGAAGAAATCATCACCGGTAAAAGGGGTAACTATAAATGCTCAGCGTAAACTAGGTTTTTGCGAGTTCTGCGGTAACCAGACTGAATACTCTCAATTTATTAGTGAGATATCAGAATATGCTGCTCATGATATTGAGTTTCCCGAACATGAAAAATTGGTCCTTAGCCATCGATATTGCTCGAACCATAGGCCCAGACTGACCGATGGCGAATGGAATCCCAAGTACAGACAAGGAAAGCGTTCTTCCGAACAGTTTAATAAAGAACTAATAAGACTGAGACGACAATGCGCTAAACCAAATAAAACCAATGCAAACTCAGGGGATAGATTAGTTGATGACTATTTTTATAAGTGGATGCAGAATAAAACTATAACCTCAGCAGATCTAGGCGAGCTTAGAAATATTGCTCGGAGAATGGTTGATTCTAAACTTTCTGATACTAAGAAGATGATAGTCGTATTAAAACGCTATGGGTTTAATCAGTATACAATCGCAAAAAAATTAGAAGAAAACTATCGGACAACCATGACAAAGCAGGCCGTATCCAAAGCCTTAGCATCTGTGCACAAAGAATTCAACATTCTAATCTAGAAATAATTAGCGTTAGGATTTCGCCCTTCATAAAATGCCGCAAAGATTAATCTTTTCAAATAAGTTAGTTAATAAATTAAATGATTATAATTTATTAACTTTTAAATACCTTCAAAAAATCACCACTACAAAAACCCCAGTTTAACAACGTATAAAATGTAATGACTTTAAATTTAAACAATGCCTTAAGAATTAATTATAAAAAATTATACACTATAGAATAATATATACATTTTTTAGTTGGAAAGTGAATTAAAATCCCCCACGTTCTTTCTAATAAAGAAAAAAAGCCCGCATTACACGGGCACAATAAACATCAGAATATTACTTATGTTAGGTTGAGGGATTTTAAAAGGCCATTGTGTACTAAGCATCCTTTTTTTGGATTCATTACTGCCTTTTCTCTTCTATGTCTCCATGCATATCTTGGAGAACCAAATTTATCCCAAACATTCCCAATCCATGATGTGTTGAATAAAACATCAAGAATACTGTCTGCTATTTCCATGGTTACATCGTACTCTTTTAATGCTTCATAAAATTCTTTCGCAGTAAATCTTGGGCCAATATCAGATAAAATTTCCGGAATGGATTTTCTAATTTCCTCATTGACTAAACCTACTAATGCGTCGCTAAGTTCCGATACAAACCACTCCGAGTATGAACTAGTAGCGGAATATATATCTTGCACACTAAAAGGAGGTGATTTTTCAAGACTTTGTAGACTTCTGAAAAAACTTATAAGGTCTCGAGGTAGATATCTGGAGTTATCTAAAATGAATAGTATGCTATCTTTTTTCCCTATTTTATCCGGAAACCACATTTTCCAGAGTTCCTTTATCCCCTCAGTATACCCAGCAAGTTTCGCCCTATTTTCAATTACTTTCAACAAATAACTATCAAACTGTTTCCCTTCCTTATCATACCAATTTAATGCTATGCCATTATCGGTTGTGCGCTTCGTTAGATTAGGATCAGGTAAAATATCTAAAATCTCATCCCTAAATAATATTACGACCTTACTATCGTTCCTCATACTTGAGAAAAAATTATTAACTTGTCGAACAGCGGCAACCAAGTCAACTAAGTATTGCGAATAATCCTTTCCATTTCTTAATAGATAATCTAAACCATCAATAATAAGATAATGTTTATTCTTTACTTCTCCTAACTCAACCAATGCTTTTTCAATTGCATTTACTAATCCTGCCGGATCTTTTACCTTTTGTTCACTTGCCCTATCGATATTACCTTGTAATCCTAATGCACCAAAAAGATTCGAGAACTTTGCGTAAAGACCTTTTCTTGATGTTTCTTGAACAACTTCCACGAGGCTCTGAGTTGAAAGAAAACCGTATTTTTTTAAATCAGTGATCAGACCATTTAAATTACTACTGGAATCTGATATTAACTCATCCTCGCCATAAAGAGATAAAACCCTTATATAAAGAAGTAGCTTCCAGACAATTACAACCCCACCTATTTTTTCCCCGCCAACTCCAGAGGTCCTTTTTAATAAAGAAAATTCGAACTCCTCAAGATCATCAATTTCGCAAAAGAAATCCCACTGTTCTTGAGCAGTAAACATCAATTTCGATGCTAAAGCTGACTTACCAGCACCTTTAGGTCCATAGACAATATATTTATTTGGTTTAAATATTGAATCAGTGATTTTATTTATATCAACAAACGCTTCATTAATTAAATTAGGGGCGTGTAAACGTTCTTCCTGAGCGTCCGTATACTCGAAATTAATATCCTTAAATTTATGCATATAACCATCCCATTTTCCTGTTCGCTTTGTTATTGTAAGTCAATGAAGTTTTTCCGTCAACATCAATGTATTATGCAGCATAAGCACCGCTCATTTAAATATACATCATTCCACACACTCATTATTACAATCCCCATTACTCCGATAGGCATACATAAAAAATACGATACATTACATAACTGGAACTATTGAATTAATACCCAACTTAATAAAATTACAACCTGATAATTATTTTTCTTTTAAAAACTGTAGTATTTTTCAAAGCCCTTTACTGACTTTCTGTTAAAGGAACGATATAACACCATCCAATTTTTAGATAATAAACTCATTAACATTGCCGTCATAGCCTATTATTACAAAGCAACTATGGGCGGTTATTAAAAATGGACACTAATGATATTACCTCATCAGTGAACTACAGAAGCCGGTTAACAATGACATAGGGTGGATAAACTTTATGTTTATGTAATGGATAATCACCTTACTTATCTCCGACCGTAAAAGGCATTCGTTTTCCTGTAAGTAAGTCTAAACCATGGGCGTTTAAAGTTGCCCTTCCTCTGCACAATAGATACTGACTTACTTGCCAGTATCATGTCGATGGCATTTAGACCCACATATATCTCTAAATTTTAGCGGCTAAAATTTGGAGGCATATGATAACAAGCAGGGATAGTGAAAATTATTGATTCTTAATCACTTACTAACCCATTCATCAATCATATTCGCCCAATCTTGTAGCATCTCAGCCCTCTGCTCACGATATTCAGCCTTGTTATAAACAGCTCGTACCCCTTTTTGTTCAGGGGCAAGGCTCTTCTCAATCCAGTCAGTATTGTAGCCGGCCTCATGTAGCAAGGTGCTGGCTGTACGCCGTAAGTCATGGGGACCAAACTTAGGCAACAACTCCCCTTCTTTCTGAGCCAGGCGATACGTCAGTGTCAAAACCCGGTTTAAAGTAGCGCTACTCATTGGCGCATCGGAATCGTACCGCGAAGGAAGGATAAAATCAGAGCTACCGGCAAAGGTTTTGAGAGCAATCATAATATCCATTGCCTGTCTGGAAAGAAAAACCAAATGTGGATTACGTCGTTTCATCCTCTCCTTTGGTATCGTCCATAATGCCTCACTAAAATTGATCTCGTTCCAGGTTGCGTTAGTAAGCTCACTTTTACGTACCATCGTTAACAGCAAAAGTTTAACCGCTGCTCTGATTGATGGCGTCGTTCCTACCCGTTCCATGTACCGATACATCAGACCAATTTCAATTGGCGTCAATGCCCTGTCTCGAGGCTCAAATTTCGCTATGCTTGCAGGCCGTACCAGATCAGCTGGATTCTCCACCTTCTGACCGCGCTCAATAGCCCAGCGATAGACTTGCAATACAATCTCTCTGGCGTGTACAGCTGTCGCCGGTGCCCCTCTCTCAACAATGTTATCGGTTAATGCGCGTAAGTCTTCATGTGTAATCTCACTAAGTTTCTGCTGGGCAAATTTTGACTTCAACTCCCTTTGATATACCAAACGCCGCATATCACGCGTCGATTCAGCCATTTGATAACCGCGTAACCATTTCTCAGCCCACGCACCAAAAGTCTCCGCATCTTTGATACGCGCTTTATCTCTGGCTTTTTCCCTCGCAGGCGATCTTCGACTGGCAACCATTTTTTTGGCTTCATTGAGCCGTTCACGCGCTTCTGCAAGCGTGATCCCTCCAACACCATAGCGGCCAAAAGTAACGGTCTCCTGTCTTCCGTTTATTGAATAGTTATAACGAAATGAAATAGTTCCAGCCGGAGTGACCGCAACATACAGACCATCACGGTCATTAACTTTATAGAGTTTCTCCTTCGGCTTAAGGTGACGCAGCCTGGTGTCAGTCAACATGGTTTATTGTTTTCCTTTATCAAAAAATACCATGTTGTAAAAAATTCAGAAAAGTTTTTTAACTCTCTGTTTTTAATTGAGTTATAAAAAACAAATACCATAACTCAACCGAAATTTATCACATGGTACTTTTTCAAACCTGAATTCGAAACTAGAGAGTACCATCAAAAATTCCATTGAAAAAACCGTGCTTCCCGTTGCTAACAGCTGCCAGAAAGTGCCAGACACAAAAACAAAAAAGCCCGCTGTTACGCGGGCTTAGAGGTACTTTACTGCTTTTACGTGCAGGCTGTTGCCAGACGCGAAATCATTCCCACTCAATCGTGGCTGGCGGTTTACCGCTGATGTCATACACCACGCGAGAAATGCCGTTCACTTCGTTGATGATGCGGTTAGAGACGCGGCCTAAGAAGTCATACGGCAGGTGCGCCCAGTGTGCGGTCATAAAGTCGATAGTTTCGACCGCGCGCAGAGAGACAACCCAGTCATATTTACGGCCATCACCCATCACGCCAACGGAACGTACCGGCAGGAACACGGTAAACGCCTGGCTGACTTTGTTGTACAGGTCAGCTTTGTGCAGCTCTTCAATGAAGATAGCGTCCGCACGACGCAGCAGGTCGCAGTACTCTTTCTTCACTTCACCCAGCACACGAACGCCGAGACCCGGGCCCGGGAACGGGTGACGGTAGAGCATGTCGTACGGCAGGCCCAATTCCAGACCGATTTTGCGCACTTCGTCTTTGAACAGCTCACGCAGCGGCTCAACCAGCCCCATCTTCATCTCTTTCGGCAGACCGCCCACGTTGTGGTGAGATTTGATGACATGTGCTTTACCGGTCGCGGAAGCGGCAGATTCGATTACGTCAGGATAGATAGTCCCCTGCGCCAGCCACTTCACATCTTCCAGCTTCAGCGCTTCTTCGTCGAACACTTCAACGAACACACGGCCGATGATCTTACGTTTGGCTTCCGGATCGTTCTCGCCTTTCAGCGCTTCCAGGAAGCGCGATTCGCCTTCCACGTGAACAATGTTCAGACCAAAGTGGTCGCCGAACATGTCCATCACCTGCTGGGCTTCGTTCAGACGCAGCAGACCGTTGTCCACGAACACGCAGGTCAGGTTTTTACCGATTGCGCGGTGCAGCAGCATCGCGGTGACGGAAGAATCCACGCCGCCGGAAAGACCGAGGATCACTTTGTCGTCGCCAACCTGCTCGCGAATACGGACAACGGCATCGTCGATGATTTTCGCCGGAGTCCACAGCGCTTCACACTGGCAGATATCGCGTACGAAACGCTCCAGCATGCGCATACCCTGACGGGTGTGGGTTACTTCCGGGTGGAACTGCACGCCGTAGAAGCGTTTTTCTTCGTGCGCCATAATGGCGAACGGGCAGGTCTCGGTGCTGGCAACGGTGACGAAACCTTCCGGGATCGCGGTTACTTTGTCGCCGTGACTCATCCATACGTCGAGCAGCGGTTTGCTGTCGGCGGTCAGAGAATCTTCGATACCGCGAATCAGCGCGCTGTCGGTCTGTACCTCAACCTGGGCGTAGCCGAATTCACGCTCGTTAGAACCTTCAACGTGGCCGCCCAGCTGCATTGCCATGGTCTGCATACCGTAGCAGACGCCGAAGACCGGCACACCGGCGTTGAAGACGTACTCAGGCGCACGCGGGCTGTTTGCTTCGGTGGTGCTTTCCGGACCACCGGAGAGGATGATGCCGCTCGGGTTGAACTCACGGATTTGTGCTTCAGTAACATCCCATGCCCACAGTTCACAGTAGACGCCCAGTTCACGTACGCGACGTGCAACCAGTTGGGTGTACTGCGATCCGAAATCGAGGATGAGAATGCGATGTTTATGAATATTGTCTGTCATTTGACGATAATTCCGAGGCAAGTGAAACAATAACAAAACGCCCGGTTTAAAACCGGGCGCGGAAACTTATCAGGAGCCCAAGCGGTAGTTCGGGGACTCTTTGGTAATGGTCACGTCGTGAACGTGGCTTTCCTGGATACCCGCACCGCTGATACGCACGAATTCAGCCTTCGTACGCAGCAGGTCGATGGTACCACAACCGGTCAGACCCATACAGGAACGCAAGCCACCCATCTGCTGGTGAATGATCTCTTTCAGGCGGCCTTTATACGCTACGCGGCCTTCGATACCTTCCGGCACCAGTTTGTCAGCGGCGTTGTCGCTCTGGAAGTAACGGTCGGAGGAACCTTTGGACATCGCGCCCAGGGAGCCCATACCGCGGTAGGATTTGTAAGAACGGCCCTGATACAGTTCGATTTCGCCTGGAGACTCTTCGGTACCCGCCAGCATAGAGCCAACCATGACGGCAGCGGCGCCAGCGGCAATCGCTTTAGCGATGTCGCCGGAGAAACGGATACCGCCGTCGGCGATAACTGGAATACCGGTACCTTCCAGCGCTTCAACCGCGTCAGAAACGGCAGTGATCTGCGGAACGCCCACGCCAGTGACGATACGGGTAGTACAGATGGAGCCAGGGCCGATACCGACTTTCACCGCGCTGCAACCAGCTTCGGCGAGTGCGCGAGCGCCAGCGCCAGTGGCGACGTTACCGCCGATGATTTGCAGGTCAGGATATTTAGCACGGGTTTCACGGATACGTTGCAGCACGCCTTCAGAGTGACCGTGAGAGGAATCGATCAACAGTACGTCAACGCCGGCAGCAACCAGCGCGTCAACACGTTCTTCGTTACCTGCACCTGCGCCTACAGCCGCGCCGACACGCAGACGACCATGCTCGTCTTTACATGAGTTCGGTTTACGTTCTGCTTTCTGGAAATCTTTAACGGTGATCATGCCGAGCAGGTGGAAGCTGTCATCAACAACCAGCGCTTTCTCAACGCGCTTCTCGTGCATTTTGGCCAGCACGACATCACGCGCTTCACCTTCACGAACGGTCACCAGGCGCTCTTTCGGCGTCATGTATACGCTAACAGGCTGGTTCAGGTCAGTCACAAAGCGCACGTCACGACCGGTGATGATGCCAACCAGTTCGTTGTCTTCAGTCACTACCGGGTAACCTGCAAAACCGTTACGTTCAGTCAGTTCTTTCACTTCACGCAGGGTGGTGGTTGGCAGCACTGTCTGCGGGTCGGTTACCACGCCAGATTCGTGTTTTTTCACGCGGCGGACTTCTTCCGCCTGGCGCTCGATAGACATGTTCTTGTGGATAAAACCGATGCCGCCTTCCTGTGCCAGGGCAATCGCCAGGCGCGCTTCCGTCACGGTATCCATTGCTGCGGAGAGCATAGGAATGTTCAGGCGAATCGTTTTGGTCAGCTGAGTGCTAAGGTCAGCCGTGTTCGGCAGAACGGTAGAATGAGCGGGAACGAGGAGGACGTCGTCAAACGTCAGGGCTTCTTTTGCGATACGTAGCATGGGCAATATCTCACCTGGGAGGTTATTAAATATTGCCGCGGCATTATACAGAGCGTAACCGATTGCATCCACACTTTTTTGCAAAAAAACCTTGCGCTCCTCTGTGAGCATGTTACTTTCGACTGAATAACCTGCTGATTTAGAATTTGATCCCGCTCACATGTTATCCTCTCAGACCTCCTCAATTTTTACCGTAAGCCGCCTGAATCAGACGGTTCGTCTGCTGCTTGAGCAGGAGATGGGACAAGTGTGGATCAGCGGCGAAATATCGAATTTCACCCAACCCTCTTCCGGCCACTGGTACTTCACCTTAAAAGACGATAACGCCCAGGTGCGCTGCGCGATGTTCCGCAACAGCAACCGCCGGGTGACGTTCCGTCCGCAGCACGGTCAGCAGGTACTGGTACGCGCCAACATCACGCTGTATGAACCGCGCGGCGATTACCAGATAATTGTTGAGAGCATGCAGCCCGCGGGCGAAGGGCTATTACAGCAGAAGTATGAACAGCTGAAAGCCAAACTGCAGGCTGAAGGGTTGTTCGATCAGCAATATAAGCAGCCGCTGCCCTCCCCGGCCCACTGTGTCGGGGTGATTACCTCGAAAACCGGCGCGGCGCTGCACGATATTCTCCACGTTCTTAAACGCCGCGATCCGTCGCTGCCGGTAGTTATCTACCCTACCGCTGTACAGGGCGACGACGCGCCGGGGCAAATCGTTCGCGCCATTGAACTGGCAAACGCGCGCGGCGAGTGCGACGTGTTAATCGTCGGGCGCGGCGGCGGCTCGCTGGAAGATTTATGGAGTTTTAACGACGAACGCGTGGCGCGCGCAATATTTGCCAGCCGCATTCCAGTGGTTAGCGCCGTCGGCCACGAAACCGACGTCACTATCGCCGATTTTGTCGGCGACCTGCGCGCGCCGACGCCGTCGGCGGCGGCGGAAATCGTCAGCCGTAACCAGCAAGAGCTGCTGCGTCAGGTGCAGTCTGCCCAGCAGCGTCTGGGCATGGCGATGGATTACTACCTCGCCAACCGCACCCGTCGTTTCACGCAGCTTTTCCACCGCCTCCAGCAGCAGCACCCGCAGTTGCGTCTGGCGCGCCAGCAAACTTCTCTGGAACGGCTGCGTCAGCGCATGAGCAGCGCGCTGGAAAACCAAATAAAGCAGGCGAATCAGCGCCAGCAACGTATGCTGCAGCGACTGAATCAACAAAATCCACAGCCCCGCATTTATCGCGCACAAGCCCGTATTCAGCAGTTGGAATATCGTCTGATGGAGAATGTACGCACACGTATAAGCGAACAGCGCGAGCGTTTCGGCAACGCGGTTACCCATCTCGAAGCGGTCAGTCCGCTGGCGACGCTGGCGCGCGGCTACAGCGTTTCTACCACCACAGGCGGCGGCGTACTGAAACAGATCAAACAGGTCAGCGCAGGCGATGTCATCACCACCCGACTAGCAGATGGCTGGGTGGAAAGCGAAGTGAGGGGCGTAACGGCGGCGAAAAAAACGCGGAAGAAAAAGCCGGTTTAAACCGGCACATACTCCACGCGTTTTTTCGAAATCAGCCCATGGCCATGCTGACAGAAATAATCCACCGCGCCACAAGCCTTGAGTACTTCGAGTGGTTGATGGCACTCTGGGCAACGTGCTTCCAGTTGAAAATCTTTTTGGCAACTCTCACAGCGCGCCGCACCGTTTTGTGACTCCAGTTCAGCGTGGCAATCCGGACAAATGATAGACATTGCAACTCCAGTACAGGGATCGATTCTTGCGTTGAGTTTAACACGCTGCGCTGAATGTCGCCCAGGTCCAACAAAACGTCATACCTCATCAATTGAATGACCGGGGCATAGTTTCTGCCCCGGCATAATCGAGGTGTTATCAGGCGCTGGTTGCCGGTTTAGTTTGCGTATTTTCCAGCATGCGACGAATGGGAACAATAAGGACAATCAGGACCGCGGCACAGATCAGCAGCGCAATCGAGCAGCGAGCGAAGAGATCCGGCAGCATATCCAGTTGGTCTGCCTTCACATGACCGCCAATCAGACCTGCGGCCAGGTTACCCAGCGCACTGGCACAGAACCACAGGCCCATCATTTGCCCACGCATTCTTTCCGGCGCCAGCAGCGTCATGGTCGCCAGACCGATCGGGCTCAGACACAGCTCGCCAAGCGTCAGCATCAGGATACTGCCTACCAGCCAGAATGGAGAAACGCCCGCCCCGCCGTTGCTGAGAACGTTTTGCGCCGCCAGCATCATCAGGCCAAAGCCTGCCGCCGCACACAAAATACCGATAACGAACTTAGTGATGCTGCTCGGGCGAATGTTCATACTCGCCAGCTTCGGCCACGCCCAACTAAATACCGGCGCCAGCAGGATGATAAACAGGGCGTTTATCGACTGGAACCAGACCGCCGGAATTTCAAAATCACCGATCATACGGTTAGTGTAGTCGTTGGCGAACAGGTTGAACGAGGTGGGTTTTTGCTCAAACGCCGACCAGAAGAATGCGGCGGAAACCAGCAGGATAAAGCAAACCAGCAGTCTGGCGCGCTCTTTGCGATTCAGGCCGGCAAAGATGAACAGGTAGATAAAGTAGAGCGCAACAGAGGCGGCAATCACGTACACCAGTATGCTGGCAACCGCGACCGGATTAATCACAATCACGCCCTGCGCAATCAGCGTAACGATAATCGCCACACCGACAGCCAGCGCGAGTAGCCATGCGCCCACACCGTTACGCTTCACTACCGGGCTGTTCCAGGTCGAGTCCAGTCCCACTTCGCTGTCGTAGCGTTTCATCGACGGAACGGCAAACACACGGAAGATGATTAACGCCACCAGCATCCCGATACCACCGATACCAAAGCCCCAATGCCAGCCATGGGTTTTAATCAACCAACCGGAGATCAAGGGGGCGATGAATGACCCCATATTGATGCCCATGTAAAACAGCGAGAAACCGCCATCACGACGCGCATCGCCTTTTTTATACAATGTGCCAACCATGACCGAAATACAGGTCTTAAACAGACCGGAACCGAGCACGATAAACATCAGGCCGATAAAGAACAGGTTATTACCCATAATGGCCGAAAGCGCAATCGACAGATGACCAAGCGCAATCAGGATGGAACCGTACCATACGGCTTTCTGTTGGCCGAGCCAGTTATCCGCCAGCCAACCACCAGGCAGCGCGGCGAGATACATCGTACCGGCAAAAATACCCACAATCGCCGAGGCGTTTTCACGCGCCAGCCCCATGCCGCCGTCATAGACGGTAGCCGCCATAAACAGGATCAGTAATGGGCGAATGCCATAAAACGAGAAACGCTCCCACATCTCTGTGAAGAACAGCGAGCCGAGCGGATAAGGATGGCCGAAGAAAGTTCGGCTTTCTTTTTGATTAACAGAGGATTGCATAATTCTCCCGAAAGTTATGTCGTCGTGCGTGTATACACCGCATGTACGCCAGCCAGTTACGTATCTGACCGATTTTTTACATGCGGCGAAAAGTTATTTAACCATTTGATAACCTAAGACTAGTTTTGTCTAGTACCAACCCCCGGACTTTAAGATGAAAACTCGACAAATGTCTACTTTCTTAGATTTAAACTTGGTAAAAAACGAATAGTGATTGACATCGCCCGGTCAGAAGCTGGCGATGGAATACCGAAAAAAAACCCGCGACAAGCGCGGGTTTTTATCAACATCAGCAACGATTATTTGCTTTTTTTAATGTGCTTAATCAAACGTTTACGTTTACGCATCTGGGTCGGCGTCAGTGTATTACGTTTATTCGCAAACGGGTTTTCCCCTTCTTTGAACTGAATGCGGATCGGAGTCCCCATCACGTCCAGAGTTTTGCGGAAGTAGTTCATCAGATAGCGCTTATATGAATCCGGCAGATCTTTCACCTGATTGCCATGAATCACCACGATCGGCGGGTTATAACCACCGGCATGGGCATATTTCAGCTTCACGCGACGACCACGTACCAGCGGCGGCTGATGATCTTCTACCGCCATGGTCATGATACGCGTCAGCATCGCGGTACTAACGCGACGGGTGGAGCTGTCGTACGCTTCGCGGACCGATTCAAACAGATTACCGACACCGCTACCGTGCAGCGCAGAGATAAAGTGTACGCGCGCAAAATCAATAAAGCCCAGACGGAAGTCCAGCGTTTCCTTGACCTGCTCTTTCACTTCCTGCGTCAGGCCGTCCCATTTGTTGACGACAATAACAAGTGAGCGCCCACTATTGAGGATAAAGCCCAGCAGCGACAGGTCCTGATCGGAAATACCTTCCCGCGCATCAATCACCAGCATGACCACGTTGGCATCTTCAATCGCCTGCAGCGTTTTGATGACTGAGAATTTTTCTACCGCTTCGGTAATTTTCCCGCGCTTACGCACGCCAGCGGTGTCGATCAGCACATATTCACGTTCGTCGCGTTGCATCGGAATATAAATGCTGTCACGCGTGGTCCCTGGCATGTCGTAAACCACCACGCGGTCTTCGCCGAGAATACGGTTAGTCAGTGTGGACTTACCTACGTTCGGACGCCCGACAATCGCCAGCTTGATCGGCAGATCCTGCGGGTTGAAGTCGTCTTCAGGCTCTTCTTCACCGTTTTCTTTGGCTTCCAGTTGCGCCCAATATTCCGCATCTTCATCGACTTCTTCCTGCGGCGCAACGTCATCCATCCACGGCAGCAGAACATGCTCCAGCAGGCTGAGAACGCCGCGACCATGGGAGGCAGCAATCGGATAAATTTCACCCAGACCCAGCGAGTAGAAATCAACAACCGCCTGATCGGGATCCAGTCCGTCCGTTTTGTTGGCCACCAGGAACGTCGGTTTCTGGCGTGAACGCAGATGTTTAGCAATGGCTTCATCCGCTGGCATCAGGCCAGCACGCGCATCCACCATAAACAGTACAACGTCCGCTTCTTCGATAGCCAACAGAGACTGTTCAGCCATGCGGGTTTCAACACCGTCTTCCGTACCATCAATACCGCCGGTATCAATACAGATAAACTCGCGGCCTTCAATTTCCGCACGACCGTACTTACGGTCACGAGTCAGACCCGGGAAATCCGCAACCAGCGCATCTCGGGTGCGAGTTAGACGGTTAAATAACGTGGATTTGCCAACGTTAGGGCGCCCGACAAGCGCGACCACAGGTACCATGTTTAAAGCCTCATTTAAAAAATCATCAGACAACGCGCACATTTTTGTGCCGTTGTTAAAAACAGTAAAACGGCCCCTGCACCAGGAGCCGTTTTTCAAAGCGAGCGGCCAGGACGATTAACGCGTAATGGAGTACAGCGTACCGTCTTTCGCCTGGATCAGCAGTTTACCATCCGCAGAGACTGGCTCGGTCAGGAAACCGGAGCTGTCGACTTTCTGCTGGGCAACAAAGCGACCATCTTCAACGTTAATCCAGTGCAGGTAGCCTTCGCTATCGCCCACAACCAAATTGCCGTTATACAATGCCGGAGACGTCAGCAGACGGTGCAACAGATCGCTTTGCGTCCACAGCGTCACGCCGCCGTCGGTGGTCAGCGCCAGTATGCGGTCGTTCTGATCGACCAGGTAGATACGGTTTCCATCGACGATGAAATCATTTACCGAGCCCAGTTCACGTTTCCACATAATCTGGCCACTGCGCAGATCCAGCGCGGTCAGGTTACCATTATAAGCCAGCGCGTAAACAACGCCATTGACGATAACCGGCGTGGTATCAACGTCACTCAGACGATCGATTTCCGTTGGGCCTGTCGCCTGAGAAATACGTTGCTGCCAAATCATCTGGCCCTGTTGCATCAGCACGGCGCTTACGCGACCGTTATCACCACCAACAATTGCTGCGCCAAAGGCCGTCGCAGGGGCAGATTCGCCACGCAGAGACAGGGATGGCATGTCGAGGTTAACGGTCCACTTGATGGCGCCGTCAGCTTCGTTCAACGCCTGCAATTGACCGTTGCTGGTGTGGATTAATACCATGCCATCGCTCACAACCGGACGAGACAGCGCTTCACCGGCAACTTTCGTTTGCCATGCGGTGGTACCGTCGCTGGTATTCAACGCATAAACCTGCGCTTTTTCACTGCCAATGTAAACATGACCACCGGACACGGTTACGCCGCCAGAAAGCTGTGCAGATGCACGGGAGAACCAACCGTCTTTCTCACCCAGATTAACAGACCACACTTCTTTGCCGTCGTCTGCGTTCAACGCTTTCACGACACCTGCGCGATCGGCTGCATAGACAACGTTATCCGCCAGCGCAGGATGAAGATTGGAATAGAAATCACCAATACCGTTGCCCACGGAAGTGCTCCAGTCCGTAGACGGAGTAAACTGGTTTTCAACCACCGGTAATGGGGACATCTTAACGACATCTTCTTCGCCACTAAACAGTGAACAGCCGCTCAATAGGGTAACGGAAAGCAGCCCTGGCAGAAGTAATTTACGCAATTGCATCGGGTCCCTCTCAGATGGACAAATTATTGATTTTCATCTGCATCATTTCGCTCAGAGCAGGAGAGGCATCGCTTTTCACACCCGCTTCCCATGCGCTACGCGCACCTTGTTTGTCGCCCTTGCTCAGCAACGCTTCACCGCGCAGATCGGCAACAATGGCCGTCCACCCTTCACCTTTAATGGTGTCGAGTGTTTTCAGCGCGGTATCAGCCTGTTTAAGCTGAACCTGAACACGAGCCAGACGCAGGTTAATCACCGCTTTGAGATTCTCATCGCTGGTTGCAGCCAGGCCTTGTTGCAGCTGGCTTGCAGCTTTCTCAAGTTCATTTTGGTCAACAAACTGCTGCGCAAGTTCCAGTGAAGCTAACGCGCCGTAGGTATTTTTATTCTCTGCTGCAAATTTCTCTGCCGCAGGAATGCTATCCGCTTTACCCGCGCTAACCGCGGTCACCGTATTTTGGTATGCCAGAGAAGCAGAGCGTGCGGACTCCGTCTGATGGCTGGTCCAGTAACGCCAGCCAACCAGTGCGCCAACCCCTAAAATTATCCCAACCGCCAGCGCTTTGCCGTTTTCGGCAAAGAAGCGTTTTACCGCATCAACCTGGTCGTGTTCGTTCTCGTAAATTTCCACGCTGTCCTTCTCCTTAGCCCAGTAGAGTGCGCAAATGCGCGGCAACGCCATCCTGCGCTACTGCCGTTTGCTCACCAGAGCGCAAATCCTTCACTACAACAGTACCGTCAGCCACTTCGGACTCACCCAGTACCAGTGCAACGCGGGCGCCCCACTTATCGGCACGGGCAAACTGTTTCTTAAAGTTGCCGCCGCCGTGGTTGGTCATCAGTTTCACACCAGGAACTTCATCACGCAGACGTTCCGCAAGCCGCATTGCCGCCGACTGCGTGTCTGTGCCTGAAGCAACCAGGTATATATCGACAACAGGGGAGGCAATAAATTCCGGATTCACTGCCTGAACTAATAAAACAAGGCGTTCCAGGCCCATGGCGAAGCCCACAGCTGGCGTTGCACGACCGCCCAGTTGCTCTACCAGACCGTCGTAACGACCACCGGCACACACGGTGCCCTGCGAGCCCAGACTGCTGGTAACCCACTCAAATACGGTGCGGTTGTAGTAATCAAGACCACGAACCAGACGCTGATTAACGGTGTAGGCAATCCCTGCGGATTCCAGTAGTTTGCACAGACCCGCGAAATGCTCGCGAGAGTCATCATCGAGATAATCACCCAGCGCAGGTGCGTCGTTGAGCAGCGCCTGCACTTCTGGGTTTTTGGAGTCAAGCACGCGCAGCGGGTTGGTGTACATGCGACGCTTGCAGTCTTCGTCCAGTTTCTCTTTATGCTGTTCCAGATAGGCGACCAGCGCATCACGGTAGTTAGCGCGGGCTTCAAGCGAACCAATTGAGTTCAGCTCCAGGCTAACATGTTGAGAAATACCCAGCGCGCGCCACCAGCGAGCGGTCAGCATAATCAGTTCAGCATCAATGTCCGGCCCCTGCAGGCCAAACACTTCGACACCCAACTGATGGAACTGACGATAGCGTCCTTTCTGCGGACGTTCGTGGCGGAACATCGGCCCGATATACCACAGACGCTGTTCCTGATTGTACAGGAGACCATGTTCAATGCCGGCGCGTACGCAGCCCGCAGTCCCTTCAGGACGCAGAGTCAGGCTGTCGCCATTTCTGTCCTCAAAGGTATACATCTCTTTTTCAACCACGTCGGTAACTTCACCGATCGCGCGTTTGAATAACGGGGTCTGCTCTACAATCGGCAAGCGGATTTCACTGTAACCGTAGCTACCGAGCACGTTTTTGAGTGTGCCTTCAATGCGCTGCCAGATGGCGGTTTCGCCAGGCAGATAATCGTTCATGCCGCGAATGGCTTGAATGTTTTTTGCCACGTTTATTCTCTTTATGAATATAAAAATGAACCCTCAGCGCTAACCCGAACAATGCGGGCGCCATGCGGGTTCAATCATACACGGGAAGCACGCCGCTTCCCATCACGTTGTTATTTTTCAAGCTGCTGCACGTCGATACGGCGCGCTTCGTCCAGGATACTCGCTTTAGCGCGAATACGGGCTTCAAGCTGTGTGATCATATCGTCGTTGTCGAGTCGGTCCTTACGCACACCGTCTTCGTACAGGCCGCTTTTCTTGTTACCGCCCGTCACGCCCAGCGTAGAAACCAGCGCTTCGCCAGGACCATTTACCACACAGCCGATGATCGAAACATCCATTGGCGTAATGATATCTTCCAGGCGTTGCTCCAACGCGTTAACCGTACCGATAACGTCGAATTCCTGACGTGAGCAGGTTGGACAAGCGATGAAATTGATCCCGCGCGCGCGAATGCGCAGCGATTTCAAAATATCGAAGCCCACTTTGATCTCTTCCACCGGATCGGCAGCCAGAGAAACACGCAGCGTATCGCCGATCCCTTCTGATAGCAGCAATCCTAAACCGATCGCGGATTTCACCGCCCCGCTACGTGCGCCACCGGCTTCGGTGATCCCCAGATGCAGCGGTTGATCGATCTGTTTCGCCAGCAGGCGATAGGATTCTACGGCGAGGAAAACGTCAGAGGCTTTAACGCTGACTTTGAATTGATCGAAGTTCAAACGATCGAGGTGATCCACATGACGCATAGCGGATTCCAGCAGCGCCTGCGGCGTCGGTTCACCGTATTTTTCCTGCAGATCTTTTTCCAGCGATCCGGCGTTTACGCCGATGCGGATAGGAATATTTTTATCACGAGCGCAGTCTACTACCATACGGATGCGCTCTTCATTACCGATATTGCCTGGGTTGATACGCAGACAGTCAACGCCGTATTCCGCCACTTTCAACGCGATACGGTAGTCGAAGTGAATATCGGCAACCAGCGGGACATTAACCTGCTGTTTGATAAGCTTGAACGCTTCTGCAGCATCCATTGTCGGTACAGAGACACGAACAATATCTGCGCCTACGCGTTCCAGCGCTTTGATCTGATTAACCGTCGCTTCCACATCAGTGGTGCGCGTATTGGTCATGGACTGTACGGCGATGGGCGCGCCATCGCCGATCGGCACGTTCCCAACGTAAATGCGTGTCGATTTTCTACGTTGAATTGGAGCCTGGTTATGCATTAAAAAATCTCCCGCATTGCCGTCTGTTACTGAGCCGGTGATTGTTCGGCATTAACGGTCAGACGTGCAACCTGGTTAGTTCTGATAAAACGACTCAGATCGACAGGTTTACCCTGGAACTGAATCTGCACTGCCGCCGGAGCGCCAATTTTCAGTTTGTACGGCGCCTGACCGGTCAAATTCAGATTACCGTCTTTACGCTGCATACCGCTGAACAATTTTTTACCGGTCGCATCGGTTACTTCCAACCAGCAATCGGCGGTAAAGTTCATTACCAGTGCGTTAGGATCGGCTGCTGGGGTACTTACACCCGCCTGGTCAGTCGGCAGCGGGGCCGCATTTGTTGGCGCTGCGGTTGTGGTATCAACATTGGCCTGAGACGGCGCCACAACAGCATTCTGTTGCGCATCCGCGGCTGGTGCCGGGGTTGCCGGAGCATCCGTCGATGGCGCGGCGTCCGCCACTGCGCCATCATCTGCAGTCGGCGTCGTCTCCTGGCCTGCCGCGGCGCTGGTATCTAACGGTACATTCTGCGCGCTGTCTTTACCGGCACTCAGCTCAGCGGAAGATTGATCGGCCATGGTGCTGATCTCTTCCTGCTGCGCTTTGTGGTTCTGCCACCACCAGGCGCCTGTCAGTCCGACAACGACAAACAGCACCAGCCAGGTGAAGGTCATTAACCAGCCATCGCGCTTTTTACGACGCTTACCGAGCGAGAAGCTCTGCATCGGCGCGACTTTAGCAGGACGAACTGGAGCCTGTTTTTCCAGCCCTGGCAACAGTTCTTCTTCAGGAATATGCACCAGACGCGCATAAGAACGGATGTACCCACGCAGGAATGTTGAAGCGAGATCGGCTGGTGCCTTATCTTCTTCAATATCGCGTACCGTGGAGACCTTCAGGCACAGTCGTTCCGCGACTGCCTGTTGGCTGAATCCGAGTTGTTCACGGGCATTGCGCAGACGAACGCCGGTGGAGAGTGCTTCATTTTTGTCGTGCGTGGCTTCAGTATTCATTCGCTACAGCTGCGTAAATTTGGGTTCTGGCGCCGGCGAGTCACAATGCTCACCCACACCGCGAAACATCTGGTCAGTTAACCTTCGTCAGACAGTATAAAACGGTCAGACTACCAATGACAAAAAAGCGTAAACCTGAGGGCTAAACTCTTGTTGCGCCGTTACATACTGCCTTAAAGTCGACAAAAACGCACCGTTATTATTGACCTGACGACAACAACCAAAGAACCTCACCTGGCTTACATTGCACTACGGTACAAGAATTATACCGTAGTGCGCTCGACATCAAACGGTTTTGATGTCGATAGCATCACCCTGCATACGCTTGCGCAGAGTACGCTTGGTACGGTCGATAACGTCGCCTGCCAATTGGCCGCAGGCTGCATCGATGTCATCGCCACGTGTTTTACGCACGATGGTGGTGAAACCATAGCTCATCAACACTTTGGAGAAACGATCGATACGGCTGTTAGAGCTACGACCATACGGTGCGCCAGGGAACGGGTTCCACGGGATCAGGTTGATCTTACACGGCGTATCTTTCAGCAGTTCAGCCAGTTGATGCGCGTGTTCGGTACCGTCATTGATGTGATCCAACATGACATACTCAATGGTCACACGACCCTGGTTGGCGTTGGATTTCTCCAGATAACGACGCACTGCCCCGAGGAACGTTTCGATATTGTACTTTTTGTTGATAGGCACAATTTCGTCACGAATTTCATCGTTCGGCGCATGCAGAGAGATCGCCAGCGCAACGTCAATCATATCGCCCAGCTTATCCAACGCAGGTACAACCCCTGAGGTGGAAAGCGTAACGCGACGCTTGGACAGCCCGAAACCGAAGTCATCCAGCATGATTTCCATCGCCGGCACCACGTTAGTCAGGTTGAGCAACGGCTCGCCCATCCCCATCATCACCACGTTGGTGATAGGACGAACACCCGTTGCTTTTACCGCGCCGACGATTTTCGCCGCACGCCAAACCTGACCAATGATTTCCGACACTCGCAGGTTACGGTTAAATCCCTGTTGCGCCGTAGAGCAGAATTTACACTCTAATGCACAACCAACCTGTGAAGAAACACACAGGGTCGCACGATCGTCTTCCGGGATATAAACGGTTTCAACGCGCTGATCGCCAACCGCGATAGCCCATTTGATCGTGCCGTCAGAGGAACGCTGCTCTTCCACCACTTCCGGGGCGCGAATTTCAGCGACTTCTTTCAGCTTGTTACGCAGCACCTTATTGATGTCAGTCATGTCATCAAAGTTGTCGCTGCAATAGTGGTACATCCACTTCATGACCTGATCGGCACGAAACGGCTTTTCGCCCATTTCTTTGAAGAATTCGCGCATTTGCTGACGGTTCAGATCCAGCAGGTTAATTTTTCCATTTTTATTTGGAACCGCAGGAATGACGACTTCAGAGGTGTTAACTAATTCAGACATAATTTTTTCCGGCCTCGTTGTTACACGTTGTGGCCCGTGGAGGGTTAAAAAGAAACGCCCCGGCAAGCGGTCTGCTCTTCCGGGGCGTTGCATTGTACAAAGTCTGGCGCAGGGATGCCACGTTTGCACGAAGCATTAGCGAAAATAATATGTAAAGAAAGAACGTAGGCCTGATAAGACGCCTCGCGTCGCCATCAGGCAAAGCAGAGCCGGATGCGCAAACGCTTATCCGGCCTACAGGACGAGCTTATTAGCGCGTACGCGGGCAAACCTCGCCCTCACCGAAGAAATAGGCGATTTCGCGAGCGGCAGATTCAACGGAATCAGAACCGTGAGTCCCGTTTTCGGTGAAGCTGTCAGCGTAGTCGGCACGCAGGGTACCGGCCAGCGCGTTCGCCGGGTTGGTAGCGCCCAGCAGATCACGATGACGCTGTACGGCGTTTTCGCTTTCCAGAACGGAAACAACGATCGGACCGGAGGTCATGAATTCAACCAGACCGTCAAAGAACGGTTTGCCGTCGTGCTCAGCATAAAAGCCACGCGCCTGCTCAACGGTCAGGTGCAGCATTTTAGTCCCTACAATCTTGAACCCTGCAGCTTCAAAGCGCGCAAAGATGCTCCCAATAACGTTTTTTGCCACCGCGTTTGGTTTAATGATGGAAAAAGTACGTTCAATAGCCATTGATAACCTCTGTAATATGTTCTGTTGTTGTCTATATAGATGTACGACCTGGCGCGGATTATAAAGAGCATCCCGGCAATTGACTATTGATGAAGGTAACATTTCTTTAAAATAAGATGAGTTTTAGCAACAAATACTCACCAACTGGTCTACTGCACCGAAAATCTCACCGTCGCCACCTGTCCGGCGTCATCCATCACCAGCAGTTGGTAATCCCCTTTGACCGTCAGACGTAGCGTCAGGTGACGCCCGCGCTCGTCCAGACGTTGTCCGTTAAGAAACCACCAGCGATCGCCTGTTCCACCGCTGGTTTGCACCGGCAATGAAGCCTCTGGAGAACCAGGTAAACGCTTCACAATCGCGCCATCGCGCAGACCTGTCAACTGCAACGGTAACCCGGGATCCTGCCCCAACGGCGGACATGTGGCAGAAACAGGCGGTAATCTCGCCCCACGGCGCTCTGATTCCGGCAGCCATGGTTCAAGCGGCAAGGGCCAGACGATAAGCGTCTGTTCGCGCGCCTGCGGGCAATCCGCCGCCACGCGTTTGCCCTCTCCGTCCAGCCAGACAGGGAAACGAATGCCGTTAACGCCTTCCTGCTCGGGTAATAACAGTGTTGGCGGCTGACTGCCATCCAGTAGCCAGGTTGCCAGACGGCGGCGACAGTTACTGTCTCCAGCCGCAAGAGATTGCCCACCCGGCCAACATACCACGCCGCGGCTAACGGATTCAGGACGGGGGTCTTCCGGCTGATACGTCCCGCGAGAGAGCAGCAGATTGTTGACCTGATTGAGCAGCGGTACGGCGCTGGCAAAGCCAAACTGCCCCACCACCGGCGTACCGTCGGGCCTGCCGGTCCAGATGCCAATCACATAACGGGCGTTAATCCCAATCGCCCACGCATCGCGATAGCCATAGCTGGTACCCGTTTTCCACGCCAGAGGAACCACTCTGCTCAGTGCGTTATCCGGTAGCGGTTGTGCTTCGTCAGCCATAATCCGGCGAATAATCCACGCCGCGCCTGCCGACATCAGCGGGCGCTCCAGTAGCGGGTCTGCCGGCTGCAGGCGCAATTTACCCGCCTTCCCGTGGCGGGCAAAGGCGCTATACGCCGCCGCCATATCATCAAGCCTTGCCCCCGCCCCGCCCAAAATCAGCGACAGATTCGGCGCAGCCCCTGCGGGCAGATATAACGGTAAACCGACGTTACGTAACGATGCGGCAAAACGCTTCGGGCCATAGGCTTCCAGAACCTGGACCGCAGGTAAATTCAACGAACGTACCAGCGCCTCGCTCATACTTACCGGTCCGTGAAAACCACTGTCAAAATTCCCCGGTCGATAATCACCGGTTCGCCGTGGTACATCCTGCAACAACGAAGCGGGATGAATTAATCCGTCATCCAGCGCCAGACCATAGATAAACGGCTTCAGCACCGATCCCGGCGAGCGGATCGCATTCACCATATCCACATGACCAAAGCGGGAGTCATCATTCATATCCACTGACCCCACCCAGCCACGCACGCTCATATCGGTGTGATCGACCACAATCATCGCCAGCGAACTGCGCGCCGGCAATCGCCCTTTCCAGTTTTGCGCCAGCTCTTCGAGTTGCCGCTGCAACCCGGCGTCAAGGGTAGTCACGATTTTATCGCTGCGGCTTTTTCCCAGCATCATGCGCGAAAATAACGGCGCTAACTGCGGCATCTGCCTGGGGGCCAGCCAGACCGGCTCTTCGCGTGACTCCTGCACCTGTTTTGCGGACCAAATGCCCTGAATTGCCATACGTTCGAGCACTTTATTACGCGCCGCTTCAGCGCGCTCCGGCCAACGGTCCGGACGCAGACGGCTCGGCGCCTGTGGCAGCACAGCCAGCAATGCTGCATCGGAGTAGCTCAGTTGTGCAGGCGATTTGCCAAGATAGGCCCAGCTCGCTGCGCCCACGCCTTGCAGCGTGCCGCCAAACGGCGCACGGTTAAGATACAGCGTCAGAATGTCGCGCTTGGACAGATGCCATTCCAGTTGCAACGCGCGCCAGAGCTGGCGAAACTTGCCGCCAAAGGTGCGCGGGTGGGGATCGAGTAAACGCGCCACCTGCATGGTGAGCGTACTGCCGCCCGAGACGACACGCCCTGAGGAGAGGTCCTGCCATGCGGCGCGCAGCACTGAAAATGGATTGACCCCGGGGTGTTTCCAGAACCAACGGTCTTCGTAGTTAATTAAGGCCTGAAGGTAGCGGGGGGATACCTCATCAATCGTCACCGGATAACGCCAGATACCGTCCGTGTCGGCGAAGCGCCAGAGAGGCGTACCATCGTGCGCCACCACGACACGCGCGGGATCCACCTCATGAAGCGGCAGCGGCCAGATTTTGTCTGCCGCCCAAATCGCCATCACAAACACTAGCGCAACGGCTGCCAGCCAGAGCCAGCAGCCGCGTTTACCCAACCCGCGCATCATTTATGGTCTGACAATCAAAAGCCCCTCTGCCGCACCGGTTGCCCGCCACTGCGGAACATACATTGATTCCACCTGCGGGACGGGAACCTGATACGTTCCCGGTGTTACTGCTCTCGCCAGATAGACCAGCGTAACCGGCTGTCCTTCATTGACCGCCACCGCAGCGACAAAGCGATCGTCACGGAACTCAATATGCTGGATATCCGCCTGCTGCATCTGATTGAGCAGGTTCGCCACTTCGTTACCGCTATCCTGCAGACTGGCGCTGCCGTTAGCCAGATTTTGGTTTTCCAGCTCCAGTCCGGCAGGCAGTAAGTCGACGACCAGCGCATCCGGCACGTTCTGGCTGGCTTTAACGTCCAGCCAGACCAGCACCAGTTCGCCGCTGCGCAGAGAATCCAGTGATTTGCTGCTCCCGTCGAGTCCCAGGATCTGACGTTCAATATGCAGGACGTTGCTGGCAGGCGTCGGTGCGGTTTGCGGATAACCGCTGACATCCAGACGCAGCCACAGCGGCAGATTACCGGTATTCGTGACGCTCAGCGTGGACAGCTCGTCGGCATCCAGATTCCGGGTTTGCGATTTATCACCTGCTAACGGTTGTTCAGAGAGTGATGTTTGCGCCTGCCACGTGCCAGGTAAATCCTGTAACGTACGCGCGGCAAGGAACAACGCATTATTTTCCTGAGTAGAGAGCCAGCGCTGACCAAAGGCCTGTTCTGACAATGTGTTCAGCAACGTATTCTGCTCTTCAGGTTTGAGCTTGTTCTCTTCCAGCAATGCCAGCATCAGCGCGTTGTCGCGTAGCTGACTGCCGTAATCCGCCATCCACTGTTGTGCATCGCGACGCGGTGTATTCAGCGCCAACGTAAGCGCCTGTTCACTGCGATTAGCATCGCCCATGTTTTTCAGCGCGATCCCCAGTTGCAACAGCGGTAAACCAGAAGCCGCCTGAGCGCGGCGCTCCCAGATTTCACGCAGTGCGCCAAGCGGGGCTTTTTGCTGACGAGCCAACACCAGCGCGGCATAGGCCTGTACAGCAAACCGGCTTGCAGACGAGTCATCGGTATAACGAATCGACATCATCCCTGGATCCTGCAAATAACGCAGCAGCCGCTCGTTCCCCCGGTTAATCACCTCAACCGGGACGCTGTAGCCTTGTTCGTTCGCGCGGACGAGGAAATCCATTACGTACGCGGTCAGCCAGTACTCTTCCGGCCCGTTCTTATCCCACAGCGCAAAACCGCCGTTATCGCGCTGCATTTGCAGTAAACGGGAAATGCCAATCTCTACTGCCGCACGGCGTTTTTCATCACTGTCGCCCGCGATACCTAATGCCTTCAGTTGCGCGGCATTGGTGTATAAAGAGGGGAACAACCCGCTCGCCGTTTGCTCAAGACAACCGTAAGGGTAAGCTTTCAGTTCACGGATGTAGCGCGCCAGATTCAGCGGCGGTTTACCGCTAAACAGCAATTGTCCCTGCATTGTCACAGGAGAGAAATTAGCCAACTCTTCGCCTGGCAGCTGCCAGGTTGCCCCCGGCTGGAGCGCAACGCCATTATTGACAGTTTGCGCGGGAAACGCCGGGCGCACGCCAATCTTCCACTGTTTGTGCTGCACAGGCAGCGTCTCCCCTGGCAGAGACAGACCGCTAATCTGCGCCTGAATTTCCCCCTCGCCAAAGCCTTCCCGCGCGCGCACCGGAATAAACAGCGTAGTCCGTACGCCTGGCGCCAGATTCACAGGCGCAAGATCTTGCCCTATCAGTTCCAGTAAACCGCTGGCCGCGAGGTTAATATTCAGCGTCTGTGGTTTATCGGTCAGGTTGGTCACGTCCAGCGTCAGGCGCGAAGTATCTCCCCCCGCCAGAAAGCGCGGCATGTTCAGTTCAGCAATCACCGGCGCGGCGACAATCACTTTGCTTTCGCTGCTGCCAAAGTCATCCGCCGTCCAGGCCTGCGCCATGACCCGCAGCTCGCCGTTGAAATCACCAATCGGTAACGTCACCGTACCTTCGCCCTGCTCGTTAAGCGTGACCGGTAACGCCTGTTGCGCCACGATATTGACGTGATTAACCGGAGGCTTACCGCCACGCTTTAACTCATCGCCATCGCCACCAAAGCGCAGCGCCGCCAGACGTCCTTGTCCTTCGATGACCTGACCGTAGATATCATAAATATCCGCACCATAGCGTTTTTGTCCGAAAAACGCCTGCCATGGGTCGGGCGTAACGTAATCAGTGATGTTCAACACCCCGCTATCAACGGCAGAGACCAGTACGTTAACCTGTTTTGGCACGTCGCCATTTTTAACGCTGGCTTTAATCTTGACGGTTAATGGCTGATTTGGGCGTATTTTCGTCGGACTTTCCAGCACCAGTCCCAGACGACGATTTTCATCGCCCAGCGGTAAATGCAGCAACCCAACCGCCCGTTTTGGCGTCGCCGAACGGGATTTGTCGCCAGGACGAACCACCAGCGCACTGAGATACAAATCGTGGCGATTCCAGGTTTTATCGACTGGAATAGTGAGGTCCAGGCCATTCGCAGGCACGTCTATTTCTTGCCACCACAACGGTCCTTCGCTGGATTCTACCATCGCATAACCTTTGCCAGCCGCGGGGGCGGCAATATGCAGCTTCATGGTATCGCCAGGACGATAGCCGGGTTTATCCAGTTTCAGGGTCACACGATCGGGGCGAACAGAGCCGCTGCCGTCGCTATTATCCTGCCAGCTATAACCCGCCCAGAAGCGCACGCTGCTCACCGCATCATTCGGCGCTTTTACTTCCAGACGATAAGCGCCCCACTCAACCGGGAAGCTCACTTTACCGGTTTCATCGGCCTTAAGATCCAGAGTCTGCTCACCTTCGATCAGATCTTTTTGATCAAACTGCGATTGCCAGCCCTCGCCTTCAGTCCAGTTCCAGTAATAATCACGACGTTCGCGGATCAAACGCACCTGCAAGCCGGACACCGCTTTTTTATCGCCTTGCGCATCGGCATAAACGATATCGAAAGCAGCATTGCTGTCTTCATCGACGATAGGCTGATTCACCGTGGTGTCAGTGCGATAATCATAAACAGCTTTCGCCGCAAACTGCGGTCGAATCCCCGGCAGCGTATCCGCAGGCCAGATGGCTTGTTCAACCCGACGCGTCACCGGGCGGCCACCCGACTCCAGCAGGCTGGCTTGCAACACCACCTGTAACGGGGAATGCGTCTCCTGCCACTGGCTGTTGGCGGTCACTTCGCCGCGACCGTGATCGTCCAGCGTGAGCTGAACTTCATCAAGACTGCGGGAAAGGTTTTCTTCGGCAATATTACCAAACTGAAACCCCGGCAGTGTCTGCACCGCTTCGCGTAACGGGCGCAGGAAAAGCTGGCCTTGCAGAGCGTTGCCGTTGGCGGGCGCGCCGTACAGGTAGTAACCCACCACCGAGAATTTCACTTCATCAGTTGGCGCTACCGGCATTTTGCTGGCGGTGAGATTGAGCGCCATCCGCTCTGGCATAAAATCTTCAACGTGGAAATCCCACATCCGCGACTGGTTGTCGCCAGTATTGGCGCGAATATGCCACATACCGGTCGGCGCGCTGCTATCCAGCGGCCAGCTAAAGCGGTACAGACCGTTCTCCGGCTGGCTGACAACCGAGCGTAAAACCTGTCCGTCGGGCTTGACCACTTCCAGCTTCACCGGCTGGTCGGGCAACGTTTTACCGTCGCTGTCACGTAGTAATCCATTGAGGATCACCGTTTCACCGGGGCGATAGAGATCGCGCGGACCAAACATAAAGAACTGTTTGCTGTATCCCGGTGCGCCGGCAATATCAAACTCAGCCAGATCCAATGCCGGAAGTTTCAGGTCAAGCAGCGTAGTCTGCCCGTCTTTGCGGGCCAGCAATAAGGCAGCTTCTTTATCAGTCTTAAGCTGTACATGCCCCTGCGCGTCACTGGTGGCTTGCGCCAGCGTCTGCCCTTTTTCGTTGAGTAATGTGACGTCAATGCCCTGCTGCGCTGCGCCGTTTTCCAGACTCTGCGTAAAGATATCCAGTTGATTATGGTAACGATGCGCTGACACACCAATATCGCTGAGCGTAAACAGCGTCGCGGCATTACTGTAGTTGTATTTTCCGGCCTGATTCATCACCGCGATGTAAACACCAGCCTGCTGCAACGGTTTGATTTCGCTCAGCGGCAGCAACAGCTTTTCGCGAGTGTTGCGCGCAGGGTTGAGGTCAAAGCGTCCGGTATAGACCAGTTCCGCCATTTTCAGCAGATTATCGGATTCCCAGTTCGACAACGAATTGCGGTATTCCCACTGGCTGACAAACGCGCCGAGCGACTCTGGCTTCACGCGATAAAAATTCACATCCACACTGTTAACGTTGAGCGCCATCACCGGCAGCCCTTCAATCACTTTTCCCGGCAGTAGCGAACCGCGACTGGCGAACCCTACGCTCGGCTGGACGTCACGTGTGGTGATATTTTTTTCATAATCGATACCAAACGTCGCTTTATTCAGCGCCAGTAAATCACGCTCAATGGTAACCACCAGTTCCCGGTTAGGTTCGAGGTGCCGTAAGCGTAGCTCTTTCAGGTTTGGCGCCAGCTCCCAGGCACCATCGACTTTGCCGCTTTTTTTATCGACAACGTGCACTACGCGGGAAAAATCCTGTTCCGGATCGAGGGGAATGGAGAAGGTCAACACGAGCGTTGCCGCGCCGTCGAGCTGGACCTCTGAGGCATCTAACAGCGTCAGCGACTTGCCCTGACTTTGTTGCATCAGCTTCTCTAACTGGGTCTTGTCTTTTGCGGGCGCAGTCTGCGGAGCAGGTGCATCCGGCTTCGCAGCCGTCGTCGATTTTTCGTTATTATTATCACACCCGACAAGTGCCAGCATCAGCATGCAGGCCGCTACGCGTAAATGTTTCATTTTTCATCCCTGGCCGTAGTGGCCCGTTAGCTACGTAGAACAACTATTATGCGTTAGTTTTCAGGCTGTGGAAGCCAGTAAATGAACAACGTTGTCCTAATTTTCGTGATTAATGTGGATTCGCCTGACAAATCAGCCTCTTTTACTTGTCGCTTTGCACTAAACGTCCGACAATTTGCCAAAACCTGGTAAAAATGGAGATGCCTATGACCACCGCCTTCTTTGTCGCTGCCGACTGGCTTGCCGAACACATTGACGACCCGGAAATACAAATCCTTGATGCCCGGATGGCACCTCCAGGTCAGGAAGATCGCGATGTTGGCGAGGAGTATCGCGCAGGTCATATTCCTGGCGCCGTTTTTTTTGATATTGAAGCGCTTTCCGACCATACCTCGCCCTTGCCGCACATGATGCCGCGCCCGGAAGCCTTCGCTGTCGCGATGCGCGAATTGGGTGTTCATCAGGATAAACATCTGGTTGTCTACGATGACGGCAATCTGTTTTCGGCGCCGCGCGCATGGTGGATGCTGCGGACTTTTGGCGTCGAGAATGTCTCCATTCTGGCGGGCGGTCTTGCTGGCTGGCAGCGCGATGAGCTCATGCTGCAGGAAGGAAACGAGGAGTTACCCGAAGGCGAATTTAACGTCGCATTTACGCCTGAAGCCGTGGTGCGCGTCACCGATGTGCTGCTGGCCAGTCATGAAAAAACGGCGCAGATCGTCGATGCCCGCCCGGCTGCGCGTTTTAATGCCGAAGTTGACGAGCCGCGTCCAGGCCTGAAGCGTGGTCATGTACCCGGTGCGCTTAACGTTCCGTGGACAGAGCTGGTTCGTGACGGCGAACTCAAAACTACCGATGAGCTGGATGCTATTTTCTTCAGCCACGGCGTGAGCTTTGACCGCCCCATTATCGCCAGCTGCGGCTCCGGCGTAACGGCTGCCGTGGTGGTACTGGCGCTTGCCACGCTGGATGTTTCGAACGTCGCACTGTATGACGGGGCGTGGAGCGAATGGGGAGCGCGCAACGATTTACCGGTAGAACCATCTGAGGCTAAATAAAATCTGATTTACTCATCTTTTTCGCCCACAAAAAAACCGCCCAAATGAGCGGTTTTTTTGTGCCAGTCCGGTTCGCGGCCTTTCCAGCAGGCTATGTCACCATAGCAATGCAAGCGCGTCTCAGCAAACAAATACTCCCTTTTAAGGGAGCGAAAGTCAAGTTGATTAGCAGGGAAACTATTCAATATTTAGCGTATTATCTTCCCCGGCCCTTTCCGCCGTCTCGCAAACGGGCGCTGGCTTCAGGAAAGGATGTCCCATGGCCGTTTATGCAAGCGCGTCTCAGCGCTTGCTATCGCGGCATTATCGCCAGTGGTGCTGTCGTGATGCGGTCTTCGCATGGACCGCGCAATGAAGATACGATACTTCTGTATCGTGCTTGTTGTTTCTGGCGCGTTGTGTCTTCACGGGGATCGGGATTACCCAGGTAATTCCATACACGTGACGCTCAGCACCCAGGGCAAGTAAGCCTGGTAGCCGCCCTTCGGGGCGGCTTTCCTTCACTCAGATAATCCGGTTTTGTTTAAAGTCGCGCAGGAAGCCGCCCCAGCGGCGTTCGTAGAATGGTGCGATATGCTCGGTGATAAAGTGGCTGACACCCTTCTCGCCTTTCTTCACCTGGCAAATATCAATCGGTTCATCGCCCGGCAATGTGTCGGTCGCGACGCTGCCCGCAGCGTGGATGATCTCTTCAATATCACCGTCAGCTTCAATCCCGATCAACAGGTTTGGCTGAGCTTCCGCACTTTCTTTGATTGAGCAGAGAAACGCGCGTTTTACCGGCTTGATGGTTTTAAACAGCGTGGTCAGCGAGTCAATCATCTGCGCTGGAGGTTCAGCGACTTCAGAGAGGATCAGCGATTCGCCGCCTTCCAGTACCTCCTGGGTGCTTAGCGGACTCCCCTCATCACCGATCAGCAGACTGATTTCACGCGGCATAAACTCTTTGCCGGTCGGCAGTTTCGCGTTGAGAAACAGCGTTTCGCCGAGCGTCATTTCAAATAACGTACGCACCGGCATAACGACAAATGCTTGCTCATCTTCAACCGCCTGCTGCAGGGCCTCAAGGGAAGTAAAGAACGGGATCACGGTTGTGCCGTCTTCTTTTTCCCAGTGCTGAAGGTCGAGGGCACTGTCTTCAACCACCGCCTCGCCTTCTGCAGCAGTACCCGGCACCCAGACGGTGGATTCAAGTAAAGTACGGAAAAATGCCGGTCGATGCGCAGGCTCTGTCGCCGCTTGTTCCAGCAACGTTTCTAATTCATTTTTTGTTTCGGACATAAGGATCACAAATTGGATGAATACATGTAGGCCGGATAAGCGTAGCGCCATCCGGCAATACAGTCATGAATTATGCGGTCAGCAGATTCGCGATGGTGCGCACACCCAGACCGGTTGCGCCCGCAGACCACTGCTCAACTGGCGCTTTGCGATAAGTTGCAGAGCAGTCGATGTGCAGCCAGCCTTGCTGGTAGTTTTCCACAAAATGAGACAGGAAGCCTGCTGCAGTGCTCGCACCCGCCGGATAGGCCGCACTGCCGGTGTTATTCAGCTCGGCAAAGTTAGACGGCAGTTGACTACGGTGGAACTCAGCCAACGGCAGACGCCAGAACGGCTCGTTTTCTTGTGCCGCGCTTGCCAGCAGACGGGCAGCCAGCTTGTCGTCAAAACTGAACAACGCGTGATAATCGTTACCCAGGGCGGTTTTCGCGGCGCCGGTCAGCGTAGCTGCATCAATAATCAGCTCCGGTTTTTGCGCGCTGGCGTCGATCAGACCATCCGCCAGCACCAGGCGTCCTTCCGCATCGGTATTCATCACTTCCACTTTTTTGCCGTTGCGATAGTGAATAATATCGCCCAGCTTAAAGGCGTTGCCGCTGATCAGGTTATCCGCGCAGCACAGGTACAGCTTCACACGCTTGTTCAGACCACGGGTGATGGCAAACGCCAGCGCGCCGGTAACCGTTGCCGCACCGCCCATATCGGACTTCATTGAGTCCATAAATGCGCTTTGCTTGATGCTGTAACCGCCGGAGTCAAAAGTAATGCCTTTGCCAACCAAACAGGCGTAAACCGGGGCTTCTTTGTCGCCAGTCGGGTTGTAGTCCAGCGCCAGCAGCACCGGAGGACGCTCAGAACCGCGCCCCACGGTATGCAGCCCCATGTAGTTCTGCTCACGCAGATCTTCGCCTTTGGTGATGCGGTAAGAGACGTTATCGCAGGCAACAGAGCACAGCAGGTCGACCGCGCGCTGCGCCAGTTGTTCCGGGCCCAGTTCTTCCGCCGGGGCATTAATGGTATCGCGCACCCAGTCAATAATCTTCAGACGGTTATCCAGCTCTTTGCGCTGTGCTTCGTCAAGGGTAGCCCACTCAACTTTGCGACTGCCTTTCGGTCCTTTATAACCCTGCCAGAAAGCCCAGCTGCGTTCGGTATCCCAGCCTTCACCGTCCAGTTGCACATGTTTAATACCCAGGCCATCGATTTTACGCGCGGCGCGCTGGATAAGGCCGAGGTCATCTTTTCCGTTCAGGTGCAGGGTAATGCCTTCATTATTAATGCTGTATGTTGCCTTTTCACCCCAGCGGGCATCGGCAGGTTGCGTGGAAAGCGTAATTTTCATGGCTTCTGTCATTTTATTTATCCTTATTTTCGCGCATACAGGAAAACGGGCCACCCGTGGGCAGCCCGTTGACTTATTCGGCTTCGTCCAGCCAGACCAGTAAAATGGCCTCAAGGATTTTTTCGTTCGATGCCTGTGGATCATCATCGAACTCTTCCAGGTCACAGATCCATTGGTGCAGATCGGTGAAACGAACGGTCTTGGGATCGAGATCGGGGAAGGCGTCGTACAGCGCTTCACCGATTTCACGGCTATCGGTCCACTTCAGTCCCATACTACCCTCTGTTAATGCTCACGTGCATGATTGATTGTGTAACGTGGGATTTCGACCACTAAATCGTCCGCGGTTACCCGCGCCTGACAGCTTAAACGGCTCTCCGGCTCCAGGCCCCAGGCTTTATCCAGCATGTCGTCTTCTTCTTCCGTGCTTTCCGGCAAAGAATCAAAACCTTCACGTACGATGCAGTGACAGGTCGTACAGGCACAGGATTTTTCACAGGCATGTTCAATCTCGATGCCGTTACGCAGGGCAACGTCGAGAATGGTTTCGCCAGTCTCAGCTTCCAGAACTGCGCCATCGGGACAGAGATCCTGATGAGGCAAAATAACAATCTTTGGCATATTAAACCTCGTCCACGGAATGGCCTTTCAGCGCGCTACGGACGGATTTGTCCATGCGGCGAGCGGCGAATTCCTGGGTTTGTTTGTCTACGTTTTTAATGGCTTGTTCTATCGCGTCAACATCGTCACCCTGCGCAACCTCGCTCAAGTGCGCGGCGGCGGTGTCGATAGCCTGACGCTCTGCGGCGCTTAACAGCGCGGCATCAGCGTTCAGCGCACCGGATAAGCTTTCCAGTACACGTGCCGCTTCGACTTTCTGTTCTGCCAGCATACGGGCTTTGACGTCCTGCTCGGCAAAACTCATCGAATCCTGAATCATGGAGGCGATTTCACCGTCGGTCAGACCATAGGACGGTTTGACCTGAATGGAGGACTCAACGCCGGTGGATTTCTCCATAGCGGTGACGCTCAGCAGCCCATCGGCATCCACCTGAAAGGTCACACGGATATGCGCGCCGCCTGCTGGCAGCGCAGGAATACCGCGCAGCGCAAAGCGCGCCAGTGAACGACAGTCCTGCACCAGCTCACGCTCGCCTTGCATCACGTGGATGGACATCGCGGTCTGGCCGTCTTTAAAGGTGGTAAAGTCCTGCGCACGCGCCACCGGGATAGTGGTGTTACGCGGGATCACTTTCTCCACCAGACCGCCCATGGTTTCAAGGCCCAGGGACAGCGGAATGACGTCCAGCAGCAGCATTTCGCTGTCTGGTTTATTCCCGACCAGAATATCCGCCTGGATTGCCGCGCCGATAGCGACCACTTTATCCGGGTCGATAGAGGTCAGCGGCGTACGGCCAAAAAACTCACCAACGCGTTCACGTACCAGCGGCACGCGGGTTGAACCACCGACCATCACCACTTCCAACACATCCTGCGGCTCAACGCCCGCATCTTTCAGCGCGCGACGGCAGGCCAGCAGCGTACGCTTAACCAGTGCGGAAATCAGTTCATTGAAGGTTTCACGGGTGATTTCACCCTGCCATCCCGCCACGTTAACCGTTACAGAATCGGCGTCGCTGAGCGCAATTTTCGCCGCAATGGCGGCATCCAACAGTTCACGCTGTACGCGGTTGTCGCTGCGATCGGCAACCCCCGCCTGCTCGCGAATGTAATCGGCGAGCAGATGGTCAAAATCATCGCCGCCGAGCGCGGAATCACCGCCGGTCGCCAGCACTTCGAACACGCCGCGGCTCAGGCGCAGAATAGAAATATCAAAGGTACCGCCGCCAAGGTCATAGACTGCGATCACGCCTTCCTGACCGGAGTCCAGGCCATAAGCGATCGCCGCAGCGGTCGGCTCATTCAGCAGACGTAATACGTGCAGACCAGCCAGGCGCGCGGCGTCTTTGGTTCCCTGACGCTGTGCATCGTCAAAATATGCCGGAACGGTGATCACGACGCCGTCCAGTTCACCGGACAGCGATTCGGTTGCCCGCGCGGCCAGCGCTTTCAAAATGTCAGCAGATACGCGCACCGGATTAAGTAAACCGGCAGCGGTTTCAATCATCGGCAGGCCGTTTTCACTGGCCTGAAACGTATAAGGCTGATGCGGATAGCGCACCTGGATATCCGCCAGAGAGCGGCCCATCATGCGTTTTACCGAACTAACGGTATTGGTCGGGTCAAGCGCGGCATTGGCGCGGGCATCGTAACCGACAGAGTAGCCCTGCGGCTGATAGTGAACCACTGACGGCAACAGGTGGCGACCCTCATGGTCTGCCAGCGTTTCGGCCTGGCCGCTGCGTACGGTTGCAACCAGGGAGTTGGTAGTGCCTAAATCGATACCTACCGCCAGACGACGCTGGTGCGGCGCGGCGCTCAGACCAGGCTCACTAATTTGTAATAAGGCCATTTTCGCTTCCGGAAATTAAAAATCGAGCAGTTTTTCTTCGAGTTGTTCTGCACTGCTTCGCAGTTTATCGAGAAAACGCAGCTTACGCACGGTATCCGCCGCCGCGTCCCACATCTCGTTATCCAGCTGTTCAACCATCAGTTGATGGCGACTTTCAAACATTTTTTTCACGCGCTGGATAAAACTTTCCAGTCGCGATTCGTCTTTCGTCTGCCCGATCTCGTCAAGCTCTTCCCGCAGTTCCAGTTGCTCCATCAGGAACGCGGTATCACGCACCGTGTGCTGCTCATTGCGAATATCAAAACCGTGTAAAGACAATAAGTATTCGGCGCGCATCAAGGGATGACGCAGCGTTTGCCAGGCCTGGTTGATAGTGGCGGACTGCGAAACCGCAGCAAGTTGTTCCGCCTGAGAACCGCTGGCGAATTTATCAGGATGATACTGACGTTGTAGATCCTGAAAACGGATCGTCAGGGCCTGGAGATCAATAGGATATTGAGCGGGTAATCCGAAGAGAGTGAAGTAATCCATAACTATCTCTGGGGTAGCCTGTTAGAACAAACCCCACACGTAAAATCATGCGTGTGGGGTTATCGGTGAGCGCGTTATACGTGGAAGCTTTCGCCGCATCCACATTCGTCTTTCACATTCGGGTTAGTGAACTTAAACCCTTCGTTCAGACCTTCTTTGACGAAGTCTAACTGCGTACCGTCGAGAAATTGCAGGCTCTTACCGTCGACCACAACTTTAACGCCTTTGTCTTCAAACACGGTATCTTCAGCCGCCGGCTCGTCAACAAATTCCAGTACATAGGCCATACCTGAGCAGCCGGAGGTTCTCACGCCCAGACGCAGGCCAAACCCCTTACCGCGGTTAGCCAGGAAGGTATTTACACGCGCTGCTGCACTGTCGCTTAAGGTAATCGACATAATAAAACCTCAACTCTTAATTATTTTGCTTCACGTTTGCTTTTGTAATCCGCAATCGCGGCTTTAATCGCGTCTTCAGCCAGGATAGAGCAGTGAATTTTCACCGGTGGCAGTTCAAGCTCGTCGGCGATATCGGTGTTTTTAATCGCCTGTGCTTCGTCCAGAGATTTCCCTTTTACCCATTCGGTAACCAGAGAGCTGGAGGCAATAGCGGAACCGCAGCCGTAAGTCTTGAAACGCGCGTCTTCAATGATACCCTCATTGTTGACTTTGATCTGCAACTTCATCACGTCGCCACAGGCCGGTGCGCCGACCATGCCGCTACCCACGTTCTCGTCGCTGTTGTCAAAAGAGCCCACGTTACGTGGATTCTCGTAGTGATCGATAACTTTTTCGCTGTAAGCCATGTTGAATTCTCCTTATTGGTGCCGAATTAGTGATGTGACCATTCAATACTGTTCAAATCCACGCCCTGTTTGAACATTTCCCACAGTGGAGAAAGGTCGCGCAGACGGCCAATGGAGTTGCGAACCAGATTGATGGCGTAGTCAATCTCTTCTTCGGTAGTGAAACGACCTAAAGAGAAACGAATTGAGCTGTGTGCCAGCTCGTCGGTCATACCCAGCGCGCGCAGTACGTAGGATGGCTCCAGGCTTGCTGAAGTACATGCAGAACCGGAGGATACCGCCAGGTCTTTCAACGCCATAATCAGCGACTCGCCTTCAACAAAGTTGAAGCTGACGTTGAGAATGTTCGGTGCGCCCTGTTCGAGATCGCCGTTCAGGTACACTTCTTCCATGTCCTTCACGCCGTTCCACAGACGGTTACGCAGACTGCGCAGACGCGCCATCTCGGTTTCCATCTCTTCTTTCGCGATACGGTACGCTTCACCCATGCCAACGATCTGGTGGACAGGCAAAGTACCGGAACGCATGCCGCGCTCGTGACCGCCGCCGTGCATCTGCGCTTCGATACGAATACGCGGTTTACGACGCACGTACAGCGCGCCGATACCTTTCGGACCATAGATTTTGTGGCCGGAGAAGGACATCAGGTCAACTTTCAGTTGGCTCAGGTCGATAGGCAGTTTGCCCACGCTCTGAGTGGCGTCAACGTGATAGATGATGCCGCGCGCACGGCACATTTCACCGATAGTCGCGATATCCTGCACCACGCCAATTTCGTTGTTCACGTGCATGATGGACACGAGGATAGTGTCGTCACGCATTGCCGCTTCAAGTTCTTTCAGGTCGATAATACCGTTACGCTGTGGGGCGAGGTAAGTGACTTCAAACCCTTCGCGCTCCAACTGACGGCAGGTATCCAGCACGGCTTTGTGTTCGGTTTTGCTGGTGATGATGTGCTTGCCTTTTTTCTGATAAAAGTTGGCTGCACCTTTAATCGCCAGGTTATCGGATTCCGTCGCACCGGAGGTAAAGACGATTTCACGCGGATCGGCACCGACCAGATCAGCGATCTGATTACGGGCGATATCTACCGCCTCTTCAGCATGCCAGCCAAAACGGTGTGAACGGGAAGCTGGGTTACCAAAGTTTCCGTCCAGGGTCAGACACTGCATCATTTTCTCGGCAACACGCGGGTCCACCGGCGTGGTTGCGGAGTAATCGAGATAGATCGGTAATTTCATTGCTCTATAAACTCCGTACATCGCTTCAATGCAAGGAACCAGGCAACCGGCTGGATGTACGACCGAGTTAACGGGGCGTTTAACACCCCGGCCTGATTCTAAAATACTTTTATTATGCGCGTAACTTAACGTCGATCGCGTCTTGAGCACGATTAGTGCGTGGAGCGTCATGCGTGTGCTGGCGACCAGACACATCCAGGACTTCCTGATTATTCACCAGTTCGCCCAACGTAATGTTGTTGAGGAAACCGGTCAGACGATCGCTCAGATCGCGCCACAGCGCGTGGGTCAGGCATTTATCACCGCCCTGACAACCGCCTTTGCCCTGGCAACGGGTCGCATCTACAGACTCGTCGACAGCGCTAATGACTTCACCTACTGCGATGCTGCCGGCATCTTTACCCAGCAGATACCCGCCGCCTGGTCCACGTACGCTTGAAACCAGACCGTTTTTACGCAAACGGGAAAACAGCTGCTCCAGATATGACAGGGAAATTCCCTGACGTTCAGAAATATCAGCCAACGGTACCGGGCCCGTTTCTGAGTTGAGCGCAACGTCCAACATTGCGGTCACGGCATAACGCCCTTTTGATGTCAGTCTCATGTCTTACTTAGCCTCAAACTCGCCCCTGCCCGGGGTTTTTTATTGTAAAATGGGGGTATTGCATAGCAGGGGCAAGTCTGACATTCCCGACTAAATCAGTCAACTATTTACTTGACTAATTTAGTCAGGTATTTAACCTTCAGTGCCGTTTTCACTTGCAGGAGGCGTTTCGCTTACTTGCCTTTATTCTGCTGTTCGATAGATGCCAGAATCCCGCGCAGGATATTCAGCTCCTGACTCTCAGGACGCGCGCGCGTAAACAGACGGCGCAGCTTGTTCATCACTTGTCCCGGATGGCCTTCGCGAATAAACCCGGTCGACAGCAGCGTTTGTTCCAGATGACCGTAAAAACGCTCTAAATCATCCACCAGCGGATACTCAGCTTCTTCATATTCGACGCTCTTATCACCTTCCTGCGTCGCCAGCCAGGCCATGCGGACTTCATAAGAGATAACCTGCACCGCCATCGCCAGGTTGAGCGAACTGTATTCCGGGTTCGCGGCAATGGCGACGTGATAATGGCATTTTTGCAGTTCTTCGTTGGTCAGGCCAACGCGTTCACGACCAAATACCAGCGCCACCGGCGTATTCGCCGCTTCAGAGACGCTTTTTAAGCCGCATTCGCGCGGGTCCAGCATCGGCCACGGCAACGTACGGGAACGCGCGCTGGTGCCTACTACCAGACTACAACCCGCCAGCGCTTCATCGAGGGTATCGACGATCTGCGCGCTGCCGATCACATCGCTGGCGCCTGCCGCCAGGGCGATGGCCTGCGAGTCCGGTTTGACCAGTGGATTAACCAGCCACAGATTGGTTAAACCCATGGTTTTCATTGCGCGGGCCACAGAGCCCATGTTGCCAGTGTGAGAGGTTTCCACCAGCACAATTCGAATATTTTGCAGCATTGTATTTCTTCGGCTAAAGATTATTCGGGCATATTATCATAAAACGAAGACATATTCCGAACTCGCTGCTATACTCTGCGCCGTTTTCCCGTTCTTTAACATCCAGTGAGAGAGACCGATGCATCCGATGCTGACCATCGCCGTGCGCGCAGCGCGCAAGGCGGGTAATGTAATTGCCAAACACTACGAAACGCCAGACTCTGTAGAAACCAGCCAGAAAGGCAGCAATGATTTCGTGACTAACGTCGATAAAGCCGCCGAAGCGATTATTATCGAAACTATTCGCAAATCTTACCCACAGCACACCATCATCACCGAAGAAAGCGGTGAACATGTTGGTGAAGATTTGGATGTTCAATGGGTTATCGATCCACTGGATGGCACCACCAACTTCGTAAAACGCCTGCCGCACTTCGCGGTATCTATCGCAGTACGCATTAAAGGCCGTACTGAGGTTGCCGTTGTTTACGATCCAATGCGTAATGAACTGTTCACCGCAACCCGCGGTCAGGGCGCGCAGCTTAACGGTTACCGTCTGCGTGGCAGCACGGCTCGCGATCTGGACGGCACCATCATTGCCACCGGCTTCCCGTTCAAAGCGAAACAACACGCCGCTTCTTACATGAAAATCCTTGGCAACATGTTTACCGAATGCGCTGACTTCCGCCGTACCGGTTCTGCCGCGCTGGATCTGGCCTACGTTGCCGCAGCCCGCGTTGACGGTTATTTCGAAATTGGTCTGCGCCCGTGGGATTTCGCCGCAGGCGAGCTGATAGCGCGTGAAGCTGGCGCCCTGGTGTGCGACTTCACCGGCGGCCATAACTACATGGCGACCGGCAACATCGTTGCAGGTAACCCGCGCGTAGTGAAAGCCATGCTGGCTAACATGCGTGACGAACTGAGCGACGCGCTGAAGCGCTAATCGTTTGATGCCGGATGGCGGCTAGCGCCTTATCCGGCCTACCTGGGAAGTTCCCCGTAGGCCTGATAAGCGAAGCGCCATCAGGCATTCATCCTACAACAGTGCTAAAACGGTCTTATCCCTCGCCCCACCGGCACTGCGCTCATCCACATCACCACCGCTGCCGCAATTAATACCGTGCCCCCGGCTAACGCCAGCGTCGTCCAGCCAATCTGTCGCCACAGCACCGGCGCTTTATGCCCGCTAAGTCTCACCGCCAGCGTGCGGAAACTGTGTACCAATAAAGCCAGTGACGTAATCGTCAAAGAGGTGCCCGCCGCCATCGCCAGCGCCGACGCCATGCCCCAGTAAAAGACGCCAATCACTTTGCTGAACAGCAGTACCATGATGGCCCCGGAGCATGGGCGCATCCCCATAGACAGAATAATCATCAGCCGGGCGCGCCAGTCATCACCGCTTTGCACCTGTTCCGGCTGCGGTAAATGCTGATGCCCGCAGCCACAGCCGTCGTGATGCACATGGCGCGGCGTGAAGGCGGTAAACGTTGGCCGCTTTAGCAATAAGCGCAGTTTTTTCAGCGCCCGCCAGCACAGCAGCAGGCCTAACACGCCCACCAGCACATAGCTCCCTCTCTCCAGCCAGAAGCTGCTCATATGCAGTTGCCGCGCAGGCAACTGCAAGACGGTGAGCACGATAACGACCAGACCAATCGCGACCAGTCCTTGTAATAAAGACGACGCCAGCGTCAGGCCGATACTGGATTTGAGTTTTGACGGGTGCGTCGCAAGCCAGGTGGTAATCACCACTTTTCCATGTCCCGGCCCCAGCGCATGCAGAACGCCGTAGAGAAAACTAAACAGTAGCAGCGATCCCCCTGCCTGAGTCGGACTGGCAGCAACCGCTTTCAGCAATCCGCTCATCTGTTGGTTTACTTCGCGCTGCCAGACGATGCTTTTCATCATCACCTGCGGCCAGGCCAGCCATAGCCACAGTATGCCGCCTGCCGCCAGCAGCAAAAATAGCGCCAGCGGCCACAGCGTGAGCCAGCGACGTCCGGTGGGTCGTGGTTGATAAACTACTGACATTGCAGCGTTACCGTTTGTGCGAACTGTTTACCCAACTCCATATCCTCCGGCGGGGCGTCTTCTTTATCCAGCGACTGCGCAAAGATCAGCGTTTGTTCATTCGGCGTCGGGGTGTGTACTGAAATACGGCATTGCTGGCTGATCGCCTGCGACAGCCGGGCATCGCTATCCTGGTCATAGCTCATGTCCACATAGTAGGTCGGATCGAAGGTTGAAATGGTATATTTTTGACCACTCAGCGGCTGTGGTTCAGCTAAGGGTAGAACGAACGTCAGCACCGCCTGATGTTCCTCACGTTCCATGCCGTATTCCGTCGGCCTGTTTTTAAACTTTACCTTTTGCCCTTCATGCCACACTTCAGTGAAATAATGCTGCCCAAGCACATTCGCCATCACTTCCGCCGCCAGTTTTTTCCAGATCTCCGAGCCAGGTTTAGCATTCCCCGCATCGTAAAGCAGATCTGCCGAGGTGATTTCATCCATCGTCCAGCGCATTTTCAGCGCCACGAACTGATTATTCTCGCTCACTATCTCGGTTTTCAAATGGATAAAGCTGTGGGGATGCGCACCTGCGCCAAAGGACAGGACAGCAAGAAACAACGTTACAATGATGTGCTTAACACGCTGCATGACTTCTCCACGATAAAAATCCAGGCCGCCAGAAATAATGGTGTGTTTGGCGAAAGAGTGCTGAGGATAACATTGAACGAAAAAATGTTGAGCCCCCTTTTCCGGTATCGATTCAGTTCTCAATTTCGACAATTCTTTCTCCAGCAACACCCGTCTGAATCCCTTTTCGTCGCCACAACTTATGCAAAATGATAATAAATTGTTAATTAAAAGTTTTATTTTAATTATTTATTAACAATAATTTTGCTGGTATGGATATAAAACCCCATGAATTTAACCAATATTTAACCAATATTTTTCTTTAAATTTACAATAACGGACATAGATCACATTCACAGAACTTATGATTCATTCCCTCTTCCATTCGTAGTTAACTTCACCCCGTGACATGTCCTGCCCCCTACGAAAGGTACAACTATGAAATTCAAACTCGCATTACTCAGTGCAACCCTGGTTTCTGCATGCATGTTGTCCGGCACGTCCTTTGCGGCGGAAAAATATGAAATTGCTGTGGTTGCCAAAGTCACCGGGATTCCGTGGTTTAACCGGATGGAAACCGGCGTTAATGAAGCAGCAAAAAAACTGGATGTGAATGCTTACCAGACCGGGCCTTCCACGCCGGATCCGGCTCAACAGGTGAAAGTCATTGAGGATCTGATCGCCAAAAACGTTAACGCGATCATCGTGGTACCGAATGATGCCAAGGTCCTTGAGCCGGTGCTGAAAAAAGCGCGCGATAAAGGCATCGTGGTGCTGACGCACGAATCCCCGGACGAGCAGATTGGTCAATGGGATATTGAAACCATCGACAGTGAAAAATATGCGCAGGCTAACGTCGATGAATTAGCGAAAAGTATGGGCGGTAAAGGGGGTTATGCCATCTATGTCGGTTCGCTGACGGTACCGTTGCATAACGCGTGGGCCGATTTTGCGATTAAGTACCAAAAAGAAAAATATCCCGAAATGTTCGAGGTCACTTCACGTCTGCCGGTCGCGGAAAGCATCGATAAATCCTACGCCACCACGCTGGACCTGATGAAAACCTATCCGCAGATGAAGGGCATTATCGGCTTCGGCTCGCTGGGTCCAATCGGAGCGGGCCAGGCGGTGCAGAAAAAACGCGCCAAAGATAAAATCGCCGTCGTCGGGATCGCCATGCCAGCACAGGCTGCGCCGTACCTGATGCGCGGCGATATCAAAAAAGCGCTGCTGTGGGATCCAAAAGACGCGGGATACGCGCTGGTAACGGTGGCCGACCAGCTGTTGCAGGGTAAAGAAGTTAACGCCGATTTGAGTATTGATGGTTTAGGGAAAGCCGATATCGACACGGAGAAGAAAGTGATCCGCTTTAACAAGATCCTCGAAGTCACCAAAGACAACGCACAATCACTCGGTTTCTAAGGCTTTAGCCGACACCAGGGAACCTTAACGCCGACCGTCTGGTCGGCGCTATCAACCAAACTAACACTTAGCGTCCATGCGGACGTGCGCAGGGGTATTGTCCATGACAGACACCACCGCATTTATCACTCTTGAGAATATCAGCAAACAATTCCCGGGCGTGCTGGCGCTGGATAACGTGAATCTGACGCTGAGAAAAGGCGAAGTTCACTGTCTGGCGGGTCAAAACGGCTGTGGTAAAAGCACCATTATTAAAGTGATCTCTGGGGTGTATCATCCGGAAAAAGGCGCGCAGATTTTACTCGATGGTAAATTATTCCATCACCTGACGCCGCAGCTTTCTTCCCATTATGGTATTCAGGTTATTTATCAGGACCTGTCGTTATTCCCTAACTTTAGCGTCGCTGAAAATATCGCGGTCAACCGCTATCTGCCCGGTGGCGATATCTGGGTACGCCGTGGCGCGATGAAACAGCAGGCGCTGGCCGCCATGAAACGCATCGGCGTGAACATCGATCCCGATAAAAAAGTCGAAAAACTGTCGATTGCCGACCGGCAACTGGTCGCCATTTGCCGCGCTATTGCCGCCGATGCGCGTCTGGTGATTATGGATGAACCCACCGCTTCGTTAACCCGCCAGGAGGTCAATGGTCTGCTGCGGGTCGTCAACGAACTGAAAGCGGCCGGGATTTGCGTGGTGTTTGTCAGCCACCGTCTGGATGAAGTGATGGAAGTGGCGGACCGTATCAGCGTGATGCGCGACGGCAAACTGGTAGGAACATACCCAGCCAGCGAACTCGACAGTCACGAACTGGCCTTCCTGATGACCGGACAACGCTTCCACTACAGCCCGCTGCCGGAAAGACCCGCTATTGAGCAAGAGCCGCTGCTCGAGCTACGCAACCTCAGCCGCCGGGGGAAATATCAGAACATCAATTTATCGCTACATAGCGGTGAGATTGTCTCCATTGTCGGTCTGCTGGGTGCCGGTCGCACCGAGCTTTGCCTCAGTTTGTTCGGCATGACCCATCCGGAAAGCGGCGAAATGCGCATTAACGGTCAGCCGGTTACTCTGCGCAATAACCATGACGCCATCAAACACGGGATCGGCTATGTCTCAGAAGATCGCCTGACGCAGGGGTTGATCATGGAGCAGTCGATCTATGACAACACCATCGTCACGGTGTTTGACCAACTGCATACCGGCAGCGGTCTGCTCGATCATCGTAAAGCGCAAAAGCTGGTCGCCGATTTGATCCGTGAGTTGAACATTAAAGTCTCCGATCCGCATCTGCCGGTCAAAACGCTCTCCGGCGGTAATGCCCAACGCATTGCCATTGCCAAATGGGTGGCAACCCATCCGCGCATCCTGATCCTCGACTCCCCTACCGTCGGCGTGGATATCGCCAACAAAGAGGGGATTTACCAGATAGCCCGCGATCTGGCGGAACAGGGAATGGCGGTACTAATGATTTGCGATGAAATCCCGGAAGCGTATTACAACAGCCATCGTGTGCTGGTGATGCGCCGCGGCAAACTGGTGGCGGAATTTAATCCTCATCACTGCCGTGAAGAGGAGATTGCTGAAGTGGTCGAGGTAATCAATGAATAGTCTGCGTCTCTCCCGTTTAATCGGGCAACATGAATTCTGGCTGGGCCTGCTGGTCGTGGCGCTCGCCGTCGGGCTGAGCGTCAGTACCGATGAGTTCCTGTCGCTGGGCAATCTCACAGATGTCGCCACCAGTTACGCGATTCTCGGCATTCTCGCCTGCGGGCTGTTTGTGGTGCTGATTTCCGGCGGGATCGACATCTCATTTCCGGCGATGACCGCGATTGCCCAGTATGCGATGGCCAGTTGGGTGATCGCTCACGGCGGCAACTTCATATTGGCTTTAACCATCGCAATGGCGGTAGGTCTGCTGCTTGGGCTGATTAATGGCTTCCTGGTGTACTGGCTGCGCGTTCCGGCGATCATCATTACCATCGCCACGCTAAACGTCTACTACGGCCTGCTGGTTTATGCCACCAAGGGTACCTGGCTGTACGGCTTCCCGGACTGGTTTATGAACGGTATCAACTGGTTGTCGTTCACCGCGACAGACGGCTACGACTACGGTTTAACCCTGCCCCTGCTGTGCCTGGCGGCGGTGATCATCTTTACCGCCGTGCTGATGAACTATACCCGTCTTGGCCGTCAGGTTTACGCCATGGGCGGCAACCGCGACGCGGCCTCGCGCCTGGGGCTGAATTTGCTGAAGCTGCATTTCTACGTCTATGGCTATATGGGCATTCTGGCAGGCGTTGCCGCCGTGGTTCAGGCGCAAATCACCCAGTCTGTTGCCCCCAATTCCCTGCTCGGCTTTGAGTTAACGGTGCTGGCGGCGGTCGTGCTCGGCGGCACCAGCATGAGCGGCGGGCGCGGTACGTTAACCGGAACGCTACTGGGTGTTGTGCTGCTGGCGTTCTTGCAAAATGGTCTGACGCTGCTGAGCGTCTCCTCTTACTGGCACACCGTGTTCAGCGGCGCCATTATCCTGGTCAGCATTAGCGCCACGGCCTGGAACGAAAAACGTAAACTGGCAAGGGAGCTTTGAGATGAAAACAATCGCCAGATTTTTACCCGGTGATGCCATCATTCGTCTGCAATGCGTCATTATTGTGGTCGTCGCCCTGGTCTTCTCGGCCCTGCTCGGCAGCCGTTTTTTCAGCGTCGCTAACTTCCAGTCGATCGGCTCGCAGTTGCCAATCCTCGGCATGCTGGCCCTCGGGATGGGTATGACCATGCTGACCGGCGGCATTAACCTGTCGATTATTGCCGGTGCGAACGCCTGCTCGCTGGTGATGGCGGCGATTATCGTCACCCACCCGGATAACCCGCTGTTTCTGGCGCTGGCGTTGATTGCAGGCGCAGCGGTGGCGGTGGCTATCGGCACGCTCAACGGCGCTTTAATTGCCTGGGTCGGCGTCTCGCCTATTCTCGCCACCCTCGGCACGATGACGCTGATCTCCGGGCTGAATATTTTGCTCTCCAACGGGACGGTGATTTCCGGCTTCCCGACCGCCATTCAATACCTTGGTAACGCGACGATTGCCGGTATTCCGGTGGCACTGCTGCTCTTTTTCCTCGTGGCAATCCTGCTGTGGGTGCTGCTGGAGCACACCACGCTTGGGCGCAGCCTGTATCTCGTCGGTTCCAATGAGCAGGCTACCCGCTACAGCGGTGTGAATACCGTACGGGTACAAATTTCGGTGTACGTTATTTCTGCCCTGCTCGGCTGGGTCGCCGCCATTCTGATGATGGCGAAATTCAACTCGGCAAAAGCCGGATACGGTGAATCCTACCTGCTGGTCACCATCCTTGCCTCCGTGCTCGGCGGTATCAATCCGGACGGCGGCTTCGGACGCATTATCGGCCTGGTACTGGCGCTGATTGTGCTGCAAATGCTGGAAAGCGGCCTTAACTTGCTGGGGGTCAGCAGCTATCTGACGATGGCGCTGTGGGGCGCGGTGCTGATCCTCTTTATCGCATTACAGAATCGTAAAGCCTGATTTCAGGAGAAAAAATTATGGCAAGTTACTTTATTGGTGTGGATGTCGGAACCGGAAGCGCCCGCGCTGGCGTGTTTGATCTCAACGGCAGAATGGTCGGTCAGGCCAGTCGGGCCATCGAGATTTACCGTCCGCAGGCCGATTTTGTTGAGCAGTCTTCCGATAACATCTGGCAGGCTGTGTGTAACGCGGTACGCGATGCGATTAACCAGTCGGATATCAATCCTATCCAGGTGAAAGGTCTGGGCTTCGACGCCACCTGTTCACTGGTGGTGCTGGATAAAGAAGGCAACCCGCTGACCATCAGCCCTTCCGGGCGCAGTGAACAGAACATTATTGTGTGGATGGACCATCGCGCCATTACTCAGGCCGATCGCATTAACGCCCTGCATCATCGGGTGCTGGACTATGTGGGCGGTATTATCTCCCCGGAAATGCAAACGCCAAAACTGCTGTGGCTGAAGCAGCATATGCCCAATACCTGGGCTAACGCCGGTTACTACTTTGACCTGCCTGATTTCCTCACCTGGCGGGCAACGGGCGATGACACGCGCTCATTGTGCTCGACGGTGTGTAAATGGACCTATATGGGTCATGAAGATAAATGGGATGCCAGCTATTTCCGCCAGATTGGGTTGGAAGATTTGCTGGAGCACGATGCCGCCAAAATTGGCCGTTACGTGAAGACCATGGGCGAACCGCTCGGCCATGGGCTGTCAGCGCGCGCCGCCAGCGAAATGGGACTCATCCCCGGCACCGCGGTCAGCGTATCAATTATTGATGCCCACGCCGGTACGCTCGGCACACTCGGCGCCAGCGGCGTTTCTGGCGAGGTGCCGGATTTCGACCGTCGTATCGCACTGATTGGCGGCACCTCCACCGGACACATGGCGATTTCCAAAGAGCCGCGTTTTATCGGCGGCGTCTGGGGGCCTTACTACTCTGCCGTACTGCCGGAATACTGGCTCAACGAAGGCGGGCAGTCGGCTACGGGGGCGTTAATCGACCACGTAATTCAGTCGCATCCGTGCTACGACACCCTACTGGCGCAGGCTAAGTCCCAAGGGCAGACCATTTATGAAGTGCTGAATGCGTTGCTGCGTAAAATGGCCGGTGAGCCGGAAGATATCGCCTTCCTGACCCGCGATATGCATATCCTGCCCTATTTCCACGGCAACCGCTCGCCGCGCGCCAACCCAACGCTTACGGGTGCAATCACCGGACTTAAGCTGTCGCGCACGCCGGAAGATATGGCGCGACAGTATCTGGCGACCATCCAGGCCATTGCCCTCGGTACCCGGCATATTATTGAAACGATGAATCAAAGCGGCTACACCATCGATACGATTATGGCCAGCGGCGGCGGCACGAAAAACCCGATCTTCGTTCAGGAGCATGCCAACGCCACTGGCTGCGCGATGCTATTGCCGGAAGAGAGTGAAGCCATGCTGCTGGGCGGCGCCATGATGGGAACCATCGCCGCAGGCGTTTTTGACTCCTTCCCGGAAGCGATGTCGGCGATGAGCCGGATTGGTAAAACGGTCACCCCGCAAACCAACCGTATTAAGCAGTACTACGATCGCAAATATCGGGTATTCCACGAGATGTATCAGGATCATATGAAATATCGCCAGTTGATGCAGGAGGAGGCATGAGTAACTCATGGTCTCAAGCCACCGGCGTATTCCAGATCTACAGCGATGCCCTTGCGGGACTGGGACAGCATCTGACTGAGCCGGTCTGGCAGTCGCTGATGGCGGAACTGCGCGGGTGCCAGGGGAAAATCGTCGTTACCGGCGTCGGTACCTCCGGCATTGCGGCGCGTAAAGTCGCGCATATGCTCGCCTGCGTGGAGCGCCCGGCGATTTATCTCAATGCCACCGATGCGGCGCACGGCGATCTGGGTTTTTTACGCGCCGACGACCTGGTTATTATGCTGTCGCGCGGTGGCAATTCGGATGAACTTACCCGGCTGCTGCCTGGGCTGGCGGCGAGAAATGTGCCGATCCTGAGCGTGACGGAAAACGCCAATTCGGCCATCGCTAAAGCCTCGAGGCTGGTGATTTCCACCGGCGTACAGCGTGAGGCCGACCCGCTGAACATGCTGGCGACGACCTCAATTCTGCTGGTTCTGGCTATCTTTGACGCCGCCTGCGCCTGTCTGATGAGTGAAAGCGGCTACTCAAAGGAGACACTGCTGGCGGTGCATCCCGGCGGCGATGTGGGATTAACGCTGCGCCGTGGGCAGTAACGGCATCCGGTGTATTGTTACGTTCACCTTATGTTATTCACTTCTCTGAAACGATACTGCCTGTGAACGTGTTAAGGGTACTATCGCCGTACCCTTAACAATCCCGGCTCCCGGCGGGAAAATTGCCACTTCGTGGTTCCCTCCGCTTATTCCTCCAGGCTACCGGGCCGGGCGCGAGGTAGCGTCCTTGCAAAGCGCGCCCTGAGCCAGCATCCATGCTGGCTCTCCCGGCCTTACGGAAACACGTCGGCAATTTTCAGCCGGACCAGCCCACACCTGACCACCTGTATTTTTATTTGAAAATATCTGAACAGCAAAACGGATATAGCTAAAAGCAAGAGCGCTGAAGCGACACCCCGATCCGGAATCACATGTTCTCCATAATGTTTAACAGCCATGCAGTACATCTCTACCAGTTCTTTTATATGTAAACTAAAGATAAAACCGTGAAAAAGTGGGTTAACGCGCTGCGTTTCACTACCGCTATCTGTTCCGCACGTTAAAAATTCTGTGACGCTCCCCAGCATTCCTGGCGTAAAGCTTTCCATTCCGCAAATCTATGCGCAAACTTTAACTATTCTTATCAAACATACTCACGGGAGATTCTACAGATGATGTCAACGCTCGCCCCGCCATCTGTACTTTCCGCTCCCCAACGCCGTTGCCAGGTACTGCTGACGCTTTTTCTGCCGGGGCAGATTGCTACCGCGCAGACCTTCAGCAGTCTCAATGGCGTCGATGATGCCACCGTTCAGGAGGATATCATTGGCGCGGGGCTCGAAATCCAGCGCTATCATCGGCTCGCCATTACTTCCGCCCAGAATGGCGGCTATACGATCGAAGGCGCCCCGCTGAACCAGCGGCTGTGCCTGTTGCATTGGCTGCGCCGTGGCCTGCGGATCTGCCCGACGTTTATCACGCAACATTTCACACCCACATTGAAAATGGCGCTTAAACAGCAGGGCATAGCGCGCACGTTGTATGATGACACCAATCTGCATGCGCTGATTAACCTCTGCTCCCGACGCTTGCAAAAACCCTTTGAGTGCCGTGATATCCAGTTCCTGCGGCTGTTTTTACAATACTGCCTGCTGCAACATCACGCGGGGATCACCCCGGAGTTTAATCCGCTCCAGCAGCGCTGGGCGCAATCCTGCGCGGAGTACGCTCTGGCTGAGGAGATTGCCCGCCACTGGCAACGTCACGTCATGCAAAGTGCGCCGCCGGGCGAATCGCTGTTTATGGCATTGCTGTTCTCAATGATTCGCATCCCCGATCCCATCCGCGATAACCACCAGCAGGATCGCCGTTTGCGTCTGGCTATCGCGCGGCTGGTGTTGCGTTTTCGCGAGTATGGCAACGTTCGCTTCAGCGATGAACAAGGGCTGAACGACCAGTTGTATATCCACCTTGCCCAGGCCCTGAACCGCAGTTTGTTTGCCATTGGTATTGATAACACGCTGCCGGAGGAGTTCAGCCGACTTTATCCCCGGCTGGTTCGCACCACCCGCGAGGCGATACACGGATTCGAAGCGGAATACGAAGTGCAATTTTCAGAAGAAGAGATCGGTCTGGTAGCGGTGATTTTCGGTGCCTGGCTGATGCAGGAGAAGGATTTGCACGAAAAGCAGATTATCCTGCTGACCGGCAGTAATGAACAACTCGAAGCGCATATAGAACAGCAGCTACGCGAACTGACGCTACTGCCGCTCAACGTAAAACATATGCCAATGCAGGACTTTCAAAAAGAGGGTGCGCCGCGCGGCGTAACGCTGATCGTCACACCGTACACTACGCCGCTGCCGCTGTTTTCACCGCCGTTGATTCATGCGGATCTGGCGCTGACGTCTCACCAGCAGCAGCAGATCCGCAAAATCCTCGAATCATAACGTCGCAGGCTGCGCCACCACTTTCGGGCGCAGCACGATAGCCGGTAGCGCCACCAGCGCCATCACCCAGAATACGCCGCTGCCCAGGTTTTGGTACAGGTAGCCAGCGAAAACGGTCATGATGGCGATACTGCCGCCCATCGCTATCGCGGAATAGACCGCCTGTAAACGAATCACTTCGCTGCCCTGTCGCGCCGCGATATAGCGCATTGCCGCCAGGTGGCAGACGGTGAAGGTACCGCAGTGCAGGATCTGCACCACAATCAGCCACGGTAGTTCGGTGCTCCAGCCCATCAGCCCCCAACGCGCCACGCCGCAAACGGCGGAAAGCAACAGCAGATCGCGGGCGCTAAAGCGGCGGAACAGCTTGTGGCTAAGCGCGAAGATAATGACTTCCGCCACCACGCCCAATGACCATAAATAGCCCACCGCCGAAGCGGAATAACCAGCAGACTGCCAGTAAATGGCGCTAAAACCGTAATAGGCGGCATGCGCGCCCTGCAGCAGACTCACGCAGGCAAGAAAACGCCAGCTTTGCGTTATTAACGCGCGCCATGCGGGCCATCCCGCACTCTCCTGCTGACGGTTTTCACCAGCTGGCTGCACGCTCGGACGAATCATCATGCCCAGCAGCATTGAGGCGACGCCAAGCGACAGCAGAATAAGGATCACCCGATAGTCAAACAGGCTCACCAGCTTACCGGTCAGCGCAGAGCCAATCACAAAGGCCACGGATCCCCACAGTCGAACCCGCCCGTAATCCATGGTTATCTGTTTTTGCCAGGTGTTAGCCAGCGCGTCAGTCAGCGGCACCAACGGTGAGAAAAACAGGTTAAATCCGACCATCACCACCATCAGCCACGCCACGTTGGTCCCCGCCCAGAAGGCCAGCGCAAACACCAACGTCAACAGAGCCAGAATACGTAAAGCGGTAATCAGACGAGAGGGATCGCTCACGCGCGGCGCAATCAGCAAGCTACCGAGAAAACGGGCAATCAGCCCCGCGCCCAGCAGTAAACCAATGGTTTCCGGCGTCAGCCCCAACCCTTCGAGCCAGACGCTCCAGAAAGGCAGAAAAATACCGTAGCTAAAGAAATAGGTGAAATAACCGAGCGCCAGCCAGCGCGTGGAATGCAAAGCCATGAATCCCTCCCGTTTGGAGACGGTAGTCTGGCGATAAACTCTGGCTGGCGCAAGAGACCATTAACAGGCAGATAACATGATTTTCGCCCTATTCGACGCAAATTTGCATCGCAAAATGACAGCGTTCTCCCTGCGCTAAAACCTGCAATCCCGGCTGCCCCTGCATGTGGTGGGCATTCACCGGATGCGTCTGCGGCTCCAGGCACAGGAATGGTTCACCCGACATTCTGAACAGCATCAGCCACGGAGTTTGCGCTAAAATCGAGACTTTCATCACATCGCGCTGAATAACGGCCCGCCCGCTCCAGCCAGAATAACCCACATTCAACCAGGCATCTTCACCGTATTGCGCATGCATAAAATCCGCTGCGGGTGGAATATCACTTTGCCAGTCCAGTGGCAGATGCTGTTCCCCCTCCGGCCAGTAGCCGCTGGCAGTGAACTGGGCCGTACTGTACGTATCAAAGGCGAAAAACGGATGGAACCCGCAGCCATAGATCATCGGTCGTTCCCCGCAATGGGTGAGCGTCAATGAAGCATGCAGGCTCGACGCTTCCAGTTGGTAGCAAATCTGCGCCGTATAGTCGTAGCCACAGGGATGCCAACTGCGCAACTGTAGCAAACAACCGCTTGGTGTCGCGGTGATAACCCGCCAGCGCTGCAGCCAGCCGTCACCGTGCAGGAAGAAGTGTTCATCCGCCTCATGGTGCGGTAGCACAACCTCTTCCCCACGTAGCATAAAACGGTTGCCCGCCACCCGGTTTGCCACCGGCATCATCGGGAACAGGCCGCAATCACCGGGCTGCTGACCATGACCTTCACGTAATATTGCCCGTTGATGTTGTAACGAAACCAGACTCAATAGCGAACCGCCCTGCGGATCTACGCACATCCGTAGATGTGCGTTTTGAAGCATCAGCAGAGAATTCATTAGCGGGCGCTTCGTTGTTGGCTTGATGCGCCAACTTTCGTATGCTGCGCCGCCAGCTGTTCCTCCAGCGCTTCCAGCGTCACGCCTTTGGTTTCCGGCACATTACGCAGAATATAGATAAAGCCCATCGCGCAAATCACACCGTAGAGCAGGAAGCTTCCCGATGCGCCCAGACTCGCATTCAGCAGTGGGAAGGTATAGGTCAGCAGGAAGCAGGCAATCCACAACGCCAGCGTGCCGAACGACATCGCTAACCCGCGAACACGGTTGGGGAAAATTTCGGACAGCAGCACCCAGGTTACCGGGGCCAGCGTCAGGGCGTAAATGGCGATCGCCGCCAGCACCAGTACCAAAACCGGCCAGCCCAGAATGCCCAACCCGTATGCCCCGGCAATGAGTATGTAGATAACCGTCAGCCCTGATGCACCAAACAGCATCAGTTTACGACGCCCAATTTTGTCCACCAGCGGCAGAGCGGCAAGGGTAAAGACCAGATTGATGATCCCGGTCGCTACGATCGATTTTAACGTGCCGTTGATGTCGAATCCGGCAGAAGCAAATATCTCCTGCGCATAGTTGAAAATAACGTTGATCCCACACCACTGCTGGAACACTGCCAGCACCATGCCAATAATCACTATCGGTTTGATCTGCGGTTGTAACAGTGATGACCACGCGACCTTGTGGTTATCTTTTTGTAGCGTATGTTCAATCTCTTTCAGCGTTTGCCCGGCATATTCCGCCGAACCAATGCGCTGCAGCATGGTGCGCGCACGTTCGGCTTTTCCTGCCTTCACCAACCAGCGCGGCGATTCAGGGACAAAGAACATCAGCACCAGGAAAATTACCGCGGGCACTAATTCAGCGCCAAACATCCAGCGCCAGCCCGTCTGACCGTTCCAGCTTTCCACAATCGCCTGCTGCGTAGCGCCTGTAGCGACAGGCTCGGCAATCATCAGGTTGATAAGCTGCGCCGCCAGGACGCCAATGACGATGGTGAGTTGGTTAACGGCAACAAAGCGACCACGCTTTTCCGCCGGGCTGACCTCAGCGATATACAGCGGGCTTAGCGCGGATGCCAGACCAATCCCCACGCCGCCAACGATGCGATAGACAACAAACATGTCAAAATTGCTGGCAACTGCTGTTCCCCAGGCTGAAGCGCTAAAAAGGATTGCCGAGAGAATCAGCGGCATCTTTCGGCCAAACTTATCGGCGCACCAGCCGGAAATCAGCGCACCAAAGATACAACCAACCAGCGCCGAGCTCATCGCCCAGCCAGATTGCGCCGGATCGGTAATCGAAAAATAAGCTTCATAGAAGGGCTTTGCCCCGCCGATCACCACCCAGTCATAGCCAAACAGTAAACCACCGCAGGCGGCAACCAGGCAGATAGTCCAGACGTAACCAATCTTTAAATGTGTCTGCGCGTTATTCATTATGATTCCTCTTTCAGGGAAACGCAGGGGACAGAAGGTTTCGGGTGAGGTTGCCCCCACCCGTTTCGGGTATTACTGGAACAGCCTTACGTTAATGGCGTGACGCAGCAGTAACGCCTTGTCATGTGCCGGATTGAGTTGCAGAAGCTCATCAAGATCGCGCTGGCAAGCAGAACTATTTCCCAGCCCCAGATGCCCAAGCGCATTGATAAACAGGCAGTGTTGCTGGTGTTTTGCTTGTGCTGAGGTATCCAGCACCACCAGATCGGGCAGCGATACGGCAAAGAAATCGACATCCGGGACGTTGTCGCGATGCGACTCAACCCATTGCAGGAAGCTGTTGAACAGAGCGTCCGCCTGTGCATCATCGCCAAGTTTTCTCTGCGCCATACCCTGCCAGAAGAGATAGTCCACCGGCTGGTCGTTGTAGTAACGTCCGGCATCCAGTGAGCTACCGCCACGCGTGGCACGGGAGAAATAGCGCCGGGACTCCTCGAAATGCCCCTGCTGCTGGGCGCAATAACCCAGCAAATACCAGATGTCATTATCCGTTTGCCCAGGCAGGCGCCCCTCTCCAAGGTTTTGCGGGTAGTGCAGCGCCTGTTGCAGTTGCGTGATGGCGGTTTGCGGGTCGCCCGACTGAACGGCCTCCAGTGCGCGATGCATCTGATTCAGTAGATATTGCCCGGTGGCTTTGCCTTCTCCTCCCTCCCACGGATGAAATACACGCTCACGTAAGATTGCCGCGGCCTCGTCGTAGCGCCCCAATCCATTCCACAGACTAAGCAGTTCCACCGTCAGATCGTCACGATGGAAGACAATATCTTTGCTGGCTTCCAGTCGTTGCAAACGCTGTTCAGCCGGTTGCGCCATCAGCTTTTTGAGATAGTCGAGTTCGAACAGGAAACGGGCATTTTGCGGCTCCAGTGCTACGGCCTGCGACAGATACTGCATCGCCTGCTGTGCATCGTGCTGTTTGTTCCAGGCATAGATACCCAATAAGCGATGCACTGGGGCAAAATCCGGCTCCTGCGCAAGGGTAAAGTGCCAGCAGGAGACCGCCTCGTCATAGCAGCGTTTGCTGTACCAGAAACAGCCGAGCAAATAACGGGCAAAAGCGCTCTGCTCGAGGGTTTGCAGCATCTGTACTTCATCCAGCGTATTGGGAAAACGGACGCGATTTTGCAGACACTTACGCGCTCGTTCGATAAAAGGTTGCGGATTGTCGCTCAGCGAAGCGCGCCACAGCATCGGTAGCGTTTCCTGGCTGTCGAGCAGTTCCAGCACGCCACGGGCAGCATCTTTTTGCCCCAATGCGATCAACCAGCCAGCCAGTTCACACGCGTTGGTACCGCGCCGCCCGGTAATCGAGATTAGCGCCTGTGCCGTCGCTTCATCCTGACAAATAGCCCAGCGTGCATAGTGCAGGGTGTAACTCAGCGGATAATCAATCAGCTGTTGGCGAATGTATTCCAGCGCTTGCGCATTGCGATCAAGCTTAGCCAGCGCCAGCGCTTTCAGTCCCATCGCCAGGTTATTACTGCCGTTAAAACGCAGGCTCTGCTCGACTTTTTCCAACGCGCCGGCATAGTCCTGACGTTTCATCGCCAGGCGCGCTAACGACCAGAAAGCCGCATCCCGGCAGTTGCCGCTCCAGCTCGCCTTATAATAATTATCCCAGGCGCTTTCATCGTCGCCCTGGCGTTCCTGCGCGGCGGCCAGCAGCATACTCGCCTCGCCATCACGCGGATTCTTATTGAGCTTGTGCGCCCGTTCCAGCGCCTTGCCCGCGCAATGGGCTGCTAATGCCCAGTCCGCGCGGTTTAGCGCCAGCGTCCCCAGCGCCACATTATTGCGATAATCAAGCGGGTCGACCTCCAGCGCGCGGCGGTAATAGTCTTCGGCATAGCGGCTGGCGTGGTTGTACTGCTCCAGATGCTGACCAATAAAATAGAGTTCATCGGTATTAGCAATCGCTTCTGGCTGAGCTGGCGCGCTGGCCGCCGAGGGTAGTGGTAACTCTTGCGCCATGTGCTCTTCGTACTGTAAAAGCGTGGAGCCATCGGCGCGAGTGACGGTCATCGTTACCCGGGCATGGCCATTGTCAGACACATCGGCTAACCAGCTCTGCCCCGGCTCAAGGGTGAGTGTATTCTCAAAGAACGCCTCCCCGTGTGCCGCAAGCGTAACCTGAACATCGCGTAGCGGCGCTATCGCATAAACGCCCACTGAAAGTTGGCTTCCCTCACGCACCAGCCGAAGCGCCAGTTGCGTGCTGGCGTTTTGCACCATGCCAAGTTCGCTGTAGGGCAGGAAGTTTTGCACGAAAACTTTCTCTTCGTACGGCGCAAGCCAGGTGAAATCCGGTTGGTTATCGGTAAAGACCCCGGTCATCAGTTCGATATACGGACCGTTGTCATCAGTGAGATTACGATCCCAGGCAACGCCAAAGTCGCCGTATCCCCAGGTCCACTGTTTTTTCCCCGGCGAAACATGGTGGTCCGCCACGTGCAGTAATCCACCGCGTTCGCCGTGGTGCCAGGCGCCGACAAAGTCATAATCCGATTTTTCCGCCATATAAGAGGTCGGAACGGGTACGTTTTTGTAGCGAGAGATATCCACACCCGCCGAGTAATCCACTTTGTAGTAGGTGCCAGTAGCGACAGGAAACGCTGAAACATCGCGCTTGCCGTGGTCGAATACCGCGGTTACATCCGGCGGAAACACGCTCTGATGATCGTCGCCGCCTTTCACCGCCGGATTCGCCCACCACAGGAAGTGGCGCGGCGTGGCGTTACCGTTAAACACCTTCCCGGTTATTTCGATCAGCGCGCGATCTGGATACAGTGTGAATCCGGTCATCACCTGTAAACCACGCATGGGTTCGACCTCCCCCATCCACACGGTATATTCGCCCTGCTCGCCCTGCTGTTGCGTAAAATCAACCGGCATAAAGGTGGTTGGACGATGATGCTGCGGCCAGTTGAACTCAATGCCGCCAGAGATCCATGGCCCAAGCAGGCCAACCAACGCTGGTTTCACCACTTCGTTGTAGTAGACGAAATCACGTTGCTGCACTTTGTCATACGCACGATGGATACGTCCGCCTAATTCCGGCAGCAGCATGATGCGAATGAAGTCATTCTCCATCCACACCGCCTGATAGTCGCGCATTTCACGCTTGCCGGTCAGGGTATCAATCACGCCGTAGGGATAAACCGCACCAGAGGATCCCTGATATACCCTTTTCTCCAGAAACATCGGGTTAGCGTCTTCTTCACCCACCGTCCACGTTGGGAGGGTGATCGTTTCCTGCCAGACTTTAACTGAACCGTACATGCCGCTCTCCACTCAATAAACAAAAGTAAAAATTTAACCTGAGGCTATTCTGCGGCAGTTAAGTGGCGTTAAAATGCGCAATGCTCACGCAATATAGTAAAGGAAGTTAAGTGTATGCAGCGTTCGGGATTCAATAACGCCAGGGTACGTCAAGCAAATAAACAGATCTTTTTGTCGCATCTATGGCGGGAAAAACAGCTTAGCAAGTCGCAGTTGGCGCAGCTGACCAGTCTGTCGATCCCGGCGGTCAGCAATATTCTTGAAGAGCTGATGGATGAAGGGAGAATCAGCCATTCGCGAGAGACGTTAAGCCAGCGCGGTTTGAGTAGCGGCAGTTATCATTTGCCAGAAACAGGTGCCTGGACGCTCTGCATCAACGTCACCCCCACCAGCATCACCAGCCAACTGGCGGACGCGCGTCTGGTGGCCGTCGGTGACTGGCACCATGAGGTCATTAATCCTGATACGCCAAAAGCGCTACTGGCGGCATTGGCGACACACTGGCGAGAATACCGTCGGCAATTTCCAGAGGTTACGATTAATCTGGCGCTGGGCGTGCACGGCCAGGTTGATCCGATTACCGGCGCATCAAAAACCATGCCTCAGGCTCCGTGGAAAACACCGGTGGAAATAAAATACCTGCTTGAGGAGATGCTTGGTGTGCAGGTCCGGCTGGACAATGACTGCGTGATGCTGGCGCTGGCGGAAAAGTGGCAAAATCCGGCGGCTAACGGTGATTTTTGTGTGATTAACGTTGATTACGGCATTGGCTCATCGTTTGTCATTAACGATAACATCTGGCGGGGCAGTTTGTACGGCAGCGGTCAGATTGGCCATACAATAATTGATCCGGACGGGGTTGCCTGCGACTGTGGCCGTTATGGGTGTCTGGAAACGGTGGCGTCATTAAGCGCACTGAAAAAGCAGGCTCGCGTGTGGATGAAATCGCAACCGACATCCCTGTATGATCCCCAAACGCTGACGACCGACCAGCTTATTAATGCCTGGAGGCACGGAGATGTTCGCATTCAGGCGTGGGCCGAACATGCCGCCAGCGCCATTGGCCTGAGTCTGTACAATTTTCTAAATATATTAAATATTAATCAAATCTGGCTGTATGGTCGTAGCTGCGCCTTCGGCGAGAGCTGGCTCAATACGCTGGTGCAGCAAACCGGATTTAATCCGTTCGATCATGGCGATAACCCACGAGCCCGGGCAACGCAGATCGGTTTCGGTAAGCTTAATCGCGCTCAGCAACTGATGGGCATCGGCTATCTGTATGTCGAGTCGCAGCTTAGCGAGCTGTAGTCGTTAATCCACAACGCTCACGGCTAAACGTTCATGCACCGTGGCGATAAAGTCGGTCAGCGCCGGTTTCAGCGCCCCCTTTTTCCACGCCATCAGCAGCGCAATGGTTGGAACATCGCCAACAATAGGGCGAAAAACCACCTGCCCGGTATTAAAATTATTCATATAACCGGGTATCAAAGTCACCCCCAACCCCATGCTGACCAGGTTCATGGTCACCAGAATATTGGTCGCCACCTGCACGATATTGGGCTGGCTTTTTTGCTGCTGAAACCAGTTTTTGACAATCATCGCTAACGCGCCGGAATAGGCCGGATCGGTACTGACAAAATTGACGCCGTGCAGTTGCTGTGCCGATATCGCTTTCTCATTAGCGAGTGGATGATTCACCGGTAATACCACCACCAGCGGCTCATGAATCAGCTCCAGATAATCCAGTTCCGGGCTGTAAACCGGATGACGCATTAAGCCAACGTCCAGCTCTCCGCGCAGGATCTTCTCCTCCTGCTCAGTGGTGATCAAACTGACCAGTTCAATATGCATATCCGGTTGTTTTAAACGAAACAAAGGCAGCACTTTGGGCAACAGATTTACCTCTGCGGAAGGGACAAAGCCGATGGCGAAATGGTTATCTTCCTGCACCGTTTTACGGGCGCGAACTTTGGCATTTTCCGCCTGCGCGAGGATAACCAACGCATCCTGTAAAAAACATTCACCTGCTGCCGTTAACGCAACTTTGCGCTTGTCCCGCACCAGCAAGGGAACCCCCACACAGGTCTCCAGATCGCGGATCTGACTGCTTAACGAGGGCTGAGAGGTATGCAGTTTTTCTGCCGCCCGGGTGAAATTCAGCGCCTGCGCCACCGCCACAAAATAGCGTAAGTGCCTCAGTTCCATGCCCTTCTCCTTGTTATCGAAAAAATGTCTCAACTGGTAGAAATTTACTATTTCACAGATTGATAACTAACCAGCAACATCCTTAGGGTACAAAAAAAGAAGGTCAATACATCTTAGCTTTCAGGATTAAAAAATATGACCATACCCTCAAATTTAGACATCTACCGACTGATCGACACGCAAAACGGTCGCGTAACCCCACGTATTTATACCGACCCTGAAATTTACCAACTGGAGCTGGAACGCATCTTCGGACGCTGCTGGCTGTTTCTCGCCCACGAAAGCCAAATCCCCAAACCGGGCGATTTCTTTAACACTTATATGGGCGAAGACGCCGTGGTGGTGGTGCGCCAGAAGGACGGCAGCATCAAAGCGTTTCTCAACCAGTGCCGCCACCGCGCGATGCGCGTGAGTTATGCCGACTGCGGTAACACCCGCGCCTTCACCTGCCCGTATCACGGCTGGTCATACGGCATTAACGGCGAGCTGATCGACGTGCCGCTGGAGCCGCGCGCCTACCCACAAGGGTTGTGCAAATCCCACTGGGGGCTGAACGAAGTGCCATGCGTCGAGAGCTACAAAGGGCTGATTTTCGGTAACTGGGATACCACCGCGCCGAATCTTCGCGATTATCTCGGCGACATCGCCTGGTATCTCGACGGCGTGCTGGATCGCCGTGAAGGCGGCACTGAAATCGTCGGCGGCGTACAGAAGTGGACCATCGACTGTAACTGGAAATTCCCCGCCGAACAGTTCGCCAGTGACCAGTATCACGCGTTGTTCAGCCACGCCTCTGCCGTACAGGTATTGGGCGCGAAAGACGACGGCAGCGACAAACGCCTGGGAGACGGTCAAACCGCCCGCCCGGTGTGGGAAACCGCCAAAGACGCGCTACAGTTCGGCCAGGATGGACACGGCAGCGGCTTCTTCTTTACCGAGAAACCGGACGCCAACGTCTGGGTCGACGGCGAAGTCTCCAGCTACTATCGCGATACCTATGAAGAGGCCGAGCGGCGTCTGGGTAAGGTACGCGCGCTGCGTCTCGCCGGTCACAACAATATTTTCCCCACGCTCTCCTGGCTGAACGGTACCGCCACGCTGCGCGTCTGGCATCCGCGCGGGCCGGACAAAGTCGAAGTATGGGCGTTCTGCATCGCCGATAAAGCCGCCTCTGATGACGTCAAAGCCGCTTTTGAAAACAGCGCCACCCGCGCCTTCGGCCCGGCAGGGTTCCTTGAGCAGGACGACTCGGAAAACTGGTGTGAGATTCAAAAACTGCTCAAAGGCCACCGGGCACGCAACACCAACCTGTGCCTGGAGATGGGTCTCGGCCAGGAAAAACGTCGTGAAGACGGCATTCCGGGGATCACTAACTACATCTTCTCGGAAACCGCTGCCCGCGGCATGTATCAGCGTTGGGCCGATTTATTAAGCAGCGAAAGCTGGCAGGAAGTGCAGGAAAAAACCGCCGCATACCAGCAGGAGGTGATGAAATGAGCGCGTTAGTCTCCCCTGAGCTGCATCACCGCATCAGTCAGTTCCTGTATGAAGAAGCGCGTCTGCTGGACGACTGGCAGTTCCGCGGCTGGCTGGCGCAACTGGATGACGACATACGTTACACCATGCGCACCACGGTGAATGCCCAGACGCGCGACCGCCGTAAAGGCGTACAGCCGCCGACCACCTGGATTTTCAACGACAATAAAGACCAGCTTGAACGCCGTATCGCGCGGCTGGAAACCGGCATGGCGTGGGCCGAAGAGCCACCTTCCCGCACCCGCCACATGATCAGCAACCTGCAGGTGAGCGAAACCGACCAGCCGGACGTGTTCGCCGTGCGCCTGAACTATCTGCTGTACCGCGCACAAAAAGAGCGTGACGAGACGTTCTACGTCGGCACGCGCATGGATAAGGTCCGTCGTCTGCCGGGCGACGAATGGCGCTTACTGGAGCGTGAGATCGTGCTCGATCAGGCGGTGATCACCTCCCACAACCTGAGTGTACTGTTCTGATGAGCCGCATATTTGCCTGCTCCGCCACGGAGCTGCCGGAGGGGGAAGCCCTCCGGCTGGAAACCTCTCCCGTCATCGCGCTGTTTCACGTTGGCGGTGAGTTTTATGCCATTAACGATCGCTGTAGCCACGGTAACGCCTCGATGTCGGAGGGTTATCTGGAAGACGACGCCACGGTGGAGTGCCCGCTGCACGCCGCCAGCTTCTGCCTGAAAACCGGCAAAGCGTTGTGCCTGCCCGCCACCGATCCGCTCACCACCTATGCGGTGCATGTGGAAGGCGGCGAGGTGTTTATTGATTTACCCGAGGAGGCCAGATGAGCGATTTACGCGATAACGTTGTGTTTATTACTGGCGGCGGCTCCGGGCTGGGGCTGGCGCTGGTAGAACGCTTTATTGAAGAAGGTGCTAAAGTCGCCACGCTCGAGCTGTCCGCAGCGAAGATTGCCAGCCTGCGCCAGCGCTTTGGTGAACACGTACTGGCGGTGGAAGGCAACGTGACCTGCTATGCCGACTACCAGCGCGCGGTGGATCGGCTCCTCACCACCTTCGGCAAGCTGGACTGTTTTATCGGCAACGCGGGTATATGGGATCACAACGCTTCGCTGGTCAATACGCCCGCCGAGGCGCTGGAAAGCGGCTTCCACGAGCTGTTTAACGTTAACGTGCTGGGCTATCTGCTGGGCGCCAAAGCCTGCGCCCAGGCATTAATCGCCAGCGAAGGCAGCATCATCTTTACCCTGTCTAACGCCGCATGGTATCCCGGCGGCGGCGGGCCCCTGTATACCGCCAGCAAGCACGCGGCCACCGGGTTGATTCGCCAACTGGCCTACGAACTCGCCCCCAAAGTGCGGGTGAACGGTGTCGGCCCATGCGGCATGGCGACCGATCTGCGCGGCCCGCAGGCGCTCGGTCAGAACGATACCTCGATTATGCAGTCGCTGACGCCGGAGAAAATTGCCGCCATTCTGCCGCTGCAGTTCTTCCCGGAACCGGCTGACTTCACCGGCCCGTACGTGATGCTGGCTTCACGCCGCAACAACCGTACGCTAAGCGGCGTGATGATCAATGCCGACGCCGGTCTGGGGATCCGTGGGATCCGGCACGTCGCAGCTGGTCTGGATCTGTAAGGAGTCATCATGAACGAACAGATTATTGCCATCATCGGCGGCGGCCAGGCGGGAGCGATGGCCTTTAGCGGGCCGCTGCATCTTTTCTCCAACGAAATGCATTTACCTTACGAGCGCCCACCGCTCTCGAAGGCCATGCTGCTGGACGATAACCCGCAGCTTCAGCCGGTTCTGCCCGCCAGCTGGTGGCAGGAACACAACGTGCAGTTGCATCTGGGCGTTACGCTACGCGAGATTGATCGCGCCTCGCGTACGTTAACGCTCGCCGATGGGCAAACCTACCGCTGGACTCAGCTGCTGCTGGCTACCGGGGCCGCCGCCAGACCGCTACCGCTGCTGGATGCGCTGGGCGAGCGCTGTTTTACCCTACGTCATGCGGGAGATGCCGAGCGTCTCCGGGCTGCGCTACAGCCAGGAAAATCGCTCGTGATTGTCGGCGCGGGCACCATTGGCCTGGAGCTGGCGGCCAGCGCCACCCTGCGCGGCTGCCGGGTGACGGTAGTCGAACTGGCATCAACGGTGATGGGCCGCAATGCGCCTGCGCCGGTGCGCGACTATCTGTTAGCCCGCCATCAGCAGGCCGGGGTGAGAATGCTGCTCAATAGCGCCATTGAGCACGCTGAAGCGGGAGAATTTCTCACGCTCACGCTGCAAAACGGCGAAATACTGAAGGCCGATGCGGTCGTTTACGGCATCGGCATCGTGGCGAACGATACGCAGGCCCGCGACGCGGGGCTGGAAACGGCCAATGGTATTATTGTCGATAGCGCCTGCACCACCTCCGACCCGGTCATTTTCGCCGCCGGTGATGTGGCGCTCACTCGCCAGCCGGACGGTTCGTTAAGGCGCATCGAAAGCTGGGAAAATGCCAACTGCCAGGCGCAAGTTGCCGCTGCTGCTATGCTCGGTTTACCCCTGCCAGAAGCCACGCCGGGCTGGTTCTGGACCGATCAATACAGTGATAACCTGCAATTTGTTGGTGAAATGCAGGGAGAAAGTTGGCTCGTACGTGGCGATCCTGATGCGCAGAAAGCAATATGGTTTAGTTTGCAGAATGACGTCGTTGTCGGCGCAGTGACGTTGAACCAGGGCCGGGAAATGCGCTTATTGCGGAAATGGATTCAGGCTAAGAAAAAGCCGCCAGTGGCGGCTTTAGTCGATGAAACAATCTTGCTTAAGTCACTATAACTGGCGGATGTCTCTTCGTTTATCCGGCCTACAGGTGAGTTACCTGTAGGCCGGATAAGGTCCAGCAATCAATATGACTTACGCGTAAACCGGGAAGCGCGCGCAGATATCCAGCACTTTACCTTTGATGCGCTCAATTACCGCTTCATCATTGATATTGTCCAGAACATCACACATCCAGCCAGCCAGTTCTTTCACTTCCGCTTCTTTAAAGCCGCGACGAGTGACAGCCGGGGAACCGATACGGATACCGGAAGTCACAAACGGGCTCTTCGGATCGTTCGGTACGCTGTTTTTGTTGACGGTGATGTTAGCACGACCCAGTGCAGCGTCGGCTTCTTTACCGGTCAGGTTTTTATCAACCAGATCCAGCAGGAACAGGTGGTTTTCAGTCCCACCGGAAACCACTTTGTAGCCGCGGTTCAGGAACACTTCCACCATCGCTTTGGCGTTTTTCGCAACCTGCTGCTGGTAAACTTTGAACTCTGGCTCCATCGCTTCTTTCAGCGCCACGGCTTTCGCCGCAATCACGTGCATCAGCGGGCCGCCCTGCGCGCTTGGGAACACGGCGGAGTTCAGTTTTTTGTACAGCTCTTCATCACCGCCTTTCGCCAGGATCAGGCCGCCGCGCGGACCCGCCAGGGTTTTGTGGGTGGTGGTGGTCACAACGTGAGCGTGCGGAACCGGGTTCGGGTAAACGCCGGCGGCAATCAGACCGGCAACGTGCGCCATGTCGACGAACAGGTATGCGCCGATGCTGTCAGCGATTTCACGCATTTTTGCCCAGTCAACCACGCCGGAGTAGGCAGAGAAGCCACCGATAATCATTTTCGGTTTGTGCTCTTTGGCCTGCTTAGCCATGTCTTCGTAGTCAATTTTACCGGACTCATCAATGCCGTAAGGAATGATGTTGTACAGTTTGCCGGAGAAGTTAACCGGGGAGCCGTGAGTCAGGTGGCCGCCCTGCGCCAGGTTCATACCCAGCACGGTATCGCCCGGCTGCAGCAGCGCGGTGTAGACAGCGAAGTTAGCCTGAGAGCCAGAGTGCGGCTGTACGTTAGCGTAGTCAGCGCCAAACAGCTCTTTAGCGCGATCGATAGCCAGTTGCTCAACGATATCAACGTACTCGCAACCGCCGTAGTAGCGCTTGCCCGGATAACCTTCAGCGTATTTGTTGGTCAGCTGAGAACCCTGCGCCTGCATTACACGCGGGCTGGTATAGTTTTCGGAGGCGATCAGTTCGATGTGCTCTTCCTGACGTACTTTTTCCTGCTCCATAGCCTGCCACAGTTCGGCATCATAATCGGCAATGTTCATTTCACGCTTTAACATCCGCATCTCCTGACTCAGCTAACAAGTAAATTTTGGCCTGAAAAGGCAGTCTTCCAGGACTTCGGCCAACAGTATAACCGAATCATTCTTCGATAACAGGTCTTGACAAAGGATTTTACGCAAACGATTACCTTCACGGCACACAAGGCTTTGGAGAACAAAGGTCTGCTGAATTTCAACGGATTTCTTTTCAGGTTTGTGATGCAGATTTTTCACGATGTAACCTTTACAACGCAAAGTTACAAAGAACCATTTACAATGCAGGGGTATTTTTTATAAGATGCATTTGACATACATCATTAAAGTTTCAGATAAAGGAAGACCGTATGCTTGACGCACAAACCATCGCTACAGTGAAAGCCACCATTCCCCTGCTGGTTGAAACAGGTCCGAAGCTGACCGCCCATTTCTACGATCGCATGTTTACGCATAACCCAGAGCTGAAAGAAATTTTCAACATGAGTAACCAGCGCAATGGCGACCAACGTGAAGCGCTGTTTAACGCCATTGCCGCGTATGCCAGCAACATCGACAACCTGCCAGCGCTGTTGCCAGCCGTTGAGAAAATCGCCCAGAAACATACCAGCTTCCAGATTAAACCAGAGCAGTACAACATCGTAGGAAGTCACCTGCTGGCCACGTTGGACGAAATGTTCAGCCCGGGCCAGGAAGTGCTGGATGCGTGGGGCAAAGCATACGGCGTGCTGGCGGGCGTGTTTATTAACCGTGAAGCGCAAATCTACAGCGAAAACGCCAGCAAAACCGGCGGTTGGGAAGGTACGCGTCCTTTCCGTATCGTGGCGAAAACGCCGCAAAGCCGCGCGATTACCAGCTTTGAGTTTGAACCCGTCGATGGCGGTGCAGTGGCGGAATACCATCCGGGTCAATACCTGGGCGTCTGGCTGAAGCCGGAAGGTTTCCCGCATCAGGAAATCCGTCAGTATTCGCTGACCCGTAAGCCAGATGGCAAAGGCTACCGTATTGCCGTGAAGCGCGAGGACGGTGGTCAGGTTTCAACCTGGCTACATAACCACGCTAATGTCGGTGATGTAGTTCACCTGGCCGCGCCAGCAGGGGATTTCTTTATGGACGTCGCGACCGATACGCCGGTGTCGCTGATTTCCGCAGGCGTGGGCCAAACGCCGATGCTGGCGATGCTGGATACGCTGGCGAAAGCTCATCATACGGCGCAGGTTAACTGGTTCCACGCGGCGGAAAATGGCGATGTACATGCTTTCGCCGATGAAGTAAAAGAACTCGGCAAAACGCTGCCACGCTTTAGCGCACATACCTGGTATCGTGAGCCAAACGAAGCCGATCGCGCGAAAGGTGCGTTTGATAGCATTGGTCTGATGGATCTGAACAAACTGGAAGGGGCAATCAGCGATCCGGCGATGCAGTTTTATCTGTGCGGCCCGGTCGGCTTTATGCAGTTCGCCGCGAAGCAACTGGTCGGTCTGGGCGTGAAAAACGAGAACATTCATTACGAATGCTTCGGCCCGCATAAAGTATTGTAATGTATTACGCGAGTAGGCCGGATAAGGCGTTTACGCCGACATCCGGCAATCACTCTGCCTGATGCGCTACGCTTATCAGGCCTACAAATTAACGGCGCGGCTTAGATTGCCGCGTCGTCTTCTTCACCGGTACGAATACGAATAACGCGCGCCACGTCGAAAACAAAAATCTTACCGTCACCGATTTTACCGGTCTGTGCGGTACGAATAATGGTGTCAACGCAGGTATCGACGATGTCGTCGGGAACCACAATTTCAATTTTTACCTTCGGCAGAAAATCCACCATGTATTCCGCACCACGGTATAACTCGGTATGGCCTTTCTGACGGCCAAACCCTTTCACTTCTGTCACAGTCATACCGGTAATGCCGACTTCAGCCAGCGCTTCACGGACGTCGTCCAGCTTGAAAGGTTTAATAATCGCATCAATCTTTTTCATGCTATTCCTTGAAAAGGTCGCCTGTCTTTTGATCGAATAAAGCTAACATAATCCGCAGATTTATTCTTTGAAATCGTTTGCATCCAGCTCATGGCGAGAAAGCAACTTGTAGAACTCGGTGCGATTGCGCCCCGCCATTCGCGCCGCGTGGGTCACATTGCCTTTTGTGATTTGCAATAGTTTGCGCAGGTAGTTAAGTTCAAACTGATTGCGCGCTTCAACAAAAGTCGGCAGCGCGGTGTTCTCCCCTTCCAGGGCCTGCTCCACCAGCGCATCGCTGATAACCGGCGAAGAGGTCAAGGCCACGCACTGCTCAATCACGTTGACCAACTGGCGTACGTTGCCCGGCCAACTGGCGGTCATCAAACGCTTCATGGCATCGGTCGAGAAGGCACGCACGAAGGGTTTGTGCCGTTCAGCAGACTGTCGCAGCAGGTGGTTTGCCAGCAGCGGAATATCTTCCGTTCGCTCGGCAAGCGCTGGGATCTTCAGACTAACCACGTTGAGGCGATAGTACAAATCTTCACGGAACTCGCCCCGCGCCATCGCTTTAGGCAGGTCGCGGTGGGTAGCCGATATAATGCGCACATCAATGTCTATATCGCGGTTACTGCCCAGCGGCCTGACCTTGCGTTCCTGTAAAACGCGCAGCAATTTGACCTGTAACGGCGCGGGCATATCGCCAATCTCATCAAGGAACAGCGTCCCGCCTTCCGCCGCCTGAAACAGGCCCTCGCGATTGCTTACCGCACCGGTAAAGGCGCCGCGCGCATGACCAAACAGTTCGGATTCCAGCAGCTGTTCCGGTAACGCGCCGCAGTTAATAGCAATGAATGGCTTGTGGCTGCGCGGGCTGGCGTTATGAATCGCCTGGGCAAACACCTCTTTCCCGGTTCCGCTTTGACCGTTAATCAATACGCTCACATCCGATTGCGCTACCATCCGCGCCTGTTCTAACAGACGCAGCATCAGCGGGCTGCGGGTGACGATAGACTCACGCCAGCTGTCATCAGTGGCTGGCGCAGACTGTTCCAATGCGCCATCAATCGCGTGGTATAACGCGTCTTTATCAACCGGCTTGGTGAGAAAACTGAATACCCCTTGCTGCGTCGCGGCAACGGCGTCAGGGATGGAACCGTGAGCAGTGAGGATGATAACCGGCATTCCAGGTTGTACTTTCTGAATTTCAGTAAACAGCTGCATGCCGTCCATTTCATCCATACGCAGATCGCTGATAACCAGATCCACTTTTTCGCGGTTCAGCACCCGTAACCCTTCCTGCCCACTTTCGGCGGTTACGACGCTGTAACCTTCGCTGGTCAGTCGCATACCGAGCAATTTCAACAGGCCCGGATCGTCATCCACCAGCAGCAGATGTGCGGGCTTACGGCTTATCATGGTGTGACCTCATCGGCAGATGGCGCAGTGCCATCCTCGTTATCAGGCGTGGTGAGTTTATCATTCCCGTGCGGCGCGTCAGGATTGTAGCTGCCGGCAGGTTTGCGCGTGGAAAGCTGACGTTCTATATCGGTCAGATTCTCCAGCTTACGGGTTGTGAGATCGAGCTGGGACTGCAAATGCTGCTGCTGTTGACGCAGCGTGTCCAGATCGCTGTCCGATGTTTGCTGGAGTTTACTGTAGCGCATACGCTCTTCGGCAAGCTGCAGTTGTAGCGTTTGGCTGCTGAGCCAGACCTGATACAGCGGTCTGACTTGCGGCGGAATTTGCGGACTTAATACCTCGAGGCGCGTAACAGCCTCCCGCCTTTCAGGTGGCGTAATGTTAGCGTTATCAAGCAGAATCCCGCGTCTGAAAGCCCCCTGCCAGGTATCTGGCATCATCATACTGGCTTCACTGCGCGCCTGTACCGGCATCAGGCGATTGGCGCAATCCATAGCCCGCAGCCAGTACAGTGGGTTTGTCTCTGTAGGCTGGCTCGTCAGGGACCAGATATCCGTACACTCGGTTGCAAGATAGTCCGCCAGTTGGTAAGGCGGGATTTTCTCCTGAGAGGGATCGCCAGTAACATGATTCACCGCGTTCGGCACACACCCGGCCAGCGCCAGACACGGCAGGCTCATAAGCAAGACTCGACGGAAAAAATGTCGTTTAAGCATTCGGAAAACAACGTGTGGCATACTCACCAGACTTAGGTTTATTTTAGTGATTTTTTGCAGCAGATAGGGGCAATTCTATGCGAAAACAAACGCTTTGCGCATGGTCATCAACCAGATACAGTTTGCCTCGCATACGGCGGATGCAATCTCTGGCAATGCTCAGCCCCAACCCGCTTCCTTTTACCGCCCCTTTTCGCTGATGGCTACCCTGGAAAAAAGGCTCGAAGATCATGGTCTGTTCTGCTTCTGGAATCGGTGTGCCTGTATTCGTTATATCGATGTATACCGTTGAGCCATGCAAACTGCTGCGAATCCAAATGTTACCGGATTCAGCGCCATAGTGCACCGCATTGGAATAAAGATTGTCCAGCACGCTCATCAACAGCATCGGTTCCGCCAGGCAGGTGTTCGCCTCAAGCGCTACCTCAGTATGTATCATTTTGCCGCGAGCAGGCAGGCTATGTGCAGAAACAACGCTTTCAACCAGCGGCGCGATGTCCACACTCTCAAGCTCAACCACGTCATCCGCCAGTTTGCGGTTGTAATCAAGAAGCTGCTCAATCAGCTTTTGCAGGTTACGGCTGCTGTCATCCAGAATACCGACCACCTCTTTTTGCTCCGGCGTAAGCGGTCCAACAACCTGATCGGCCAGCAACTCCGTCCCTTCACGCATGCTCGCCAGCGGCGTTTTCAGCTCATGGGAAAGATGACGTAAAAACTGATGCCGTTGCGACTCAAGCCAGGAAAGACGTTCGCTCAACCAGATAATGCGCTGACCGACAGACCTCAGCTCACGCGGCCCGGTAAATAATACGCTGTCGCCCAGCGAGCGCCCTTCCCCCAGCCGATTGATCATCCTTTCTATGCCCTTCACCGGGCCGATAATCATACGAGTGAACAGCAGTACCATCGCCAGGCTGACGAGAAACAGCACCAGCGCCTGCCAGCCGAAGAACTGCCCACGTTCAGCAATTTCCTGCTGTAGCTGCTGGCCACGAGAAAAGACCACGGTGCGCGTCGCCTGTACCATCTCGGTATTGGCATTCGCGAACGCTTCCAGCCGGGCTGCCGCTACGCTATCTGGACCGCTGTTATTGCACTGTAATTGCGCGAGGTCGTTGAGATCCTGACGTAACGCCTGATAAAGCTTGGTATCCGGCAACACGCCCGCATGCGCATCCAGCATGTCGCTATAGCGCTTACGCTGACTCTGGTAGACCTTTGCCAACGTTGAGTCATCAAGCACACAATACTGCCGGTAGCTACGCTCCATCTCCAGCGCGGCGTTGGTCATCGCCTCACTGCGTCTGGCGTCAATCAGCGTGGTGCGGTTGGTCAGCGCCGCCTGCGCGCTCAAGGCATTCAGGCTTTGCCACGCCTGCCAGGCCAGAACTAACAACGGCAGCAGAATCAGCAAGAAGGCCAACATAACCAATTGACGTAAAGATCGGGGGAAAACTGACCAGCGCTTCAAGGCGTTACTCTCAATGGACAGGAATAGCTTGATGCTAACTGAGGGGAACGCCAGATACAACAAAGCCGGGATTAACCCGGCTTTGTTGTGGAATAAGGCGGTGCCTAACTCGACGTTTCGCCCGGAGGTTGATATGAGCCATGCTAATATCAGATGTTGGACGGCAGGCACCTTGTTGTGCGTCATTCGAAGTTTATGTAGCGCTTCCCGAAGGGGCTGACATAAGAAGGTGAATGAGCCACTGGTTAATATTATGCAGCATCTGTGCCAATATTCAAAACGCTTTGTTAACACAATGATAGATATGAAGAATATCGTTGTTCATGCAAAAAATGGTTCTGCCGGTTTTTTGCACTTTCTGTCGCCAATCAGCAACAGCTGTAGCACTTAAAAACAAAACCATTATAAATCATATAATTAAATGTCTCTTTTTGACGACATCATCACCCCACCCATGTCGGGATTTCCCGACACTTTAATTTTGCGGCATAAGCACTGAGTTTATTGCCGGATGGCGGCGTAAACGCCTTATCCGGCCTACAAAGAGACAGGCAAAAAAAAAGCCCCTCGCAGGAGGGGCTTAATGGCTATCGGGCTAATTAACCGAGCTGTTTGCGCGCGTTGCGGAAAATACGCATCCACGGGCTGTCTTCGCCCCAGTTTTCCGGGTGCCAGGAGTTAGCCACGGTGCGGAACACACGTTCCGGGTGCGGCATCATAATGGTGACGCGACCATTTTCAGTGGTAACGGCAGTAATACCGTTCGGCGAACCGTTCGGGTTCGCCGGGTAGGTTTCGGTCACCTTACCGAAGTTATCAACGTAGCGCAGCGCCACCAGGCCTTTGCTCTCAAGCTGAGCCAAATGCGCGTCGTCACGCACTTCCACACGGCCTTCACCGTGAGAAACGGCAATCGGCATCATCGAACCAACCATGTCGGAGAGCAGTAAAGACGGGCTTTGCGTCACTTCGACCAGGCTGAAGCGGGCTTCAAAACGATCGGAGTGGTTACGCACAAAGCGCGGCCACAGGTCGCTTCCCGGGATCAGTTCGCGCAGGTTAGACATCATCTGACAACCGTTACACACGCCCAGCGCCAGCGTTTGCGGGCGATGGAAGAAGGTTTCAAACTCATCACGGACGCGGTTGTTGAACAGAATCGACTTCGCCCAGCCCTCCCCGGCGCCGAGCACATCACCGTAAGAGAAGCCGCCACAGGCTACCAGCGCCTGGAAATTCCCCAGACCGATACGTCCGCCCAGCAGATCGCTCATGTGCACGTCGATAGCATCGAAGCCCGCACGATGGAAAGCGGCCGCCATCTCGACGTGGGAGTTAACGCCCTGCTCACGCAGTACAGCGACTTTAGGACGTGCGCCGGTAGCGATGTACGGGGCAGCAACATCTTCGTTGATATCGAACGTCAGTTTAACGTTGAGGCCAGGATCGGCGTCGTTGGTTTTAGCGTCGTGTTCCTGATCGGCGCACTCCGGGTTGTCGCGCAGACGCTGCATCTGCCAGGTGGTTTCTGCCCACCACATACGTAGGGTAGTACGGCTTTCGCTGAACACCGACTGTCCGTTAGCGGAGAGAGTGAAGCGGTCGCCTTCCACGGCTTTGCCGAGGTAGTGTACGCTGTCTGCCAGACCGTTGGCCGCCAGAATGGCTTCCACCGCGTCACGGTCAGCGGCGCGAACCTGGATCACCGCGCCCAGTTCTTCGTTAAACAGCGCTGCCAGACGATCGTCGCCCAGCGTGCTGATATCAGCCTCAATACCACAGTGCCCGGTGAAAGCCATTTCCGCCAGCGTCACCAGCAAGCCGCCGTCGGAGCGATCGTGGTAAGCCAGCAGCTTGCGCTGTGCGACCAGCGCCTGCATGGCGTCGTAGAAGCCTTTCAACTGCGCCACATCACGTACGTCGGCCGGTTTGTCGCCCAATTGGCGGTAAACCTGCGCCAGCGCGGTCGCGCCGAGTGCGTTGTGGCCCAGACCAAGGTCAATTAACAGCAGGGCATTATCTTCAGTAGAGAGCTGCGGAGTAATGGTGTGGCGCACGTCTTCCACGCGGGCAAAAGCGGTGATCACCAGTGACAACGGCGAGGTCATTTCGCGCTGTTCGTTGCCTTCCTGCCAGCGGGTCTTCATCGACATGGAGTCTTTACCCACCGGAATGGTCAGGCCAAGCGCCGGACATAATTCTTCCCCGACGGCTTTTACCGCTTCGTATAACCCGGCATCTTCACCCGGGTGACCCGCAGCCGCCATCCAGTTTGCGGAGAGTTTAATGCGTTTGATGTCGCCAATCTGTGTTGCCGCAATGTTAGTCAGCGCTTCACCTACCGCCAGACGGGCAGAAGCGGCGAAGTCCAGCAGAGCGACTGGCGCACGTTCGCCGATAGACATCGCTTCACCATAGTAGCTATCAAGACTGGCGGTGGTCACCGCACAGTTAGCCACCGGGATCTGCCACGGCCCGACCATCTGGTCACGCGCCACCATACCGGTAACGGTACGGTCGCCGATGGTTACGAGGAAGGTTTTTTCCGCGACGGTCGGCAGATGCAGTACGCGGTTCACCGCATCGGCAATCGAGATTTCGCCACGATTCAGGGCATCACCCTTCGCTTTCAGCGTCTGCACGTCGCGGGTCATCTTCGGCGTTTTGCCCAGCAACACGTCCAGCGGCATATCGATCGGCTGGTTGTCGAAGTGGCTGTCGCTCAGGGTCAGATGCTGCTCTTCGGTGGCTTCGCCAATCACCGCGTACGGCGCGCGCTCACGCTTACACAGCTCGTCAAACAACGGCAACTGGTCAGCGGCCACCGCCAGCACGTAACGTTCCTGAGATTCGTTACACCAGATTTCCAGCGGGCTCATACCCGGCTCGTCGCTCAGGATATCGCGCAACTGGAATTTACCGCCGCGACCGCCATCGCTTACCAGCTCCGGCATGGCGTTGGACAGACCGCCCGCGCCGACGTCGTGAATAAACAGAATCGGGTTGGCATCGCCCATCTGCCAGCAGCGGTCGATAACTTCCTGACAGCGGCGTTCCATTTCCGGGTTATCGCGTTGTACGGAGGCGAAGTCGAGATCGGCATCAGACTGACCGGAAGCCATAGAGGATGCAGCGCCACCGCCGAGGCCGATGTTCATCGCCGGACCGCCGAGGACAATCAGCTTCGCGCCGACGACGATCTCGCCTTTCTGCACGTGATCGGCGCGGATGTTGCCGATCCCGCCCGCCAGCATGATCGGCTTGTGGTAGCCGCGCAGCTCTTCACCGTTGTGGCTGTTAACCTTCTCTTCGTAAGTTCGGAAGTAGCCGGTCAGCGCCGGGCGACCAAATTCATTATTAAACGCCGCGCCGCCTAATGGCCCTTCGGTCATGATATCCAGCGCGGTAACGATACGGTCCGGCTTACCAAAGTCTTCTTCCCATGGCTGTTCAAAGCCCGGAATACGCAGGTTGGAAACGGAGAAGCCCACCAGCCCGGCTTTCGGCTTCGCGCCGCGCCCGGTGGCGCCTTCATCACGAATTTCACCGCCGGATCCGGTTGCCGCCCCCGGCCACGGAGAGATGGCGGTCGGGTGGTTGTGAGTTTCTACCTTCATCAGGATATGGGCTGGCTCCTGATGGAAATCGTAGCGACCGGTTTTGTGGTCGGCAAAGTAGCGCCCCACGTCAGAACCTTCCATCACCGCGGCGTTGTCTTTATAGGCGGACAGCACGTGGTCCGGCGTGGTTTCAAAGGTATTTTTGATCATCTTAAACAGCGACTTCGGCTGCTGTTTACCGTCGATAACCCAGTCGGCGTTAAAAATCTTGTGGCGACAGTGCTCAGAGTTGGCCTGCGCGAACATGTACAGTTCGATGTCGTTCGGGTTGCGCCCCAGTTTGCTGAACGCGTCCTGCAGATAGTCGATTTCATCCTCCGCCAATGCCAGGCCGAGACGCACGTTGGCGTCAATCAGCGCCTGACGGCCCTCACCCAGCAGATCGACGCTGGAGACCGGCGCAGGCTGGTGATGCGCAAAGAGTTTTTCGGCATCGTTTAGCGCAGAGAAAACCGTTTCCATCATGCGGTCGTGCAGTACGTCGGCAACCTCCTGCCACTGCTCCGCAGTCAGCGTAGACGCTTCGACATAGTAAGCAACGCCACGTTCCAGACGGCTAATCTGTTGTAGGCCGCAATTGTGGGCAATATCAGTCGCTTTAGAAGACCACGGGGAGATGGTGCCCGGACGAGGGGTGACCAGCAGTAATTTGCCCTCAGGAGCGTGGCTGTGAAGAGCAGGACCATATTTCAGCAGGCGTGCAAGCTGCACGTGCTCATCTTTATTCAACGGTGCGTTCAGATCGGCAAAATGGACGTACTCGGCGTAAATATTGTGGACCTGGAGGTTGGCAGCCTGAAAACGTGCCAGCAGTTTGTTAATACGGAATGCAGACAGTGCAGGTGAACCACGCAGAATTTCCATCATAAGTCTCTCGTCTTCTAAGCTTTCGGTGTGCCCAAGTGGGGGAAACGGGCGGTATTATAAAGAATCTACCGCGTCGACGAAACCGTTTGCGTCGAAATAAAATCGCGGCCTCGTCTTATCATCAAATGCGGTCTGCTTTCTGAATAAGTTGCCAACTGACGCAAGTTTAAGCAAAATGCCGCTCATTAATGACGACTTCACTTCTTAAACAACACTACAGCAGGCAGAGACAACGTACGGTTCAGAGAATTAACTAATTGAAAAAATTAAAGATTAATTATCTGTTCATCGGCATATTAACGCTGTTGTTGGCAGCGGCCCTCTGGCCATCTATTCCCTGGTTCGGTAAAGCCGAAAATCGTATCGCCGCCATTCAGTCGCGGGGAGAACTGCGCGTCAGTACCATTGACTCGCCATTAACTTATGCGACCCTCAACGGCAAAAAATTCGGTCTGGATTATGAACTGGCCCAGGCGTTCGCCAACTATTTAGGCGTGAAATTAAAAATCACCGTGCGCCAGAACATCAGCCAGCTGTTTGACGACCTGGATAACGGGGATGCCGATCTGTTAGCCGCAGGTCTGGTGTATAACAGCGAGCGGGTGAAAAATTACCAGCCCGGCCCGACCTATTACTCGGTGTCACAACAGTTGGTGTATCGGGTTGGGCAATATCGCCCTCGAACCCTGGCTAGCGTGAATGAAAATCAGTTGACTATCGCCCCGGGACATGTGGTGGTTAACGATCTCCAGCAGCTAAAAGAGAAAAAATTTCCCGACCTGAGCTGGAAAGTGGATGACAAAAAGGGCACCACTGAACTACTTGATGATGTCATCGCCGGTAAGCTGGATTACACCATTGCCGATTCCGTCGCCATCAGCCTGTACCAACGCGTACACCCTGAGCTGGCCGTCGCGCTGGACGTCTCCGACGAACAGCCGGTGACCTGGTTTAGTCGTCTGGACGATGACAATACGCTGGCCGCTGCCCTGTTGGATTTCTTTAATTCCATGAACGAAGAGGGTTCCCTGGCAAGACTGGAAGAGAAATATCTTGGGCATGGCGATGATTTTGACTATGTCGACACCCGCACCTTTTTGCGCGCCGTAGACAGCGTGTTGCCAGACCTCAAGCCGCTGTTTGAGAAGTATGCGCAGGAAATAGACTGGCGACTGCTTGCCGCGATCTCTTATCAGGAGTCGCACTGGGACGCGCAGGCCACTTCTCCGACCGGCGTACGCGGACTGATGATGTTGACCAAAAATACCGCCCAGAGTCTCGGGCTGACTGACCGTACCGATGCCGAACAGAGCATCAGCGGCGGCGCGCGTTATTTGCAGGATATGATGAGTAAAGTGCCGGATACCGTCCCGGAAGGAGAACGGATCTGGTTTGCGCTTGCCGCCTACAATATGGGTTATGCGCATATGCTGGACGCGCGGGCGCTGACGGTCAAAACCAAAGGCAATCCGAATAGCTGGTCCGATGTAAAACAGCGGCTACCGCTGCTCAGCCAAAAGCCGTATTACAACAAGCTGACCTATGGCTATGCGCGTGGTCATGAAGCCTACGCCTATGTGGAAAATATCCGTAAATACCAGATAAGCCTGGTGGGATATCTGCAAGAAAAAGAAAAGCAGGCGCAGGAAACGCAGCAACTGGCGCAGGATTACCCGGCGGTGTCGCCCGCGGAGTTATTAGGTAAAGAGAAATTCCCGCTTTCCGCGTTTCTGTCTCAGACGTCGTCAAACTACCTGACGCACTCCCCTTCCCTGCTGTTTTCAGCGCAAAAGAAAGAGGAAAAGTAGTCTTATCGGCCTGATAAACATCAGACAATCAGACCAGCATTTACGCATTGGCGGATTTTTTCAGGGCTTTGATTTCCTGACGACGCATACGAAAGAAATCGCTGAGCAGCGTGGCACATTCATCCCGCAGGACTCCCTCTGTCACTTCAACCCGATGATTCATTCCAGGGTGATGTAGCACGTCAATTAATGAACCCGCCGCCCCCGTTTTCGCATCGCGCGCGCCAAAAACCACCCGGCCGATACGGCTGTGCACCATCGCGCCGGCGCACATCACGCACGGCTCCAGCGTGACGTACAACGTGGCATCCAACAGACGGTAATTTTGCAGCACCAGGCCGCCCTGACGCAGCGCCATAATTTCAGCGTGGGCCGTGGGATCATGGTGACCAATCGGCCGGTTCCAGCCTTCGCCAATGACGCGGTTATTATGCACTAATACTGCGCCCACCGGGACTTCACGCTCATCCCAGGCGCGCTTAGCCAGCGTTAAAGCATGACGCATCCAGTATTCGTGGCTAAATTCAACTTCAGACAAAGGGGGTAACTCCAGTAATCAAAGCGGGCGCATTATACACAGACGCTATCGTTTACTCTATTCGAGTTGTTGCAGTTCCCCACGCGGCGTGACGCGCCAGCGATGCTGGCAAAAAGAGAGCAGCGGGTTGTCCTGCTTACTGTCGCTATAACCACTATAAAGTTGCAGCGGCGCGCCAATCTGACGTTCCAGCTGTGTCACTTTCTCATGCCCCAGACAACGCAGAGGCAGCACCCAGCCACCATATCCTCGCGCCATTTTACTGGCGATCAGATTGACGCGCGGTAGCCACGGGGTATCAAAGTAAACCAGCTCCACCAGCGACTGTGGGGAGCCGGTGATAAGCCAGATGTCGGCGTCAGAACTTAACAGATAAGTGGTCAGCCGCTGCTGTACGAGCGGAAACGCCGTCACGTTATCGCGAAACCAACGTACAAAATCGGCCTGGTGCGCTTTCAGACGCGCCTCGCTACGACCAAAAGTGCATCCCCACAACAGCAGGCTCATTGGCCAGCGGGCCGCGCGTCCTTTTATCAACAACGCCAGCGCAATCACCGGTAACAGAGGCAGCACAAGCAGCACGTTCAGCGGCTGACGACGCAGCAGATAACGTATAAAACTCCCGAACATATCCTGCTGATGTAACGTGCCATCCAAATCAAAAAAGACAACGCGGCGCTGGTGATTGGTCAAACTTTATTCCTCTGGATCGTTGAACCCCAATAGCCAGGTAAACAGAAACCCGGCAATAACTGCTACCAGATAGCCTAACAGATAGAACATCACTTTTCCGGCAACAATCGTTAATGCCAGAGGTAATCCTGAGATACCAAAGGTGATAACCGTCGCCACTTTCCAGTAGCTTATCAGCGCCCCGCCTACCGCTCCGCCAAGACAGGCACCGATAAACGGCTTACCCAACGGCAGCGTAACGCCAAAAATCAGCGGTTCGCCAATCCCCAACAATCCAACCGGCAACGCCCCTTTGATCACCTTTTTTAGTCGTGCGTTGCGGGTTTTCATCAGCACCGCAATCGCAGCACCGATTTGCCCAACACCCGCCATTGCAAGGATTGGGAAGAGCGCGTTATAACCATGCGCCTGCACCAGTTCGACGTGGATAGGCACTAACCCCTGATGAAGTCCGGTGAGCACCAGCGGCAGGAAGGTTCCCGCCAGTATAGCGCCGACCAGAAAACCGCCGCGATCGATAGCCCAGGATGCGCCGTGAGCGATAGATTCGGAAATCCAACCGCCCAACGGTTGCAGCGCCACTATCGCAATAGCCCCGGTAATAATGGTGGTCAGCAGTGGGTTAAGGATCAGTTCCAGTGATTCCGGCAGCAGTTCACGGAATTTGCGTTCGATCCAGCACATCAACGCTACCACCAACAGCACGGCGATTACCCCGCCGCGCCCCGGCTGCAGCGTTTCGCCAAACAGGGTAATTTGCGCCAATTGCGGACTGGAGAGGATCCCCGCCATCACTCCGCCCATCGCCAGAGAACCGCCAAAGACTTTAGCGGTATTCACCCCGACCAGAATATTCATAATGGCAAACACGGCGCTGCCAAATATGCCCATCAGTCCAAGTAAATTCGGATAGTGGGTCGCAAAATCCCCGACGATATCCGGTCGCTTAAGGATGTTAATAATGCCGGTAATTAAACCGGAGGCGATAAACGCCGGAATAAGAGGGATAAAGACGTTCGCCAGCTTACGCAGCGCATCGCTCATCGGCGCTTTGTATTTCGCTTTAGCCGCTGACTTCGTGCGCTCGATATCATGCGCATCGGTGCGCTCGCCGCCATCGGCAATCAGGGCGCGCATCGCATCCACCACCCTGGCGGCTTTACCGGGACCGACGATGATCTGGTGCTGCGCGCCCTGCTTCACGTAGCCGCTGACGCCGGACAGTTGCTTGAGTCGGGATACATCGAGCTGAGCCTCATCCCGGACTTCCACCCTGACACGGGTCATACAGTTTTCCAGGCGCAGAATATTTTTCTCTCCGCCAACGCCCAGCAGAATGTCGCTGGCCAGCACCGCCGTCTTATCCATATACACCTCTTAGTGTTCTAACGCCGCGCGTAAAAAACCCTGGTGAGCGGCAAGCTTTTCGCGGGCGGCAGCGGCGTCCAGGCCGGTGAGCGCCATTAAAATGGCGGGTTTAACCTCAAAGTCAGTCTGCTTTAACAGCGCTTGCGCCTGCTCACGCGCAATGCCAGTGGCCTCAACCACCATGCGACACGCCCGATCGACCAGTTTGACGTTGGTTGCCTGCATATCCACCATCAGGTTCTGATACACCTTGCCAAACTTCACCATCGCACCGGTGGAGATCATATTGAGCACCAGTTTTTGCGCAGTGCCGGATTTCAGTCGTGTTGACCCCGTCAGGGCCTCCGGCCCTACCACAGGGGAGATGGCAATATCCGCTTCATGAGCAATAGGAGAGTCCGGATTGCAGGAAATTGCCACCGTCGTACAGCCTACCGTCCGGGCATATTTCAGCCCACCAATCACATATGGCGTACGACCTGACGCCGCCAGACCAACCACCAGATCCTCTGGGGTAAGGTTGAGCGTACGCAGATCGTCTTCACCTAACTGCGGGTTATCTTCCGCGCCTTCAACCGCCTTCAGCAACGCGCCCGGTCCTCCGGCTATCAGGCCAACCACCAGACCGTGCGGTACGCCAAAAGTCGGTGGGCATTCAGAGGCATCCAGCACGCCAAGACGCCCGCTGGTACCCGCGCCCATGTATATAATGCGTCCGCCCGCTTTAAGCGCATCCGCCGCCGCATCGACCGCTCGCGCAACTTCAGGAAGAGTGGCTTTTACTGCTTGTGCTACCAGCGTATCCTGTTGATTAAAACGATGAACCAACTCCAGCGTGGAGAGCGCATCAAGATCCATGGTCTGAGGGTTACGGGTTTCTGAAACTAATGCACCGAGATTCATTTTTTGGTCCTTAGGAATTTTTAATTCATAATAATCTGTCATAATGGAATATTATATTCATCCAGGCGAGGGAAATTTTGTTTTGTAATCGCCATCACGTTTTCGCCAGGAGACAGCATGAACTGTTTAATTCGCATTCGTCAGCGTTACCCGGATCTCGCGCAAAGCGATAAAAAACTTGCGGATTATCTCCTTGCTCAACCAGATACCGCGCGTCATCTCAGCTCACAGCAGTTGGCCTTCGAAGCGGGCGTCAGCCAGTCCAGCGTGGTGAAGTTCGCGCAAAAATTGGGTTTTAAAGGATTTCCGGCACTGAAACTGGCGATTAGCGAAGCGCTGGCCAGTAATCCCAACCCCCATTCTGTTCCGGTGCATAACCAGATTCGGGGTGATGACCCGATGCGTCTGGTGGGCGAAAAGCTGATTCAGGAGAACGTGGCGGCGATGCATGCAACGCTGGATATTAACAGCGAAGAAAAACTGTTGGAGAGCGTCACGATGTTGCGCTCTGCCCGACGTATTATTCTGACCGGTATTGGCGCATCGGGTCTGGTCGCGCAGAACTTTGCCTGGAAGCTGTTGAAGATAGGTTTTAACGCGGTAGTCGAACGTGATATGCACGCCCTGCTGGCGACGGTGCAGGCGCTTTCACCAGGCGATTTGTTGCTGGCTATTTCGTACACCGGTGAGCGCCGCGAACTTAATCTGGCGGCAGATGAAACGCTGCGTACCGGGGCCAAAATTCTCGCCATCACCGGATTTACGCCCAATGCCCTGCAGCAACGTGCAAGTCATTGTCTGTATACGATTGCCGAGGAACAGGCTACGCGCAGCGCCGCGATCTCCTCCACCCACGCGCAAATGATGCTCACCGATTTACTGTTTATGGCGCTGGTGCAGCAGGATCTGGAGCATGCCCCGGAACGCATTCGTCACAGCGAAGCGCTGGTAAAAAAACTGGTCTGAGCAAAGAATGCGCGTATAATGCCCGCCCGATTTGTGATGTTTTGAGAGTTTCCTGATGGCCCTGTTAATCACTAAAAAGTGTATCAATTGCGATATGTGCGAACCTGAATGCCCGAATGAGGCGATTTCGATGGGTGACAGCATTTACGAGATTAACAGCGACAAATGTACGGAATGCGTAGGCCATTACGACACGCCAACCTGCCAGAAGGTGTGCCCGATCCCCAATACTATTTTGAAAGATCCGGCACATTTAGAGAGTGAAGAGCAGTTGTGGGATAAATTCGTCCAGATGCATCACGCGGACAAAATCTAACTCTCAATAATCACCGTGGCGCAGGCGTAGTGACGTTCATCGGCCAGCGTCACATGCATATGGGCGACGCCGAGTTTTTCCGCCAGGTTTAACGCCTCCCCCCATAACCGCAGACGCGGCTTACCGAGCTCGTCGTTGAAAACCTCAAACTGGTTGAATGCCAGGCCGTTGCGGATACCCGTACCAAAGGCTTTTGCTGCCGCTTCTTTAACCGCAAAACGCTTCGCCAGAAAACGCACCGGCTGCTGATGCGTCTCCCAGATTGCCCATTCGTTGTCGCTGAGCACGCGTCTTGCCAGACGGTCACCGGAGCGGGAGATCACCGCTTCAATGCGGGCAATCTCCACGATATCCGTACCTAATCCCAAAATCGCCATTAGCCACGCGCTTCCAGCATCAGGCGTTTCATTTCTACTACCGCGTCTTTCAGACCGCTCATCACTGCGCGTCCGATAATGGCATGACCGATGTTCAGTTCGTGCATTTCAGGGATCCGCGCGATGGCTTTAACGTTGTGGTACGTCAGGCCGTGACCCGCATTCACCTTCAGGCCAAGGCTTGCGGCAAAGGTCGCCGCTTTGGCGATACGCGCCAGTTCGCTGGCCTGTTCCGCGTCAGTTTTCGCATCAGCGTAACAGCCGGTGTGAATTTCAATAAACGGCGCGCCAACTTCAGCAGCGGCTTTAATCTGTTCTTCGTCGGCATCGATGAACAGCGAAACCAGAATGCCAGCATCCGCCAGGCGTTTACAGGCGTCGCGCATTTTGTCGCGTTGACCGGCGACGTCCAGACCACCTTCGGTGGTAACTTCCTGGCGTTTTTCCGGCACCAGGCAGCAAAAATGCGGCTTCGTCTCAACGGCAATGGCCAGCATCTCTTCGGTTACCGCCATTTCCAGATTCATACGGGTATCCAGCGTCTGGCGCAGAATACGCACGTCTCTGTCGGTAATATGGCGACGGTCTTCACGCAGATGTACGGTAATGCCGTCTGCGCCCGCCTGTTCAACGATAAACGCCGCCTGAACCGGGTCCGGGTATGCGGTGCCGCGTGCATTACGTAAAGTGGCAATGTGGTCAATGTTGACGCCTAACAGTAATTCAGCCATGACAATCCTCGTTAATCATTTTTAATTTTTACTGCGCGTTTTGGCATAAATTGCCGGAACAGTTCCCGGCTTTTTAACGGCTTACCACCAAGATACGGCTTTAACGCCATGCGGGTAAAGCGTTTCGCAGCGCGAAGCGTATCAGCATCCGGAAATTCACGCGACTCAAGCGCTTTCAGATGGCGTCCGGTAAAGGTGGCGTTATCAATCACTACACTTGCGATAAATCCTTTCTCTTCCCGATAGCGATAGGTCATGGTGTCATCTACCGGCTCACCGCTACCCGCGCAGTGGGTAAAATCCACGCCATAACCCAGATGACCGAGTAAAGCCAGTTCAAAGCGACGCAAGGCAGGCTCTGGCGAACCCGTCGCGCCTGCCAGCGCCTGAATACAGTTCAGGTAGTCGAAAAAGAGTTCAGAAAAGCGGGTCTCGTATTCAAGCACGCGTGAGATAAGCTCGTTGATATACAGACCGCTATACAACGTAATACCGCTTAGAGGGAGTGCCAAAGAGACGGCTTCGGCGCTACGCAAGGTTTTGACCTCACCACGTCCACCAAAGCGAAGCAGTAACGGCGTAAAAGGCTGGAGGGCGCCTTTAAGATTGGAACGTTTGGAACGCGCGCCTTTGGCTACAAGGCGCACGCGGCCCGATTCTTCCGTGAAGACGTCCAGTACGAGGCTGGTTTCGCTCCACGGGCGGCTGTGCAGGACAAAAGCGCGTTGCCAGCCCTCCATCGGGGTTATTCTCAGAGATCGTCGCCGTAACCGAGGCTGCGCAGCGCGCGTTCGTCATCGGCCCAGCCGGATTTCACTTTCACCCACAGTTCAAGGTGAACAGGCGCTTCGAACATCTCCTGCATGTCTTTACGCGCTTCAATACCGATGGTTTTAATTTTGGCCCCTTTGTTGCCAATCACCATCTTCTTCTGCCCTTCACGTTCGACAAGGATCAGACCGTTGATATCGTAGCCGCCGCGCTCGTTAGAGATAAAACGCTCAATCTCAACGGTGACGGAATACGGCAGTTCAGCGCCCAGAAAACGCATCAGCTTTTCACGGATGATTTCAGAGGCCATAAAGCGCTGAGAACGATCGGTGATGTAATCTTCCGGGAAGTGATGAATTGCTTCCGGCAGATGCTTACGTACGATACCCGCAATGGTATCAACATTCAGACCGGTCTCGGCAGAGATCGGCACGATGTCGAGAAAGTTCATCTGGCTGGCCAGGAACTGCAGGTGCGGCAGCAGATCGGCTTTTTCCTGAACGTTATCGACTTTGTTCACCGCCAGAATTACCGGGGCTTTACCATCACGCAGCTTGTTGAGCACCATTTCGTCGTCCGGCGTCCAGCGAGTGCCTTCCACAACGAAAATCACCAGCTCAACATCACCAATCGAGCTGCTCGCCGCCTTGTTCATCAAGCGGTTAATGGCTCGTTTTTCTTCCATATGCAGGCCCGGGGTATCAACATAAATCGCCTGATACGCGCCTTCGGTATGGATGCCAACAATACGGTGACGAGTTGTCTGAGCCTTACGAGAGGTAATAGAAATCTTCTGCCCAAGCAGATTATTCAACAAGGTGGATTTGCCAACGTTCGGGCGGCCGACGATGGCAATAAATCCGCAGTAAGTTTTATCGATGCTCATTCCAGCTCCAGTTTTTTCAACGCCTGTTCGGCGGCAGCCTGCTCAGCCTTACGACGGCTCGAACCTGTGCCAACCACCGGTTCACTCAGGCCGCTGACCTGGCAGTGGATAGTAAATTCTTGATCGTGAGCTTCACCACGGACCTGCACCACCAGGTAGGACGGCAGCGGCAGGTGGCGACCCTGCAAATATTCCTGCAGGCGCGTTTTCGGATCTTTTTGTTTGTCGCCTGGGCTAATTTCATCCAGACGGGTTTGATACCAATTCAGGATCAGTTGTTCAACGGTTTGAATATCGCTGTCGAGGAAGACGCCGCCGATCAAAGCTTCAACGGTGTCCGCCAGGATCGATTCACGACGGAAACCGCCGCTTTTCAGCTCGCCTGGCCCCAAACGTAAACATTCACCGAGGTCAAACTCACGGGCTAATTCTGCCAGCGTATTACCGCGAACCAGCGTCGCGCGCATGCGGCTCATATCACCTTCATCCACACGCGGGAAACGGTGATATAACGCATTAGCGATGACAAAGCTCAAAATAGAGTCGCCTAAAAATTCTAAACGCTCGTTATGTTTGCTGCTGGCGCTACGGTGAGTTAATGCCTGCTGCAACAGCTCCTGATGATTAAAAGTGTAGCCCAGCTTCCGTTGAAGCCGATTAATTACGATGGGGTTCATGCGATACCAATAAATGAATGCGTCAACAATTCAGCACACGAAACAGACCTGATATACGCCATTCACTTAGCCATCTGGCATCGTCTGAATGCTTTTGTATACAAACCAACGCTGTTTCGTGTGCCGTGGCAACCTGTCGGTGCCAACCTAAAACTTCGGGGGAATATTCTATACACAACGACAAGGGATGTCGTTAGTCTGCGGGAATTTATCCGAGAAATAATTCACGTTGTCGCCATAATGACGACAACGTGAACGATTATTAGCAATTAATGAATACCACCAATACGGCTTAAACGCACGCCGGTCGGCCATTCACCCTCTTGCTTGTCGAAACTCATCCAGATTGCAGTCGCTTTACCCACCAGATTCGCTTCCGGCACAAATCCCCAGTAACGGCTGTCCGCGCTATTGTCACGGTTATCACCCATCATGAAGTAGTGTCCCGGTGGGACGATCCAGGTCGCTAGCTGCTGGCCAGGCTGACGGTAGTACATCCCTACCTGATCCTGCGCGATTGGCACGGTCAGAATGCGGTGCGTTACCTCACCGAGCGTTTCTTTACGTTCGGTGAGGCGAATACCGTTCTCTTTCGTTTCGTTCAACGGAACTTCAAAGAAACCGCTGGTCGCTTCCCCGCCGTTGCGACGAGCAAAGGTCTGCACAAAATCACTTGGCTGAACATCAGAGTAGGTTACCGGCAGCGCATTTTCACACGCCTGACCGGAGCTGCAACCAGGCTGAATAGTCACCTCTTTCGCCACCGGATCGTACGTCACTTTGTCTCCCGGTAAACCGACAGCGCGTTTGATGTAGTCCAGACGTGGATCTTCCGGGTATTTAAACACCACGATATCACCGCGTTTCGGATGGCCGGTTTCGATCAACGTTTTCTGGTAAATCGGATCTTTAATCCCGTAGGCGAATTTCTCCACCAGAATAAAGTCGCCAATCAACAGCGTCGGCATCATCGAACCTGACGGGATCTGGAACGGTTCATAAATAAACGAACGCACCACCAGCACGATAGCTAATACCGGGAAAACGGATGCGCCAGTTTCCAGCCAGCCCGGCTTAGGGGCCACTTTTTTCAGCGTTGCTTTATCCAGTGAATCACCTGCAGCAGCTTGTGCTGCTGTCTGACGCTCCCGGCGTTTTGGCGCGAAAATGAATTTATCTACGCACCATAAAATGCCCGTCACTAGTGTGGCAATCACCAGAATCAGGGCAAACATGTTCGCCATGCCAACTCCTTAAGATTATTTGCTGTCTTTACCGACATGCAGAATGGCGAGGAACGCTTCCTGCGGCAGTTCGACGTTACCGATCTGCTTCATGCGCTTTTTACCCTCTTTCTGTTTTTGCAGCAGCTTTTTCTTACGGCTGATGTCGCCACCGTAGCATTTCGCCAGAACGTTTTTACGCAGTTGCTTCACCGTTGAACGCGCGATGATGTGCGTGCCGATGGCCGCCTGGATCGCGATATCAAACTGCTGGCGCGGGATCAGATCTTTCATCTTCTCGACCAGCTCACGGCCACGGCTCTGGGAGTTGTCGCGGTGAGTGATCAGCGCCAGCGCATCGACACGTTCGTTATTGATGAGGACATCAACACGCACCATGTCAGACGCCTGGAAGCGTTTGAAGTTATAGTCCAGCGACGCATAGCCGCGGGAGGTCGACTTCAGGCGGTCGAAGAAGTCGAGTACCACTTCCGCCATCGGAATTTCATAGGTCAGCGCGACCTGGTTACCGTGATAAACCATGTTGGTTTGTACGCCACGTTTCTCGATACACAGCGTGATGACGTTACCAAGGTAAGCCTGCGGCAGCAGCATGTGACACTCGGCGATCGGCTCGCGCAGTTCGTAGATGTTGTTCAGCGGCGGCAGCTTGGACGGGCTATCGACGTAGATTGTCTCCTTCGCCGTGGTTTCCACTTCGTAAACTACGGTCGGCGCGGTAGTGATCAGATCCAGATCGTATTCACGTTCCAGACGTTCCTGAATGATCTCCATGTGCAACAGGCCGAGGAAGCCACAGCGGAAGCCAAAGCCCAGCGCGGTTGAGCTTTCCGGCTCATAGAACAAGGAAGCGTCGTTCAGGCTCAGCTTGCCGAGCGCATCACGGAAGTTTTCGTAATCGTCAGAGCTGACCGGGAACAGACCGGCATAAACCTGCGGTTTCACCTTCTTGAAACCTGGTAGCGCTTTCTCTGCCGGGTTACGCGCAGACGTTAAGGTATCACCCACCGGGGCGCCAAGGATGTCTTTAATCGCACAAACCAACCAACCTACCTCGCCGCATTTCAGCTCGGTACGGTCAACCTGTTTCGGCGTGAAGATACCCAGACGGTCGGCGTTATAAACCTGACCGGTGCTCATCACTTTAATCTTGTCGCCTTTACGCATGGTGCCGTTTTTAATACGCACCAGCGAAACCACGCCCAGGTAGTTATCGAACCAGGAGTCGATGATCAGCGCCTGCAATGGGCCTTCCGGATCGCCTTCCGGCGGCGGAATGTCGCGCACCAGACGTTCCAGCACGTCGGTCACGCCCACGCCGGTTTTCGCCGAGCAGCGTACTGCGTCGGTGGCGTCGATGCCGACGATATCTTCAATTTCTTCCGCTACACGCTCAGGGTCAGCGGCTGGCAGGTCAATCTTGTTCAGTACCGGCACCACTTCCAGATCCATTTCCATGGCGGTGTAGCAGTTGGCCAGCGTTTGCGCTTCTACACCCTGCCCGGCGTCAACCACCAGCAGTGCGCCTTCACAGGCGGCAAGCGAGCGGGAAACTTCATATGAGAAGTCGACGTGGCCCGGGGTGTCGATAAAGTTAAGCTGATAGGTTTCACCATCAGATGCTTTGAAATCGAGCGTCACGCTCTGCGCTTTGATAGTAATACCGCGCTCACGCTCAAGATCCATCGAGTCGAGAACCTGCGCTTCCATTTCACGGTCAGACAGGCCACCGCAGATCTGGATAATACGGTCAGACAGCGTCGATTTACCGTGGTCGATGTGAGCAATGATTGAAAAGTTACGTATGTTCTTCATATAGAGTAATTATTGTGCCTTACGCCCGCCTGAGCAGGCTCTGAGAAGTCGCTGATCTGAGCTTAACGTCTGTTTAAGTGAAACGCCGCATTCTACACTACAACGCTGAGGCGAGGAAACGTTCATAGAGCAAGGATAGCGGGAACTGGAAACAACCTTACAAAGTCGGTGAAACTTTTGCCGGATGGCAGCATAAACGCCTTATCCGGCCTACGCCTGCATCTGAAAACGCGGTAGGCCTGATAAGCGCAGCGCCATCAGGCAAAGATATCACTGCTGGGTTTCAACGCGAATAAGATCGGGCGGGAGGGCAACGTTCAGAATGACCGGCTGCCAGGCTTCACGTTCAGCAAGCTTATGGGAATATCCGCGGGCGATCAGGAATCCGCCCACGCCACCCAGTACAGCCCCGCTTAAAGCTGCCAGGTCGGAGCCAAACAGCACCTGGAACAGCGCCGCGAAAAGAAAGAGCCCCGCCAGCGGAGACATATAAACCAGCATCGCCGATCCCAACAGGCTCCTCTCGGCAATGCCCAGCTCAACTTTTTGACCAGGGGCCAATGGCTCATCGCTGGGTACCACAATAGTGTGCGTGGTCTGCGGTCCAAGTTTATTCAGCACGCGGCTCCCGCATCCGGCCCGGGAAGCACAGCTGCTACATGACGCTTTCACATCACAGCTGACCGTCGCCAGACCATTTTGCCAGGAAACGACTGTCGCCCACTCTTTGATCATTGTGCGGCCCTGAACTTAATATTGTCCGCGATACGCTTCGCCGTTTGTGGCGGCAGTTCGCCCACTATCGTAATTTCCGCGTTATCACGCACGCTGGTGCTGACCGTTCTACGCCCGGTTCGCAGCAGTTGATCGGTGCTGTTTTGCGTCGCACGGTTTACGTTCACGGAGAAACTGAACAGGCCATCCGAATAAAGGCGTGATTCAATCGGCATGTTATCCATGGTCGGCAGCGGACGTCGACTGCTGGAGACTTCACTAAAGCCTTGCGGCACCCATGACGGACTCCAGTTGAAGTTGGTTTTTTCACCCGCAGGAACCGACAGCAACGGCGGTAGATTGGCTTTCGCCAGCGTCTGCATGCTGTCGCTAACGCCGTTGTTTACGGTAAAGGCGATGACGCGGAACTGTTCCAGCGTTTCGCCATCACGATCGAGAAGATCGACACGCATCGGTAGCTTGGTTTCGGTGTCCATCCAGACGATATAGCTGTAACGCGTGCCGTCACGAGCGACAACGCGGATCACTTCACAGAGCCGATCGGCAATGCGAGTGCGGCCTACTGAAATAAAATCATAGTAGGGTGCAAGGCGTTTGAAGTCGGTATAAATCAGGGATGGCAATGAATCAACGATATAGTCGCCGTTCAGCGTGAACGGTTCGAGCCCAGGCTCGAAATAGCTAATTTCATTGCCGCGTTGCACCACTTCCCGGCGCGGTCCATCCAATTGCAACAACTGCGCTAACGGACGGTTATCCTGGCGGGCATGGCGATAACGTAGGGATTCAACACCCTGTTTATTGATGCTGACAAATGACAGCTCATAGGTTAGCGACTGGCTGGCCAGATTCATCTGCTGCAACAACGCCCCGGACGCAGGATTGGCCGAGGCGTTTACAGAGAAGAACAGGCTACCAGCCACAAGTGACATGGCAAACCAAAGTTGCTTCATTACTGCGATTGCGTTCCTAAAGTTTGAATTCCTGGCACCTGCACAGCGGCTTGCTGTGTTTGCGCCTGCTCAAACTGAAGCTGTTCAGAGTGCAGTCGACGTTGCAGTTCGTAATCCTGCAACATGGCATTAATACGACGACGCTGCTCCTGTACCTGCTGCTGCTGACCGCCGCTGGCTGTCGCGTCAGAAGGTACACCCAAGCTTACCGGACTGGCTTTACCCATCATCGGTAATGTATTAAATACCGGCGTTTCGGGCTGCTGGGACGTTTCAGATTGACCGTTATAGTGCTGGACGCCAACAATAACTGCAAGTGATACACACGCGGCCACCCCCATTTGGGTAAGCTGCGCGGCCCACGGACGCATTTTCTTCCAGAATGGCATTTTCTGCCACTGGTGCGGAGCTGGCTGGGCCTCAGGAATCAATGGCGCCGTCTGACGTACTGGCTCATCCTGGATGGCAGCCATTACGCGGGCGGAAATATCGAAATGGAGAACGTCGGCGGTATCACCTCGCATGGAATCGCGAATAAGGTGATAACTCTCCCAGGTTTTTTGCATTTCCGGGTCGTGAGTCAGCTCTTTAAGCAACTCAGTATCCAGCGTTTCGCCATCCATTAAAGCGGAAAGTTTTTCTTTCTGCATGCCTAATACCTTTTCCAGTATCCCGCTATCGTCAACGCCTGATAAGCGGTTGAACTTTATTATCAATAGCTTCCCTCGCTCGGAAGATACGTGAACGCACCGTACCTACCGGACAATCCATGATAGCGGCTATCTCTTCATAGCTCAGGCCATCCAGCTCCCGCAAGGTTATTGCCATGCGTAAATCTTCCGGGAGGGACTCAATAGTTCGGAAAACTATCTGTCTCAGTTCTTCTGACAACATTAAGTTCTCAGGGTTCGAAATTTCTTTCAGTGCACCGCCACTTTCGTAGTTTTCTGCTTCAATCGCATCTATATCACTGGAAGGTGGACGACGCCCCTGAGCGACCAGGTAATTCTTCGCTGTATTGACTGCGATACGATACAGCCAGGTATAAAAAGCACTATCCCCCCGGAACGAGTCCAGCGCACGATAGGCCTTGATAAATGCTTCTTGTACTACATCGGGTACATCGCCCGACGGTACATAGCGAGAAACCAGACTCGCCACCTTATGCTGATAGCGGACTACCAGTAGGTTAAAGGCTTTCTGATCTCCCTTCTGGACCCGTTCTACCAGGACCTGGTCCGTTAACTGCTCGCTCATCCGAGGTAAAGTCTCCCCAAACCAAATTTCCACGCGCTGTCGAAACGCCACTCCATAAGCTTCACTATGAGCAAGCAAATGCTTAGAGTGCTCAAGTTTCGTAAAGTTCCGTTACGCATTTGTTTTTTGTTTGTCATGTTGTAGACAGGTCTTATCTCTCATTATAAGTCTACATAACCCGATCAACGCACTATCTGTAAGAAATGCCCATTTCACCGCTTGCAGAGTAACCCAACGGCCACTTTATTTCATCACATAATCTGATGCTAACGGCCTGCTTCACAAAATAATTTTGCTCATTTCGGCCTCGTCATACTTTTTCTTTCATGTTTAGCCATTGCAACACATTTAAAAATAAAACGTGCAGCAACGCGTATTCTGGTGCTATTGTGAGCAAACAATGTTTAGTAAATTAAACAAAAATTATGAATACAACTCCTGAATTATCCTGTGACGTGCTGATCATTGGCAGCGGAGCTGCCGGACTCTCGCTGGCGCTGCGGCTGGCTGAGAAACATCAGGTTATTGTACTGAGCAAAGGTCCTGTTAGCGAAGGCTCGACGTTTTATGCTCAGGGTGGTATTGCCGCGGTTTTCGATGAAACCGACAGTATCGACTCCCACGTTGAAGATACGCTGGTTGCCGGGGCCGGACTTTGCGATCGTCATGCGGTAGAGTTTGTCGCCAGCAATGCCCGCACCTGTGTGCAGTGGCTTATCGATCAGGGTGTGTTATTTGATACGCAGGTTCAGCCCAACGGTGAAGAGAGTTATCACCTGACCCGTGAAGGCGGTCATAGTCATCGACGCATCCTGCATGCTGCGGATGCTACCGGTAAAGAAGTCGAAACCACCCTTGTCAGCCAGGCGCAAAATCATCCTAACATACAGGTTCTGGAGCGCAGTAATGCCGTCGATCTGATTGTCTCTGATAAAATCGGCCTGCCGGGAACGCGTCGGGTTGTTGGGGCCTGGATCTGGAATCGTAATAAAGAAGCTGTCGAAACCTGCCATGCGAAGTCAGTGGTGTTAGCTACCGGCGGCGCGTCAAAAGTGTATCAGTACACTACCAATCCGGATATCTCCTCGGGGGACGGGATTGCGATGGCCTGGCGCGCGGGATGTCGTGTCGCCAATCTTGAATTTAACCAGTTTCATCCAACGGCGCTGTATCATCCGCAGGCGCGCAATTTCCTGCTGACCGAGGCGCTGCGTGGCGAAGGCGCGCACCTGAAGCGCCCGGACGGCTCGCGCTTTATGCCCGATTTTGACGAGCGTGGCGAACTGGCTCCCCGCGATATCGTCGCCCGTGCCATTGACCACGAGATGAAGCGTCTGGGCGCTGACTGCATGTTCCTCGACATCAGCCATAAACCGGAAGCATTTGTTCGTCAGCATTTCCCGATGATTTATGAAAAACTGCTGGGACTGGGCATCGATTTGACCAAAGAGCCGGTCCCTATCGTTCCTGCCGCGCACTATACCTGCGGCGGTGTGATGGTTGATGACTTTGGCCGCACGGATGTCGACGGTCTGTATGCCATCGGCGAAGTGAGCTATACCGGCCTGCATGGCGCCAACCGTATGGCGTCGAACTCATTGCTTGAGTGCCTGGTTTACGGCTGGTCAGCCGCTGAAGATATCGACAGGCGAATGCCTTACGCACGCGGTGTCAACACACTTCCCGCCTGGGATGAAAGTCGTGTGGAAAATCCGGATGAGTTGGTGGTGATTCAACATAACTGGCATGAGCTGCGCTTATTTATGTGGGACTACGTCGGTATTGTGCGTACGACTAAGCGCCTGGAGCGCGCGCTGCGCCGTATCACCATGCTGCAACAGGAAATCGACGAGTATTACGCCCATTTCCGCGTGTCGAACAATTTGCTGGAACTGCGCAACCTGGTGCAGGTTGCCGAGCTGATCGTACGCTGCGCAATGATGCGCAAAGAGAGTCGGGGCCTGCACTACACGCTGGATTATCCTGAACAACTTCCCGAGTCAGGCCCGTCCATCCTCTCGCCGCTAAGTCATCACATAAACAGATAAAACGCCTGGGTCAGCGCCGTGTAACCTTCAGAGTAACGTTGGTCTGGCCCACGGATAAACAACCTGTCGCTAAAGCACTCCCCGGCCTGCGGGGAGAATGCCAACAATACACGATGTGGTAGCCGGGCCTCAGTTTCTGCCACATCCGTACGTAAACGCAAATGCCAGCCCATACTTAATGCCTGCTGGGTAAAGGCGTTACCAATTTGTTCCGGCAGCACGACACAAAAAAAACCATCTTCTGTAATACTCCCCGCCGCCAGCGCCAGCAATGCTTCATGATCGAGCGCAGTCGTGTAACGTGCCTGTTCGCGCTGCGGCGTGGCGCATTCCACTCCCTGTTCATAATAAGGTGGATTGCTGATAATCAAATCAAAACGCACGGTCTGGCGTGGTATCCATTGCTGCGCATCTGCTGTATGAACGCTGACGCGATGCATCCACGGAGATTGCGCGATGTTCTCCTGCGCCTGCTGCGCGGCGTCAACATCAAGCTCCACGGCGTCAATGATGACATTTTCATCAGTACGCTGGGCCAGCATCAGCGCCAACAGGCCGCTCCCGGTACCAATATCCAGGATCCGTTTTACGCCCGCAACGGGGGCCCAGGCCCCTAATAAAATACCGTCCGTTCCGACTTTCATCGCACAACGATCATGCGCCACAAAAAACTGCTTAAATGTAAATCCATTACGTCTAAGTACGGATGTAGACTGGGGCATGGAGAACAACCTTCCTGGGGAAAAAAGACGATAACATAGGATAAAAACAATACCTGAGAAGCTATATCCATACAAACAGATGAAGATTGCAGCCGTAACGTCTATAATCAGCGCCCCACACAGAGGTAGAACATGACTGTAACGACTTTTTCCGAACTTGAACTCGATGAAAGCCTTCTGGATGCCCTCCAGGAAAAAGGTTTCACTCGCCCGACCGCCATTCAGGCTGCCGCCATTCCGCCTGCGCTCGATGGCCGTGATGTACTCGGTTCTGCGCCGACAGGCACCGGTAAAACGGCGGCATATTTGCTGCCAGCGTTGCAGCACCTGCTCGACTTCCCGCGCAAAAAATCTGGCCCACCGCGCATTTTAATTCTGACGCCAACGCGCGAACTGGCGATGCAGGTTGCCGACCACGCCCGTGAACTGGCGAAGAATACGCATCTGGATATCGCCACAATTACCGGCGGCGTGGCTTACATGAACCATATGGAAGTCTTTAGCGAAAACCAGGATATCGTGGTCGCCACCACCGGTCGCCTGCTGCAATACATCAAAGAAGAGAATTTCGACTGCCACGCGGTTGAAACGCTGATCCTCGATGAGGCAGACCGTATGCTGGACATGGGCTTTGCCCAGGACATCGAACATATCGCCGGAGAAACCCGCTGGCGTAAGCAGACGATGTTATTCTCTGCCACGCTGGAAGGCGACGCGATTAAAGATTTTGCCGAGCGCCTGCTGGAAGATCCGGTTGAGGTTTCGGCGGATCCATCGACCCGCGAACGCAAGAAGATCCATCAATTTTACTACCGTGCCGATGACATCGAGCACAAAACGGCTCTGCTGATCCATCTGTTAAAACAGCCGGAAGCGACCCGTTCGATTGTTTTTGTACGTAAGCGTGAGCGTGTGCACGAGCTGGCAGGCTGGCTGCGCCAGGCTGGCATTAATAACTGCTATCTCGAAGGCGAGATGGTACAGATCAAGCGTAACGAAGCGATCAAACGCCTGACCGATGGTCGTGTGAACGTACTGGTTGCGACCGATGTTGCCGCTCGCGGGATCGACATTCCTGATGTTAGCCACGTGTTTAACTACGACATGCCGCGCAGTGGTGATGCCTATCTACACCGCATTGGCCGTACCGGCCGCGCTGGCCGTAAAGGTACCGCGATTTCTCTGGTTGAAGCGCACGACCACCTGCTGCTTGGCAAAGCGAGCCGCTATATCGACGAACCGCTGAAAGCGCGCGTTATTGACGAACTGCGTCCGACAACTCGCGCGCCAAGTGAGAAATCTAACGGCAAGCCGTCCAAGAAAGTGCTGGCGAAGCGCGCCGAGCAAAAAGCCAAAGAAAAAGAGAAACCGCGCGTGAAGAAACGTCACCGCGACGCCAAAAATATCGGCAAGCGTCGTAAGCCGAGCGGAACGGCTCCCCAGCAGTCCGACAAAGAGTAAAACCGTATGCCGGGCCGTTTAGCCCGGCATTTTTTCATGCGTCGCAAAGCTCTCTTCAATACACTCAATAAACACCCGCATCGCCGGGCTAACGACTTTTCCAGCATGATAACCGCACAATGCCGTAATTAACTCCGGCTGTTCGCTGAACGGTAACTCAACCAATTCCCCTGAACGTAGCTCCTTCTCAACGGCAAAACGCGGCAAAAAACTGACGCCAAGATTTGCCGATACGCAGTGCTTGATGCTCTCAATACTCCACAACTCAATCGTATTTTCCAGCGTAATATGACGCTTACGCAGTAGCCCTTCGAAGCGTTGTCTGAAAATACATTGCGGTTCATTAATGATAAAGCTGCAGGGAATGTGCTGGTGATGCCGGGTGAAATCAACGTGCTGCAGCAGAGGCGACGCAACCAGCGCCAGTGACTGATCGCCCAGCGGTATCATCTCAAGTGCATCATCATTACCAACACGATAAAACACGCCCAGATCAACCTCATCACCGAGCAACGCATCGCGAATGACATAGCAGTTAAGCGACTGTAAGGACAACCGCACATGAGGCGCGCGTTGTTTAAATCGCTGTAGAACCTGCGGCATTTTATACGCCAGCAGCGTTTCGCCGGTCGCAACGCGTAGAACGCCGCTCGGCTGCGCATCCTGCTGCGCTGACTGACGAATCGATGCCATCACGCGGGTCAGGTCGTGTATATGCGGCATCAACCGTTTGCCCTCACTGGTGAGACACATTCTGCGGCCAATTTTTTCGAACAACTGCACCGAAAGCTCTTGCTCAAGCTGCTGAATATGAAACGTCACGGTCGATTGCGTACAACAAAGCTTTTGTGACGCCCGCAGGAACGACCCCTCTTCCACCACCGTTTTTAACGTAATAAACCGACGTAAATCCATCCGCACCAACCCATCGAAAATATCGAACTCAGAATGCGAAAACATTCATTTTTTTAAATGTTTTGACTCGGGTACTGTCTACCAAAACAGAGGAGATAACAAGTGACCCCCATACTTTTAAGTGCATTCTGGACCTATACATTGATTACCGCGCTAACCCCCGGCCCAAATAACATCCTTGCGCTCAGTGCTGCGACGTCACACGGTTTTCGCCAGAGCACGCGCGTGCTTGCCGGGATGAGTCTGGGCTTTTTAATCGTCATGCTGATATGCGCCGGGATTTCGTTTTCGCTTGCCGCGATGGATCCTGCCATCATCCACTGGCTCAGTTGGGCAGGCGCGGCATATATCTTGTGGCTGGCATTGAAAATCGCCACCAGCCCGGCGGCAAACGATAATTTGCAGTCCGAACCGATCGGCTTCTGGGCGAGTTTTGGCTTGCAGTTTGTTAACGTCAAAATCATTTTGTACGGCATTACCGCGTTATCCACGTTCGTACTGCCCTATACGCAGGATGCACACTGGCTGATTGGGGTGAGTATTCTGCTGGCGCTGATCGGCACCTTTGGTAATGCATGTTGGGCGCTGGCAGGCCATCTTTTTCAGCGCCTCTTTCGCCGTTACGGCCGACAGTTGAATATCATTCTGGCGCTGCTGTTAGTGTATTGCGCAGTACGAATTTTTTACTAACGGATATAAAAAAGCGGAAGACGCGCTGGCATCTTCCGCTTTTGATTCTCTGCTAAACGGGGTTATTCCCCGCGAGCCTTACAGGCTCTCAGTAAAGGTACGAGCAATAACGTCGCGCTGCTGTTCTGGGGTCAGAGAGTTGAAACGTACCGCATAACCAGAAACACGGATGGTCAGCTGCGGATATTTTTCCGGATGCTTAACCGCATCTTCCAGCGTTTCGCGACGCAGAACATTCACGTTCAGGTGCTGACCACCTTCCACGCGAACTTCCGGCTGCACGTCTACCGGCACTTCACGGTATTCGATTTCACCCAGTTTGCTGACGGCAACGACGTCATCCGCATTGAAACCTGCTTTCGCAACGATGCAGCGTGCTTCGCCTTTTTCGCTGTCCAGCAGCCAGAAAGAGTTCAGCAGGTCGTCGTTTGCAGCTTTAGTAATCTGGATACCTGTAATCATTTGATGCCTCCCCGGCAAAATTATTTGATCTCGGTTGGCCGTCATCCGGCCAATTGGTAAAACCATTGTTGCTTGAGTGTATATATACCCCTCACACACCCTTGAATCTTTGATTTAAATCAATAAAAACCACACATGAAAAGTGGTGATAGGTGGATTTTATTGTTTTACATCAACTTACGCCACGTACACAGCTAAACTTTTTACATAAATTTTCAACTATCTTTAAGGCCCATGCCGTTGAGAAACGTACAGAATTTTGCGACGTGGTAAGAAGCAGTTAAGCTAGAGGGATTGAAAATTCGCAGGAGAGCGAGATGGCCACCGAATTAACCTGGCACGATGTGCTGGCAGATGAGAAACAGCAGCCTTATTTTGTTAACACGCTACATACTGTCGCTGGCGAGCGTCAGTCGGGTATGACAATTTACCCGCCGCAAAAAGATGTGTTTAACGCTTTTCGCTTTACCGAACTTGGCGACGTGAAAGTCGTCATCCTGGGGCAGGATCCTTACCACGGTCCAGGCCAGGCACACGGTCTCGCGTTCTCAGTTCGTCCGGGTATTGCCACTCCCCCCTCGCTGCTGAACATGTACAAAGAGCTGGAAGCGACGATTCCAGGCTTCACGCGCCCAACGCACGGTTATCTGGAAAGCTGGGCACGTCAGGGGGTACTGTTACTGAATACCGTACTCACCGTCCGCGCCGGTCAGGCACATTCGCACGCCAGCCTGGGCTGGGAAACCTTTACCGATAAAGTCATCAGCCTGATTAATCAGCATCGCGAAGGCGTCGTTTTCCTGCTCTGGGGTTCACACGCACAAAAGAAAGGTGCGATTATTGATACCCAACGTCACCATGTGTTGAAAGCGCCGCACCCGTCACCGCTCTCCGCGCATCGCGGTTTCTTTGGCTGCAATCACTTTGTACTGGCTAATGAATGGCTGGAACAACGAGGTGAAAAACCGATTGACTGGACGCCGGTGTTACCTGCAGAAAGTGAGTAAAAAAATGCCAGCGATTCGCTGGCATTTTTATTATCAGGCTTTGTTCTGACGCCACCACTCCGCGAGCAGTACGCCGGTTGCCACAGATACGTTGAGCGTTTCAACGTTACCCGTACCGTCAATCGCCACGCACAGGTCGTCGGCTGAGCATGCCGCTTCCGGCAGCGCTTCACGCTCACGCCCTAATACCAGCACCATTTTTTCCGGCAGCGTGGTAGTAAACAACGGTTTGCCTTTCACGCTTGAGGTCATCACTACCGTGTAACCTGCCTTACGGAAGTCGTCCAGCACATCGACAATGCTGTCACCGGTGATCGGCTGAACATGCTCTGCGCCACCTTCAGCGGTACGGATTGCCGCACCTGATTCCAGCAGCGCCGCGTCCTGTACCACCACGCCTTTCACACCAAAGTGGGCGCAGCTACGCATCATTCCGCCCAGGTTGTGCGGGTTAGCGATGTCTTCCAGAGCCAGTACGCAATCCTGCGCCCCAGCCTGACCCACCCACTGCTTAACGGTGGTACCGTTACGTTTTTTGATCAGGAAGCAAACACCACCATGGTGCTCAGTACCGGAGGCTTTCGCCAGCTCAGCTTCGTCAACCACATGGTAGGCTTTACGGTTTGCCGCCATCCAGCGTAATGCTTCTTTAAAGCGCGGGGTGACGCTCTGCACGAACCAGGCGCGAACAATAGCGTCCGGACGACTCTGGAACAGAGCCTGACAGGCATTTTCACCGTAAACGCGGGTTTCTTCCGCGCGCTGACGACGTAAGACTTCAGGATCGATAAAACTCTTGCCGCTAATGCCACCATGATCGGCTTTATCCTCAGCATCATCATTCGGTGCGCGGGACACGGTACGCCATGGTGAATCTTCACGTCTGCGATCGCGTTCTGCATCGCGGTCACGACCACGTTCACGGCCGCGTTCGCTGTTCGGACCCTTTCTGTCATCACGGGCAGGGCGACGACCGCCTTCGGCTCGGGAAGTACCGGGGCGTCCGCCGCCTTTACCAGTACGTGGATTTTGGGTGCGTTTATCCGAGTCATCGTCACTGCGGACGTACATCACTTTGACCTTGCCGTTTTTGTTCTTCAGTTCGTCGCTCATGTTTTTCTCCACCTGCTCTGCGCGAAGCGCGCAGATTACCCGATGTGCACGTCGTTAGCCATTATTTCATTTAAAAGCTAAGGACTATTGTACTCATTGAATAAAACGCATTGTTGTTTAGAACAGACTCCCCGATAATATGTAACATAATAGAAACATACTGGCGTCACTGCCATGAAGTCCACACTACTCATCCAGAGGTTAGTTATGAATACCGTTTGTACCAGCTGCCAGGCTATCAACCGCATTCCCGACGATCGTGTCCAGGAAGCGGCTAAATGCGGACGCTGTGGTCACGACCTGTTCGATGGGGAGGTGATCAATGCGACCGGTGAAACACTGGATAAACTGTTAAAAGACGATCTCCCGGTGGTGGTTGATTTTTGGGCCCCCTGGTGCGGACCATGCCGTAACTTTGCCCCAATTTTTGAAGATGTCGCGGAAGAGCGTAGCGGTAAAGTACGTTTTGTTAAAGTGAATACAGAAGCCGAGCGTGAACTCAGCGCCCGCTTCGGCATCCGCAGTATTCCGACCATCATGATCTTCAGAAAAGGTGAAATCGTCGATATGCTTAATGGCGCCGTACCTAAGGCTCCGTTTGATAGCTGGCTTAACGAATCATTATAATCTCTGCGGGGCGCATCTTGTGCCCCGTTTTCACCTCTGCGACAATAGCGTTTTTCAACGTGTTCCCCCATGACCGATAACGCAGTTCTTCAGTTACGCGCTGAGCGCCTCGCGCGCGCCACGCGTCCTTTCCTCGCCCGAGGTAACCGTATTCGTCGCTGCCAGCGCTGCCTGCTGCCGCTAAAGCTCTGCTTATGCGCAACGTTAGTACCGTCTGAGGCCAAAAGCCGTTTTTGTCTGGTCATGTTTGATACAGAGCCGATGAAGCCCAGTAACACGGGACGTTTAATCGCCGATATTTTGCCCGATACCGCGGCTTTTCAGTGGTCACGCACCGAACCGCCGCAGGCGCTGCTTGAGCTGGTGAAAAATCCCGATTACCAGCCGATGGTGGTATTCCCGGCTTCCTATGCGGGCGAAGAGCGCGAAGTGATTTTCACGCCGCCGACCGGCAAACCGCCGTTGTTTATTATGCTCGATGGCACCTGGCCGGAAGCGCGTAAAATGTTCCGCAAAAGCCCGTACCTCGACAACCTGCCGGTGATCTCCGTTGATTTATCGCGCCTTTCTGCTTATCACCTGCGTGGTATTCACGCCGAAGGGCAATACTGTACTGCCGAAGTCGCCATCGCTTTGCTGGATCTGGCTGGCGATACGCAAGCTGCGGAAGGGTTAAGCGATCACTTCACTCGCTTTAAAACCCGTTACCTGGCAGGAAAAACTCAACATCAGGGAAGCGTCACAGCAGACTCGACAGAAAGCGTTTAAAATCATTCGGTCACTGGTGTCATTAAGGAAGCCGATATGAGTCAACGTGGTCTGGAAGCACTACTGCGACCGAAATCCATTGCGGTGATTGGGGCGTCGATGAAGCCTAACCGCGCGGGTTACCTGATGATGCGTAATCTGCTTGCCGGCGGTTTCAATGGGCCAGTTCTACCGGTGACGCCCGCCTGGAAAGCGGTATTGGGCGTACTGGCCTGGCCCAATATCAGCAGCTTGCCTTTTAGCCCCGACCTCGCCGTGTTGTGCACCAATGCCAGCCGTAACCTGGCATTGCTCGAAGCGCTTGGCGAGAAAGGCTGTAAAACCTGCATTATTCTTTCGGCTCCCGCGGCCCAGCATGCAGAACTGCTGGCCTGCGCCTCACGCTATAAAATACGCCTGCTGGGTCCCAACAGTCTGGGACTTCTCGCCCCCTGGCAGGGACTTAACGCCAGCTTTTCCCCCGTCCCGATTAAGCGCGGCAAGCTGGCTTTTATCTCTCAATCCGCCGCCGTATCCAATACCATACTCGACTGGGCGCAGCAGAGAGAAATGGGCTTTTCTTACTTTATCGCGTTGGGTGACAGCCTGGATATCGACGTTGATGAGCTGCTGGATTACCTGGCGCGCGACAGTAAAACCAGCGCAATATTGCTCTATCTCGAACATTTGAGCGATGCCCGGCGCTTTGTCTCTGCCGCCCGTAGCGCCGCGCGCAACAAACCCATTCTGGTGATTAAGAGTGGCCGCAGCCCAGCAGCGCAGCGTTTACTGCACACCAGTGCAGGGATGGACCCAGCCTGGGATGCGGCTATTCAGCGCGCCGGTTTATTACGCGTGCAAGATACTCACGAGCTGTTCTCGGCGGTCGAAACCCTGAGTCACATGCGCCCGCTGCGTGGTGACAGACTAATGATCATCAGTAACGGCGCCGCGCCTGCCGCACTGGCATTGGATGAGCTATGGTCGAAGAATGGCAAACTCGCCACGCTGAGTGAAGATACCTGCCAGAAATTACGCGATGCGCTACCAGCCCATGTTGATATCGGCAACCCGCTGGATCTTCGTGACGACGCCAGTAGCGAACACTATGTAAAAACGCTGGATATTTTGCTCGCCAGCCAGGACTTCGACGCCCTGATGGTGATTCATTCGCCCAGCGCCGCTGCCCCCGGGACCGAAAGCGCGCAAGCGTTGATCGAAGCAGTAAAGCAGCATCCTCGAGGGAAATTTATCTCCTTACTAACCAACTGGTGCGGGGAGTTTTCTTCCCAGGAAGCCCGTAGGCTATTTAGCGAAGCAGGGGTGCCCACCTACCGTACACCGGAAGGAACCATCACCGCATTTATGCATATGGTTGAGTATCGGCGTAACCAGAAGCAACTGCGAGAAACGCCTGCGCTACCGGACTACCTGACCACGAACACCGCCGAGGCGCATAATCTGTTACAGCAGGCGATTGCCGAAGGGGCCACATCGCTGGATACCCATGAAGTGCAGCCGATTTTACAAGCTTATGGCTTACACACGCTCCCGACCTGGATCGCCAGCGACAGCGCGGAAGCTGTGCATATCGCAGAGCAGATCGGCTATCCGGTGGCGCTCAAGCTGCGTTCCCCTGATATCCCGCATAAATCGGAAGTTCAGGGGGTAATGCTCTACCTGCGTACGGCAACAGAGGTACAGCAGGCCGCGAATGCGATTTTTGATCGGGTGAAAATGGCCTGGCCGCAGGCGCGCATCCACGGTTTATTAGTGCAAAGCATGGCGAATCGCGCTGGCGCTCAGGAGCTTCGCGTCGTCGTTGAACACGATCCGGTATTTGGCCCGCTGATTATGCTGGGTGAAGGCGGGGTTGAGTGGCGACCAGAAGAGCAAGCCGTGGTGGCATTGCCGCCATTGAACATGAATCTGGCGCGTTATCTGGTTATCCAGGGGATCAAAAATAAGAAGATCCGCGCTCGTAGCGCACTACGCCCACTGGATATCGCCGGACTAAGCCAGCTTCTGGTGCAGGTATCCAACCTGATCGTCGATTGTCCGGAAATTCAGCGTCTGGATATTCACCCACTGCTGGCCTCCGCCGGTGAGTTTACCGCGCTGGACGTCACGCTGGACATTGCCCCTTTCACAGGCGATAACGAAAGCAGATTGGCTGTACGCCCCTACCCTCATCAGCTTGAAGAGTGGGTTGAGTTGAAGAACGGCGAGCGCTGCCTGTTCCGCCCCATTTTGCCAGAGGATGAACCTCATCTGCAGCAGTTCATTTCTCAGGTAACCAAAGAAGATCTTTATTATCGCTATTTTAGTGAGATCAACGAATTTACCCATGAAGATTTAGCCAATATGACACAGATCGACTACGATCGTGAAATGGCCTTTGTCGCTGTGCGTTGTAGAGATAATCATGAAGAGATCCTCGGCGTGACGCGAGCTATCTCGGATCCTGATAACGTAGATGCCGAGTTTGCCGTCCTGGTTCGTTCTGATCTCAAAGGACTTGGACTGGGTCGCCGATTGATGGAAAAATTAATTGCCTATACCCGAGATCACGGACTTAGACGTTTGAATGGTATTACGATGCCAAACAATCGCGGTATGGTCGCCCTGGCCCGGAAACTCGGGTTCGTTGTTGACGTCCAACTCGAAGAGGGGATTGTTGGGCTAACGCTTAATCTGGCCCAATTTGAGGAATCGTGAGTAAGGTACTGGAAATGTTGACCACATTAATGGGTACTGGTGGTATCATTGCCCGCTTATGTCGTCTGCATAGCACAGAGGACCCTTCAATGAACAGAGAAGAAATGCACTGTGATGTTGTCAAAATTTAAGCGTAATAAACATCAACAACACCTTGCCCAACTACCCAAGATTTCTCAGTCAGTTGATGATGTAGATTTCTTTTATGCTCCCGCTAATTTCAGGGAGACTCTGCTGGAAAAAATCGCCAGCGCGACGCGACGGATCTGCATTATTGCGCTGTACCTGGAACAGGATGACGGTGGCAAAGGCATACTCGACGCGCTCTATGCGGCAAAACGGCAGCGTCCTGAACTGGATGTCCGGGTGCTTGTCGACTGGCACCGAGCCCAGCGCGGGCGCATTGGTGCTGCGGCATCTAATACCAATGCTGACTGGTATTGCCGCATGGCGCAAGAAAACCCCGGTATCGATATTCCTGTCTATGGCGTGCCGATTAACACGCGCGAAGCCCTTGGCGTTCTGCATTTCAAAGGCTTTATCATCGATGACAGCGTCCTGTATAGCGGCGCCAGCCTGAACGATGTTTATCTGCATCAGCATGATAAATATCGCTACGACCGTTATCAGTTGATTCGCAACGCGCAAATGGCCGATATCATGTTCAATTGGGTAGCGCAAAACCTGATGAATGGTCGCGGCGTTAATCGTCTTGATGATATCAATCGCCCTAAAAGCCCGGAAATTAAAAACGACATCCGCTTGTACCGTCAGGAACTGCGCGATGCGTCATTCCATTTTCAGGGAGATGCGGATAATGAACAGCTTTCTGTTACGCCTCTGGTTGGACTCGGAAAATCCAGTCTGTTAAATAAGACTATTTTCCACCTCATGCCCTGCGCAGAGCACAAACTCACAATTTGTACCCCTTATTTCAATCTGCCCGCCATACTGGTGCGCAATATCATTCAGCTGCTGCGTGAAGGGAAAAAGGTCGAAATCATTGTCGGTGATAAAACCGCCAACGACTTTTATATCCCGGAAGATGAGCCTTTTAAAATCATCGGCGCGCTGCCCTATCTGTATGAAATTAACCTGCGCCGTTTCCTGAGCAGACTGCAATATTATGTGAATACCGACCAGTTAGTCGTGCGCTTATGGAAAGATGATGACAACACTTATCATCTGAAAGGTATGTGGGTTGATGATAAATGGATGCTGCTCACCGGCAACAACCTTAATCCTCGAGCCTGGCGTCTGGATCTGGAAAATGCCATCCTTATCCACGATCCTAAGCAAGAGCTGGCGCCCCAGCGCGATAAAGAGCTGGAGCTTATCCGCACGCATACCACCGTGGTTAAGCACTACCGCGACCTGCAAAGCATTGCTGACTATCCAGTCAAAGTGCGTAAGCTGATCCGTCGACTACGCCGTATTCGTATCGACAGATTAATTAGCCGTATTCTGTAACCAAAACCCCGTCACTGACGGGGTTTTTCATATGGAGGCAACGGTGCGCCTGTTTATTCTTACCAGTATCCTGGCTATTTCTGGCTGCAGCCACATGGCAAACGACCGCTGGAGCGGACAAGACAAAGCTCAACATTTTATTGCCTCCGCCATGCTTGCCGCAGCCGGTAACGAATATGCACAGCATCAGGGTAACAACCGAGATCGCAGTGCGGCTATTGGTTTGATGTTCTCAATCAGCCTGGGCGCATCGAAAGAGCTGTGGGACAGCCGCCCCGCTGGGAGCGGCTGGAGCTGGAAGGACTTTGCCTGGGATGTTGCGGGCGCCTCAACCGGCTATGCAGTCTGGCAACTGGCGCATCATTAGAGGCGCAGCCCTTTCCCCTTACCATGCAGCATCAGCGATACTAAAAATGCGACGACTGCCAGCGCGGTAACGTACCAGAAGAATGTGGTTTCCATACCGATGGATTTCAGGGATAAGGCAACATATTCGGCTGAACCACCAAACAGAGCATTCGCCACCGCATAAGATAACCCAACCCCCAGGGCGCGCACCTGCGCCGGAAACATCTCAGCCTTCAGAATGCCGCTGATGGACGTATAGAAACTCACGATCAACAAGGCGCACATTACCAGAGCAAACGCCATATACGGAGACGTCACGTTTTGCAATGCTGTCAAAATGGGAACGGTGAAAATCGCAGCTAATGCGCCAAAGCATAGCATGGAAGTACGTCGGCCAATTTTATCTGACAAAGCGCCAAACAATGGTTGCACCAGCATGAACACACACAGTGCCGCCGTCATAATCCCGCTGGCTACGTTGGCATGCATACCTGCGGTATTAACCAGGTACTTCTGCATATAGGTTGTGAAGGTGTAAAAACACAGCGAGCCAGCAGCAGTAAAGCCAAGCACCATGATGAAGGCTTTGCGATTACGCCACAGACCTTTCAGAGAGCCCGCTTCTTTCAGCGCGCGAACGTCCTGTTTCGAGGTTTCATCCAACTGGCGACGCAGCCATAGCGCGACAATAGCTAACACGGCTCCCAGCGCAAATGGAATACGCCACCCCCACTCTCTGAGCGCTGAATCTTCTAAGGTTTGCTGTAAAATGACCACAACCAGTAATGCCAATAGCTGCCCGCCAATTAACGTTACGTACTGGAATGAAGCATAAAAACCTTTCTTACCTTCAATGGCCACTTCACTCATGTAGGTAGCGCTGGTCCCGTATTCGCCCCCGACAGACAGTCCCTGAAATAGTCTGGCCAGTAGCAATAGCGCAGGAGCCCAGGTACCGATGGTTTCATACCCCGGAAGACAAGCGATCACCAACGATCCCATACACATCATACAAACTGACAGCAGCATGGATTTTTTGCGCCCGTGCTTATCAGCGATGCGACCAAACAACCAGCCGCCAATTGGTCGCATCAGAAAGCCTGCGGCAAAAACGCCGGCAGTCTGTAAGAGTTGCGTAGTGGTGTTTCCTGATGGAAAAAAGATATGAGCAAAATAGAGAGAGCAGAAAGAATAGATATAGAAATCAAACCATTCGACCAGATTCCCTGATGATGCTCCGACAATCGCCCAAATACGACGACGGGTATCGCCGTCTGTCAGCGTCCCGTTCTCAGTTACACTGCTATCAGCCATTAGAATTATACCCCTGCCAAGGATCGCGTGAATTTATCAATGCTAGTTGTGTCTTTTTTGGTAAACCAAATGTTATATAATTGTTATAATTAATTATGCGATATAAGTCACGGTTTTAATTAGCACAGAAAGGATTCAGATATGTTCGAGGGGATAGCGTCGGAGGTCGCATAAGGCGGCAGGTTTCATTTCACACAGACGCAAA